>JAZTZO010000068.1:0-14996 GCA_045637505.1 Muribaculaceae bacterium | reverse complement strand
CTTGATTTCAACCTTACGTCCTACCAAAGCAAATGCATCAACAATTGGTTGGAAATATTTGCTGAAGTCAAATGCATCATCCTGTGCTAGCAGAGAAAAGTCCATATCTTCACTGAAACGTTGCAACCCATGAAAGATTCTCAAACAAGTACCGCCATAGAATGCTGCAGATTCAAAGAATCCACCACTATACAAACCTGCAAGAATCACCTGTTGGTTTACTTCAAAAATAGCGTTTCGCTTATTCTGCTCTGTCGTCAGATCGTAGCGTGACAACATGCTATCGTAAATTTCATTCTTCATCGTCTTAGAAACTTTAATACAGCTGCAATAGAATCGGCCTTCTTGCCTACCTTTATATACTCTTCAAAAATAGTTGCATCAAACTTATAGAACTCATCCATATCCATTCGGATGTCATGCTCGAGATAGTTTTCCACATCCTTCAAAAAGCGTAAGTTAACCTTGGATGAGTTTGCGATCAAATCACACAATGCTTTTTCGGGTGATGCTATCAAGAAAGCATATCCGCCCTTATGCATACTCCTCACTCCTACTGAAAAGGCATCTCGAGCAATATACTTGTAGTCATAATTCCCAATAGGAGTTTGAAAACTTCGAGAATGCTTTACCGTCATAGATTGATGCGTATACACAGCTTCTGGAATTAAGCCATAGTATCTCAATGCCGTTAACATAGAGATGTAAGAAGGTGCATAAAGATGATTGGCAATCAGTTCACTTGAAAGCATCTTTCCTGAATGTTCGGGATTGACGATATAGAGTCCCCGCTTCAATCTTATAATATATCCATTCTTTTCAAGCCAAGCTACCTTTTTGTCTGGTGACTTGAGCTCAGGATATAACGATTCAATGATTGAAGTCGTTACTGGGATAGATCCTATTTCACTTAATTGCTTATTCATAATGCAAATATAGTAATATTTTGAACAATAAAAGAAATAAATCTTCCTTTTCTATTCAAATATTTACTATTTTCACATAATCCACACTATGCAGAGGCAATAATTTCACATTTTTCGCAATAAGATGCACAATAAAGTGCATAATACAACAAGGATGTCGCTTGATTGCGGCATCCTTGTTATCTATCTTATTGTTATTTCCTAATTTTAGCCTTTGAGCCAGGTGTGGCGGGCAACGCTGTAGATGGGCACAAAGGGAAGAATAAGTGGTGTGCGCTTGATATAGGCTTGAAATTCGGGGATAGAGCCATACACTTCGGTTTGGCGTAGTTCGAGGCGTCGAGCTCCACTAAACATCACATATACGATGCCAATGTAGCCCAATGATGCAATTATCCATTGCCACACGCTACAACATGCTCCAAAACATATCACAAAACTACCTGTCCACATCAACACTTCACCAAAGTAGTTGGGGCAACGCACAATGCGATATAAACCTGTATCAACATAACGATGTGGATTCACTTTCTTGGCAGCGCTCTTTTGTGCATCAGCAACCATTTCGATTAGCACGCCTAATGTTGCCAATACTGCGCCAATCCATGCCCACACTTCATTCACAACCAATCCCTCTTTGAGGTTGTCAAGATAAAATGCTGCAGGACTCATCTGCCCTACATACAACAACGCACACGATATCCATATCATAAACATCACAAACACCGGTTTTCGTGCCGTATTTTCGGGTTGATATAGTATTTTCTTATACGATGCCGACTTGCGTTCACGAATAAAGAGATACAATGCAAGGCGAATGCCATAAACAAACAATACACCACACAATATTGCCACTGGGAGAGTAATTTCATTCCAATACATGGCAACCGTAGCAATTGATAGTGCCGAGATTGACAATCCGTAACCAATACTAAAAAAGTAGATAAAGTAGAACCAACCTACCGATGACACGATAAACGATACAATTAAAAATATCAACAAATAAGACATAATACTACGGTTTTAAGTGTTTATTTACCCACAAAGTTACAAAAGTTTCGCATATTGCAAAACACATATAATAATATAGCAACTACCCCACTCGTCAAAAAGTTCATCACTCGCCTATTTTACTCATCGGCACTTGGGGCGCACATAGAGAATATCTATGCCGTATATCGGCATTAGTGTATGCATATAAAACGCATACTCAACACAGTTTCCACCTACAGAACTTGCATATCTCAATTTTTTTTCATATCTTTGCATAAAATCACAACATTAATCTTTTAATTCTAAGCTTATGAAAATTCTTCACACCAGCGACTGGCATTTAGGCCACTCCCTTTACAGTTATGACCGAGAAGAAGAGCAAAAAGACATGCTCCGCCAAATGGTTGAAATCGTCGAAAAACACAAACCCGATTTATTTTTATTAGCAGGCGACATTTATCACACTTCGCAACCATCGTCTTCGGTGATAAGAATGTTTGTTGATGCCATTGACGCAATTCATAAAGCCCACCCCGATATGACAATCGTGGCTACAGCTGGCAACCATGACAGCGGTTCGAAACACGAAATTTTCCGCACCCCATGGCGAGATAGCAAAATTTACGCCATAGGCAATCTTTCAAAGGACAATATAAACGACCACATCATCTCAATTCCTGGCAAAGGATATGTCGTAGCTGTTCCATACACATACGAACGAAATATCCCCGACGGATTTTTCCAACAACTCCTCAATGCTGTAGCCGAGATGAATAGCGAAAATCTACCAGTTGTAATGACTGCCCACACCACCGTAAAAGGCAGTGATTTCACAGGGCACGAAAACACAAGCGAAAACACAATTGGCGGCATCGACTCTATCGACATCAAGCAAATGGGCGAAGGCTATGACTACCTTGCACTTGGACATATTCATCACGCACAATTTGTCCACACAGGCAAGCATAATGTGCGATATAGTGGCACTCCTATCGCAGTAAGCTTCGACGAGAACTATAGCCACACAGTGAGTCTTGTTGAGATAGAAGCACATGGCGAGCAACCAATAGTGAAAGAAATTGAGATCAACAATATCCACCCTTTGGTTACACTTCCCACCGAGGGATTGGCATCGTGGGATGAGGCGAAAAAACTCTTCGCCGATTACCCCAACGACATCGCGGCCTACATACGCCTCAATGTTGAGGTGGACGATATACTCCCACCAAACGCCAACGATGAGGCTCGCTCAATTGCCAATAGCAAAGAGTGCAAATTTTGCATCATCAACACCAAACGCAAAGAGCAAGAGAAGTCAGAATCAAAAACCCTTTCGATTCAAGAATTTCAAGCCGAGTCGCCGCTCGACATTGCGATGCGCTATGCCAATGATATAAATCGTACATTTGACGATGAAATGAAAGACCTTTTCAACGAAGTAATTAGAATCATAAACGAAGAAACACGCAACAAATAATTAAGGAGGGATCGACTATGAAATTTCAAAAACTTACAATACACAACATCGCATCAATCGAAGATGCTGTTATCGACTTTGACGCACAACCATTGGCCGATAGTGAGGTATTCTTAATCACAGGCAAAACCGGTTCGGGGAAATCTACCATCCTCGACGCAATTTGCCTTGCCCTTTTTGCCAATACTCCTCGATTTCAGGGTACAAACATGCAAGGAAATACCTCTGACAATGACGATATAACCATTAAAGATCCTCGTCAACTCATGCGCCGAAACACAGGAGAAGCATTTGTCGAACTCACCTTTATCGGCAGCAACGATGTCCCTTATAAAGCGACTTGGAGTGTCCATCGAGGTCATAATAATGCTAATGGCAATATCCAACCTAAAAGATGGACTCTCGAAAACCTCTCTAATGGCAACATCCTCACCAAGGACAAAGAGATTCAAGCAGAAATAGCACAAGCAATAGGGCTCGATTTCAGCCAATTTTCTCGCACAACAATGTTGGCTCAAGGCGAATTCACTCGTTTCTTAAATAGTAAAGACGACGAGAAAGCCGTAATCCTTGAAAAGATTACAGGGGTTGATATTTACTCCAAAATTGGAGCCAAAACAGCTGTTATCACTGGAGAGAAAAAACGCGAATGGGAAAATGCAAAGCAACTCATCGAAGGGATAAAACTTCTCTCCGATGATGAAATCTCGGCTCGCAATGAGAGTCTGAAAGAGATTGATACTGATTTAGAAACGGCTCAAAAGGCTCACAACGACAACATCGTCAAACGCGAATGGCTTAACAAAAACAAAGACCTTGCACAACAAATAGCCAACGCCGAGGCCGATCTAAAACAAGCCACTGAAGTCACCAATAGCGACGAATTCAAACGAAAAGAGCAACTCGTTGCCGACTGGAATGCCACTATTGAAGCTCGCAACTGGTTGGCCGAAAAGAAAAAGAGCCAAAAAGCCCAAGCCGAGAACGAGGAACAACTCTCATCGTTAACTCACGAATTTGAGGATTTGCTAAATGGGTTACTCAAAGAAGAACAAGAATTGAGCGAAATTCAACAACGAATCGACTCAATTAACAAATTCCTTGCCTCCGAAAGCCATAAAGCCCACGCATACGAGAATATCCAAACAATCAAAGGACATCTCCTCTCCATCATCAACGGTCGCAAAATGATTGAGGATAAAAATCGTGAGTTATCAAAAGAGAACGAAAATCTCAACACTTTACTCATTCCGGCTCTAACCGAGGCGCAAAACCAATTAAAACTTATCGCCGATGCTCTAAAGGAAAAAGAGGAAGCAATCGCAACACAAGAGAAAGCCCTCGAATCGCTCAATCTCCCCCTTGCAAGAGCCACACGCGACAACGAAAGAGATAAGGTAAACAACATAAATACCGCAAAATTATACCTCAACAACCTCAACAAAGTTAAAGCCGACATTGAAAGTCGACGCCAAAAACTTGCCACTCAACTCGACAATCTAAACAAAAAGAAAAGCAAGGCCGACTCTATGCTCCAACCTCTACAAAAAGCGTTGGAAGATAGAGACCAAAAGAAAGCCGAATACGACAAACAACGCGACACCGTCGAAAAGTTTGCCATAGATCTTCGTGCTAAACTACACATGGGCGACACTTGCCCCGTATGCCGTCAAAAGATTGAGACCGAGATTCCCATTGAGGAAGATTTGGCTAAACTCATTAGTGGCGTAAAAAAGGCTGCCGATGACGCTGAACTCTATTTCCAACAACTTGATGGGGAAAAGAGACAAATCGATATCGAAATCAAGAACGAGTCGCAAAATTATGACGCTGAATTGAAATCGTTAAACAACGACACATCTGTTGCCGATGCCACTCGTCAAGCCCAAGAAGCATGCACAACTTTTGGAATCGATATCGCCGACACCTCATCGGCACTTTCGGCTCTTGAATCATTGGAAAAACTTGCTGCTGAAAACATAGCGAAACTCAACACCGAGATTTCTAATGGAGAGAAACTCGAAAAGGCAATTAAAACGCTTCGTTCAGAGTGCAATGAGATTAGAACCAAGCATGATGCCACAGCCCAAATGTTACAAAGTGCCGAAAAGAGCGTAAATGATTGCAAACATCGCATTGAAACAGCCAAAGCACTCATCTCGACCAAACAAATCGAAGTTAATGAAGCTGTAGCTCAAGCCAAGAGTCTCATTCCATTCAACAACGAATGGGAAGGCGACCCAACAACCTTTGCTCGTCAACTCAACGACGAGGCTACCGAGTATAGCAAACGCTCGGCCGAGAAACAAGATTTGGAAAACAAGTTGCGAAATGCCGAGTCTGACTTGGAAAACCTCAAAGGCATCATCTCAACCATCATCGACAAAATGCCTCAATGGAGCAACCTCCAACCCACCAACGGCAAAAAAGTCACAAACATTCTCTCTCGTGCCACCAGCATCAACTCTAACTCAGCAGCTACCATCGCGCGTCTAAATGAAGTAAAGGAAAAAATATCGCAATGTAACCAACAACTCGACTCGTTCTTTGCTGCAACCGACATTGATTCTCAACGACTCAATATCCTTTGTAACTACAATGCCAACTACATTGATGAAATAAATAAACGACTCAGCAAGAGTCGCGAAGATGTAGTTGCGAAAAAGTCTCTATTTGAAAGCAAAACAAAAGAGTTACAAAAGCATCAACTTTGCAAGCCTCAAATTGATGATTGCGACACCGTTGAATCACTCAACAGTCAAATCGAACTCCTTGCCACTCAAATTAACACCTTGAACGAAAAGAAAGGTGGCATCAACCAAGAACTCAGAGCAAACGAAGACAACAAAAAACGCATTGGTGTTCTCAAGGACGATGCCGACAAAAAGATGAAAGAATATCACAAATGGGAACGATTAAACGCCCTTGTCGGCAGTAGCGACGGCAAAAGATTTAGGCAAATTGCCCAAAGCTATGTATTAAACAGTCTAATCATTTCGGCCAATAGCTATATGAAGACATTAACCGACCGATACACTCTAAAGGTAGAGCCTGGCACATTTGTCATCTCACTCGAAGATGCCTATCAAGGTTATGTTACGCGTTCGGCAAGCACCATTTCGGGTGGCGAAAGTTTCCTTGTATCCCTCTCGTTGGCATTGGCACTCAGCGACATAGGCCAAACACTCTCAACCAATATTTTGTTTATCGATGAAGGATTTGGTACACTCAGTGGCGAACCACTCCGTAATGCCATCAACACCCTACGCACACTCCACTCGCGTTCAGGGCGCCATGTGGGAATTATCTCACATGTCGAAGAACTCAAAGAACGAATTCCTGTTCAAATCCAAGTAAATCAAGAGGGCAACAGTTCAAGCAGCCAAATTAAAGTTGTGTCATAACGACTTGTTGCGAGAGCCCCCCACATCGACACGCCTCTCAATCTCATAACACAAGCACAGCCCACAAGGCTGTGCTGTTATTATTTCCCCTCAACAACAAAACACACCCCACTAACGAAAAGATTCAAAAAACACCCCATCCCTCTCATTTTTTTGCATAATATTTTATAACTTTGTGGGAGAATGTTCATGCATACCAACCAATATGACAAATACAAATAAACTCACCAAAGGACTTCCCTACGACAAGACCTCTGCTATAAGCATATATGAGTATAGCAAAGGCTTGTTAGGTAAAAGTTTGCGCGAGTTTGTATATGACGGATACTCCAAAAAAGAGGGGAAAGGCGGCATAGGACAAATGGTGGAGAATTTGTATTTTTTATTGGAAACAAACAACAATCCTGAAGCCGATTTTTCATCTGCGAGGATGGAACTCAAATGCACTCCTCTCAAATTAGCCAAAAACAATGATTATCTAATTAAAGAGCGATTGGTGTGTAATATGATTAATTATTGCGAGGTTGTTAATGAGAATTTTGAGCACTCGCATTTCTATCTAAAATGTCAGTTAATGTTGCTGATATTTTATTTACACAAAATCGGCTCAGATAAATTAGATTTTGAGTTTATCTTTTCGGTACTTTGGAAACTTCCCGAGAAAGATTTGCTAATTATACGCAAAGATTACGAAACTATTATTGAAAAAATTCGTCGTGGCGAGGCTCATTTATTGTCGGAAGGAGATACAATGTATCTTGGTGCTTGCCGTAAAGGGCAAAAAGGAGATAGCCTTATGTCTCAACCATATTCATCAGAGGGAGCGCCACGCAGAGCATTTAGCCTTAAAATGGCTTATATGCGTACAGTTTTGCAATATGTATTAGATAGTGGACAAAATGCTGTCGCAAATTTTACAATTCCAACCAATCAACTCGTTTCCGAAAAAGAACTCAATGAACTAGGATTTGATGAAATATTACTTAATCGTTTCAAGCCATATATAGGGCAAAATTTTCAATTAATTGCAGCTGAAAAAGGAGTAAATCTCTCAAATAATCCAAAAAATAAATTTGCAATGATTGCTAATGCGATTGCTTCGTCTAATCAATACTCTAATATAAACCTATCCGAGGAATTCATTAAAGCAGGGCTTACGATGAAAACAATTAGAGTCCAACACAATGGAACAATCAAAGAAGCAATGTCTTTTGAAAACATAGATTATATTGAGGTTGCCGATTGTGAAGATTGGCTTGAATCACGCCTTTACGAATTATTCTCAAGCCGATTTATGTTTGTAGTATATAAGGAACAAACTAAAAATCAAGGAGATTATATATTAGATGATGTCTTCTTTTGGACAATGCCTCAAGAAGATTTGGCTTTAGCAGAAGAATATTGGAATCATATCAGAGAAAATATCCTTAATGACCACATATCAGAGGAATATTGGTGGAAAGGAAGAGATAAAAAGAATTTTCATGTAAGACCAAAAGCACAAAAATCAACCGATTTAGTTCCAACTCCTAATGGAGGTTGGGCAAAGAAATTCTGCTATTGGTTTAACAATGACTATGTGCGAAATATAATAGAAGAACGACAACAAGAAAAATGAGTGTAGATAATCAAAATATTCGTGTAGTAGAACTCTTTGCCGGAGTAGGTGGTTTTCGCATCGGTTTAGAGGGGGCATCAGATGCATATCAAACCATTTGGAACAACCAATGGGAACCATCAACTAAACACCAAGATGCATCTTTGGTATATCGAGCTCGTTTTGGTAGCGAAGGCCATTCTAATAAAGACATTTGCACAGTCCCAACAAATGAAATACCTGATCATGACTTACTTGTTGGAGGATTTCCTTGTCAAGACTATTCTGTGGCGGCAACTTTAAGCCGATCAGGAGGCATTAAGGGGAAAAAGGGCGTTCTATGGTGGCAAATCTATCGTATACTCGAGGAGAAAGGCGATAAACGACCTAACTATCTATTCCTTGAGAATGTTGATAGATTACTAAATTCGCCTGCCACTCAACGAGGTCGTGATTTTGCCATTATACTAGCCTCTTTGTCCGATTTAGGATATATTGTTGAATGGCGCGTTATTAATGCAGCTGAATATGGAATGCCTCAAAGACGCCGTAGGACTTATATTGTAGGATATCAAAAAGATTGTGTTATTGCAAATCAAATTGAAGATGCTAAAAATTGGCTTTTCTTCGATGGCGTAATGGCGAAAGCATTTCCATTTTCACAAAAAGGAAATACTATATCTCAATTTGAAATAACGGGAAGCATTAAAGAGGTTTCGGATAACTTCAACAAAGGGAAAAAAGAAAGCCCATTTGGAACGGCTGGAATAATGATTGACCGCAACATTCTTTCAGTTGATTCGGTGGCATCATACGAAGGTCCAATTCAAACTTTAGGCAATATATTAGTAGCTGAAGAATTTGTCCCCGAAGAATTTTACATCTCTGATGAGGATCTACCCAAATGGCAATATGAAAAAGGGGCAAAAAAAATAAATCGTGTTTCAAAAGAAGGCTACGAATATGTATTCTCTGAAGGAGGCATGGCTTTCCCTGATTATTTAGACAAAGCTTCTCGCACAATAATAACTGGAGAGGGAGGGGCTGCACCTTCAAGATTTAAGCATGTAGTAAAAACCCAATCAAAAAAACATCGTCGACTTATCCCTATCGAATTGGAACGACTCAATATGTTCCCCGACAATCACACATATCACCCAGAGGTATCAGATGGCAAGCGTGCATTCCTTATGGGGAACGCCTTGGTATGTGGTATCGTTGAAGCAATTGGAAAAAGTCTATATCGAGCAATTTATAATGAAGAACCTGTTTCTTCAAATCCTATATATACAAAACGAGACAAACAACCAGTATTTAAATTTGACTTGTTTGCCGAGGATAATCTAAATCTAGTTGTAAATGCGCCAAAGAAGACCTATAAACTCGATGAAACAAAACATCTTTTGATTGGATTGGTTAAACTTGACAATCAAGACTACTTTTTAGATGGTGCTCCTAGTAAGATATATTATACAGGCAAAACAAAAGCATTCCCATCTACAATTGCCCTCAATAAACTATACTACTTTATGCCATACATAAAAGGCAAAGGAGTAAAGGATTTATACTTAATTAGAGTTGCACGAATTGGGAACAAAGCCGAAATAAATAAATCAAGCAAAGACACTTCTCCTCGTTTAGTTTTTGAACTTGAATATCTTGAAAGTTTGCCTGAATATAAGCCAATTAAGCTAAATATATTCAATACTTTTAGAGATACTATATTGGGGAGTGTATTACCAACTATGTAATAAGGACATATTAGGTGGAGATGGGATAACTACAATGGGATGTAATTCTGATATGGTATTAAAACTTAACCATAACAAATATGTATAGAGGTTATAAAATTAATAAGCAGACTTTAGATCAACTATTTCTCAAATTAGGGTATAGTAAAGTTGAAAATATTGAAGAATATATATCAGGAACCTCCAGAAAGGTTCAACAAAGCCTAATGAATATATATGATGAGATTGACAACGAATATCTTGATGGTGAACGAATAATGCGAGACTGGTTCCCTGAGATAGATAATCATGTGTTTATTTCTCATTCACATAATGATATTCAAATAGCGAAGGTGTTTGCTGGTTGGTTGTATGGGAACTTTGGCATAACATCTTTTATAGATTCCAGTGTTTGGGGCTATGCAAATGACCTTCTCAAAATAATTGATGATAAATATTGCAAAAATGATGTATCAAACACATATAATTATACTAAACGAAATTTTTCCACGAGCCACAGCAATTAGGACTTGTCGCAGATGTTGAGGTAAAGTATAATGAGTAATAATCTAACATAACTAAAGAGTTAAATATGCATTGTATATTCTGTCACAAAGATTCATCTAGCTCAAGAAGTGTAGAACATATTATCCCTGAATCTTTAGGTAATAAGAGTATGTTTTTACCTCATGGTTATGTATGTGATGAGTGTAATCATTATTTTGCTATAAAGATTGAGAAGGAAATATTGTCTCAACCATATTTTATATCATTAAGGTCTAGAACAGAAATATACTCCAAGAAAAATAAATTGGTTAAACAATCTATACGTTTCCCAGATGTTTCTCTTTATAGCGATGTGCAAATTCAAACATCAAGTGGTTTAACCATTTTATTAGAAGATGAATGTATTTATAATAAAATTGAATCAGGTGAGATAAAAACTATCGAGATCCCGTATATCCAAGAACCTGAATATCCCAATAAGGAAATGTCTCGTTTTCTCTCTAAATGTGCATACGAGTATTTCTTATATAATATGGGGCGTGATAAATATGATTTATGTGTGCAAGAACTTCTATGGAAAGAGAATGATGTATTAAAATTGCTACGAGAATATGCAAGGTTTGGCAAGGGAGATTATTGGCAATATAGCCAACGGAGAGTAAATTCAGAAGGAGGTATAGTATACCGAAATGATAATTATTGCGAGGTTCTATACGAAATGGGATTCTTTATAAAAGAACATAATTTCATATCAAAAGATATCATTGAGTCTGAAATATATTTTGTGATGATTATTGCTGGAATTGAATATGCGATTTGCATCTCAGATCAAAATATATCAGAATATCTAAAATGGATAGCAAAAAATGAGAATATATCCCCGATAAGGAAGGGGGAAAATAGTGATTATTTTTTATTTGACGTATCTAATATTAATCCGTTACTAATTTCTCATAAAAATCTCAAAAACAAATGAATATATTACTAGACACAAATATTTTAATTCCACTAGAAGATACAAGTCGAATCTTGGATTCTTCATTTGCTGAACTGCGGAAATTATCCGCAGAACAGCAACATTGTCTATATATTCATCCCATTCAACTTCAGGATATCAACCGCGATAAAAATGTAGAGCGCAGGAATATTGTTAAGTCTCGTTTAGCGCAGTATACGCAAATAGAAAATCCTCCAATTTTATCGGAAAAAGAATGTTCTGAACTGGGTCTGCATCAAGCTAATGAAAACGACAAGGTTGATAATAATGTTTTATTTGCTTTATATCGTGGGGCTGTACATATTCTTGTAACTAATGATGAAGGAATACATCGAAAAGCATCAAAAATAGGTGTTCAAGATAAAGTTTACCGTCTTGAGCAGTTCATTCAATTTCTACAACGATCTGCATCAAAAAAATTCTCTTTCAATTATACTGGAGTACGAGAACGCTATCTCTATGAAATAAATAAAAGTCAATCATTCTTTGATTCATTGCGTAAATCATACAATGGCTTTGATAATTGGTTTCAAAAATGTGCAGAAGAACGAAGAAAATGTTGGTGCATTGAAGATGGCGAGAATAATGTAGTTGCTATTTGTATTTACAAAAAAGAACACGATGCTATTCTAACTGATAATGGAGATGTGACGCCTGGTTCCATTTTAAAACTTTGTACTTTCAAGGTTGATGCAAGTGCAAGAGGTAAAAAACTCGGAGAACGCTTGATGTATATTGCTTTTGATTATTGTGTTAAAAACAAAATTGACTGGGTATATCTACATACATTTGGTGAAGAACAAAAAACATTAGTTGGACTATGTGAGGAATATGGATTTTCGCGTTTAGGCAAGTACAAACAAGACGATGTCTATATTAAACCCATGAAACTTCAGGATGATGGTAGGTCAACTTTAGATTCTTTGATTAAGTATTACCCATACTTTAAAGAAGATACAGAGGTTAGTAAATTTATAATTCCTATTCAACCGAAGTATCATGAAGACTTATTTCCTGACTTTAGTAATATGAAAGGATCTTTATTTGAGAAAGACCAAAATCTATATTCTTGTCAAGGGAATACTATCAAAAAAGCATATTTAAGTCATTCCAAGATTCAAACTATAAATAAAGGGGACATTGTCTTATTTTATAGAAGTCACGATCGTAAATCAATACAATGTATGGGTATAGTGGAGAGCGTCTTTTTCTCAAATAATGTGGATGATGTGTTTTCAATAATAGCTAAACGTACGGTTTATAGCTATGACGAACTCAGAGAGATAACAAATAAAAAAACATTAGTTATCCTATTTAGATTTATATCTCTTAATAGAGAAATCTCTAATAAGGATATTAAGGATGCAGGTATCAAAGGTAATATACAGAGCATTAGAAAGATAACTAACGACCAATATTTATTGATTAAAAATGGAAAATAAAAATAAAACTATAATACTATCAATACACCCAAAACATATTGAGAAGATTTTATCAGGGGAGAAACGATACGAATATCGTAAACGTATTCCTCTGGATATTAATTATCTCATTGTGTATGCAACGGCTCCCACAAAAAAAATTGTTGCACTTATAGAAGTAGATATGGTTATGAAAGATACGCCGCAGAATATATGGGATGTAACCCGAAATGAGTCTGGTGTATCGTATGAGTTTTTTATGAACTATTTTAATGAAGTTTCAACAGCATATGCGATAAAATTCCGCAATGTTTATAAGTTGCCTAGTCCCATTGATATTACAGTTATAGATAGTGTAAAAAGTGCGCCACAAGCATATATATATGTAAATGATCCATTAAAGGACTTATGTGATAAATTTAATATAAAGGGAGTTTAAAAACATCACATGTAGGTATATACAATAAAGGATATCAACAAATAATATATATTATTATGAGAGGGCTGCCAAAACAAGTCAAAAATTTTCTAGACAAAGCAATAGATTCAGCTTTACTCGCTGTCGAAACATATAACAAACCGGCTGTTAAATTTAAATCCGGAGGCTATATTGTTCTTATGTGTATAGCATGGACATCTTTATTGCACGCAATTTTTGTAAAAAAGAAGATAAAACCAATATACAAAGAAGGTAAGAGATATAAAAAAGTGAATGGTGAATTGCAATATTGGGAATTAAAAACTTGTATATCAAAGTATATCAATGCAGACAATGACCCCATTAGAAAAAATATTGAATTCTTTATACCATTGAGAAATAAAATCGAACACAAGTTCCTCCCAGAAATAGATCCTAATATATTTGGAGAATGTGAATCTTTACTATTAAATTTCGATAAAATTGTCGAGAAAGAATTTGGAACAAAATATTGTTTAAGAGAATCTTTATCGTTTGCTCTCCAAATGTATCCATCGTCTGCGACATTAAGGATGGCGACTAAGACAAATAAAGATTACGATAGTGTATTGAATTTTATCAACAAATATCGGTCATCTTTACATGCAGATGTCATCAAGTCTGGGGAATATGCGTTCAAAGCTTTTTTAGTGCAAGTTGCAAATCATAAATCAAGTGAGGCTTTGCCAATCCAATTCTACGCTTATGATAAACTGACCGAAGATGAAAAGAAAAATATTGAAAGAGTTGCAGCTCTAATAAAAGAAAAACAGATACCAGTTGCTAATAATGATAAATTTAAGCCTGGATATGTGGTGGAAAAGGTTCAAAATGCATTAGGCAATCCTACTATCATAAGGGGTAAGAAAACAGTTGATAAATTCAATATTGATACTCATACTAGATGTTGGAGGAAGTATCGTGTAAGGCCTGAGACTAGAGATGCAAAACCTGAAAGGACAAATGCCACATATTGTGTATATGATGCAATGAATCAAAATTATGGATATACACAGGCATGGATTGATTTCTTAATTGAGAAAATGAGTAATGAAGAGGAATATAATTCCCTATTTCAGAATTAATAATGCAATATGATTGACTTTGATACATACATAAAAATGGGTGAGCCTGGTGGTAAAGAGAGAGCCGAGGCGTGGAAAACTGCGATTGGTTTGCAGGCTGTGGATGGACTCAAGACTTCTGAGTACCTGAACGAAACTGCCGCAAAGCATATTGAGGGGGACATTACCATTGAACAGGTAAAGGAACTCATCGATACTTATTATCAATCAAAGACTGCAAGAACACCAGAAGATGATGAAAAAGAGGAAGCAGATAAAGCAGCTGCAAACATTACCAAAATTATAAATGAGCCATCGTTTACATTCTCCCTCCATGGATTGACATCTATTCACAAAAGAATTTTTACAGGAATATTCAAACATGCCGGTATCTTGCGCGACTACGAAATATCAAAGAAAGAA
>JAZTZO010000067.1:0-9612 GCA_045637505.1 Muribaculaceae bacterium | reverse complement strand
GGTGGTGATAGCGTGAGGGTTCCACCTCTTCCCATTCCGAACAGAGAAGTTAAACCTCACCGCGCCGATGGTACTGCGAAAGTGGGAGAGTAGGTCACCGCCCCCTATCCAAGAGAGCCTCGATTCAGAAATGAGTCGAGGTTTTTTGTTTTTATATACTGGGTTTGTGATGTGAGAATGAGGTCTTTGTTTTATATACTATGAATGTGTGAAGATGAACTATTGGTGATATAATGGTGTTTAAGTGGGAAATATGTAAATATGGATGGATTTCCTACTCACGGGGTTATATTAAGGTTTGTTACTGGAATTAGTGCTTTCCTTTCTAAAATGGGTGTATCTAATTATCCTATTCTGGAGGAGCTTATTTATGTGGTTATAATAATACTTTTATCATTAGCTCTCGGATGGGTGGTGCGTTTGGTTGTGCTATTTTTCATTAAGCGAGTGATAAGGTTAAGAAAGTTTGAAATTGGCCAGGAACTTATAAAACAGAAGATTTTTTCAAAAGTAAGTAATATTGTTCCTCCTGCTGTTTTGTTGGGATTGATTTCGTTTGCGTTTGTTTCTAATGATTCACTGATTTTAAGATCGTTTATTGTCTTGATAAAAATATCGTTATCTTTAACGATAGGCGTGGCTATTAGTGCTATTCTTAATTTTATGTGGAATAGTTATGACAATCGTAGGAATGACAAAAATCATCCATTGCGAGGAGTTTTAATTGTTGCCCAAGGATTAGTGTGGATTGTGATAGCGATTATTACGGTGTCAAATTTATTGGGCAAATCACCAACAGTGTTGCTTACGGGACTCGGAGCTTTTGCTGCTGCGTTAATGTTGATATTTAAGGATAGTATATTGGGCTTTGTGGCAGGTGTGCAGTTGTCGCAAAATGACATGTTGCGAGTGGGCGATTGGATTATAGTGCCGTCAACAATCGCGAATGGAATTGTAGAAGATGTGTCATTGACTGTGGTGAAAATTAGGAATTGGGATAATACATTGGTAATGTTGCCTCCATATACTTTAGTGTCAACTTCATTCCAAAATTGGCGCGGAATGGTGGAGTCAAATGTGTGGCTTATTTCACAAAATGTGATTATTGATGTGAGGTCGGTAGTGAATAGTAGTGAGGTGTTGGAGACTGAAATTCTTGAAAAACATTCACAACTTAAAGAATTTATAGAAAATAATAGCCGTTATCAAGGAGGAATAGTGGGTGTAAATGGTACAAATGAAACAAATTTAGGACTATATAGAGCTTATTTATGCACTTACCTCATAACTCATCCTATGGTGTCGAAACATCATCAAATGTTTGTAACATTGCTCGATTCAACTCCTAAAGGGCAACCATTGCAAATATATTGTTATGCAGCTACTACCGATTGGGCTATTTATGAGGCAGTGAAAAGCGAGATTATGGAGCATGCGATTGCTATTGCTCCACAATTTAAGTTGTTGGTATATAGCGAGATACTGTGATGTTATTTGCTGGGGTTAAATAGTGTTGTTGAGCAAAAGTAACTTATCTTTCAACTTGCGATATTCTTTTGAGGCAAGGTAATCTTCTATTGCATCGGCATGGCGATGGTTGTGCAAGTCGGTGCCGATAAAGTCAACCAACCCTTTCTCAATTAGCTCCATTGCTATGCGTTTTTCTTTTTTTCCATAATATCCAGCAATACTCAACAAATTAAGTTGAAGCTTGGTGCCTGTGCCATGGATGACATTATAACGCTCTTTTTTGCCATAATAGTACATGTATCGTTCGGGGTGTGCAAGAATGGGCTTGTAGCCTTTAACCTTTAGATCAAATAGTAGCTGGTCAAGATTCCAAGGCTCTTGGATGAATGAATTTTCAACAAGAAGGTAATTGCTGGGCATAGGCACTACGATACCGTCATTGAGATGAGATAGGAATAGCTCGTCGATGCGATATTCGGCCGAATGGGTTATGTCAATGTCGATGCCTGCTGCGGTGAGTTTTTCTTTTACGGCAGTTAAGGCGTTTGACATAGTTTGAGGAGTGTTTTCAAATGACGCTTGAGTAACGTGAGGCGTTGCGATAATGCGTGTGATACCCCAACTTTGCATGCGTTGAATTAATTCAACCGAAGTGTCAACATCGGGTGAACCATCATCGATTCCTGGTAAGATATGGCAATGGATATCGGTGTTGAAACAAAGTTGTATGGGTTCTGATTTTTTCTTGAAAAAATTAAACATTATCGATTGATTTTAGTTGTTGAAAATCTATTACAAAATTAATTCTTTTCAAGAATAAAAAAAAATTACGGAAAAATTTCTTTATACCAAAATAAATATATTACTTTGTGTTATTAATATAAATTAATATAATAACACGATTTAATAGAAGATAAATATAAATCTTCCCAAACTAAATTTTAATGATCATGGAATCACGAAAACTAAAAATTAGAGATTTGACGCTTCGCGATGGTCAACAATCGCTTTTTGCAACGCGTCTTAATCAAGCAAACATCGACAAACTATTGCCTTTGTATGAAAATGCAGGTTTTTATGCAATGGAAGTGTGGGGTGGAGCAGTGCCCGACTCGGTGATGCGTTATCTTGATGAATCACCATGGAACCGATTGCGTAGTGTTGATGCTGTGATGAAGGGAAAATCATTGCTTACAGCATTGTCACGTGGTCGTAATCTATTTGGATATGTTCCTTATCCCGATACTGTGCTTGAAGGTTTCTATAAAGAAGCAATTTCAAATGGGTTGAATGTGATGCGTATTTTCGATGCGCTCAATGATATTGACAACGTAAAAGAATCAATACGTCTCATTAATGAACTTGGAGGAATTCCTGATGGTGCAGTATGTTATACTGTTGACCCTAAAGAAGAAGCTCCTGCTCCTGTAGAACAACCTAAACAAGGCTTCTTTGCTCGCTTGTTTGGCAAAAAGGCTGAAGTAGTTGCTGCAGAGCCCGAAAAAATCTTTACCGATGAGTATTTCGTTGGCAAAGCAAAAGAGATGGAAGCTCTCGGTGCAAAGATTATTACATTGAAAGATATGGCGGGATTGGTTAACCCATCACGCGCAGCATCAATTATTTCTAAATTGAAAGCAGCAGTGAAAGTTCCTGTTGACTTCCACACTCACTGTACTCCAGGTTATGGTCTTGCATCATCGGTAATGGCTATCTTGAATGGTGTAGATATTCTCGACACTAACATTTGGTGGTTTGGTGGAGGCTCTGCTGCTCCAGCAATTGAGTTGGTTTACCTCTTTGCTCAAAAGTTAGGTGTAGAAATTGAAGCCGACATGGAAGTGGTAGGTCAAATCCGTAACCAACTCCTCGAAGCTCGTCAATCACTCAAAGACTTTGATCTTGGTAAATTGCCAAAACCATTTGATCCACTTAAAGATAAACTTCCTGCTGAAATCGAAGCACAACTCGATAAAGCTGTTGCTGCAGCTAAAGCAAACAAAGAACAAGAATTGCTTGATGCTTGTCATGCAATCGAAGAATACTTTGGTTTCCCAAAACCAAACGAATTGGTTAAAAATGCCGAAGTTCCTGGTGGTATGTACTCTAATATGGTGGCTCAACTTAAAGCTCTTCAAGCCGAAGACTTGCTTGATGATGCTATGCGCTTGATTCCAAAGGTACGTCGCGATGCTGGTCTTGTTCCATTGGTAACTCCAACAAGCCAAATCGTGGGCTCTCAAGCAGTGTTTGTTGCTCTTGACCGCAAAAAAGGTAATGCCGACTATTCTAACCTTTCTAATCAATTCATTTCATTGATTAAGGGTGAATATGGTAAAACTCCTGTTCCTGTTGACCCAGCATTCCGTCAACAAATTACAGGTGATGCAACCGAGCGCCCATATGATGTGTCGAAATATAAGAAACCCGACAACCCAACTCTTGATGACCTTGGTGGCGTGAAGTTGGCTTCAAACACCGAAGAAATGTTGTTGCTTGAATTGTTGCCTAACGTGGCAAATGGATTCCTTCGCAAACGCCGTGCAGAAGAAAACAAAGCAACTCAACCAGTAGCTCCAGTAGAAGAAAAAGTTGTAGAAGCAGCTGCTCCTATCACAGGCGAAGTGTTGAAAGCTCCTATGGGTGGTCGCATCGTTTCAATCAAAGCTAAACCTGGCGATAAAATTGCTAAAGGTGAAGTAATTCTTGTTTACGAAGCAATGAAGATGGAAAATGATGTAGTAGCTGAAAAGGATCTTGTAATTAAGCGCATTCTTGTAGAGGCCGATCAAGTGGTTAATGCCGATCAAGCAATGGTTGAATTCATTGATGCTGCCGATGCTGCCGCTCAAGACGTTGCTCCTGCAGCAGAAGCACCTGTAACAGGTGAGGTTCTTAAAGCTCCAATGGGTGGTAAAGTTATTTCTATCAATGTGAAACCTGGCGATAAAGTAGCCAAGGGTGGTGTATTGCTTGTTTATGAAGCAATGAAGATGGAAAATGACGTTGTTGCCGAAAAAGATGTGACAGTGAAACGCATCTTTGTGCAACCCGATGAAGTTGTTGGTGCCGATGCCCCATTGATGGAATTTGAATAAAAGATTCATAACATAATATCGGAAAGAGAAGCCATTAAAGAGGCTTCTCTTTTTTGTTAATAAACTGATTAGAATAGTTTAAAATTGAGAGAAATTGAAAAAATATGAAAAAAGAATGCGAATAACTTTGCCAATCAAAGAATAATGCGTAAATTTGCAAGCCATTACGAATGATCGCCTTACCAGCGTGACTTTATTAATAACTTTGATTAATTAAAAAAACAAAAAATAAAATGAAAAAAGATCTTCATCCTTCAACCTATCGCGAAGTAGCATTCAAAGATATGTCAAACGAGGAAGTATTTATTACTCGTTCAACTGTAGCCGCTAAAGAAACAATCGAAGTTGATGGCGTTACTTATCCTCTCGTAAAACTTGAAATCACTAGCTCATCTCACCCATTCTTCACAGGTAAGCAAAAATTGGTTGACACAGCTGGTCGCGTTGATAAGTTCATGAGCCGCTACGGTAACCGTCGTAAAAAATAATTTTAGAATTATATCTAAAAAATCCCGAACCATTTAGGCTCGGGATTTTTTTTATTATATAGCGAAGGGACTATGCAATGATGCGTAGCCCCTTTGTGTATTTTGACTGGGTAACCCTTTATAAAGAAAGCAATAGCGCTTATTTGAGGTTTTCTCTCACTCGCGCAAGATATTGTTTCATCGCTTCCGAGTCGCGATTTTTAACAATCTCTTGAAGTTGCGACAGCTTTTCTTGAATTTGCTCCAATTGATAAGGCGTGTTAGGATTAAACAATATTTCGCTCAATAGGTAGTCATCTTCACTCATCAGTCCATGAGCAATAGCCATATGTCGCTTGAAGGTCGTTCCAGGCGCATCTTGGTGCTTCATAATGCTCGCAAACACAAGAGTTGATGCAAATGGAATAGAAAGTGAGTAGGCTATAGTTTCGTCGTGCTCTTGGAAAGTATATTCTTCAATGTGCAAATGTAGTTCGTTGTATAAATCTTTGAAGAACACCTTACCGAGGTGGTCGCTTTCGGCGATGATGATAGCATTTTCGCTACTGAGATTGCTTAATGAGGCAAATGTGGGTCCAAACATAGGGTGGGTGCTCACAAATGGGTGTCCACATGTGGTATAAAACTCGGGTAACCCCGTTTTTACCGATGCAATGTCGCTCAAAATGCAATTTTTAGGTAGATGGGGCATTATGGTTTTAAATGCATCTATAGTGTATTTTACTGTGGCAGCATTGATAACCAAGTCGGGCGCAAACTCATCTATTTCATCAAGTGAACTAAATCGGAGTGTATTGAATGTGAAGCGTAGGCGTTGCGGGTCGGTGTCATAAACAGCCACTTCATGTTTAAATGAAAGGATGTCGCAGAAAAACGATCCCATTTTGCCAGCTCCTATAATGAGAATTTTCATAATGAGACGATGTTTATTTTTGATTAAGAATTACGATTTGTTGACGCACCGATTCTTCATGAATCGCAGCAAGCACGGCTTTCATGAATTCACTACTCATGCCCATCTCTTCGGCGAGTTTTACGCGTGATTGTATAATATCGTCGTAGCGTGTAGCTTGTACTACTGGCATGCGATGTTCTTTCTTAAATTGTCCAATTTCGCGCGACACACGCATGCGTTTGTTTAGAACTTCGAGCAATTCATTATCGAGAGCATCGATTTGTTGACGAAGTAGCGATAGGCTTTCGGTAGTGTGCGAACCTTCGCGAAGCACAAGTGTGTTAATAACAAAATTGAGCACATCGGGAGTGATTTGTTGGCTCTTGTCGCTCCATGCGCAGTCGGGATCACAATGACTTTCAATAATAAGCCCATCAAAACCCATATCGAGTGCTTGTTGCGAAATCGATGAAACGAGTTCACGCTTGCCTCCAATGTGACTGGGGTCGCAAATAATAGGAAGGTTAGGCATGCGACGGCGCAACTCAATGGGTATGTGCCATTGAGGCAGGTTGCGATATAAATGTTTGCCATAGGCCGAAAAACCGCGATGAATGGCTCCTATGCGACGTATCCCGGCGTTGTAGATGCGTTGCATTGCACCGATCCATAGTTCAAGGTCGGGATTAACAGGATTTTTGATAAGAACAGGTACATCGGCTTGGGCTTCCTGAAGAGCATCGGCAATTTCTTGCATAGCAAATGGATTTGCCGAGGTGCGAGCCCCAATCCAAAGAATGTCAATGCCAGCAGCGAGGGCTTCTTCTACATGTTGTTTTGTCGCCACTTCGGTTGAAGTGTACATGCCAGTGAGTTCTTTAACTTTTTTGAGCCATTGAAGGCCTTCGGCTCCTACGCCTTCAAAGCCTCCAGGTTTAGTGCGTGGCTTCCATATTCCAGCACGGAAAATTTTCACACCATTAGCAGCAAGTTCGGTTGCAGTCTTAATAACTTGTTCTTCGGTTTCAGCACTGCATGGGCCGGCAATAATTAGTGGTTTTTGAATATCAATGCCGTCGAGTACGATAGGTTGTAGGTCTTTCATTGTTATATGTTTTTTTGTTATTTCTATTTGTTGTTCATTTCACGAATGCGGTCGAGAGCACGGCGCATGTTTTCTTCGGTAGCGCAAAGCGAAATGCGAATGTAGCGTTCTCCATTGCTACCAAAAATAAATCCGGGAGTGATAAACACTCGAGCCTCGTAAAGCACTTTGTCGGCAAGAACTTCGCTCGATGCGATATCATCGGGTATGCGTCCCCAAAGGAATAGACCTCGTTGAGATGGGTCGAAAGTGCATCCAAGTTCGGTCATAATCTCCTCTGCTACATTGCGACGTGAACGATATACATTGTTGAGAGTTGTGTACCATTCTTTGTCAACATCAAGGGCTTTTACGGTAGCAAGCATTACGGGTTTGAATAATCCCGAATCGATATTTGTTTTTACTTTCAAAATCCAACTGATGAATGTGGGATTTGAAGCTAACATCCCAACACGCCATCCTGCCATATTATGCGATTTACTCATTGAGTTCATTTCAATAGCAATTTCTTTGGCACCTTCTGCTTGAAGTATGCTCATGGGCTTGTCGTTGAGAATGAAACTATATGGGTTGTCATTGACAATGACAATGTTGTGACGACGACCAAAATCAATAATTTTTTGATACAATTCGAGTGTCGCAGGTGTTCCAGTGGGCATATGTGGGTAATTAATCCACATGAGTTTTATGCGCTCGAGAGGGAGTTTTTCCAACGCATCAAAGTCGGGATACCAACCATTTTCTTCGGTGAGGTCATAGCTGAAAATTTCGGCTTGAGCCAATCGGCTCACTGATGAATATGTAGGGTATGCTGGATTTGGTATCAATACCCCATCGCCTGGGTTTAAGAATGCAAGTGAAACATGGAGAATACCCTCTTTAGAACCAATGAGAGGTTGGATTTCGGTGTCGGGATTAAGTACTACACCATACCAACGACTATACCAACGAGCAAATGCTTGGCGTAGTTGTGGAATACCCACATAGGGTTGGTAACTGTGGTTTGACTCCACTTGAGCTTCGGCGCAAAGAGTGTCAATTACATCTTTGTGAGGAGGACGGTCGGGGCCACCTATGCCGAGCGATATAATGTCGGCACCTTGAGCATTGAGTTGTGTTACTTCTTGGAGTTTTTTAGAGAAGTAGTATTCTTGTACTTCTGTAACGCGTTGTGCAGGTATGATATTCATATTATATTTCATTTTTACATTCAACATATTCACCAAGGATTTTCAAGTCATTAAGGAGAGGACGCACAGCATCAATTGATTGATGATAGCGCACATAACTATCAAATGTGAGGTCGATATAGAAACGATATTCCCATTCGCGGCCGATGATGGGCAATGATTGTATTTTTGATAGATTGATGTCGTAGAAAGAGAAAATTGTCAACACTTTCGACAAAGCCCCGTTGGTGTGGGGGAGAGTGAACATTATCGATGATTTATTTATTTTCTCCTCGCGTGGGCGCATTTCACTCGCCAATAAGGGGTCGGCAATGATAAGGAAACGAGTGAAATTGCGTTTATTGGTCTCTATGCCACTTTCAAGGATATTCAGCCCATAAAGATTTGCAGCATATTCGCCACACACAGCAGCATGCCCCATTAATTGGTGTTCGGCAATTTCTTGTGCGCTACCAGCGGTGTCAAATTTCTCAATCATTTTGAGATTGGGGTGACGGCGAAGGAATTGCTCACATTGCATCAATGCCATAGGGTGAGAATTTACCTCTGATAATTCATCAATTGATTGCCCAGGTAGGGCAGCAAGCACATGAGAAATGTGCATCTTGTGTTCCCCCACGATTTGCATATTGCTTTGACGCAAGAGTTCGTGATTGGGGAGAATGCTACCAGCAATAGTATTTTCGATTGCTACGATACCCATCAAAGAAGCATCGCACCCCATGCGTTGAAACAATTCGGTAAAAGAGTCGCAAGGGATTGTTGTAATTTCTTCATCTTTGAAATAAGCTCTTGCGGCTGCATCATGATAGCACCCGGCCACGCCTTGAATTGTTACTCTTTTTTCCATTGTTATCAATTTTATTATTATAAAAAGAAAAAGTCCCGCAATATTACGGGACTTTATATTATTATTAATTCATATAATCAATTATAAGATGTTATGCACATAAAATCCCGTTCTTATTTTTTGCAAAATAAAAATAAAAGAAATAATAATATGCATAAAATCGAGTCATGTCGTTCTTTTGTTATGATTACGGAGCAAAAGTAGTAATTAGTTTTTAATTGACAAATAAAAATAACAAAAAATTACCAAAAGGGTTGGAATTTGTTACATTTTGTGGGTTTTGTATTTTTACAATACTATTAAAGAACCATGTGTGCTTTGATTATTATTGTATAAAAAATTAGGTGGTTATGAAATATTTAACATTTTTTAACGGGGGGGGGTAAATAACGCTTGAATAATGACTAAATTTGCAGTCTGTTTTTTGATTCGTGTGATTATCAATTTAATAGTTCTATAAATAAATTTTATGAAAAAGCGTTTACTTAAATCAATGCTTGCAATAACCGGGTTATT
>JAZTZO010000066.1:0-5002 GCA_045637505.1 Muribaculaceae bacterium | reverse complement strand
CCTTTTTTTGTATTGCTTGTTTATCTACAAATTCACTCTTTGGGGCTACGCGCCCCAGCCGTTTGGCAAACCTGCGGTGTTTTTCATGTTATTATTTTTTTTACCGCAAATTTTGCACTTCGATTTTGAATGTAGGTTTTTTTGACTATTGGGGTGTGCTCAATGGCTTGGAGAGTGGCGTATAGGCACAAAAAAAGAATGAGTAAAGAAACTCGGAAGTTATCTGTTACTCATTCTCCTCTCTCCTCTGCGGTATGGACGGGACTCGAACCCGCGACCCCCTGCGTGACAGGCAGGTATTCTAACCAGCTGAACTACCACACCAGATTTGTTGAGTTGCTTGCGGTTATTTCCGTTTTGCGAGTGCAAAGATAATACAGGTTTTTATACTGTGCAAATATTTTTCAAAAAAAATCGCAATTTTTTTTATTTTTCTTCATTTTTGTTGGAAAAGGGGATTTTTTTGCCCTATTTTTTATATTTCAAGGAGTGATTTGATGATTTTAATAATATCTATTCTCTATGAGTGTCGGGCTGAAAAATCAGCCCGGCGAGGGAATTAAAAGAAGGGTTGTTAGCAAAATCCAATTCGACGATGGGTTGCAGTCTCTTTTTTTGTGGGTTCGGGAATGTCTGATGCTAATATTGTGGAGAGGTCGTAGATTGATGGGTGGGGATTTGAGGATATCCTTGTTGCTATTCGAGGCAGAATCTCAAGTTGAATAATATTTATGACATGGCGTGCATTTCCAAACGATTTGTCGCGCAATGAATAATCGGCTTTAAGTCGGTTGAGAAGGGCTTCGCGTGCTTCGTCGGAGAGCGAATATTGATTTTGGCTCAAATAGTTTTCGGCAATCTCCATAAGTTCATTTTCTCTAAAATCGTCAAATGTGTATATGTTTGACGAGGGGATGCGTGAAGCCAAACCAGGATTGATGTTATAGAGTTTCATCATCTCGTCGGGATAGCCAGCGAGAATGAGCATCCAGTCACGATTGGATTCGTCGGCAAGTTTTGTCATTAGAGTTTCTATGACTTGGCGTCCCGGGTCGCGTGGGTCATGTTCCGAGTATAGTTGATAAGCCTCATCAATAAATAATATGCCACCTTGAGCTTCTTTTAATGCCTTGAGGGTTTTTCCCTCTTCTGAACCATAATGTTTCCCTATTAGAGAAGAGCGTTCTTTTGCTACAACATGCCCTTTTGATAATATCCCCATGCTGTGTAGCATTTGCCCCATGGCTTTTGCAACGGTCGTTTTGCCAGTGCCAGGCGAACCTAAAAACATAGCATGAAGAGGAATGTTGATTGGGGTGAGGTGGTTCTCGGCTCGCAATTTGGTGAAATTAACAAGGTCCTTGTAGGCGTGAAGTTTGTCTTTTACCGATTGAAGTCCTGTGAGGTTGTTTAGCATATCCCAACTGTTTTGATTGCTTGAAGAATCGTTTGCCTCTTCGATGCATTCATCATCGTCGCAGTCAATGCAGTCAGAGAAATCCCAGTCGTCTTCTTCACTATCGTCGTTGTCTTCATCTACTCCTTGAGAGTTGTTAGATTGCTCTTCTTCAGTCTTTAAGGCGTTCTCAAACATATTATTTAATCTCTCTTCATCAACAGGTGAAACTGACTCGGTGGTTGCTTTATGCGTAGCAATATGTTCTTGTAGCGCTTTATTGAATGCTATTTCCCCTTTTGATATAGTGTAGTTGGTGATTGGGGTGAAGTCGCTCCACTCGCCCTCATATTCATCATAGCCCGCGTTAAATAAAAGTCCGGCAATGGGAGTGCCAAGGTGTCGCAGTTCGGCATATACAACCCCTTCGTGGAGTGTTGAAGCTTCGTTGGTGATGCGTATAGGATTCCATAGCATGCTCCTCGAAATTTCTATCTCAACGGGGCTGAGTATTGTGCTTTCAATCTCTCCATTTGGGTAGTAAACTCTTACATCAAACTCTTCAAGAAGTTTGTGCGTAACGGGGTATTTTGTTTTAGCCAAAAATGTGATATTGGGACAGGGTATGATATCGCGATTTACTTTTAAATATTGGCTATCGTAGGCTTCGATAGAGGCATGAAAAGGGGTGACAACCTTTTCAAATGTCTTTTGGACCTCGCTATGGTCAATGAGTCGAAAGTCATAACTATCCATTTCACGATTTTCGGTTTCGTTGGTTATTACCACTTTATAAAACTCATGATGGGTGGTGTGAAAGTGGGTGAACTCAAGAGTTTTTATATATAATTTTTGGATTACGCCCTTGGGGAGTGTGGCGTAAAAACTGGTGTGACTCACTTGCGTATTGTCATAGAGGTCAATAATCGCTACTGATATTTTTTGGCGAATATTTTTGACTATGATATTGTTATGTTGGTTTTTGTTGAGAATTATCCTTATTGCAATGGAGTTCATCTCATCGGTGGCGAGAAAGTTGTGTTGCCGTCCCCAGCGGCTGATGTGTAATTCGGTGTTGTGATTAATTCCTTCAATCAAAGGGCAAATGCGTGTTGAAACGAGTTCCAATGAAGTAGTGTTAGATTGTGTCATAATAAAAACAGTTTTTAAGTTAATACAAAAAATGAGAGTTTCATAGATATTAGTAAAGCAAAGGTTTCACTCCCAGTGTGGCAATGAATGTAACAGTATGTCAATGTGCGAAGCGACAACAATCACTATCGATGCGTCGCCACGACACATCGACGGCAAGTTGTGCCCCATTTTTTAATTTTTGAAAGGGAATAGAGATAATGCTATGTCAACTTCAAAAAATCAAAAGCAAGGTAACTTCGATAGTTTTCGTTAGAGAAACAGTCGAAATTTCCTTAAAAGAGGCAAAGTCGCCAAAAAGATTTTTTTAAAAGAAGTTGATTGCTCATAGCTTATGTGAAAAGATAAAAACTGTAAATATTAGATTTTAATGACGTGTTTTTTTTCTTGTGATGCGACAAAGATATGTATTGTTTTTGATATTTCAATAATAATTGACCTATTTTTTTAGGTATAAAAAAGAAAGTGTATCAAAATTCTTGGAAATTGATACACTTTCGTTATGTAGATATGTTTTAAATAGATTGTACTAAATGAGTTCGATTCCGGCGGCTTGGCATTTTTCTATTTGCTCTTCGGGCCAAATGCTTGCTTGCACCTCGCCCACATGGGCTTTTTGAAGGAGGAACATACACAAACGACTTTGTCCTATACCACCACCTATCGATGAGGGTAACTCGCCGTTGAGGAGCATTTGGTGAAACTTGTATTTCGAACGATCCTCGCACCCGCGCGCTTTGAGCTGTTGCATGAGCGATTCGGGCTCAACACGGATACCCATCGATGAGAGTTCAAATGGGCATTCAAGGATAGTGTTCCAGAATATCATGTCGCCATTGAGTCCCACATAACCGTCAGAGTTGGGTGTAATCCAGTCGTCGTAGTCGGGGGCACGGCCATCGTGTGGCTCGCCATTTGATAGTTTGCCACCAATTCCTATGATGAATATTGCGCCATATTTTTTTGCAGCAGCCGCTTCGCGACCTTTGGCATCGAGGTCGGGGAACATTTGCAACAATTCTTCGGCGTGGATAAACTTAATCTCTTCGGGAAGCACTGGGGTGATGTGAGGGAAACTTTTGTAAATCATCTGTTCGGTTTGGCGCACTGCATCATAGATTTTCACTACGGTTTCTTTGAGGTAGTCGAGAGTGCGTTCCTCGGGAGTGATTGTTTGTTCCCAGTCCCATTGGTCAACATATAGAGAGTGTAGGTTATCGAGGTCTTCGCAAGCACGAATGGCGTTCATGTCGGTATAAAGACCATAACCTGGTGCAATGTCATAAAATCCGAGTTTGGTGCGTTTCCATTTAGCAAGCGAGTGCACCACCTCGGCTGGGCTATTATTCATACATTGAATGTTGAAAGTAACGGCTTTTTCAACGCCGTTGAGGTCGTCGTTAAGACCTGTGCCCGATAGCACAAACAATGGAGCAGTTACGCGGCGCAAGTTAAGGGCTGTGGCAAGTTTCTCTTGGAAAGCCACTTTGATATCCTTAATTGCCACCTCGGTGGTTTCGGGGAGTAGTTTGCGTTTATATTTCTTTGGTATGATAAGAGCCATAATTATGCTATAATTTCAAGTTTGGACTGCAAAGATAATACAAATTTCTTGAATATAGCAAATTTTTCTTGCAAAATGATATAAAAAATAATAATTCTGCCTTACAAGTGCGCTAAAATCAAATAAATTCAGCAACATTGTGAAAAAGATGAAAGAGGAAAGATGAAAGAGGATTTGAAAATTGAAAGTTTTTTAAACAGAATGGCAGAAAAACACAAAGCTAACGCGATGAAAATTAAAGAAATAAAATTCTGTCATTCTGAAAACTTATTTCATTTTGTTCTTTTGTCATTAAATAAAAAACAAAAAAGCGAGCAACCCATGTGGATTGCTCGCTCATTATGTGGAGTTAAAAACCAAGTGGTCAATATGAGGATTAATGATGTTTACCGAAGTCGGTTCGACCGAAAAGAACAGCCACGCCGATCAACAATGGCACATCAATGTATGTATTTAATATTTTACTATATATTCTTTCCATGTGTTGGGATATTTGTTTTTTATTTTATCTACAATCCAATCTGGGACAGGTGTTTTATAATAATCTATGCCATTTTTTTTTAGAAATTCAATTATTTTTAGTTTGTAAAAGTATTTTTCTGAATCTAATGGAAATGTTTGTATACGCAAAAGATCTAAAATATTTTCTTTTTCATTTGTAAAAGGGTCAAGATACTCCTTGTCATATTTTGCGCCATGCTCTAGAAGAAATAGTGCAATATTCATATGTTCTGTAAGCAAGGATTTCTTAAGAGGATCTGTATCATAGTCTCTATCTGGTGTAAAATTTATATCTGCTCCATAATCCATTAAAACCTTAATTTTTTCTATTTCTCCAGATGAAGCGGCTTCCTCCATAGCACTATTTCTTAGTGGGTGAACAATATTAC
>JAZTZO010000065.1:0-44696 GCA_045637505.1 Muribaculaceae bacterium | reverse complement strand
CTGATGAGATGCATCGCCAAGATAAAAAAGAAATTATAACTTACAGAACCAAAAATGACAACACGGCATGCCGTGTTGTCATTTAAAAAACTTTTAGTATTTTTGTATCAAATCCTGTAACGGTTTTTCAGGACGACACAGAGCGAAGTTTCGACCATACTTTTGCATTGAATTTAATATGCCCCACCTTCACTACCTCATCGAGGGGGTATCGACTACCGATAGCCATATAAGTAGCAAGAACACCATTATGGTGGCTATAATTGCTAGCCACACGCTAATTTTAATTGGGGGTTGATATTTGCGTCGTCGATTCATTGTTTCAAGTCGTTTCACTTAAAACAATAAATCCCCCAATTTTGTTTAAATTGAAATTCTATTTACACCCTATCACGCGGCGCAAAGTATCGATTTGCGAGCGCCAAAGGTCTTTTGATTCATCAAGTTCATCTTCTTCGGCAAAGTCGATTATTTGTAGCACAACATTGTCGGTCATTTCGCTTGTGAGAATGCGCATTTCAAAATAAGTTTTTTCGGAAGCATCGACCCATTGTAATTTTATAGCGAGCCCTTTGCGCATACCTATCATTCGCGCCTCTTGTTCATATCCTTTCCACTTAAATATATAATCTCGATCTTTTATCTTAACATCGTCGGCAAACCATTGCTTCAATCCATTTTCGGAAGATATATATTCCCATAAAATAGTTATGGGAGTGGCTTTCATGTCAAATTCTAATTTATATTTAATATACTCCATGATATAGTGTAAGGTATCTTATATTTTTAGTTATGATTAATGATAGTTTATATTTATAACTGCGAATTAATATAAAATTCTTGACATATCCATCATTTTTTTCGTTTTTCTTTCATAAACTATCCTTTTTCATTAAATTTGCATATAGAAAAATTTAAACAAACATCAAAGACACTTTCATTATGGGATTATTTGAAAAACTTACCGAAAGAGCGATTAAAAATCGCCAACGAATTGTACTTCCCGAAGGTACAGAACCTCGTACTTTGACCGCTGCTGATAAAATCATCGCAGAGCAAATTGCCGATGTAATCCTCATTGGAGATCCTGCCGATATTTTAGCAATGGCCAAAGACCTTAAACTTGAAAATATCGACAAAGCTCAAATTGTCAATCCCGCCGATGAAAAAGTAATCGACAAATATGCAGGCATATACTTTGACCTTCGCAAGAGCAAGGGCATAACAATGGAAGAGGCTCGCCTCATGACTGCCAACCCTCTTTATCTTGGTTGCTTAATGGTTAAAGCTGGTGATGCCGATGGACAAGTAGCCGGTGCTCAAAACACTACTGGCAATGTGCTTCGTGCTGCATTCCAAGTTATCAAAACTCAACCAGGCATCGATGTTGTATCGGGTGCATTTATCATGCTTCTCCCCGAAGGTTCTCCTTATGGCACCGACGACTTGCTTGTATTTGCCGACTGTGCAGTTATCCCCGACCCAACCGACAAAGAATTGGCACAAATCGCTGTTTCGGCCTCTCAAACCGCTCGCGACATAGCTGCCATCGAACCTCGTGTGGCAATTCTCAGTTTCTCAACTAAGGGTAGCGCACGCCATGATCGCGTGAACAAAGTTATTCGTGCAACAGAAATAGCTCACGAAATGGCTCCCGATTTAATTCTCGACGGCGAACTTCAAGCCGATGCAGCATTAGTTCCAGGTGTTGCTAATAGCAAGGCTCCTAATAGCCCATTAAGTGGTCGTGCAAATGTTCTCGTATTTCCATCACTTGAAGTAGGTAATATTGCATACAAACTCGTGCAACGCCTTGCTGGCGTTCAAGCTGTGGGACCAATCCTTCAAGGACTCGCTGCTCCTGTCAACGACCTTTCTCGTGGTTGTTTCCCCGAAGATATTTACAAAACTGTAATTATCACTTGCAACCAAGCCATCGGTCTAAAAGAAAACAAATAATCTCATCAAAAAATATCTTTAAAACATTTTAATCATGAAAATTCTTGTATTAAACTGCGGTAGTAGTTCTGTAAAATATAAACTCATCGAAACTGCCGACAACAATACTCTCGCTGAAGGTGGTGTAGAACGCATCGGTCTTGAAGATGGTTTCTTGAAATTTAAACGTGCTGATGGTTCGAAAGAAACCGTAGCACTCGGTCATATTGACCACAATGGTGCAGTTTCGGCTATTCTCAACAACCTTACCGATGAAAAAGAAGGTTGCATTAAGAGTTATGATGAAATCGATGCAGTGGGTCATCGCGTAGTGCATGGTGGTGAAAAATTCAACAAGAGCGTGCTCATTGATGATGATGTAAAAGCAATGATTAAAGAATGCTACGACATCGCTCCTCTTCACAACCCAGCTAACATGACTGGTATTGAAGCTATCACAGCGTTGATGCCTAATGTGCCTCAAGTGGGCGTATTTGACACAGCATTCCACCAAACAATGCCTGCTAAATCATACATGTATGCTCTTCCATATAAATATTATGCCGAAGATGGTGTGCGTCGCTATGGTTTCCACGGCACAAGTCATCGCTATGTTTCACAACGCGTGTGTGAATTCCTTGGCGTAGATATTAAGGAACAAAAAATCATCACTTGCCATGTGGGTAATGGTGGTTCAATCACTGCAGTCCTTAACGGCAAAAGCGTTGACACTTCAATGGGCTTGACTCCTACCGAAGGGCTTATGATGGGTACTCGCGTTGGTGATATCGACCCAGGCGCGTTGACATTCTTGATGGCTAAACACAATCTCTCTCCTGCGCAAATGCAAAACATCATCAACAAAGATAGTGGTGTTGCTGGTGTATCGGAAATTTCGTCAGACATGCGCGAAATCGAAGCTGCCGACATCGCTGGTGTTGAGCGTGCACAATTAGCATTGGCAATGTATGAACAACGCATTATCAAATATGTTGGTGCATATGCAGCCGAAATGGGTGGCGTTGACATCATCGTATTCACTGGTGGTGTAGGCGAAAACCAAACAGGTGTGCGTGAAAATGTGTGTGCGCCACTCGGCTTCATGGGTGTAGAAATCGACAAAGAACTTAATGCCAAGATTCGCGGTACAGAAACTGTAGTTTCAACTCCCGAATCAAAGGTTAAGGTTGTTGTAATTCCTACCGATGAAGAATTAATGATTGCTCGCGACACCGAGGCAATCGTTAATGGCCGTCAACCTGAATAATATCAATAAATCATAAGCTTGCTCTCCCTCTCATTTATCATAAATTAGAGGGAGCAAAGCAACGCTATAGGGGATTAAAATCACTAAAATTCAAAGAAAATCTACAACACATAAGTATATATGAAAAAGATTAGAGCTGCCATTGTTGGATATGGTAATATTGGAAAATTTGTGCTCGATGCACTTGAAACAGCGCCCGACTTTGAAGTTGCAGGTGTAGTGCGTCGTAGTGTAAACAATATCCCTACTGAATTAAACGGATACGATGTTGTAACCAATATCGACCAACTTGAAAAAGTTGATGTTGCAATCCTTTGCACTCCCACTCGTGAGGTTGAAAAATATGCGGTGGAATATCTTGCTAAAGGTATCAACACGGTTGATAGCTTTGACATCCACACAGGCATCGTTGACCTACGCAAGAGCCTAAACGCAGTTGCGCAAGCCAACGGTACTGTTGCAATCATTTCAGCTGGTTGGGATCCAGGTAGCGACTCGGTGGTGAGAACTTTGCTTCAAGCAGCAGCACCCAAAGGATTGACCTATACCAACTTTGGTCCTGGCATGAGCATGGGGCACACCGTGTGTGTGAAATCAAAAGAGGGAGTAAAAAATGCCCTTTCGATGACAATTCCATTGGGAACTGGTATTCACCGTCGCATGGTGTATGTAGAACTTGAAGATGGCTATTCGCTCGACCAAGTAGCTAAAGCAGTTAAAGAAGACCCTTACTTTGTGAATGATGAAACTCATGTGATGCAAGTAGAATCGGTCGATGAGGTGAAAGATATGGGACACGGCGTGAACATGGTGCGCAAAGGCGTATCGGGTAAAACTCAAAACCAACGATTTGAATTCAATATGAGCATCAACAACCCTGCTCTCACAGCACAAATGCTCGTGAGCGTGGCTCGTGCCTCTATGGTGCAAAAACCTGGAGCATACACAATGATAGAAATCCCTGTCATTGACCTACTCCCAGGCGATCGCGACAATCTCATCGCACATCTCGTATAAAGATTTAATACTTAATATTTAAGATTCTATGGCGATATATCAAAGGGGATATATCGCCTCAACTTTTTCTCGCTTATGGTTGTTTTATTATTACCAATATTGTTTATTCAACATAAACGCACTATCTTTGTATAGAATTTATAACAAGACAATATTTGTTAACGGTAAAAAATCTTTTTAGATTTATAATCCCCATTATAATTGCAGCAGCTTTTATTAATGGATTTGAATTGGTAGAATCAACTATCACAGATGATTATACCATTGATTCATCTACCGAAAACGCCGCAAATATTGACGATTGCTCAACATGTGATTTTGAAGCAAGACTTCCTAACCAACCCTCTCCCACAAGTGCCCTTCGATTACAAAACACATCCAAAAGGAGCAATTGTTTCCACAACAATCAATTTAAAGCAATCAAAGCCAGCCGAATTGACGGTCTGGACAAAAGGAACTATTCTCAACAAAAAAACCTTATTATCCATTACTCGTTTACTAGGCCTTTTCATCGATTGATTAGCCTTGGTAAACTTGTTATTTAGTATTTTATTTCAAATAATATTTTATGTGAAGTAGCCCTTATTTGGGGACTATTTCACATGAGTTGTTATGCTACAACTCACGCATAATCACATATTTAATTTGAAATACTAAATAACAAATGGAAAAGAAATTTATCAAAACTCGCTCTCTTAAAGACATTATTATATTCTCACTAATAATTTTAGTTGGTTGCATTTTTGCAATATTACCCATTGGAACAAATGCAAATATTGGAGGTTTTACTCTAATTATAATTGGCATCACACTCGCTTTTACATTAAAGTCCTCATATAAACACTTTCATTCGGGTGAAAAATTCCATAGAAAACAATTCTTGTTTCCTATGGACATGAAAGGAGCATTATTATCAGCACTTGGCTCTCATCCCGAAAATATAGATTTAACACGAGAAGGAAATGCTCAATCATTGAGATTATACATTTACTACAACAACCAAATTAATAAAGCCTATCTTCAACTTTTTGAATATTCAGCCAACCAATATGAACCATGTTCACAAATTTATGAATATGGGACAGATAAAATAGAACGACTAATTACTTCTAAATAGAATTTTTATGGACTTTTTTCAAATATTTACTCTTTTAGGAGCATTGGGTATGTTCCTATATGGCATGAACTTAATGAGTTCGGGGCTTCAAAAGGCATCGGGCGACAAACTTCGCAGTTTCCTTTCGGCAATGACCTCCAACCCATTCAAGGGAGTAATGACAGGTCTCGGCATCACATCAATCATACAATCGTCATCGGCAACAACAGTAATGGTTGTGAGCTTTGTCAACGCTGGACTTCTATCATTGGGACAAGCCATAGGCGTGATTATGGGGGCCAACATAGGCACTACCGTTACTGCATGGCTTGTGTCGTGGTTGGGATTCAAAGCCGACATATCCATCCTTGCAGTCCCATTGATGATGTTTGGTTTTTTATTCTCTAACTCAAAAAAGAATCAGCATCAAAATATAGGCGAACTCATCGTTGGATTTTGTCTATTATTCCTTGGTCTATCATTCATGAAGGAATCAGTTCCCGACCTAAATAGCACTCCCGAGGTTTTGGACTTTGTAAAAACATGGTCAAGTTACGGCTTTACTTCGGTGCTTATATTCCTCGCATTCGGCACTGTATTGACACTCGTGCTTCAATCATCGTCGGCAACAATGGCCATTACACTCATTATGCTCAGCATGGGTTGGATTCCGTTTAACATGGCATGCGCAATGGTATTAGGCGAAAACATAGGTACAACCATTACTGCCAACATCGCTGCATCAGTTGGCAACACTCAAGCCAAAAGAGCAGCAATGTCACACACTATATTCAATGTATTTGGGGTTATATGGGCATTGATTTTATTTACACCATTCCTTGCCCTTGTGGGAAAAATCACCGAAGTGATTTTTGGGCTTCCTAATCCCGCCTCCGATGGTTTTGTAATTAGTTCGCCCAATTCGCCCGAAGGAGTAGCTGCTTTATATGGGCTTTCAATGCTCCACACTTTATTTAATTCTATCAACACCTTTATATTAGTGTGGTTTATCAAATATATTGAAAAACTTGTCGTGATAATTATCAAATCACCTAAAAACCAAGAGCAAGAGGTATTCCGCCTAAAATACATTACTGCAGGTCCTATTGCTACAGCCGAACTTGCTACCGAACAAGCATTTGACGAAATTATCCATTTTGCCCAAATCTCTAAAAAAGGTCTTGGATATGCCAAAGCTGCGGTTGAAGAGCGCAATCGCGACAAATTTGAAGAATTACGAAACAAACTGGTGAAATATGAAGAAATCTCTGACCGCATAGAATATGAAATTGCAGCATTCCTTAATGCAGTATCGGCAGGAGACATCAGCGAAGAGTCTTCAAAACGCATCAAGGCAATGTATAAGATTATTGGTGAATTAGAATCACTCGGCGACTCGGGTGAGGCTATCAGTCGCATTCTTTCACGCCGCAATATTCACAATAAGACATTCGATGATGATACTCTCAACAAGATAAACAACATGATAGAAGCTGTCGATAATGCTTATGATGTGATGATCGACAATCTTATTGCTGCACATAAAGGCAACCTCACCGAAATTTCAAATGCTTACAATGCCGAAGAGTGCATTAACAACCCACGAAGCAATCTTCGCGATGCTGAGATTGAAGACATCGAACACAATGTGAAAAATTACCAAACAAGTGTTTACTATATCGATGTTATAAATCAACTTGAACGAATGGGCGATTTCTTAATCAATATATCACAAGATTTAGAGAGCGCATTTGCTCAACGATAGTATTTATTCTCATCTACTTTATCGGTGGCTTGCTAAAATAAATAGCAAGCCATCGTTTTTAATATGTAAAATAATCAAAACGCAGCATATATAATTTGCAGGTTGATGGGATATGATGTAAATTTGTAGAATATTTAAAAATTAGTGATTTATTATCACATATACCAATCACATAATGCTTGAATCAATAGGAAATTTCATCACTACAATCGCCGACTTTGTGTGTGGCTACCCAATGTTTTTCACACTCATAGGTGGTGGATTGTTTCTCTTCATATATTCGGGAGCAGTCTCTATTCGTCGCCTACCCTATGCGCTTGCAGCCCTTCGCGCCAAAAGCGATGCGAAAAACGGGCAAATCAGTTCGGCCCAAGCCCTTGCCTCGGTTGTTGCAGCCACAGTGGGCCTTGGCAACATTGCCGGTGTATCAATTGCATTAGTAATGGGAGGCCCCGGAGCAATTTTTTGGCTATGGGTGAGCGCCCTTGTGGGAATGTGTACAAAATATCACGAAGGTGTACTCGCTATTATGTATAAGGGAAAAGATGACCAAGGAAACCCTCAAGGTGGACCTATGTATATTATTGAGCGCGGATTGGGTATGAAATGGAAACCTATGGCAACATTTTTTGCCGTTGCTGGTATGTTTGGCACTATGTGTATCATGAATGCCAATCAGCTTGCCGAGGGTGCTGTTGCCACATTCACCACTCCCGAGTGGATTGCTGGTAGCGATTTCCTTTCAGCTATCTCTTCGTTCACATCTCTTGATAATCTTCACTCGTTTAAACTCATATTTGGCATCACTATAGCATCTATCGTTGCTCTTGTAGTACTTGGTGGCATCAAGCGCATTGCCAATGTGGCCACCGTGCTCGTACCATTTATGGTGGGAGCCTATTTTTTAATGGTGCTATATATCATTGTCACTCACATAGGAGATGTTCCCGAGGTGTTTGCAAGCATTTTCCGCGAGGCATTCAGTCTAAAAGCCGGATGGGGAGGATTGATAGGTATTGCACTTATAGGCGCTCGCCGAGCTGCATTAGTAAACGATGCCGGCGTGGGAACTGCCTCAATCATGCATGGTGCTTCACGAAATGACCAACCTGTGCGCGAAGGTCTTGTTGCAATGCTGGGACCAAGCATCGACTCGGGCTTGGTGTGCACACTCACTGCATTGGCAATATTACTTTGTGGTGACATTAATGTTGAAGGAGTGCAAGGTCTTCAAGTGGCAATGGCTGCCTTTGGCAACGCAATCCCTGGAGGGAAATACTTGTTAATGTTGATTGTAATATGTTTTGGTATGTCATCAATGTTCTCATACTCTTTCTACGGCAACCGTTGCGCCAGCTACCTCTTTGGCGCTAAAAACGCAAAATACTACACCTATTTCTTCATCTTGTCGCTTGTTGTTTTTGCCGTTGTTCCGTTATCGGCTGCAGTAGGTGTATGCGACTTATTCTATGGACTCATGGCATTCCCGACTATGATTGCTATCCTCATATTAAGTCCTAAAGTGAAACAAGCCACTAAAGAATATTTCTCACAAATAAAAACGTAGAACATCATAGCTTAATTAATTATGCTTAACTTCATAACATGGACTACCGACCCCATATTGCTTGAAATCGGGTCATTTCAACTTCGATGGTATTCGTTAATGTTCCTCTTTGGTTTCTTGGGAGGATACAAGATTGTAGAAAAAATATTTAAACACGAAGGTGCGCCCGAGAGTTGGCTTGGGTCATTGCTTGTGTGGGTAATGCTTGGCACTATCATAGGTGCTCGCCTTGGTCATGTATTCTTCTATGAATGGGACCAATATTCACAAAATCCCATTGAAATATTTAAAGTGTGGGAAGGAGGATTGGCCAGTCATGGTGGCACAATAGGCGTTATGATTGCCGTTATATTATATTCTCGCTTCACCACTAAGCGCAATCCGCTATGGACATTTGACCGCTTGGCTGTAGCTGTAGCAATGGTAGCCGGATTGATACGCCTCGGCAACCTATTCAACCATGAGATTTTTGGTCACGCCACCGATGTGCCATGGGCATTCTGCTTTATCGACAACATTCGTGCATGGCAAGCAGGAGCAGAGCCTATCTTCACAGCTCCCTCACACCCCACCCAACTATATGAAGCATTTTGCTATTTCGCCCTATTCGGATTATTAATGTGGATGTATTGGAAAAAGAATGCACAAGAGCGCCAAGGGCTATTGCTCGGCATCTTCTTTGTGTGGGTATTTGGCTCTCGTTTCCTCATTGAGTTTGTAAAGAACAACCAAGTAGCATGGGAAGAAACTATGACACTCAACATGGGACAATGGTTAAGCATTCCTTTCGTGCTCATTGGCATTGCGCTCATCATCTATGCGATGAAACGACCTCGCGTCGCTCTCGAATACCCCGACAAATTCCCCGACGAGAGCAAAAAACGCAAGAAGTAAAATCAAACCTCATCATACACAAAAGCACCTCAACGAATATCGTTGAGGTGCTTTATTTTGTTTATCTAAATGAGTTATTTACTCTTTTGGATTTTGATTTTGATTCATATTCATTACCGGAACCATACCTTCGGTTGGCATATAGATGATTTGAGGCAACGAACCTTTATCGGAAATTTTTTCTAATGTGCGAATAAAAAGATATTGATTGTAGGTACTTGTGAGTTTGCCATTTTCAATTTCCATAGCTTCAGCCATACCTTTAGCACGCTCAATTTCGGCCTGTGCATTTAATTTTTCGGCTTCTAATTTAGCCTTGGCCTCTTCTACAAGAATCATTCTATTTTGCTCGGCACGAGCCATTTCGGCTTTACCTTCCATTTCTTGTTGCCACACATTGTATTTAGGAATGCCAAACATGAGCCCAACAATAATTGCAGCAACAACTCCTATTGATACTAGGATTTGAATAAATGTTCCATTTTTCATAATGTTCTATTTTTAATTGGTTAATATGTTATTGATCTTTTTCGGGGAGAGCCGAATTTATTATGTTATATGATTCCTCCATTACTGTTTTGATACGATAACCGCCTTCGGGCATATCAATAGGTTTGTGGATTGTCAATTTAACATGTCCCCACTTTGGCAATTTTTTAAATCGTGGCATCACATCAAATGCACCATCGATTGTAATAGGCACAATGGGCAAACCAAACTGTACGGCCAATAAATATGCACCTTTCTTGAATGGTTTCATCTTTCCATCCCAAGAGCGAGACCCCTCGGGAAAAACGATAAGCGACTGATCTTTTTGCAATTGTGTGCGTGCTTTAGCCATTGTATCTTTAATCGCTGCTGGTGAAGAATTATCAACAAACACCATTCCGGCACGCTTACAGCTCCACCCTACAAATGGAATCTTTTCAAGACTCTTCTTCATCATCCATCTGAAACTATGACCAAGATAGCCATAAGCAACAAATATATCATAAGCACTTTGGTGATTAGCCACAAACACATAAGGTTTCTTGGGGTCGATGTTTTCTTTACCTGTTACTGTCACCTTTACCATAGTAATCCAGCAGATAAATCTACCCCAATAGCTCGCAGGATAAAATCCCCACCAACGGCCACCACCAAGCATACTACCTATACCTACTGCAAGAGATGTGATAATTGTCGAAATCACCAATAAAGGCACCATGACAATGCACTGATATATACGATATAAAATTTTCATAATTTTACTTATTTTCAACTTTTGCAAAGTTACAAGTTATATCGCAAACTCACAAAAATTGCCATTTCTTTCTACCAAAATACCAAAAAAGGTTGCACCAACGATTGATGCAACCTTTCAGTCTTTTTTTGCGATATACTATTTTATTAGTAAGCAAACATTGGGTATTCAACCATGATTGAGTTAACTTTTTCGCGTACTGAAGCGATGATTTTTTCGTTTTCAGGGTTAGAAAGTACAGTATCAATCATTTCAACGATTTCGCCCATGAGGTCTTCTTTAGCTCCACGAGTAGTGATAGCAGGAGTACCAAGACGGATACCTGAAGTTTGGAATGGTGAACGGCTATCAAATGGCACCATGTTTTTGTTGGCAGTAATATCTGCTTCAACAAGCACTTTTTCAGCCACTTTACCTGTCAATTCAGGGAATTTAGTGCGAAGGTCAACGAGCATACAGTGGTTGTCGGTTCCACCCGAGATGATTTTGTAACCTTTGTCAACAAGTGCTTGAGCCATAACAGCTGCATTCTTTTTCACTTGTGCTTGATATTCTTTGTAAGAAGGTTGAAGAGCTTCGCCAAACGCTACTGCTTTAGCTGCAATAACATGTTCGAGTGGACCACCTTGAACGCCAGGGAATACAGCAGAGTCGAGAAGAGACGACATCATGCGAGTCACACCCTTTGGAGTTTTTTTGCCCCATGGGTTTTCGAAGTCTTCACCAAGTAGAATGATACCACCACGAGGGCCACGAAGAGTTTTGTGAGTAGTAGAAGTTACAATGTGAGCATATTTCACAGGGTTGTCAAGCAAACCAGCTGCAATGAGACCTGCTGGGTGAGCCATGTCAACCATGAAGATAGCACCAATTTCGTCGGCAAGACGACGCATGCGAGCGTAGTCCCATTCACGAGAATAAGCACTTGCACCACCGATGATTAATTTAGGGCGTTCGCGTCGTGCTACTTCTTCCATTTGTTCATAGTCAACCAAACCAGTATCTTCTTTCACATTGTATTCCAACGCTTGGAACATAAGACCCGAGAAGTTTACAGGGCTACCATGTGAAAGGTGACCACCATGAGCAAGGTTCAATCCGAGGAATTTGTCGCCGGGTTGCATACAAGCCATAAACACAGCCATATTAGCTTGCGCACCTGAGTGTGGTTGCACATTAGCATAGCTTGCACCGAAGATTTCTTTGAGGCGTTCGATTGCAAGTGATTCAGCTTCATCTACCACTTGGCAACCACCATAATAACGGTGTCCAGGGTAGCCTTCGGCATACTTGTTAGTGAGGCATGAGCCCATTGCTTGCATCACTTGGTCACTTACGAAGTTTTCTGAAGCGATAAGTTCAATACCTTTCTTTTGGCGTTGATGTTCACGCTCGATAATGTCAAAAATTTGGTTATCTCTTTCCATAAATTTTGATGATATATTAAATTATTATTTTTATTTCTTTTTCTTTACAGTCCAACCAAAACCACCTATTTTTTCTCCTTGAGTAAAATATCCTCCATGACTATAACTTATGGGTGATGCTTTAGCAAGGTCAAATGCTCCAGTTTCGGAATCCATATATTTTTCATCGGCAAGCACATTAAGCACTTCGGCTATAAACATGTCGTGACTGCCAAGTTTTATTATCTCTTTAACCCTACATTCAATTGAAAGCGGTGCTTCTTCAATATATGGACACCCTACTTTCTCGCCAGGTATAGGTGTTAGGCCAGTCTCTTTCCATTTATCGTAGTCGCGTCCCGAACGCACTCCACACCAGTCGGTTGCTTGTGCCATCGCTTCGGTAGTGACATTTATTGTAAACTCCATTTCCTCTTTAATGATGCCATAACTATGACGCTCGGGGCGAATGGAGATATAACACATTGCCGGGTTAGTGCATATAGTGCCTGTCCAAGCCACTGTGATGAGGTTGCGACGCTCGGGGGTGTTCCCACAACTCACAAGCACTGCAGGGAGTGGATAAATCATCGTTCCGGGCTTCCAACTTTGTTTCATCGGCAACTATTAGTCGATTTGGGCGTCTTTGTTACTTACTGAATGACCACAGTAGTGGCAACTGATAGTAATATTTTCGCGATCTACCACCTCAAAACGAGTTTTCATAGGCTCGTTGTTGGTAATACACTTGGGGTTACCACATTTCACGATGCCCACAATGGTGTCGGGGAGTTGCACAGGGTGTTTCTCTACCACCTCAAAGTCGCGAATGATATTCACCACTGCCGAGGGGGCAATGAGTGCAATGCGATTGAGTGTTGCTTCGGGAAACTCTACATCGGCAACCTTTATAATACCCTTTGAACCAAGCTTTTTGCTATTGAGGTTGTTACCTATCGTAACATGAGTGTCGAGTTTTTCAATTCCCAAAATCTTTACAGCTTTAAACAATACTGAAGAGGGAATGTGGTCGATTACTGTGCCATTTTGCAATGCAGCTACAGCGAGTTCTTTCTTTCCTGTCATGATTTTTGTACCTCCTTAATATCAATGTTTAATGCTCTACAAATTATTGCCTGACGGGCATATAATCCGTTTTGTGCTTGTTGGAAATAATATGCTTTGGGGTTATCATCCACATCTTGGTCAATCTCGTTTACACGAGGTAGTGGATGAAGAATGCGAAGATTTTCTTTTGAGTTATCGAGCATTGCATTATGGAGGTTATAAAGGTTTTTCACCTTTTCATATTCCATAATGTCGGTGAAGCGTTCGCGTTGCACACGAGTCATGTAGATAATATCTGACGAGTTGATAACCTCTTGTGAAAATTCTTTATGTTCGGTGTATTTAATACCTTTTTGGTCGCAGAATTCTTTATATTCAGCAGGCATTTTCAATTCATCGCAAGCCACAAAATTAAATGTGGGGTTGAAATATTGCATAGCCATCAATAAAGAGTGCACTGTGCGGCCATATTTCAAGTCACCTACCATTGTGATAGTGAGATTTTCGAGTGTGCCTTGTGTTTTATAAATCGAATAGAGGTCGAGCATCGTTTGCGATGGGTGTTGATGCGCTCCATCACCGGCGTTGATGATAGGTGTATCGGTCACCTCGGTTGCATAACGAGCTGCACCTTCAAGATAGTGACGCATCACAATGAGGTCAACATAGTTACTCACCATCTTTATGGTATCTTTGAGTGTTTCACCTTTTGACGAACTGGTAGTGCTGGCATCGGAGAAGCCTATCACACGACCACCAAGGCGATTTACTGCTGTTTCAAAACTCAATCTTGTGCGGGTAGATGGTTCAAAAAACAATGTTGCAACCACTTTACCGTCAAGAATTTTGTGATTGGGGTTCTCCTCGAAATAACGAGCATTCTCAAGGAGTCGCAATATCTCCTCTTTTGAGATATCGGAGATTGACACGAGGCTATTGCTATTCATTGCACAATGTAGTTTTTGAGTTATAACTTATATAACTACAAAGTTAATGCAATATCTCGCCACTCGCAAATTATTACCTCACATTTTTCGCAGAAGTTTTTAACAAAGTCTAATTATATTGTATGAATTGCTATACTTATTTAAGGAACTACATAACTTTTATATTTGGTGATATTATCTCCTTTTTGATGAAATATATATTTAATTAATTTATTATTCACTTCAACTTCCACCAAATAAGTATTCCCTATTTTATCAAATCGCAATAATTTTATATCACAATTTTGATTGTCAGTAAACAACATTTCATTTGTCTCGCATAAAGCATTCCACACCCTATATTTAGGGCTATATATTTCTATTTGCGCTGTCCCATTAAAACACATAACCGCCTTTATATCCTCACCATAGAATATATCATGCAATATGCGACTTTCATTATTTTGCCCCCAAATATACAATCCATTAAATAAAGCAAATAATAATGCTAAATACAGCCTGATTGTCCTTTTACTTTTCATAAACTTGCAAATCTAATACATCATAATCTTCTTTTTTCTCAATTACTGCATCGCAATAAATCAAACCCTTATTGTGCATCATCTTAACAACCCATATATTAGGCATAAACTCCTCAATTTTACACTTAATTTCATTTGAATCATTAAATGAGATTAGCCCCTGAAGTCTTTCATCTTCATAAATTCTATTTATAATTTTGATTGAATCCAAAGCAACATTATCAACCTCGGCATGTATTTTATAATCTTCTTTTTTATGTTGTTCTGAATACATGCATGAAACGCACAACATAACTATAAAAATAAAAGCTATCCTCATTCTACTCATTTATATTTTGTTTATTAATCCATTCTTGAATTATTCTTATTGCATTATCTTTTGTAATTTTAATTCCATATGCGTCATTTTCAAACTGAATCCCTTCTTCTCCTTTCTGCTGAACTCCATCCTGATTATCGCCATAATGAACATACTCATGCAAAATAGTTACTGCAACTAAAAACAATAATGCGCCTATATTCACTATTCTTCATCATCAGATAGCGCATCGGCAAGTGTTTGGCGAAGTTCGCGTATTAAGCGACCCGTTTTGCGTTCAATGAAATAACCAACCAATCCTCCTATTACAAGCCCGGCGCATGCCCCATATATCACCTCGGGGTGACCCATCTCCTTGAATACATCAAACATAATCAATATTAATGGCAAGCCCAAAATCCACCCCAATAGCTTTACTCGTTGGCGCGTTTCCTCCACTTTCACTGTAGCCATTAATGCCTCTTTTATCGACATCGTTGAGCAATCAACTTTCCCAATGAGTCGATGCATATAATAGTTAGCCAATGCCATAACTAAAAAGAAAAAGGCATATACAATAGAAACCTCTACATCAACTTGATACAATTCATTCATCATCAACATCCATATAGGGCTAAATATGCACACCATTATAATAGCACGATAACGAGCCATTAATTTTTCCCTCACACCCTTCATGCGGTCGCTAGTAATGCGCATTTCAAGCGATTTATTATCTTTTTCAAGTTGATTGATGCGCAACTCCATTGATTTCCATTGCGATTTTAAGCCATCGAGATCCATAGTATTCTGTTTTTATTCTTCACTAAATTGTTGTAGTTTTATTTTAATTCGGCGTAATCGTGAAGCCACATTATTGCGACACAATCCTGTGATTTCGGCAATTTCATCATATGATTTTTCATCAAGCCAAAGGAGGATTATCGCCTTTTCAAATCGGTCAAGACGATTAATCAGCCTATAGAGTTCTTTCAACTGTTGTTGATGAGTGCCATCATCAGTGTCAACCACTTTTAGTCCATCAATCGGCACCATTTCTTCATGCTTATGATTTTTGCGGTAATGAGTTACACATGTGTTAAGACTTATGCGATACACCCATGTCGATATTTGAGCCTCTCCACGAAACCCACCAAGGCCTTGCCATATGTTTATAAGCACCTCTTGATACAAATCATTGAAATGGTCATCATCAGAGGCATACATATAGCACACCTTATAAATTTGCTGACGATTCTCCTCAATAATTGATAAGAACTGTTGTTCTTTTTCAGTTTTATGCTCCATTTTCTTCTTTATATACCCGTTAGACGCATAAAAAACATTTTAGTTGCACCACTATCAAAGAAAAATTATAATTTTGTCCAAAATTAAGTGAATTAATGAATATAATTAAAGTATTACTACAAAATTGTGCCACTATCGATGAAATGCTCGACCGTGGAGAGGTGGAAGATGCCGTAAGACTTTCGGGCGAATTGCTTGCTAAGGCCGATGCGCTATGGACTGCGGCTCGCAACAATAAAACATCAACGCTCGACGAAATATCGGCCCTTGCAATCCTTGCCGCATACCATTGCGATGCACTTGCGATGATGAGCAATGTTAATGACGCATATGCTACTGCAGTCACAGCACTTTTTCAAATGGCTATTGATGGCAATAATTCTCTCTCGATCAAGCAATCGGCCATGCAACTATATATCACGGCTATCTTTGCATTGATGCAGATAATCAACCAGCAGTTTGCCGACGCTGACGAAACCGAGCGCAATCACCTCAACGAAATTATGCGATATTTAGCGTCTATGCTATATTACTACTACAACCAGGTGGGTGTAGCTAATTCGGAGTTTCCACATCTACCAGTGGCATACCAAATGCTATCGCAACTACAAAACAATGTAGATATACAATCACCCACAATCAAAGTTCTCAACGAAGAGGTCAACCCCTCTGCCCCACTCCCACTCTTTAGCGACCTCATGGGACGCTCCATTGCTATGGGATTAATAAACCACGACCGATAAACGACTACTACAATAAAACACAATGCGACTGCCACCAAGGTGACAGTCGCTCGCTATTTTGTGAATTATTTATCGCTTGAAATTAGAACAAGTAAGCAGCAGTAATAGTCCAACTATTTTTTCTATTTCCGTCGCTGATGTATTGTTCCATTCCACCAAGAACACCATCGGCAAATTCATTAACACCCTTGATATATTTGTTCAATCCCCAACCGTAAGATGCGCCCACTTGTAGGTGGTCAAACAATTCAACACCAATACCAAGATTCCAAGCTACTTCTACTGGGTTTTGTTTGAAATATGTTTCAAATGAATCGGGAATATCATTACTCAACATAAACGAAACACTTGGTCCAGTAAATACATAAGGAGCAACAATCTTTTCTACTGCAGGGAGTGAAAGTTTATATTTCAAGTTTACAGGGATTTCAATATAGTGGTTTGCGCCAGAGAAGAATGATTCTTTTTGTCCCAACATTTCCACATCGCCTTCAATTGGTTCATAAATATACATCAACGATGCGTCAATACCAAGCCCTACGATTGGGAGCATAAATTCACCCATCACACCACCAGTAAATCCAGCACAGTCATCAAATTCAAAAGAACCGATTTCTTCGGGAAACTCATTTATTTTAGCACCTGCTTTAATACCAAAAGAGAATTGAGCCGAAGCAGGGACTGCGATTGCTACACATGCAATTACAACAGCAAAAAGTCGTTTAATTGATTTCATAATCATAAAATTTTAAGTTAATATTCTTATTTGTTATGGCACAAAGATAATACTAAAATACACAAATAAAACATTTCAGCTATAAAAAATATCTATTGTGGCATAAATTTTTTCTATAATAGCATCAATTCTTATCTTTGCACTTGAAATTTTTATCAGCAAGTAATATATGTCAATAACCTCTATTACAATATCTCTCTCGGTTGAGAACACTGCTCGTGCCGATGTGTTATTAACTACAACACGCGCATATTATAGATTTGCCACTATCGACACCTGCGAGGAGGGCGAAATGCCCTACGAAAATAGTTGCGATGTTTTCAATAAAATAGAGCAAACATTGGCCTCGCATTCTACCACGGCGATGCCTCAAGATGTAAAATGTGCAGTATCAATCACAAATAACGACAACTCTAAAAAAGATTACAACAACAGCAATATATCCCTCTCAACCTACAATTCATTAATCAATATTTTATCGCGAATAAGCGACGATTTTTTGTTCATCAGAGGCTTTAAATGAATTTATTTTTCGCTTTTCGCTCAAAATATTTGGCAGAATAAAACAAAACTACTATCTTTGCACTCGCAAAACGGAAATATGGCGGGATAGCTCAGTTGGTTAGAGCGTCGGATTCATAACCCGGAGGTCACGAGTTCAATTCTCGTTCCCGCTACTCAAGCGATGAAACATAAGTTTCATCGCTTTTTCTTTTATCTATGCCAACACTTTCTTGCAAATCTCCACGATTATTTATTACTTTGCATAAAAGCATTAGTATGACAATGAAACGCATCACTTTATACATAGCATTTATAGTTATTGCCTCAATGTCGATACTTGCCCAAACAAAGATCTATCGTGGCAATAGCACCTACTCAAGCGACATTCTTTACACTTGGGACGGAGAACATCTTTATCGAGGAAATAGCACCTACTCGAGCGACATCCTATACTCGTGGGATGGCCGTTATTTATATCGAGGCAACAGTTCATACACATCCGACATTATTGCCACTTGGGACGGGCGTTTCTTATACCGAGGGAGGAGCAATTACTCAAGCGACACGCTATATACCTATGATGGCAAATATATTTATCAAGGCCGTAGCAACTACACATCGGACACGGTAGCTACATGGAGCAACAATCGCCTCTATGCTGGATATAGTGTATATACCTCCGATATAATTTATCGTGTAAATGGGGTATTCCCCCCTATTTTGTTTGTATTCTTATAATTCAAATCATGAAAACGATTACTGCACAACAACTCAATGCCGAATTTCTCAAACGCAAATACGCCAAATTGTTAAGTCAAAATGATGTTTATCCATCGCGAAAAAATTGGAAATTCATCATTGAGAATAATATGCACGAGCTATCTGATTTATTATATCGTAAGTATTTATTGGCAGTCAACACCCCCGAGGAAGCTCGTAGCACATACCACAACGACACTATCGAAATGTTTCCCCAATATCTTGAGTATATTGATCGCAGGCACGCCATTAAAACATTGTATAAAGACACCTCGACTTGCCCCAATGCGTCAATTGATTTGGCAATAGAGCTACACTTGTTTGACATTGATGGTATATTGGACATGCTCGACCGCGATGAGGTGCGCGCTGCAGCTCGCATGCTCATGGCTATGAAACCCACCTACGATGCCAACGACATGAACGACCTTTATGACCTTCTTGACGACTTTACCGAGCTACCCGATTTAGGACATTATGAAGGGAATAGATTGGGATTGCTGCCTGGCAGTGAACGATATGTGTGTCCCAACGGGCATACCAACAAAAATGAGGAGCAATTTTGCTCTCACCCTGGTTGCGGACTAAACATAAAGGGATTGACTCGCACCGAAGTTGAATGTATCGACACCTACTCCGAACGGCTAAATATCCTCAAAGAGTTATTTGCGCCAAAACGTGCGAGTGAATAATAATAGCACGGTAAATAGTTCTAAACGCCCCATCAGCATTAATAGCGACAATACCCATTTACCGATATCAGAAATTATATCATAAGAGCCGCCATAACCTGTAACTCCGGCTCCCAAACCTGTGTTACCTATACATGAGAATGCCGAGAAGAATGCATCGACAAGAGGCGTTCCTGTTGCTGTGAGAACAATCCCCCCCACTGCGATAAGAATCACATAAATACACAAGAATGCAATTACTTTATTAACCACTTCGGGAGCCAAAACTTTACCATTTACTCTCACCGAACATATTGCATTGGGGTGCAAACTGCGGTATATCTCATTTTTTATATTCTTTATCAAGAACAACATGCGGTCAATCTTGGCACCACCACTTGTTGAGCCAGCACTTGCTCCAAAAAACATCAATATAAAGGTCAAGGCCACTACAAATGAGCCCCAATTTTCATAATTGCCAACTGTGAGCCCTGTAGAGGTGAGAGTTGAAACTATTTGGAATAACGGGTCGATAGTCACAGCTACCCAATCGTGTGCTTGATTATTGGCTATAATTGCGATAACAAACAAGCCCAACATCACAAGCACTATATACACATATGTGCGAAAAACTTCACTTTTCCACAATTCTCCCACATGGCCAGTAGCAACCTTAAACAATAATGCAAAGTTCACACCACCAATAAACATAAACAGTGTCACAACCGATTTCACATAAACCGAGTCCCATGCACCAATACTTTCATTTCGGGTAGAGAATCCACCTGTTGACATTGTACTAAAGGCATGACACACGCTATCGAAGAAATCCATTGGACCAAGCCACAACAACACACAAAGGATTGCGGTCAATATCACATACACAAGCCATAGCCCCTTTGCCGTTTGACTAATGCGTGGACGCAACTTATCGCGAGTGATACCTGTAACCTCGGCATTAAACATCTGCATCCCACCCGAGTGGTTGAGCATAGGTATAACGGCCAAAGTAAACAGAATTATCCCCATACCACCAATCCACTGCATCAAGCAACGCCACATGTGAATGCCATTTGACAAGTGGTCGATTGATGTCATCACAGTGGCTCCTGTGGTCGTAAATCCCGACATTGTTTCAAAAAAGGCATCGCTCACACTCATTTGCGTGTCGCCAATCAAAAACGGAATCATTCCAAAAATTGAGAACACAACCCATGTCAACGCTGTAAGAAGAAAGCCTTCTCGTTTGCCCATATCGGGGCGCGAGGGGTGTATCCCGAATGCCATTGCCGAGCCCACTATGGCAGTTATGCCCGATGTAATCAAAAATGCATTCACATCATTTTCTTTATAAATAAATGATGTAAGCGCTGGAATGAGCATAAACACAGCCTCTATAATAAGGAGCAGCCCTATTACTCGAGCTAATGCAAGGAAATTGATTTGTGTATTATTTTTATACATCGAGTTCTATGTAATCGATTTAGTTAAATAGTTTTTCCACTTTGTGCAATGCACCTGTCAAGCAGAATATAACGACATGGTCACCAGCTTGAATGTGAGTGTTACCAGTAACAAGCATTCCCACTCCATCACGAACCAATCCAGCAATTGTCATGTCGCGTGAAAGATTTAAATCTTTAACCGCGCCACGAGTAATCTTTGAGCCTGGGCGCGCTTCAATTTCGGCCACTTCAGCATCGGTCAACGCGTGACACTTTGATGTTGATGAGTCAGCATCAAGAAGCAACTGGAATATAGTGCTCGAAGCCAACAATTTCTTATTTATAGTTGTACCTATATTCAAGCCCTCTGCCTCAGAAACTAATTGCAGATTTTCAACCTCGGCAATAGTTTTTGCCACACCAAACTCCTTGGCCATAATACATGCCAAAATGTTGGTTTCAGAACTATCGGTCAATGCAATAAAGGCATCAACATCGCTAATACCTTCTTCGCGAAGCACATCGATATCACGAGCATCGGCATGTACGATATCACAATCGGGACATTGCTCGCTCAAGTATCGACACACCTCAATATCTTTCTCTATTATCTTAAATTTAAAATCGCTATCGGCAAGATCGGCTGTGCGAATTGCGATGCGCGACCCTCCCATTATCATCACTTTACGAACATCATAATTGGTTTTACCACATATTTCCAATAAGTCGTCAACATGATTGCGTGTGGTGGTAAAATATAATATGTCATCGAGTTTGATAAAATCATCACCGCGAGGGATAATTATTTCATGACGGCGCTTTATTGCCGAGACATGAAATGTGGGTTGTATTGAAGCCAAGTCTTTAAGTTGCAAGCCTATGAGTTGAGCATTTTCGCGCATCTTCACACCCACCAATATTATCTCACCATCGTGCAATTCAAACCAATGTCGCACCCATGGACGCTTTAATGCAGTGATAATCTCTTGAGCGGCCAAGTATTCGGGATAAATCAAAGAATCTACGCCCATAGTAGCAAAGTATTCTCTGTTTTCCTGATTCATGAACTCATAGTTGTCAATACGAGCCACAGTTCGCCCAGCACCTATTTGTTTTGCTATTGAGCATGAAATAACATTTGTTGACTCATAGGGTGTGACGGCGATAAACAAGTCGCAATCTTCAACCCCAGCCTCGCGCAATGCATTGAATGAAGTGGGACTTCCAACCATAGTCATTAAATTATAGTTTGCATCAATCGCTGCGAGTTTTGACGCATCGCGATCAACCAACACTATATCTTGATTTTCATATGAGAGAAGTTTGGCCAAATGCGACCCAACCTCTCCAGCTCCTGCAATAACTATTTTCATTGTTTTATATTTTTTGCATTGACTATAGTTTGGTAAATTGACTCACTATCCATTCCACAATAACGATACAATTCGGGGACAGTGCCTTGAGGCACAAAATCGTCGGGGATACCTATAGGATAAACATTTCGGTTGGCTCCTTGTTCATTGAGCCATTCCATAACAGCCGAGGCCAATCCTCCCTTTATTGTTCCATCTTCAACCGTAATTATTGGAGCATTCTTTGCCAATACTTCGGCAAGAATATCCTCATCAATAGGTTTCAAGAAAACCATATCATAATGAGCCACCGATATATTATTCTCTTTTTGGGCTCTTTCAATTGCTTTTTCTACCTCATCGGCAATCGTTCCTATTGACAACACTACTACATCATTGCCATCAACAAGGCGCTCTCCTCGACCTATTTTGACAGCAGTCATGTCGTTTTGCCAATTAATCTCTTTGCCCGAGCCACGAGGATAACGAATTGCAAATGGGCCGTAATTATCGCTTTGTGATGTATATAATAAGTTTCTTAACCAATGTTCATTGCGAGGCGCACTCACAACCATTCCTGGTATTGAGCGTAGGTAGGCCAAATCCAATGCTCCATGATGAGTAGCACCATCTTCACCCACCAATCCGGCGCGGTCAATGCAGAATGTCACAGGCAACTTCATCAATGCCACATCATGTATTATATGGTCATAAGCTCGTTGCAAGAATGATGAATATATAGCACAATATGGGCGCATGCCATCTTTAGCCAATCCACCAGCAAATGTAATAGCATGACCTTCAGATATGCCCACATCAAACACTCTATCGGGCAAAACTTCTTGCATCATACCCATCGATGTTCCCGAGGGCATGGCAGCAGTTATACCCACTATTTTATCATTTTTTTGTGCAAGTTCAACCATTGTTTTACCAAACACATCTTGATATTTCAATGGTTTATTTTCTTCGTCAGATAGATATCTCTCGCCAGTCACAGGGTCAAATTTGCCTGGAGCATGCCAAGATGCAGGGTCTTTCTCGGCTGGTTCAAACCCTTTTCCCTTAATCGTACACACATGTAGAATGCGTGGACCTTCCATATCTTTTATCTCTCGTAACACTTTTATGAGTCGAGGCAAGTCATGACCGTCAAACGGGCCGAAATACCTCACATTTAACCCCTCAAATATATTTTGTTGACTTGACAGTAACGACTTAAGACTGTTGTTGAAACGCAACACCTTTCCTCTTAAGCGTTCCGAGATGAGATTATGTCGTTTAAGTGAATTATATGCACGATGACGCAATCGGTTATACCCTTTTGAAGTAGTAATCTTTCCTAGGTAGGAATTTAACGAACCCACATTGCGGTCAATCGACATATTATTATCGTTAAGGATAATAAGCAGATTATTTTTGGTGTTAGCGGCGTTATTAATACCCTCAAACGCTAAACCTCCGGCAATAGATGCATCGCCAATAACGGCAACCACATTGCGACGAGGAGAATCCTTTTTTAGTTCAGATGCGACAGCCATTCCCAATGCCGCTGAAATAGAGTTTGAGGCATGACCAGCAGCAAAAGTATCATATTCGCTCTCTTTGGGACTAGGAAAACCACTCAATCCTCCAAATTTGCGATTGCCCACAAATTTATCGCGACGACCGGTCAATAATTTATGTCCATATGCTTGATGTCCAACATCCCATACAATGCGATCATAAGGTGTATTAAACACATAATGCATTGCCACTGTCAATTCCACTGCCCCCATGCTTGATGCAAAGTGCCCTGGATTGCTCGACAAGGATTGAATAAGAAAATTTCTTATATCGCTACACACCTGTGGCAATTGCTCTTGCGACAAATTGCGTAGGTCATCGGGAGAGTTTATATTATTTAATAATGGAGTATCAACCATTACTCAATCATTTTATTTTCTACTATTACTTATGTATTTTTTATACATAGGCACAAATATTATCACTGCCGAGGCAAAGATAACAAACCATGTATATAAGGTGACAGGCTTTGCTGTTGTTAATAACAAATAACACAGAAACAGCCACAACGCTCCTAAAATGACAAATCGTAATATTACTGAAAATTTCATTTCAAATTAATTTATAGGTCCACCTATGGATTTAATATGCAAATATACTGAATTTATTTAAATCTTCATTATATATAAACAAAAAAGAGTGGCAATCGCAATTGCCACTCTTTCATATTGAGAGTTTAAATAATCCTACGAATTATTGTTGAAGTTTGAAGTTGATAGGAAGTGTAAACCAACAACGAACTGACTGACCGTTATTCTTACCAGGGATGAACTTTGGAAGAGATTTAACAAGACGGATAGCTTCTTTATCGAGTTCAGGGTGACGACCGCGAGCAATCTTAGCTTGACCTACGCGACCATCTTTTTCAACTACGAATTGAACTACTACACGACCTTGAGCACCTTCTTCTTGCGCCATTACTGGGTATTGAATGTTAGAGCTAAGCCATTTCATCAAAGCAGCCTCGCCACCAGGGAATTGAGGTTTTTGTTCTACCGCAGTGAAGATTTTGTTTTCTTCTTCCTTTGGAGGTTCGGGTTTCTTGATTTCTTCAACGATAACCTTTTGTTCTACTTGTTGTTTATTCAAGTCGTTAGTACCTTCAGTTACGTTTTGAGAACCAAGTTGAGCTTCGTTTTCTTGAACTTCCGACATATCTTTAACCTGTTTCTGATCGTCAAATTTATTATCTTCAACGATATCGATTTTGGTTACTTGTTGCTCGTTAGCAACATCTTCCTTCTTGATTTGTTCTTCAGGTTCAGGAAGATCGATAACTTCGGGTTCTTCAATAGGTTCTTCGTCGGGGATTGCATTAAGATCCACCACTGTTTGTTCTACACCTGCATCGGCAGTATCTTCGCTTTCGAAGCTAACAACACCTGTTACAAGCAAGATAACTACAGTAAGAATCACTGCCAAAGCAGCCAATACAATCATCATTGCCTTATTATGGCGACCTTCAGAGTCTTTACGCATTTGGTATGCACCAAACTCTTTATTTTTGCCTTCAAAAATCAGATCGCGCCAACCTTGTGATGAAAGATCTACATCTTTTGCCATTTTCTTTTCTTTTTAATAGGTTAATATATAGTTCATTCACACAAAATTACTTAGAAGGATTCCTACGTTTGAACTCATTGAGGAGAACTGTGTCGGTGTGAGTTGGGTACTCAATACTGTAACGAGAGATTTGGTTGATTTGCATTTCATCGAGTGCGTTAACCAATCCTTCGTAAGTAGTATTGGGGCCTGGTTTAATCACAACCACAGGACGAGTCTTAGTTGAGTCGGCAGCATTTTTCTTTGCAAGAGAGTCAAATTGTTCTTTTGTAATCTCTTCTTTTTGCCAACGTTCTTTAAGTTTCAAGTATTCTTTCATAACCGCTTCGTTGCGTTTAATAAGAATAGCACGAATACCTTGTGGTTGGTTATTTTGGTTACCAACAAATTTCTCAAGTTTCAAGAAGTCAGGAGTAGAGAAAGTAGTATCAGCGATACCGGTATAATAATAAACAAGGTGTTTAGTTTTACCGTTTTCGTCAACTACTGGAGTACCAGTTTGTTCGTTATACTCTGTATCAAGAATCAAAGTAACCGCTTCCGATTTCTTTGCTTGGTTTTGATTTTCCTTTTTAACATCTTCGTTAGTAGGGAGAATCAATTGCAAAGTTTGCGATTTGATCATTGTAGTACAAAGCATAAAGAACGTAATCAAAAGCATGTTCATGTCAACCATAGGGGTAAAATCGACATGAATAGCGATCTTCTTTTGGGCGCCTTTCTTTTTGCCGCCGTTGTCTGATTGTTCTATTTGTGCCATAATTTACCTTTATTAATTGGTTGGTTCATCTTCTGATTTAAGTGCAGTCAAAAGACTAAACTTATTAAGTTTCATAGTTTGAAGGTTGTCAAACACGATTTGCACAGTTTTGTAAGGAGTATTTTTATCGGCTTTCACCGCAATACCCTCACCTTTACGCATAAGAGCTGTGTAAAGGTTTTCCAACTTTTTGATTTCAGCAGGATCGCCACCAACGGCTTCCTTTTGATCGTTGTGAATTTTTTGTGCTACGTTATATACAGCCTTCATCCACACTTGGAAGTCGTTAAGTTTACCATTACGGTCTTTGTTTCCGTCAATGGGAATACCAACGTTTTTATCTTCCATATTACCTTGGAACTTATCACGTTTTGTTTGATCCATTTCAAGATATTGAGGCATACCACGGAATGGCAAACCAAACATGTTAAGTTTAGTAAACTCAGCAATTTGTTTTGGAGTAAGTTCTACCTTTGCTGAGGGGTGCTGTTCATTGTAAATTTTTACTGCCTCCACAAGCATCATTTCACGAATGTGCTCGCTTGAGAGGGTTGAGTCTTTATCACCGGTGAAAGAGATAAAGATTTTACCTTCGGTGGCTGGGTTACCAGCTTTACCTGGTTTATCTTGTCCTGAAACAAGGATAGTAACCAAGTTATTCATTGGCACCTTTTCTTCTGAAACTGAAGAAGGAGTTTGAACCACAGTAGGCTCTTTAGCCAAGAAGGTAGAAGTCAACATAAAAAAAGTAAGCAAAAGAACAGTCACGTCACTCATCGCGGTCATGTCGATGAGCGTACTCTTTCTTTTAATTTTTACTTTTCCCATATTTACCTTATTATTATTTGATTAATAAAATCTTGTTAATTGGTTGAAATATGGAATTAGTGAGTAGCAGCAAATGTTTGCACGATTGAGAAACCGATTTCGTCAATTGCGTAAGTAAGGTGGTCGATTTTGTTAGTATAGAAGTTATAACCAATAACTGCAAACGCACCAGTAGCGATACCAAACGCAGTGTTGATAAGCGCTTCAGAGATACCAGCTGAAAGTTCAGTTGAGTCAGGAGCACCAGATGCAGAAAGAGCTTGGAACGATTTGATCATACCGATTACAGTACCGAGAAGACCAACGAGAGTACCAAGAGTTGTCATTGTTGCAACGATAGGAAGGTTTTGTTGAAGCGATGGCATTTCAAGAGCAGTAGCTTCTTCAAGTTCTTTTTGGATAGTTGCAATTTTTTGTTCTTTAGAAAGAACTGTATTTTTGTCCATTTCTTCGTAACGAACAAGAGCAGCAGATACTACAGCAGCAACTGAACCACCTTGTTTTTTACAAGCAGCTTGTGCACCAGCGATGTCGTTTTTAACGAGAGCAGCTTTGATAGTAGCAACGAATTTTGTCACGTCACCTTTACCTTTTGCTGAGTTAAGAGCGAAGAAACGTTCAACGCAAAGAACGATAACTGTCAAGAACAAACCTTGGAGGATAGGCACGATGATACCACCCATGTAGATTGTACCCCAAATGTTAATTGGGTGACCATCTTGGAAATGAGCGTCATTACCAAACCAGAAGATGTAAAGACATACAGTTACAATCATACAAGCAAGAATCACCAAAGATGCGTTCTTGATGCCAGGGGCATTTGATTTTTGAGCCTTAGCAGGCTTTGTTGCGGGCTTTTTAGCTTCCATAACTTTAAAATTACAAATTAATTAATTAATGATTAGTTATAAATTAGTTAAATCTATATTTCTTTTCTCTATCGTTTTCACATGTACCCTTTACGGCTATATATAAAAACGGATATGCAAAAGTAATATTATATTTTCAACTTTCAAATTTTTACAGCGCATTTTTTTCGTCAATTTTCATCTTATCCCTTATTAATAAATGTGTAAACGCATAAATATTATACATAAATATTATATATATATTCAATCCCCTCACCACTCCCCTTTCAACGCATTTATATACCGCCCTATAAACCAATATACTTAAGCCCCAGCACCCACCATCATTCACCTTATAAATATTTAACCTCAGCATAAAAAATCATTTTCACAAAATATCACTCATATCATTTATTATATGTATATTTGCAAATAAAACTAATTAATTATTTCATTACAATGGCATTTATAAAATGGATAGGCGGAATCGTCGGCTGGATGGCAGGAGGTCCCCTTGGAGCCTTAGCGGGATATGTTATTGGCTCATTATTTGAAAAAAGCACAACAACCTCTACTATTCAAACTAGCGTCAATGATAACACTGCAACAGGACATCGCAATAGTTTCTTATTCTCGATGCTTGTTCTCGCTTCATACATCATTAAGGCCGACGGCAAAATTATGCATAGCGAAATGGAGTTTGTACGCCAATTCCTTCGCGTAAACTTTGGCGAACAAGCAGTTGCCGAGGGTAACCAAATTCTGCTCAACCTTTTTGAGCAACGCAAACGCATGGATGCAGTAAATCCTGCCTCCTTTCGCAATACCATCGTTGATTGTGGGCGACAAATAGCAGCAAATCTCACCTATGAAGAACGTCTGCAATTGCTTCGCTTCCTCGCCATGATAGCCCAAAGCGACGGCAATGTGTGCAACGAAGAAATTGAAGCCCTAAAAGAAGTTGCATCGGCAATGGGACTATCTTCGGGAGAAGTGGATTCAATGCTAAATCTTGGTCGCGACACGCTCGATTCAGCATACAAAGTGCTTGAAATCGAGCCATCTGCGACCGACGAAGAGGTAAAAGCTGCATATCGAAAACTCGCAATGAAACATCACCCCGACCGAGTTGCTTCTCTTGGCGAAGACATCCATAAAGCCGCCGAAGAAAAATTCCGTCAAATAAACGAAGCCAAAGATCAAATCTACAAAGCTCGCGGAATAAACTAATTTTTTTTTACAAGTTATAATAACAAAAATCGCTCTCTTTCAAGAGCGATTTTTGTTCCTTTATTTCACTTCAATAGTAAATGGTTGTTTTGCGTAATTCTCAAGAACCTCTATTTGCAAACCACCTTTTCCATTAAATTTAAAGTCTAACTTTAATGATGTAATCCAGTTGGTATAGTGAATTTTAGCAGTAAGTGTATTATCCTCGTTCCATGCATAGCAAGCACCTGTATAGAACGGTCCTGCAATACCTGTAAAACGCCCCTTTGCGCTAATTGAATAATGAGGATAACCTGCCAATTGCGACATCAACCATTCATTATAGCCCATTGCAATGGCCGACTTTTTACCTTCGGCATCAACCACATCGAGAGTCATTTTATTTTTTTCGAAATTAAATTTGATTGACTTCCAACCCAATTTATTTTTAGACAATTTAAATTCTTTACCGTTATATTTTTTAGCCAAAGCATTTTCGGCGCCACCTTTTAATAAAGGAAGAGATGCTGTTGCCTCATATTTTGCCAAAGAATCAAGTTCATCGGGCTCGGCTTCAATTGCGCAACCCTTTCCATGCTTCACTACTGTATTCCATATATTTCCGCGTTCGGGCCAACCTTTGCTTCTTGAGCATTGATTTAACACCACCACCATATTCTTTTGAGGAACAATGATTATATATTGGCCATAAGCGCCATCGGCACGCCATGCACCAGGATATTCACACAACCATATTTGATAGCCATAATCGTTTGCCGCTTTACGCACTACTCTCACTGTCAACATTTCATCAACCCATTGTTCCGACACGAGTTGACGGCCATTCCATTTCCCTTTTTGAAGCAATAATTGGCCAAACATTGCCTGAGCTTCGGCAGTCATATATATACCCCATCCGCCAGTTATAATTCCTTTGGGGCATTTTTCCCACTCCACATCATCAATTCCCATTGGGAAGAACACTCGCTCATTGAGCAACGTGAGCACATCCTTTCCTGTAACTTGTTGCACTACAGCCGCAAGAAGATATGTTTCAATTGAATCATAAGAGTATTTTGTACCAGGAGCAGCCACAAGTGGACGATTGAGATAATAGTCAACCCAATCAAGTTGTGAGTTACGCATGCCTCCGTTAGTTTTAAAACCCGAACGCATTGTGAGCACATCTTTAATCTTTATTCCTTTAATTGTTGACGCATATTTAGGGAAAAATTTTGCCAACTCATCTTCTACGCTCAACAAACCATCTTCAACTGCCAATCCCACAGCTACTGCTGTAAATGTCTTTGACACCGAATATAGCGTGTGCTTATCACTTGCTTTAAATGGTGCAGGGTGAATTTCTCCGGCTACTTTACCATCTACAACCACCATGAGGTGATGAAGTTCGGTTAAATCACTTGTGAGCAACGAATCATATAGCAATGTCAATTGCTTGGGTTCAATACCTACCGATGTAGGAGCCACTCTTGGCAACTTATAAGCCGCACTTGCACACACACTCGCCATCAATAAGACAGCACATAACACACTTTTTAATCGTAACTGTTTTTTTATCATGGTAATTTTTTTTATTTTCAATTATGCAAAGATACAATTTTATTTTATTCTTATCCTTTAGTCGTTATTTATTTTCGTGATTAGCGTTATCACAGCCATGTCGCTCCTTGTTCCAATACGGAAAGGAGGCCCCCATAGCGACAAGCCACACGATACATACACATGAGAGTTATCCCATCTCTTATATCCATGACTTTGCTCATACATATTATCAACCAGGAGGCTCAATGGCCACACTTGCCCTCGATGTGTGTGTCCACTTATCTGAACATCAACGCCCAACGAGTCTTTTTTCGCCACCTCATAAGGTTGGTGATCAAGCATAATAATGGGCTTTGTAGCATCTAATTTTTCCATTATATGAGCCACCGGCATGCGTCGGCGATTAAATCTATCATCACGACCAACGATTTGCACGCCACATGGCAATTCAATAATTGAGTCTTTCAACACACATATCTGTGTCTTTTTCAAAAATTGCTCACACTTTTCAATTCCGCTTATATATTCATGATTCCCCGGAACGAGATATACACCCATAGGCGCTTTTATTGAATTCAATTCCTCTTCAAGATGATTAGCCTCAACAGGCGCTATGCTATTATCAATCAAGTCCCCGGCAATCAATACTACATCGGGCGATTGAGCATTTATCATTTCAACATATTTTTTTGTCTTTGACTTTCCCGTGCCCAATCCTAAATGGATATCACTCACAGCCACAATTTTTAAGGAGTCGCATGTCAATGGTTTATCTATCTCCATTTTAATCTTTTCAACCTTGGGATTGCGATAGTTTACATATCCATAGCAAAGTAATAATATCGTTACACCCAGCGCGCTCACAAAACCATAATTAAACGATGGCACAAACAATTTAATCACATCGGCAACGACAAGACACATCACCATATAAAGCACCATTACCATCCATGTTGAGCCTATTGAGAACATTGCCCTACTCAACCATTGAGGCAGTGCTACATCACGCATTAATATGGTAATTACAAGCATCAAAGCTATAATCCAAAAAAAGATAGAACAGCCAACCTTTGCCCACAAAGGAAATCCTGCCAATAACGGCCACATGCGCCAAAACACATATCCGTTACCTAATAAATACACTATGGGCAATAATAACATCATAAATTGCATTATCAAAACATCTTTTAAAATTTACCGCAAATTTAAGCATTATTTTTCACTTCTATTATAAGGAAAAAACAGCAAAAAATGAGTATATTTGCAGATTATTACATAATGAAGATTTCATATAAAATAATACGAGCAATTCTTGTTGTGCTGTTGGTGCTTATTTTAGTCACACCAATGGCCTTATATGTAACCATATCGTTACCTTCGGTACAACATAAATTATGTAAAATAGGAGAAGAAGAATTAACCAAACTCCTTGGCACCGATGTTGATATTGCTTCGATAAGCATTACTCCTTTCAATCAATTATCAATCAATGATGTCACCATCAAAGATGATTTCAAGAAAGAAGCGCTAAAAATTAAAACGATTGATGCCGGTATTGACTTTTATGAACTTTTCAAAAACGATAAAATTGTCATTACTCATGCGGCATTATTGGGATTGGATGCTAAAATTTATCGACAAGACACCTCCTCTCCTATTAACATCCAAAATATTATCAACAAACTACAACCCAAAGATAAAACAAAACCTCCCACAAAGTTTGACCTACGCATCAACAATGTTGTAATTCGCGAATCGCAAGCATCGTGGGATATTTTGTCGGCTCCGATTATCGACGATAAATTCGACACAAACCACATAAAAATCTCAAACTGGAATGCCGACATACACATACCTCAACTCAAAAACGATGATTTCATCTTCAACATCAAGCGTTTCAAGGTAAAAGAAAAGTCGGGAATTGTCATTGACAACTTACATGGCGATTTTCACATTGCCTCTACAGGAGTTAAGGTCAGTGAATTAGGTCTTAAACTCCAGAACTCGGATATTGCATTTAGCGACATTACACTCTCACACAATAACTGGGATGAGTTTAACTCAAAAATAAAAAATATCCCTCTCAACATTTCAATAAAAGATGGGAGTTACTTATCCCTCAGAGATTTAGCCCCATTTATTCCAAAGTTTAAGAATTCAAACGATCGTTTCAATATCAATCTTAGCCTAAACGGTGTGTTGAATAACCTTGTTATCAATTCGCTCAACATATCTCACACCACAAAGTCAATAAAGCTAAAAACATCGGGCAATGTTGAGAACATCAAAACCCCAAAATTGATGAATATCATTCTCCCCGATTTTTCATTGAATGCTAATGCTAATGATGTGTGTGACATATTAAATACAGCAAGCATCATCAAGCCTGACGTTGCTTCAAAAATTTCCAAACTGGGCAACATCACTATCGACGGACAGTTTAACGGACAACCTCTCGATGCATTATTTTCGGGCAACATAACTACCTCGATAGGTGACGCAAAGATTAATATCGACTATGAAAAGTCATCATCTAATATCCTTGTACTAAAAGGCGATGTGGGCACGACCAATCTAAACATCGGAGCAATAACTGCAAATCCCAAACTCAACCAAATATCGGCTAATGCCACATTTGATTTATCTCTCAATGGCAACAACCGAATAGGAATGGTAGATGGCATCGTTGATTATGTTGATTTCAACAACTATCGCTACAACGACATCAACCTCTCGGCTACAATCGACAACAATTTCATTGAAGGGAATGTGGCTGTCAACGACCCCAATATTACCCTTTCTATTGACGGAGATGCCAATATCGACAAGAAATCTCCACTGTTGAACATTCATGCCGATGTTAAACACATAAATTTCCTCAATACTAATCTTTCTAAAAAGCATCTCACGCTATCTACCACCATCGATGCCAATATAGACAATTTCAATATCGATGAAGCCGATGGCTATATACACATCAACGACCTCACATTTAGCGACAATCCACAAAAATCGTTACACATCAACAACATCAATATCGAAACTCAAAATAGCACCTCTCCACAGTTCTTATCGATAGAATCAGATGTCGTTGATGCTGTTATTGATGGACACTATTCATTTAAGACTATTGTATCTACCATTAAAGATATTCTATCTCATTCATTCCCTGTTTTCTTTGGTGAAAACACCCACGGAAATGTTGCAAACGCCACCCAACTCAACTCTCGTCAAAATGATTTTACATATCATGCAACAATCAAGAAAAATACGCAATTATTTGAATATTTCAACATATCATATGAACTATTTTCGCCAATCACAATTTCAGGCGAAATCAGCCATCCTCTTCGCAAGATGAATCTCGTGGCCGATGTTCCGTATGTTGCCAAGAAGAATAAATTAATCGAAAAAACTCAATTAGAAATTGATATAGACCAAAGCATTGACAAATGCTTACTGCGAGCATTTACCGAATATCCCACTAAACATGGCAAAATGCCCATTGAGATTGTGTGCAATGGTAGCGACAATCAACTCGATGCAAGTGTTAATTGGGTAGTGAATCGCAAAGAAATGTTTAGAGGAGACCTTTCTCTATCGTCATCGTTTTCTAAAGATGAAAACAACAACCTCACTACCGATTTAACTATCAACCCAAGTAATCTAATATTCAACGATAGCGTGTGGACTATACAACAGGCTCACATACATCACACAAAAGACCAAATTATCGTTGACAACTTCGATGTGCGTCACAGCGACCAATTTATCACTATTGAAGGTAAGGCATCACCATCGCCCGATGATGTGCTTTGCGTTGACTTACGAAATGTAAATCTCGATTACATATTCCAAACTCTTGAAATCAACAATGTAACAATAGGCGGCGATGCTACAGGTACATTCTATGCCTCACAACTATTCAGCAAGGCTCCAATAGCCTACACTAATAACCTCAATGTTAAAGGTATCAGTTACAATAGCGCAGTATTTGGTGATGCTATATTAAAAGCACATTGGAACAATGACAATCAAGCCGTACACATCGATGCCGATATCACCCAAGCCAACAACCAAAAATCGCAAATCTACGCCAAGATATTCCCTATAAAAGAAGCACTCGACCTTCGATTTGTAGCAAACAAACTCAATGCAAGTTTCATGAATCCATTTATGTCGGCATTTGCTTCAGATGTTCAAGGCAAAGCATCGGGCAACGCACGTCTATATGGCACATTTAAAAATGTTGACTTGACTGGTGACATCTTTGTTGAAGACTTCAAGTTTAAAATCAATTATACCAATGTTTACTACACCGCAAGCGATTCAATACGCATTCGCCCGGGAATTATTGAGTTGAACGATATTGCAATTCGCGATATGAACAACAATACAGGCACTCTTAATGGGTGGCTCAAACACTCATATTTCAAAGAAGCCGAATTTAATTTTGATATTACCAATACCAAAAACCTATTATGCTACGATATCAATGAGCATGCCGGAGACACATGGTATGGCCACATCAACGGCAATGGCACGGCTCACATCGATGGCAAGCCTGGAATTGTCAACATAAAAGTTGATATGACCACCAGTCCAAAATCAAATTTCACCTTTGTCATTTCCGACATGGTTAGTGCTTCGGAATACTCATTCTTGACATTCCGTGACAAAGAGGCTGGGACAAAAAAACAAGAGATCATCGTTACCGACGAACCTACCGAAGTAGTTCAATTTAAAGAAAAACAAAAGAAAATTGAAGAAGCCAGTTCGTCAGAGTTTAACATACAAATAAAAGTAGATGTAACACCACAAGCCCAAATCACGCTTGTAATGGACCCTGTGGGTGGTGACAAAATTAAAGGAACTGGTAGAGGTTCGCTTCGTTTGGATTATGGTTCACGCGAAGACGAAGTGAAAATGTATGGCACCTACAATATCGATGAAGGTAGTTATAATTTCACATTGCAAGACATCATCATAAAAGACTTTAAGATTCGCAACAACAGTTCGGTATCATTCAACGGCGACCCTATGGCTGCGCAACTCGACATCATTGCCGCATATCCAGTAAAAGCCAATTTGAGCGACCTCGATGAATCATTTTTGCAAGATAAAGACCTCAACCGCACTAATGTGCCAGTCAATGCATTGCTTTACATCAAAGATGAAATGACTCAACCCAACATTAGTTTTGGGCTTGAATTCCCTACGCTCAAACAAGACGCTCAAAGCAAAGTGATGAGTATTATCAGCACCGATGAAATGATGAAAATACAAATTCTTTACCTATTGGCACTAAATCGTTTCTACACTCCCGAATATATGTCAACGACCAAGGGCAACGAGTTATTCTCGGTTGCATCGTCAACGCTATCTTCTCAATTGAGTAGCATGCTTGGGCAGATAAGTGACAACTGGACAATTTCGCCCTATCTGCGCAGTGACCTTGGCGACTTCTCCGATGTAGAGGTCGATGTTGCATTGTCAAGTACACTTCTTAATAACCGATTGAGATTAAACGGCAACTTTGGTTATCGCGATAAATCACTCAACACTAACCAATTTATTGGCGATTTTGATATCGAATATCTACTCAACCCTCGTGGTTCTTGGCGTCTAAAAGCTTACAATCGATATAACGACCAAAACTATTATCTTAAAACAGCGTTAACCACTCAAGGAGTGGGTATTATGTATCGCCAAGACTTTGACAACATGTTTGCATTCCTAAAAAACAAGAAGAAAACAAACACTATTGACACCATTTCTGTTGATACTATTAAGGTGGAGCCCATCATCGTTCTTCCCGCCGATAGTAGCACAATAAAATAACATTACACACATAGTATTATTATGGAAATTCTAAACGCGATAAATAACTTTTGGAGCTACATCCTTATAGTGTCCCTACTCTTTTGCGCTATATATTTCACTATCAAAACCCGCGGAGTGCAATTTACAATGATAGGCGACATGATTAAAGAACTTACTAATTCAGGGAAGAAACATAACTCGCCTAATAGTTCAACTACCGACAAGCACAACTCAATAAGTTCATTTCAAGCCTTTGCCGTATCGATTGCGAGCCGTGTAGGCACAGGAAATCTCGCAGGTGTAGCCACTGCTATTGCCATTGGAGGACCTGGCGCTGTTTTTTGGATGTGGATTATTGCGCTACTTGGCGCAGCCAATGCGTTTGTTGAATCAACACTTGCCCAATTATATAAGATAAAAGGCGAAAAGTCGTTCATGGGAGGCCCAGCCTACTATATTAAATATGGCATTGGGAATAAACTATGGGCTGGTACTTTTGCCGTTCTAATCACTATCACATTCGGGCTGGCATATAACTCCGTACAATCCAACACTATTGCATCGGCAATGAATGCTTCATTTGGATTTTCGCCTACTATTGTGGGAATCGTGCTTACCATCATGTCTCTATTAATCATTTGTGGTAGCATTCAACGCATTTCTCGATTTAGTGAAATCATAGTACCCATCATGGCCATTGCATACATTCTTCTCGCCGTGATTATTATCGCAATGAACATCACCCAAATTCCTACAATATTAAAACTCATCGTCACCGAAGCATTCTCCATCGAATCAACATTGGGAGGTGGATTAGGTATGGCTATACTCATGGGTATTAAACGAGGACTATTCAGCAACGAAGCCGGAGAAGGTTCGGCTCCTAATGTGGCTGCAACAGCATCGGTGTCGCACCCTGTAAAACAAGGTTTGGTGCAAACATTGGCTGTATATACCGACACGCTCATCATTTGTACTTGTACAGCATTAATAATACTTTGCAGTGGCACATTCTACACCCAATATAATGGCATTGAGCTCACCCAAGTTGCGCTCTCGCACGAAATAGGCAACATAGGTGGCTATTTTGTATCGATCGCAATATTTCTATTTGCATTCACAAGCATTGTGGGCAATTATTATTATGGCGAAACAAACATTCAATTCTTGACATCTCGCCGATGGGTATTATATCTCTATCGCATTGCCGTGGGCGCAATGGTAATGATAGGCGCCGTTGCGAGTCTTGACCTCGTGTGGGCATTAGCCGATATCACAATGGGAATGATGACTATATGCAATCTCGCAGCCTTGCTTGTGCTCGGCAAATATGCCATAAAAGCGCTCAACGACTATCGCTCTCAACGACTTCGTGGCTACAACCCTACCTACCACTCCTCAACTATCCCTCAAATTGCCGACAAGACTCGTTGTTGGGAATAAATCTTTATCAACATATTTTCACCCTATTTTGTTGCTTTTTAAATCGGCAAGATTATGATATCTGCAAGATTATGAGTAACTTTGCACCCGATTTATAAAACATCGGGGTTACTTGCTATGTAAACTCCTTTTACTCAGTTTAATAATGGTATTTTCTGACCTTTTCTTCTTATTTGTATTTATCCCAGTTTTTGCATTATGCTATTTGCTTGCTTCAATTATCGATCGCAAGCTTTTATCAAACCATAATCATCATAGTTGTTTATCAAAAAACATCATAATCGTTATTTTCTCACTCATATTTTATGGTTGGGGCGAACCTATTTATGTTTTCTTGATGATTATATGCGTTTTTCTCAACTACTTGAGTGGATTGGGAATTGACCGATTTAAAGGAAAATCACGCAAAACGGCATTAGTACTCGGACTGATATGTAATATTGCAATCCTTGGTATATTTAAATATGCAGGATTCTTTGCTCAAACACTTTGCGATATGGGTATCCCAATGACAATACCCAAAATATCGCTACCCATAGGTATTAGTTTCTATATTTTCCAATCAATATCATATCTTGTTGATGTATATCGCCGTGAGTCACCGGCACAACGCCACTTTGGCAACCTGTTGCTCTACATTTCAATGTTCCCACAACTTGTTGCTGGTCCCATTGTGCGCTACGACACTATTGCTCGCGAAATCAGCGACCGCAAAGTTACGTTAAGCGATGTTTCTGATGGAGTATATCGTTTTCTCATTGGCCTTGGTAAAAAAGTAATTATCGCCAATCAGTTCTCGGAATTGGCCGACCAATTTCTCCTCAATGGTGTCAATGATCTCTCTACAGCTGGTGCTTGGATAGGGATAATGGCGTTCACATTCCAAATCTACTTTGATTTCTCGGGTTATTCCGATATGGCAATAGGAATGGGACGCTGCATGGGATTTCACTTTAATGAGAACTTCAACCACCCATATTGCGCTAATTCAATAACCGATTTTTGGCGTCGTTGGCACATATCACTGGGTAGCTTCTTCCGCGACTATGTATATATCCCTCTTGGGGGCAATCGTCGCCACCAAGTGTTGAACCTTTTTGTTGTGTGGTTTCTCACTGGCATGTGGCATGGCGCAAGTTGGAACTTTATTTTGTGGGGGCTATATTTTGGAGTAATCGTTACTCTTGAAAAATATACCCTACTGCGCGTGATTAACAAAATCCCTAAAGCATTACTTCATACTTATAGTTTGGTGCTTATCGTATTTGGTTGGGGGCTGTTCTACTTTGAAAGTTTCGACCATTTGCTCATCTTTATCAATTCATTCTTTGGTAACACAGCTGCCACATGCGACATAGTTGAAGAGAGCGCATTTTTCAGCAACTTCTGGTTGTGGATTGTGGCTATAATATTCAGTATGCCCACTCGCACATTTGCGGCAAACATGCTTTCTCGCAAATTGAGCAATCACACTACTGCTCTATCATGGATTAAACTGTCTTTACAAACAATAATTTCTATCACAATATTAATTTTAAGCATCGCACTTCTTGTTGGTGCTACTAATAACGCATTTATCTATACACGTTTCTAAACTCAACATTAATTATGAACATATTTAAAACTTTTTCAAGCATATTACTTGTTGCATCGCTTACATGTTTCAACTCTACTGCTCAAGAAAAAATTGATTGCCATGTAGAAGAATATGTCAATACCGTAAACCCTCATGCTTCGGCTCGCAAAACTCGCACTGGTGTTATTCTCACCGGTAGTGTTGACACGGTGAGAGCGTTCAACGGCTTTGGCACAACAAAGGCCAACGCTATAGCATATGCCGAGTGTGCCAACCTTTACAAACACACATTTGGCGACACAGTAAACATCTATCTCACTGCGATTCCCACTGCCGTAGCATTCTATTGCCCCGATGCAGCCAAAGATTGGACTAAAAGTCAAGCCGATGCGCTTAATATAATGTTTGAAGCTCTTGAACCAGGAGTTGTTCCTGTTGATATGTACACCATTCTTGGTCAACATGCTCACGAGCCAATATATTCTCGCACCGACCACCACTGGGCTCCTCTTGGAGGTTATTATGCTGCTAAAGCATTTGCCGAAGCGGCTTATGTGCCTTTTATGGATTTATCGCACTACGAAGAGGTCGTTATCCCCGATTATGTGGGTACTATGCACATGTACTCTAAAGATGCTTCAGTAAAAAAATCGCCTGAGGACTTTGTGTATTATAAACCTCAAGGCATTGACTATACAACTACTTATATTACTTTCTCTCTCGACAAAAGTCGCAAAAACATCGTAAAAGAAAGTGCTCCTCATCAAGGTGATTTCTTCCTCAACTTTAAAGGAGTGAATTCTTATTGCACCTTTATGGGTGGCGATAGCAAAATCGTTCAAGTGAGAACAGCAACCGACAATGGCCGTCGATTGATAATCATTAAAGATAGTTTTGGCAATGCCCTTCCCGGCTATCTCTTCTACTCATTTGAAGAAATACATGTGCTCGACTATCGTTATTTTAATCGCAATCTCAAAGACTATGTGAGCGAACATGGCATCACCGACATTTTGCTTGCCAACAACATCTCTTTTGCTTGCAATCCTAAAGCCGTAAACGCCTACAAACGCTTCCTTGAACAATAAACATACCCACTATTTCTTCTAATGAAAAGAACTCAAAACATAATATATATTGCACTACTGCTCACTATCATTGCCTCGGTAACGATAGTTTTCAACTTTTTTCCTCGAAGCACTGTCTCGCAACTTGAGAATCGTGAATTGGCAAAGTTTCCCGAGTTTTCATGGGAGAAACTTAAATCGGGGGCTTTCATGACCGAGTTATCGTCGTGGTATAGCGATAGCGAACCCTATCGCGACAATCTCATGGCATTGAGCATGGAAGTTGACAAGGCAAAGAAACTCAATTTATCTACATCACCCGACGAAGAGGTGACATTCCTTGCTGGCGACAGCGACAATAAACCTCAAGGAGCAACCGACTCGGCTAAACAGGTTACCGACTCAACCTCGGCAAAGATGAATATCGAAGACAAAGCAAAAATTGCCAATGCTGGGATAGTTCTCGTGGGATCAGAGCCTAATGTGAGAGCCTTAATGGCCTATGGTGGTGCTCCTGGTGCTTGCAACTCATATGCCAATCTCGCCAATAAGTATCGAGAATCATTTGGTCCCGAAGTGAACATCTACTGTTTGATTATCCCCACTGCCGTTGAGTTCTATTGTCCTCAAAAGGCCAAAAGCCGCATGAAATCGCAACTTGCTACCATCAACCAGGCATATAGCAAACTTGCTCCAGGTGTGAAATCGATTGATGCATATACACCTCTCTCACAACACACCCACGAAGATATCTACCTTCGCACCGACCACCATTGGTCGCCCCTTGGGGCATATTATGCGGCTCAAGCCATTGCTAAAACTGCAGGACTCCCCTTTCGCGACCTATCTCACTATGACCGACATGTAGTGAAAGGCTATGTGGGCTCTATGCATCGTTACTCTAAAGATATTTCGGTGAAAAATTCGCCCGAGGATTTTGTTTACTACACTCCACGCAATATTGAATATACCACTACATATATCAATTATCGTGTTGACAAGAATTACAATGTAATAAGTGAAAGCAAGCCTGTGCAAGGACAATTTTTCTATAAATTCAAAGATGGTTCGGGTGGCGCTTATTGTACCTTTATGGGTGGCGATAGCAAAATCACTCAAATAAGGACTGCCACTAAAAATGGTCGTCGCATGGCTATGTTGAAAGATAGTTACGGCAACCCCATTCCATCATATCTATTCTTCACTTTTGAGGAAATACATGTTATCGACTCGCGCTACTTCACTCCCAACCTTAAGACATATGTGAGAGAAAACAAAATTACCGATCTCATTCTCGCAAACAATATAACTTTTGCTTGTTCATATAAAACAATAAACGCATATAAAGAGTTCCTCACTCAACAACCGGGTAGCGTGATAAGAGCTAATAAAGCAATTGCCAAAACTGACACCAATTCCTCAAAGAAAAGATCAACAAACGACTCAGTGAGATAAATTCATATTACATCTCACGCCGAAACCGCAAGATAGTTGAAAATTGAAAGTTGAAAGTTGTTCTCGCGCGGAAAGCGCATTTTTTGGGGACATAAGAACAGAAGGACAGGTTATTTTCACGCGGAAAGGCGCTGAAACTTGCAGATTTTATTTGGACAGAAAAGACATATTTTAACCACCTCGTCACTTCGTGACAGTTACGGTGAGGCTCGCTATCGTGTACCGGCAGGCCGACATACACTGCTCGCTCACTCGTGAGCTCTGCGAGGTTCTCCTATCCACTTCGTGGCAGGAGGAGAGTTGTGGCTTGATTCTTCTTTATAAAGTGGGTTGTTGTGGTGGATTTATAGGGAAATTAAATAGGTCGTGGCACGGATGCCACGACCTATTCACCTAGGAAATTGTTTCAATTATCGTCTTTGTGGGATTGTTTTATAGAGTCGTTAAGGTCTATAAAGTCTCTAAGGTCGTTAGAGATATTAACCAAACAAATACCTTTTTTCTATTAATGATTAATTTACATCGCAAATTTGAATGTTTGACCTTCAACGGTTAATATATAAATGCCGTTAGAATCGAGTGTTATTGACTTTTCAATGCCATTGTAAACATTAATACCTGATGTGTTATATATTTCAACATCATCAAATTCATCTGCTCCTAAAATCGTTACAGTATTGCCATTTACACACACTTTTATATCATTTGCAAGTGTAGATTCTACACCACTATCATCTTTCATAAAAACTATGCTTAATTGCGAATCGGCTGTTATTGATGGGGTGTTGTAGTTGCCATCTGCATCAAGATTATTGGTAACATCAACTCCATTAAATGTTACACTATTACATTTCCAGCCGTTAGATGGAACAATTTGCAATTCAAGTATTGTACCATTATCGACTTTTTGCTTTATCACTCCTCCTTCGGGATATGCAATAGTAAGAACTGGTTTTACAGCATCTTCAACTTCAAATTCTTGAATTTTAGTAAAATGTCGCCACCCATCAGCAATCATATAACTCATCATTGAGCCTTTTGGCACCATTAACAAAGCTGCAGGATTTTCACCGAATGCATAATCATCACATTGTTGAGGTGTATTACTCAAACTTTTTACAATTCTTAAATTGTCGCAATTGAACGCCTTATCGCCGATAGAGGTTACGGAATTGGGTATGGTGATAGAGGTCAAGCCGTCGCAATAAGCGAACGCTCTTTCACCGATAGAGGTGACGGAATTGGGGATGGTGATCGAGGTCAAGCCAGAGCAACGATAAAACGCATAATCTTTTATTTTGGTAATATCATTGGGTATAACTAAATCTTTTATTTCTGCGCCATTAAGTTTGATCTTCTTTGCATAACATAACGGATTTGCGTCAGAATCACCAAAATCAATCTTGCACCATGCTGATAAATCAAGAATATTAACTTCGGTCAAGCCACTGCATCCATCGAACGCAGAGGAGCCAATAGAGGTGACGGAATTGGGGATAGTGATAGAGGTCAAGCCACTGCAATAATAGAACGCCTCGGAGCCAATAGAGGTAACGGAATTGGGGATGGTAATAGAGGTCAAGCCACTGCAATAATAGAACGCAGCGTCGCCAATTGAGACAACGGAATTGGGGATGGTTATCGAGGCCAAGCCACTGCAACCAGAGAACGCATGGTTTTTTATTTCGGTAATATCATTAGGTATAACTAAATCTTTTTTTTCTGCGCCATTAAGTTTGAACTTCTTTGCATAATATAACGGATTTGCGGCATAATTACTAAAATCAATCTTGCACCATGCTGATAAATCAGAAATATTAACTTCGGTAAAACCACTGCAATCATAGAACGCAAAGTCGCCAATCGAGGTTACGGAATTGGGAATGGTCACGGAGGTCAAGCCATCGCAATAAGAGAACGCATAGCGACCAATCGAGGTGACGGAATTGCCAATAGTTACCGAGGTCAAGCCAGTGCAATTATAGAACGCATTTGAGCCAATCTCGGTGACGGAATAGGTGGTGCCACTATATGTAACAGATGAAGGGATAGTAACTGAACCAGTGTATTCGTTGGAATAATCATAATATTCACTTCCTCTATATGTCACCGCAACAGTTTTTGCTGTTTGGTCGATGTAGTTATAATAAATTCCACCGACTTCAAAGTCGTGGGCGAGTGTGGGGAGTGCCACACAGAGCATTATCGCTATCGCGAGGATTGCTCTTGAAAATTTGTTTAAGTTGTTCATGATTAGTTTATTTTAGAAATTTATTTTTTGCCATCGAATAATTCTTTGTGGTAATATATTCTTTGTGATATAATCGATATATTCTTGTCGAGTTAATAGTAGTGAAAAACTTTTCTCTTTTGCTTTTCCAACTCTCCATAGGAAATGGTCAAAGAGAGCAAACTTTGTGCGACGAGTGTTTCGCTGATTCCACAATTGT
>JAZTZO010000064.1:0-4724 GCA_045637505.1 Muribaculaceae bacterium | reverse complement strand
GGTGGTGTTGCTGTGCAAATGCCGGTGGCATCTATTCGCCATGGTCAACTTTGCATCGATGGTAAAGTGATTTCTCCTAACGGACAAGATGGCGCAAGCTACCTTTGGGCTTCTATCTCGCCTAATGGTACTAAAGTGTGCTACTACTATGTAGCAGGTGGTTGCTATGTTGCCGACATCGACGGTTCAAACCCTGTTTTCGTAGGTAACATTCGTGCTGCGCAATGGTTGAACGACCTCACTGTTGTGGGTATGCACGACATCGACGATGGTCAAGTAGTAACTTCTTCTAAACTTATTGCTGCATCTATCGACGGTAAAACTCACCAAGAACTCACTCTCGATGAGTCAATGGCTATGTACCCATCAACAAATGGTAAGGGCATCGCTTACACCACTCCAGCAGGTGAAATGTTTATTATCAACCTTAAATAATAAACCATTATGAAGAAAATATTATCACTTGCCACTATCGCACTTTTAGCGTTTGGTGCTTCGGCTCAAACATCTAAAGAAGATGTGCGCATCTATATCAACCCAGGTCACGGCTCATGGGGGCCTAATAACCGCCACATGGCAACTATCGGACACAATCCTATCAGCTCAGAAAATCCTGATACAACTGACTTCTACGAATCAAATACAAACCTTCACAAAGGTCTTGCTCTTCTTGACAAACTCGTAGAATATGGTGTTCCTTTCGATCGCACTAAAAACCAAACTAACGAAAATCCTAATCGTATTGGTGCTGCTCTCGATTTGAGCCAAAATATCGTAATGAGCCGTGTTAAAACCGGTCCTTACCCTTATAGCAATGTTAAAGACACTGAACTTGGTTACATTCCCGATGACCAAAACAACGACTTTAACCGTCGTTTGAGTGAAATTGCTGCCGAAGTTGATGCTAACAACTTTGACATGTTCATTTCTATTCACTCAAATGCTGCTACCGATGGTAACACTACTAACTACCTCTATTTTGCTTACGACAGCCGTATCTTAAAGTCAGACGGTACTCCAAAAGACGGTTATGAAGTTGAAGGTGCTGAATTGAAAGCTACTGCAATCGAAATGAGCCGTTGTGGTTGGAACCACCGTATCCTCGACCGTCACACAAAATGGTCACACTATGACTATACAATGACTAAAGAAGATGTTGCTGCTGGTAAAGGTAAAATCGGTTACCAAGCTCTTGGTGTATTGAACCATGCTGTTCCCGGTTACTTGGTAGAAGGTTACTTCCACACTTATCAACCCGCTCGTCACCGTGCGATGAACTTCGACGTTGACCGTCTTGAAGGTGTTGACTACGCTCGTGGTGTTGCTGACTTCTTTGGTTGGGAAAAAGAATCATATGGTGCTATTTATGGTATCGTTCGCGATAAATACACTAAATTCTCTGATGCTGTTTACACTCCAAAAGGTGGCACAAACGACGTTTACAAACCACTTAACGACGTAGAAGTTACTCTTAAAGACAGCGAAGGCAATGTAGTTGAAACTTATAAAACCGACGTTAACTATAATGGTGCATTCGTATTCCAAACAGTTAAACCAGGTAACTACACCGTTGAATTCTCTCACCCCGATTACAAAACCGACATTTATGCCAACACTAACGCTACAACAGAACCAGCTCCTCTTGCTATTACTGTAAAAGCTGCTGTTACTGAATATCCTGAAGCGTTCCTCGTTGACAATAATTGGGTCGCTCCTACAACAGTTTACGTAAACTATCCTGACTCTTTGGCCGACAAAGCTAACTTTGCTATAGCTGAAGATTATAATGTGTCAGGTTCGGCTATAGAACTTCTTGCTGAACAATTAGCAGGCAAAACAGTTCGTCGTCAAATCGTACGCGATGACAAAGTTTATGTACTCGCTGTTGACGAAGCTAAAGAACCATCAGTTTACGTTGCTGACCTCGTTGCTGGTATTGTTGATCAACTTGGTACTACTGCTGCCGTTGGTGATATCTACAAAATCTCTGATATCGCTCTTACTGCAGAAGGTTACTTGGTAGGTATCAACAAATGTAACCAAGCTTATGGTGGTAGCCAAAATGTAACTGCTTACAAATGGGAAAAAGGTGAAAATGGCCTTCCTGCTGGTGAAGTAGCAGTTTGGTGGACAAACAACTTCGGTGGTAACTACACTAACGGTATCGCAGGTGAATCACTTATCTATGACGGTACACTCGAAAATGGTAACATGATTTACACTGCTTCTACTACTGCATCTACTGGTCACACTCGTATTGTTAAGGTTTCTATTTCTGATGGTAACTACCTCGGTTACATGCGTAACAACCAAGATGGTACTTACATCAACACTCCTTACTTGGGCGAAACTTACAGCATGACACTTTCTCCACGTGCTGATGACCAAATCATCTTTAGCTCTGCTAAAATCCAACCATTTGAAATCCAACTCAACCCTGGTGACGCTCAAGCTCCAACAATCCTTGGTTTCCTTCCAGAAGAAGCTATCGATGTAACTTCAGCTAATGAAACATTCTTCAAATATGCTGGTACTGATTTGATGGTTGCTCCTAATATCGTTGAAGGTAAAGCTGCTGGCGTTAAACTCTTCAACATTTCTAATGGTCTTGATAACGCTACTGAAATCGTTCTTGGTGGTGCTGATATCACTCCAGTAGAATATGGATTTGCATCGGCTCACGGTGAACTCGATTTGACTATTGACGAAGTTTCTGGTATCACTACAAAAGCTGAAATCGAATTATTCCTCGTTGTTGATGGTAAAGCTAACAAATTCACTACTAAGGGTGTGAAACAACCTGTTTATAGCGGTGTTTATGCTTATGACCTCAATGTTGCTAACGAAGAAGGTGTTGCTAAAGTTTCATTCAAACTTAACGGCAAATCTGCTAATGTTGACCTCGTACTCACTCCTGTAGAAGGTAGTGAAGCTACTGAAGAAGTTGTTTACAACCTTGGTGCTCTTAGCGCTGGTGAAAACACTTACGATGTTGATATCAACGAATTGCAAGGTGATTACAACTGGAGCGTAGTTGTTGCAAACAAAACTATTGCTACTGGTGAAATTCTCACAACAATGAATACTTGGGGTGCTGGTACTACTTACTATCGTGGTGGTATCGCAGTAGAAAATAATCCTGAAAGCGATAACTTCGCTACTACTTACCTCGGCGTAGGTCGTTCAAAAGGTATTTTCTTGTTAGATCCTATGTATCAAGTTAAAGAAGGTGCTCCTTACTGGGTAGGTCAATTCAATACTGGTAACGCTTCTTCTACATTCCGTGGTGCTCTCTACAACGACAAGTTCTACTTGACCGACTGGAGCGATGCTTATCCTGGTATCTGGATTTTCGATCCTACTAACCCAACTGCAATCAACAATATCTTTACAGGTGCTACTAATGACGGTACTGGTAAATTGACTATCGACGGTGTAGCTGTTGGTGGTGGTTCTACTGGTGTTGCATTCACTGGCTCAGGCGACGATCGCAAGATGTTTATATATGTAGAAGACCTTCCTACTGGCAATAAAGGTAACAAAATCTATCGTTACGATATTGGTGCTGAAGATACTTGGGGTGCTAAAGAACCTGTTCAATTTGCAACTCCTTCAGCTAAGCTTGTTAACACTAACACTGGTATGCTTGGTAGCGCACTTCACAATGTTGTATTCTGCTCACAAACTCGTAACGCAGGTCAAAACATTGCAAGCGTTCCTGCATTCTTAATCATCAACGAAGATGGTGAAGAAATCTTCAACGGTGCTGACCTTTCTGCAACACTCACTGGCTGTCTTGGTGGTGGTATGGCTCTCAATGCCGACGAAAGCCGTTTCGCAATCGTTGACGGTAGCGCTGCTATCCAAGTTTACGATGTAGAATGGACTAACGATGTTCCTGCTTTCACTCACATAGCTTCTATCCCAACTAAAGATCAAGAAATTTGCCAAATGGCATTTGACTACGCAGGCAACCTCCACTGCATCAACCGCAAACATGGTTACTATGTACACGCAGTTCCAAGTGTTGCAAAAGATGTAACTACTCCTGCTAAAGCCAAATTGATCATCAAGGGTAACGCTTCAGGTGTTGAAAATGTAACTATTGAAGCTGTTGACGAAGATGCTCCAGTTGAATACTACAACCTCCAAGGTGTAAAAGTTGAAAACCCATCTAATGGTATCTTCATCAAAGTTCAAGGTAAAAAATCTGAAAAAGTTTACATCAAGTAAATTGAGAATTGAAAATTGAGAGTTGAGAATTGATTTTTTAGCTTTCAGTTAATCTCCATAGAGCGAGCAATCCACATGGGTTGCTCGCTTTTATTTGTATAAAGAGAGTAGAATGTATAAAATGAGGCTAAAATAGTTACTTTTTAAATAAAATTAGTACCTTTACACTTTATAAGTATTTATTGCTCATACAAAAAGAAAAAAATTCAATTAATAATCTATACATAACTCAAAATTATCAACACATGAAAAAAATTTTCATTTCGGCAATGTTGTTGTGTTCAAGCATGCTTGGGTTTGCTCAATTGGTAGAAATTCAATCTATCGATAAAGTAGCGCTTCCCGAAGGTGTCAGCGTTGACAAAGCAACTATCAGCCCCGATGGTTCATTTGTTGTGTTTTCTCAAAACACAAAAGGTGGTCTCCACAAAATGGACCTTGCCTCTAAAGAAATCAACATGATTTCGGCTAACGGTAACAGTTTTGACCTC
>JAZTZO010000063.1:0-48026 GCA_045637505.1 Muribaculaceae bacterium | reverse complement strand
CCTCATTACCTTTCATTTCCTTGCACTTTTGCATCGGCGAGGCTTTCATCAAAAGTCCTCATAAGTCATTGAACACCAGTGCTGCCATCATTATTTTCCCTCATTCGTTAGATTTTTCCAGAGATAATGCGTAATTTTGGTTCCGAAAGGCTTGAAGTTAAACGCAAATATCGAGTATATAAAGATACAACGAACGATAAAATTATAGGATATAAAAGATATTAAATATAAAAAACATCATTCTGTTCTTATATTTGCAATATGATTTTTTGACAGAATGACAGAATGAGCATAAAAAGCTAACGTAATAAATATAATAAAGAAATTATAAATTTTGTCATTCTGCAAACTTTTGTCATTCTGTTCTTATATTTGCAAGTGAGAGATATATTTAACAATTGGTTTATATGGAAATTTCAATAATTGTAGCAGTAGCGCAAGGTAATGCGATAGGACATAAGGGCGACTTATTATTCCATATCAGTGCCGACTTGCGCCGATTTAAGGAAATAACAATGGGACACCCCATCATTATGGGACGCAAAACCTTTGAATCATTCCCCAAAGGACCTCTTCCTGGACGCCAAAATATCGTAATCACACGCCAAAGTGATTATCATCACGATGGCATCACCGTTGTAGGCTCATTTTCGAGCGCTCTCACAGCCGCAAACAACACCGATGAGGTATTTGTCATCGGTGGAGGAGAAATCTACCGAGAAGCCATTAATAATGCATCTAAACTATATCTCACCGAGATTGATGCAACAGTAGAAGATGCCGACACATTTTTCCCCGAAATCAAACGCGAAGAATGGGTTGAAACCGAAGTTTCGGAATGGATAACTGACGAACGAAGTGGTGCACGCTATCGCTTCGTTTGCTTATCTCGCCGATAACCACTATCTTTGTCGTCGCAAATAGAGATGCCTCGGTAGTTCAACGGATAGAATAGAAGTTTCCTAAACTTTTGATAGCAGTTCGATTCTGCTCCGAGGTACAATGTAAAGTTAAAAATAGCAGTGTCAATGGCGCTGCTATTTTTTTGTTTTGTGTAGTTGGAATGATATGGTTAAGGTTATTGAAAACTTTAACGACCTTAAGGGCACAATTGGCTACAATGCCGAGAGGGATAAAAAAAGCGAGCAGCCCATTGGACTGCTCGCTCATTATGTTTGAGAGATAACCTCTCTATTTCGTTAATTTCAATTATTTAACGAGAACTTTAGAAGCTTTGTTGCCTTGAACTTTGATGAATACACCATTTTCAGGGTTAGCAACTTTTACACCTTGGAGGTTGTAGTAAACAGCTTCACCAGCTTCAACTTCAATACCTTCGATTGCTGTAGATTCAGAAATTGTGATAGTATTTTCGTTGAGGTCGATAGTTACTTTGTAAGCTTTACCAGCTTCTACAGCAGCTTTACAGTTAGAACCAGCATATTTGTAGAGAGGAGTAGCTTGGTCAAGAGCTACAGTAGCGTCGTTAGCGATGCAGATAGCTTTAGCGTTGAATTCGTCCCAAGAACCTTTCACTTCAGAGAATTTGAATTCGTTGTTAGCGAAAGTAAGAACAGCTTCGTAAACGCCAGCAGTTTCAGTCATAGGAATAACAGTTGGGTTAGCAGGATCCCAGTTGTTGTCATGACCTACCATGTAAAGTTCAGCAGGACCTTCGAATGGTTCTTCAGCTTTTACACAGAATGTATATTTAGCAGCGATAACGCCAGGGATGAAGCGGTAGATAGCAACAGCTTCTTCGTTGATAGTTTCAACTGCGATAGAACCCATTTGACCCATACCAGTTGCAACACCTTCAGGAGTCCAAGTAGCGTGGAGTTTACCAGTTTCATCGTAAACACCGATAGCAGCACTACGAGCAGCACCGTCGAGTGACATAGGAACTACGAAGTAAGTAACATCAGCAATTTTGAATGTTGCGAAACCTTCAGCACCAGCACCCTTAGTAGTTTCACCGTTAGCGCCATTTTCAGTCAATGAAAGGACAGTTTGTTCAGTAGCGTCTTCGTTCCAACCATACATTGATTGAGCAGAACCACGGTTGCGTGACCAGAATGAGTTAGAAAGGTTACCGTTTTCGTCCATAAGAGCGTCGATTTCTTCAACTGTGAAGAATGCAGGTTGTGCAAGAGTTGAAGAGTTCATAGCAACTTTTACATTTTCAGAAGCTTGAGTATAGTCTTCTACTTGTTCGCCGTTAGCAATCTTAACGATAGCAACTTTAGTTTGAGCATTGATAGCAAGCCAGAGGTAAGCACCTTCTTCAGAAAGCATGTCACCTACAACTTTACCATATTGGTCGATACGGTTAGCTGATACACCTTCAGGAAGAGCAACTTGAAGTTTGTAAGTTTCTTGGAGGTCAGCAGAGATGATGATGAGGTCAGTTGAAGAAGTAGCGTTAGGGAAGCCTGTACCTACGAGGATGTTACCAGCGTCGTCAACTGTGATACCAGTAGCAGCACCAGGAACATTTCTTACATCCTTCATAATAGTGTCAAATGTAGAGTCGTTAGTTTCGCTAACGATAGTGTCAATACGATCGATAACTTTTGCGTCAACACCATAGTGTTTGTCGAAAGCTTCAGCGAGGTCGAAGAGTTCAGTCATACCAGTTTCGTCGATAGCCATGATTTTCTTGTTAGCTTTGTCAGTAACAAGGATTTTGCCATCGCGAGCAGTAGCGAAACGGAATTCACCACCTGATGCAACACCAGGAACGCCAGTAGTTACTTCCCATGCTTTGTTGAAGCCAGCAGGAACAACGATTGGTTCTGGTTCTGGAGTAGGTTCTGGAGTTTCAGTAGCAAGAGTCAATTTGAGGTTAGCAAGGTCAACAGTGATATCCCAAACACCTGCATAAGGAACTTGGATAGCGCCTTCACCTTTCACGATTTCGTTTTCACCTACAACAGCTTTAGCGTTGTCAGTAGCGAAGCCATAGCGAGCAGCATTAACTGCAGCCCAGTCAGCTGATTTTACAGTAGAAATACCGAAGTTACCACCTTCAGCAAATTCAACATCTTCGATAGTGTAAACACCATCAGCATATGCAAATTCGAGAGCTTCAGCAGGAGTCCAACCGTTGAATGAACCGAAGATGTAAAGAGGATCGATAGTAGGTTCTGGAGTTGGTTCTTCAGCAGCAGGAACAGCAAATGTGTAAGCACCTACTACAGTAGCAGCGATGAAGTGATAGATTTTCACTGTGTTTTCGTCAACACCTTCTACTTTGAAGCCACCCATACCTTGACCTTTACCAACTTGTGGATTTTCTTCCCAAGTAGCAACGAGTTTTTGGTCAGAAGCGCGGTAGATACCCCAGTTAGAACCACGACCGTTAGTAGTACCGTCAGTAGTCATAGGAATAACGAAGTATGTTTCATCTTGAAGAGAGAATACTTCGAAACCTTCTTGAGATGCGTTTTTAGATTGAGCACCTTCAGTAGCTTCAGTCAAAGTGATAGCAACTTGTTCAGTAGCATCTTCGTTCCATTGATATACATTTTGTGGATATGAACGGTTACGGAACCAGAATGAAGGAGTCAAGTCACCAAGGTCATCCATAAGTGCATCAATTTCAGCAACAGTAGCGAAAACAGGTTGAGCTACACAAGAAGTGTTAACTGCAACAGCACATTTAGTAGAAGCTTGAGTGAAGTCCATATCTTGTTCACCAGCAACAACTTTCACGATAGCAACATTAGTAGCGCTATTAGGACAAATCCACATGTAAGCACCTTCTTCTGAAAGCATGTCACCTACGATACGGCCCATTTGGTCGCAACGAGCAGCAGTCATACCTTCAGGCATAGTGATTTGAAGTTTGTAAGTGTTTTGAAGGTCAGCAGAGATGATGATGAAATCAGTTGCTGAACCAGCGTTAGGGAAGTTAGTATTAACGAGGATGTTACCAGCATCGTCAGTAGCGATAAGAGTACCAGCACCAGGAACATTTCTTACATCCTTCATAATAGTGTCAAACGTAGAGTCGTTAGTTTCGCTAACGATAGTATCAATACGGTCGATAACTTTTGCGTCAACACCATAGTGAGTATCAATAGCTTCAGCGAGGTTGAAGAGGTCAGTTTGACCATTTTCGTCGAAAGCAACGATTTTCTTGTTAGCTTTGTCAGTAACAAGAACTTTGCCACCTGTAGCGGTCATGAAACGGAGTTCACCACCAGCAGCAACACCAGGAACGCCTGTGTTAGTTTCCCAAACTTTAGTAAGAGTTTGAGCTGACGCACCTGTAGCAAGGAGTGCAGCAGCACCCGCAAGCATCAAATTACGTAAAGTTTTTTTCATTTTGATATTAATTTAGTTAAACAAAAAAGTATTTTTTTCTTTATTTTTCAATGTTTTCACAATGATTATCAGCTATAATGATACAAATAGCCAATAAAACAGGGTAAAGGTAAGGCTTTTTTCATTGCCAACCAAATTTTTAACCAAAAATATACATTTAAAATCGTCTAATTTTTCTCAATTTCGGCTTATTTGACACATTTTTAGTTTTATCAAACAAAAAAGCGTTGACTACTGCCAACGCTTCAATTATTTCAGTCTTTAATTCAAGTTATTCTAATGCTTTTTTCAAGTCGGAATTTGAAATCACCACCTCGGCTACTTCTCCTTCGACATCGATATAATTATAAACGATTGAATAGCCCTCGTTGACTACCGCCTTGAGCAATTCTTTTTCAATTGGCTCTGCCGACGATACTATTTCCTCGGCTGTAGCTCCTTCGCTTGCTGCCTCGGCAAACATTTGGGGTGTTACACCTTGCTCGGCATATGATATTCCCAATTTTATATCAATCACTACTTGGGTTCCCTCTTTCTTTGCGCCTACAAAAGTCACACCTGGTTGCGACATGCTCGGTAAATTCTCATCAAGAAGTTGCACATAGGCATCAACCTTTGAGGAATCGGAGCAACTAACAAACGCGGTAGTACATAAAATTACCACCAACACACTAATCAACAAACGAACTACTTTTTTCATAACTATATAATTTATAGGTTAAATATTTAGTTCCATTTAAATAATAAGCATTTTGGCGTTTCGCATCTTGAATAGCAAAGCATTCACCACAAGCAATTACGAATTCCTTGTTTGCCCAGCGCCTGTGATAATATACTTATAGGTTGTGATTTCGGGCAATGCCATAGGTCCACGAGCATGAAGTTTTTGGGTAGAGATTCCTATCTCGGCGCCAAAACCAAACTGTCCTCCATCGGTAAAGGCTGTTGAAACATTGGCATACACGCATGCCGCATCTACATCTCTACAATACCTATCAATGGTATCGTAATCTTGAGCCACAATCGACTCGCTATGACGCGATGTGTGAGTTTCAACAAATTCTATCGCCTCATCAATGTCGGCAACGGTCTTTATCGACATTTTATAGTCGAGCCATTCACGACCAAAGTCGTCGGCCGTAGCATGCTCCAATTTCTCATATTTCCCTTCGAGCGAGGCAAATGCTTCGTCATCGGCATATATGGTAACTCCTTTTTCGGCAAGTGGAGCGCATATTTGAGGCAAATCGCTCAAGCGAGCACGATCAATCACTAAAGTATCGAGCGAGTTGCACACACTCACACGGCGAGTCTTGGCGTTCAACACTATTTCGCGAGCATAATCAATCAATCCCGATTGATGCACATAGGTGTGACACACACCGGCACCGGTTTCTATCACCGGCACTCGTGAATTGTTGCGAACAAAGTCAATAAGCTGTTTACTACCGCGAGGTATAATCAAATCTACTTCGCCCACGGCATTGAGCATCTCGGCTGTAGCTTCGCGCGAAACGGGCAATAATGTCACCGCATTTTCATCGATTCCTTGCTCGGCAAGCACTCGGCGTATCAATGCCACAGCACACACATTGGTGTCATTGGCATCACTTCCACCTTTGAGCAGACAAGCGCTACCTGCTTTTACACAAAGCGAGAACACATCAAATGTAACATTAGGGCGTGCTTCATAAATAACACCTATCACACCAAATGGTACAGTAACTTTGTTTATCACCATCCCATTGGGGCGGGTAACACTCGACAAAGTAACATTCAAGGGCGACGGCAATGAAGCTACCGAACGCATATCAGATGCTATATCGCGCAATCGGCCATCGGTCAATTTCAATCGATCATATTTAGGGTCGCTCTCACTCATTCGTGCCAAGTCAAGGGCATTTGCTTCAAGAATTTCTTGAATATTTGCCTCCACGGCATCGGCAAGGGCCAATAAGAGATTATTAATCTCGTCGGTTGATAATCGATTGAGTTTACGAGCGGCTATGCGAGCCGATTTATATATAGAATTATTCATTTTCAGTCAATATAAAGATAATCACTATGCACAAGCGGACGAGCTCCACTCTCCCCTATCACTTGGCGCGCCGACTCGGAGTCGTAACCCACCTTTCCCACGGCAATCACATTTCCATTGGGAGCAATAACTTTCACGATGTCGTCTTTTTCAAATTCGCCCACTATTGCAGTTACGCCGATAGGCAATAGGCTTGCGCCTCGAGCCGAGAGCAATGCATCGGTGGCTCCTTGGTTGATATGGAGTTCGCCCTTGGCAAATCCTTCACTATGAGCAATCCATTTTTTCACGCCCGAAGTTGTTTCTTTTGCGGGGTGAAACATTGTATAAGGCACTTTTCGCTCGGGATTTACCACCTCAAGCAATATGTTGTCACGCTTGCCATTGGCAATAATCACAGCAATACCTTCCGATGCCACTTTGTGAGCAATGCGATATTTGGTGGCCATTCCACCTCGGCCAAACGATGATTTCCCGTCTTGAATATATTCCGACACATCGTTATGCAATTCGATATCGGTAATTACTTGCGATGATGCATCACTTGGGTTGCCATCGTATACTCCATCGATGTTGCTTAATATCACAAGCGCTTGCATATCCATCATAGTTGCAATGAGACCCGAGAGTTCATCGTTATCGGTAAACATCAATTCGGTTACCGACACGGTGTCGTTTTCATTCACAATGGGGATAACACCATTGGCAAGCATCACCTCCATGCAATGTTTTTGATTGAGATAGTGGCGTCGAGTAGAGAAATTTTCTTTTGTAGTCAACACCTGTCCACAAGCTATGCCATGCTCACGAAAAAGTTCATAGTAACGGTTTATGAGCTTTGCCTGCCCCACCGCACTATAAAGTTGACGAGCCGACACGGCATCGAGTTTCTTATTCTCACGCAATTCGCTACGCCCCGAAGCCACAGCACCCGATGAAATCATTATCACCCCAATGCCTCGATGATGCAACTCGGCTATTTGATCAACGAGCGCACTCATGCGTGTGATATCGAGTGTGCCATCTTTACGAGTGAGCACATTGCTACCTATCTTTACGGCTATGCGTGTATAGCGACTATTCATTCCTATATTAATATTACTTCTTGTTGCGAATTTCTACACGACGAATCTTTCCACTAATTGTCTTGGGCAATTCGTCAACAAATTCTACTATACGAGGATATTTATAAGGAGCTGTAACACGCTTCACATGGTTTTGAATCTCCTTAATCAATGCCTCGCCAGCTTTATCTTTATAATCACCAGCCAACACAATGGTTGCTTTCACCACTTGACCACGAATTTCGTCGGGGACGCCGGTAATGGCACATTCCACTACGGCTGGGTGTGTCATCAACGCACTTTCTACCTCAAATGGGCCAATGCGATATCCCGATGACTTAATAACATCATCGGTGCGACCTACAAACCAGAAGTAGCCATCTTCATCACGCCAAGCCACATCGCCTGTGTGATAGATATCGTCGTGGTAGGCCTCGTTGGTCAATTCGGGGTCTTTGAGATATTCCTTAAACAAGCCCACAGGTTTCACACCATTGGTGCGCACCACGATTTCGCCTTGTTCACCATCTTCGGCCCAACGACCATCGGCTGTCAATAGGTCAATGTCATAAACAGGACCTTTGCAACCCATTGAACCTGGTTTTGGTTCAAGCCATGGGTAGGTGGCAATGGTAAGAGTAGTTTCGGTTTGGCCAAATCCTTCCATCAATTTAATACCAGTGAGGCGTTTCCACTCATCATACACCTTGGGGTTGAGAGCTTCGCCGGCAATGGTACAGTATTTTAGAGTTGAGATATCAAATTTTGTGAGATCTTCGCGTATGAGGAAACGGAACACTGTGGGAGGTGCACAGAACGATGTGATGCCATATTTTTGTATCATATGCAGCACATCAACTGGCTCAAACTTTTCAAAGTCATATACAAACACATTTGCTCCGGCAATCCATTGTCCGTATAGTTTACCCCACACGGCTTTTCCCCAACCGGTGTCGGCAAGTGTCAAGTGAAGGCTATCTTCCTTCACATTGTGCCAAAATGAGCCTGTTATGATGTGACCGAGTGGATAAGTAAAGCTGTGAGCCACCATCTTGGGATTTCCTGTTGTTCCCGATGTAAAATACATCAACGACACATCGTCGTTGGTATTGGCCAACTCGGGACGCACAAATGGTGCAGCTGCGTCAATTTCTTTATTGAAATCAAACCACCCTTCGGGCACAATAGGTCCGGTCGAAACGAGAGTTTTCAATGTTGGGCACTTGGGCAAAGAATTTTGGATGTGATTTATCACTATTTCATCGCCAGTGGCAACAATGGCCTTAATATCGGCCTTTTCGCAACGATATATAATATCTTTTTCGGTGAGGAGGTGGGTGGCAGGAATAACTGTTGCGCCAAGTTTGTGAAGGGCTACGATTGAGAACCAAAATTGATAGTGACGCTTGAGAATCAACATCACCATATCGCCACGGCCTATGCCTTGCGAAGCAAAGAACGATGCTGTTTTATCGCTTTCGCGTTTAATATCGGCAAAAGTGAATTGTATCACCTCTCCTTGGTCGTTAGTCCATAGAAGGGCTTTTTTATCGGGTTCTTTTTCGGCCCATGCATCGACTACATCATACCCGAAGTTGAAATTTTCGGGAACATTTATTTTGAAGTTTTGCATAAAATCCTCGTATGATTCAAACGAGGCTTTTTCTAAAAACTTATCTAACATAATTTATGTTCTTTTGAGGATTGTTTCTTTGGTTACGAAATAATAGCGAGAAATTTCACGGTTTCGCCACCTGTTGTGCGCATACCATGTGGCAATGTAGCATCAAACATGATGCTATCACCAGGGTTAAGGATAGTTGATTTACCCGCTACCATAATCTCCATTTGACCTTGTAATACATAGTTAAACTCATGACCTTGGTGAGAGTTTATTGTCATAGGCTTATCGGCATCAACAGGCTCTACTGTTACAATAAATGGCGACACCACACGATGCGCAAAACCTGCTGCGAGGTCTTGATAACTATAGGCCTTTGTGCGCTCTACTTTCACACCTTTGCCAGCACGAGTAACAAAATAAGACTGCATCTTGGGCTCTTCACCAAAAAGCAACGCAGTCAATTCCACTCCATACTTTGCCGATATGCGATGCAAGAAACTCACCGGAATATCTTTTACTCCTGTTTCATAGTCGGTATATTCTTGTGGTGTAACAGCACAATCGGCAGCGATTTGCTCTATCGAAAGGTCGAGAGCATCACGCAAGCCCTTGATGCGTGTAGCTACTTCTTTTATATGATTCATAAGTTATATGTTTTTATATTTTACTATATTAACGACAAAAGTAATACATTTTTCATAGTTATTATAGCAATTTGTAAGAAAATTATCATTTCACACACAAATATTTTTATTTACGCCGTTTTTTGACTACAAAATGAAAGGGGATGCCCACAATGAGCATCCCCTCATAAAGAGTTATTTATCGATGATAAATTATTTCACATGTTTCAAAGTTACAACCTCGTCGGCCGAGATAACTTTGATGATATAAGCACCTGTTGCGAGATAGTTGATATCAAGCGAAGAAAGACCTTCAACTTGAACCGACTCAATGAGTTGACCACCTACATTGTAGATTTCAATCATTTGTGCTTCGCCAAATACTACCACATTTTCGTTGCTCACATACACTTTTGCTTCGTCGTTGGTAACGCCTTCAACACCTGCTCCTGAGTTGTAAACAAATGATACAACTGGAGAGTATGCAGTGTTTTTGTTGCCAGCAGCAGTTTTGTATGAACCACGAGCGCGAACATAATAGGTTGTTCCGTTGACAAGCGAAGCCGAAGAGATTGCTATTTCACCAGCAGTCTTTGGAGTGCTGCAGTCGAGGTTATACAATGTGTAAGATGTTTTCTTACGGCTTGGGATTGACTTATCGGCAGCAATTTCGATAGTTACCGAAGTGAGGGCATCATAAGGCTTCAACTCGATAGGTTGATTGCTATATACAGTTGCGCCGTCGGTGAGAGGGCGTAAGAATTCGGGAACTGCAAGGTCGGTCATTTCAAGAGTTTTGAAAACAACTGCGTCACTTGTAGAAGTGTAACCTTCTTTAGTAGCTTTCACGCGCACATAGTAATCATTGTAAGATGAAAGAGTGCGTTGAGGAATAACTACCGATGAAGCTTTAGTCTTAACCGAGTAAACGATGTCGTCAAATGCCGATGTCTTGCAAATTTCCAATGTAAATTCGCATCCATCAATTGGAGTCCAAGTGATAGTTGGAGTCAATGACACATTTGTAGCCTCATTAGCAGGAGCAGTAACCGAAAGTTTAGAAGCTACGAATGAGCCTGCAGCCGATGTTTGGTCGAGAGCATTAGCTTTCTTTGAAATCACGCGCCAGTAATAAGTTTTACCCGACTCGAGCGAAGTTTCAAACGCAGTAATTGACACTTTGTTTTCATCGGTTTCAGCATCGCCCACCATCTTTGTAAATGCATTGTCTTCGGCAATTTCAATGCGATACATTGAGCCGTCGGCATTCCATGTAAATGTAAACAAGTCGGGGGCAGCTTGGCCATTGATAGGATAAGTGAGTGTAGGTTTAGCAGCAGTAGTCACTGTTTTGCCTGCAAACAATGGAGCATATTCATTACCATAGCGGTCATATACACACACTGCCCAGTTGTAGCCCGATGCTTTATCGGCAGGGATAGTATAGCTATTGGTATAGCGCACTTGTTCGAGATATTGTTTTTGGCAAGTAAACTCCGATTCGCTCAATGTAGTAGGCACAGCATAAACTGTGTAACGCATACCTTCTACAGCATCCCAAGTCAATTGGTCGCCCGAAACTTTAACATTTGAAGTGATTTTAGGATTACGCACATTGTTCCAGTGGCGCAATGGTGTCAACGCTTTGTTTTGATAAGCATATTGATACAAGATGTCGCCAAGGTATTGACGATTAACTCCGTCATACTTTTCGGTGTAGTTGTTGAATGTTTTGTATTCAAAATACACAAGGCCTGTTTCATCTTGACGGTTGAATTCGCGAGTCATATTGATTTCATCAATCAATGCTTGAGCACCAGCCGATTTGCTTGTAGTGTAGTCATCGGGCGATGTGCTCACATACATGTGACGGTCAAACTTGATAGCAGCATCAATCCACCATTTTGAGAGTTTTTTGAAGTCAGTCACCCAATATACTTGAGGCGACACGAAGTCTAATTTTTGATATTTCAACCAATGTAGAGGGTCAGAATAGATTTGGCTATATTGCCAATCGCTTGTCACTGAAGGCACGCCATATTCAGTTTCTACATTGGGGGGAGATGACTTACCTGCTGGTGAGATACCGAAACACACATAAGGTTTCACGCTCTTAATCATCTTGTTCACTTCACCCACCATGTTGTTGATATTGGCACGACGCCAATCGCCCATTGAGAGTGTTGTGCCACTTGCTTTATAGTCGGCATAGTCGGGAGCACTTGATCCTTCAGTAGTACCACCTTGTGGATAGAAGTAGTCGTCAAAAACCACACCATCAACATCATAGTTAGTAACAATTTCTTTAGTTACATCGAGAATGCGTTGCAATACCTCAGCTTTACCTGGGTTGAGCACAGTGTTGCTTGTGTTACCACTCATCAACCATTCGGGGTGAGTTACTTCATAATCCAAAGCGCCACCACCATGTGTACCGTTTTTGCTTGTGTGGTAACGATAGGGGTTAATCCACGCATAACATTCGATACCATATTCATGACATGTTTCAATCATAAATTGGAATGGGTCGAAAGCAGGAGCAACACCACGAGTACCCGATACCGATTCGGCCCATGGTTCGTATGATGATTTGTAAGTAGCATCACACTCCGAACGCACATGGTAGTAAATCACATTGATACCTTGTGCTTTGTATGTAGCCATACGCTTGCGCAACACATTTTTGTGCGATTCGGCATTACCCGAAGTAATTGAAGCAGTAGGCCAATGGCTAAGGAATGGCGTACACCACATAGCACGATGCTCGCGAGTAGTTTCGGCTTGAGCGTCAACACTCGTTGTCATCAATGCCATTGAAGCGATTGCCGCAATTCCTATTGATTTTAAAAACTTGTTCATAATTAATCATGATATTTTATAAAATCAAAGGTAACCGCCTTTCGCGGCAGTTACCTTTTGATTTAGATTATATCAACTAAACCGAGGTTTAGAAGAGTTTTGTAGGAGTTGGGTTGATGGTGATACCAAGGATTTCATCGTTTGTTTCACCATAGTTTTGACATTTTTGAGTTTCGGGATCGTAGTAAACAACACCAGTGTGACCGTTACCAGCAGCTGACCAAACATCACCTTCTTCAGCACGGAAACCGAAGTAAACACGACCATCGCGAGCGTCAATAGCCATTTGTTTTACATAAACAGGCTCATCGGCTGTAGTGTTAACAGCTTTAGCTTCCATGTTTACATAACCGATAGCATCACCCACTTTACATTCGCCATCAGCAGCAGGAAGAGCATATTCTACGAAACCAGCGCCTTTACCTACACCATGGATACCCCAAACGAAGAGTTTTTGACGGTCTTCGTCAATAGCGTATGAAGTGAACTTGATAGTTTGCAATACGATAGGATAAGGACGAGCAGTAGTACCAATATGTTCATCTTTGAAACGGTAGATACCATTACCAGAGTAGTTTTTACCCCACCACCAAATACCATCTTTATCGCGGTAGATACCGGTTGAGATAGCACCATAAGCGATACCAGCGTTATAATAACCGAGACCTTCGTTAGTTGCAACATACTCACTACGGAAACCATCTTTATTTTCTTGAACAAGGCCACGTTCATTCATACCCACTTTAGAGAAACCACGATTACGGTCGTTGTAGTAGATAAAACCATCATAGATGTTACCTTGGAATGGGTCAGAGAATGCAGGACCACCTACGTTTGTGATAACTGTATTTACGTTAGTACCATCGGCACGCATAGCAGTGATTTTACCGTCACCAAGCACACCTGCTTCGTCGTTCACATAGTAATATTGTTTACCAGCGTCGAGGATATAAATCCAGTGAGAAGCTGTAGTGTCACCAGTTTCTTCATTTGTGTCAGTTGATTTACCATAAAGGATGTTGAATGGGTTTTCACCAGCGCTTACACCCATGTCATATGGGAATACTTTAGGATTACCCATTTCAGCAACTTGTTCATCGGTCAACAATTTCATCGCCTTGATGTTACCACCCACTTGAGCATAGTACAATGTTGGAGCTTCGATAGGAGATGCTACTTGGACATTGATGTATGATTGTTCAAGAGGACGTTCGTCGGCTGAACCAAGGTCAAACACAGCATCAACAGTAACTTGTTGAGATCCAAGGTTGCTGAAAGTGATGTTTTTAGGACATTCTACTGCACCAGTTTCAGGGTCGGTAGTAAATTCCATGGTTGAGATAGGTTGACCATTTTCATCTTTAGCACCCTCTGGGAAATTCCAAACATACTTAACCACTTTGTTTTCAGGGTTAGGCAAACGAAGTGCAAAAGAAACCTTTGCACTGTTCAACATTACTAAATCGCTTGCAGCACCATCAACATCGATTGAAGAGATAGAAGGAATAGGAACGATGTCATAGATAAGGATAGGGTAAGTGCGTGAACCTACACCTTCGATAGTCAATGTAACATTGTAGTTACCTGCTTCCTTATATTTTACGATTGGAGCTTCAGGGTTAGCGTCTTGAATTTCGAGCAATGACTCGTCACAACCAAAGTCCCAAGTAATAGCACCAGTTTTAACCGATGTATTTTTGAATTGAATAGGAGATACTACGTAGTAGTCAAGAGTATATTCATCACCAGCTACCTCATAAGTGAAATCCACATCAGGGTCGGGGAAATTTTGAATTTCGGGATCTTGATCAACGCAAGCCACCATAGCAAACGCCGACAATGCAAGAAGACCCAATTTATTTAAAAATTTCATATCTCTAATGTTTAAATATTAGTTAATATTAATGTCTTTAGCTTCTGTTGGAGATACCTCACCGATATTTCCTTCAGTATCATATACGCGGAATTTCGCTTTAAGAGTATATGAACGAGAGAATGCAATTGCATAACCGTCATTGCCATGAATCCATTCTTTGAATGTGATAGGTTCAACCAATGCTTTTAAAGCAGCGATATATTGAGGACGAACAGTTGTTACAACTGAGCCCAAGTCATCGCTATAGCGGCTGAACACCCAAGAAGCTGATTCATAAACTTCATAAACGCGAATTTCAGGGTTAGCGATAAGCACGTTAGCACCTTCAGCGTTTTGTTCAACTTCGGCAATAGCAACTTCGTTATAAACAACTTCACCATCAACGATAGTTTGATAGTAATAACCTACTACAGGAGCAGCTTTGCCCGATTCTTTAGGGTTATTGAAGTCAATCCAACGAGTTGATTTGTCGGTAGCACCAGCTTGAGCATCTGATTCGTCATAAGCGATATCAGTTGGGAAATCAGTACCAAATTGAGCATTGATTTCAGCGAAACGCTCATTAGTGAATGCATAGTTGATGTAAAGGTAACGCAATGAGCTATAGTTAGCATCCATCACGATAAGAGAGTCAACTGTTTTTTCAAATTTATCAGCGAAACCTTCAGGGAAGTAAGTTTCAAATTTCTTTTGATCCCATTCAGTAGGATTATTCCATTTGACAGGAGAAAGAGTTTCTGAAACAGGAACTACACCTGTAATAGAGTATTGAGTAAGAGGTTTCTCAGCCTTAACGATTGAGTCTTCGAGTGTAATCCAAACACCCTTCACTGAATCGTAATAAGAATAATACTTATCAACCAATACAGTATCGAGTTTAGCAAGAGAGTGATCAAATGGATCGCTGTGTTCATTAGTACGAACGAGCAAGTCACTTTCACCACCAGTCATTTTATATGAGAATGATGAACCAGCCAATTTAGCAGTTACTTCAAGAACGTCGGTACGTTTAACGTCCCACCACACTTGAGAATAGGCAGGAGTGTGGCCATCTTCAGTATAATAGGTGCCTTTGAAAGAGAATGCTTCACCTGCTTTACAAGTTGTTGAACCAACTTCCCAGTAGCAAGTAGGAACACGTTCGCCGATTAGCAAGTGGTTAGCAAATGGGTCGTTCTTTTCGCAAGAAGTAAATGCGACAAGACCCAAAGCCATAATTCCTAATTTATATTGTAATTTCATAATTTATTATCTTTTATTGTTGGACAATATTATTTAGAGAGTGTTAATGAATTAACTTCTCCAGGATTTTGAGCCCAAATCATTGGTTTTTGCAACCACTTGAAGTCTTTGTAAGCGCCCACGCGAACAACTTCGTCTTTATTGTAGATATCCTCGGTTTGAGGGTCATAGTTAAGACGTTGAATCCAAGTATTTTCTTTTTGAGCATCGGTCAAACCATCAACCCAGTAAGCTGAGTAAAGGTTGTAAGGACGACGCAAAGATGGATAAACGATTTCGTTAGAAGCACCAACACCATAACCATTACGTTTGTTAGAGTAGTGGTAGCGACGAAGGTCATTCCATTGTTCTGGCATCATATACATTGCGATGTATTTTTGCATCATCAAGTCAGAAAGTGTATATGCCGAAGCATCGAAGAAGTAACGTTCATTACCAAATTCAGAACATGCTTTAGCAGTTGCTTTAGAAGTTTTTTCTGCACCAGTTTTTGCATCTACACCTGACACATACTCAACTGTGGTTTTTTCGTTGTTAAGGAATGCACCTACATAAGACTCAAAACGAGCCTTCCACATATTTTCTTTGTATACGTCTGTAACCAATTTATCATTTGTATCTGAGAAGTCAGTTGGGTAGATACCACCGTTCTTCCAAAGATAGAAGTCAAGATGGCGTTGGATATTCCATTCAGTAGCTTCTTTAGCAAGAGCACAAGCTTTAGTTTTGTTACCTAACCAGTAGTATGCTTCTGCTTGCATGAAGTAAAGTTCTTCCATTGTAACCAATGGGTTGTAAGCGTCAACAGCACCAGCATATGCACCAGCATAAAGGTCGGGGTAGTGAGTACGTTTGAAAGTTGTACTTGAACCAATGTTATTTTCAAGATAACGATACATGTTGGCTGTACTTGAGATAGTAGCTGACATTGGACCTACAGCAGGTTTCATAAGAAGCATGATACGAGGGTCGTTACCGAAGCCGTTTGAACGGTCCCAAGTACCTTGTTTACGTTCGTTGCCAGGGAAGCTCACACCAAGACATGATTCCATGAAGAATTTAGAAGGAACAGCATCAGCAGCAAGACGGTTGTCGCGTGATTCCCAAGAGTTAATCTTAGGTTGAGCAGAACTCCAAGGAGCATTTGATTCAGTTACACCTTCTACGTAGTTGTAACGAGGTTCGTTACCAAACCAAGAACCGTAAAGGAGGTCACCTGAACGCCAAGTATCGATAGCTTTTTGAGCAGTTTCGATAATTTGGTTACACATTGCAGGAGTAGTGTTCACATTAGGAATATTGCGGAGCAAAAGACGAGCTTTGATAGCATATACAAGACCTTTCCATTTGTTAAGGTCACCACCATAGATGCGGTCCATCTTTTGGTCAACAGGAACGTCGCCAGTAGTAAGACGGTTGTTGTCTTCGAAAGCAGCAATAAGAGCATCTGCTTCACGGAACATCCAGTCATAAATATCGGCTTGCTCTTCATAGTGAGGAGTAGTTGCCATGTGAGCATCACCATACTTACCTGTAGAAGTCATGTAGTTTTCAGGAAGCATTGGCATTGGGCCAAATGTGTCGGTAGTCAATTGAGTTGACATCAACATAATTGTACGAGCAATCAAGTCGGTGTTAGTAGTACCTGCAAGATTACATACCGAGCGTACGTTTTTAGCCAAGTCATAGAAGTGACGACGCCATTGTGGGTGACGGTTCACGTTCAAGAATTCCCAACCTTGCTTGTAAGGATAAGAACCAGTTTGGCTCTTACCAGTAGTAGTCAAACATTGAGAAAGATATACGTTATATTCTGCGTGGTCATATACTGTTTGGCTTGAATAGAACACGATAACAGGCATAGCTTGTTGAACTGTATTATCGTGTGCGCGGTCGGGGTTGACATTGTCACTAAGAATGTCTTCGCAACTCGCAAATGAAAGTCCAAGCAATAATGATAATGATATTGTTTTAAACTTATTCATAGCTATAATTAGAATGTTACGTTAACGTTAAAGTTGAAGCTACGTGTTGCGGGAACACTAAATTCGTCAATACCCATTGTACCAGCACCACCAGTAGCAGAAGGCATAACTTGAGGATCTGCACCAGTATATTTGGTCAATAGGAAGAGGTTACGACCAGTCAAAGAAGCGCGAAGACCTTTGATAGGATTGTTAGCACCAGCTTTCTTCATCAAGTTACCGAAGTCGTAAGCAAGAGTTACATAGCTCAAACGGATGTAAGAACCATCTTCGATGAAGTTAGAAGGAACTGAATAGTAGTTAGAATAGAATTGAGCGTCAAAGATAACTGGAGTAGTGTTAGGACGGTAAGTACCATCACCATTAGCTACAACACCTTTCACGACAACTTCACGGTTACGATATTTTTCAAGATAACCACTCATACCATTACCAATCAAGTTTTCACCTGTGTTGTTGTAAACTTCACCACCATAACGGCCGTCAAACAAGAATGAAAGTGAGAGGTCTTTCCAAGTGAATGTAGAACCTACACCAAGGAGGAAGTCAGGCTCGCGGTCACCGAGGAAGCAGTTTTTGTTTGGAGAAATCAAAGGATAACCATTTTCGTCACAGATAACTTGACCATCTGCAGTACGTTCGTAGTCGGTACCGACCATAGCAGTAGTAGAACCACCTACGTTAGAAGAACAGTACAATCTGTTAGTTACTTGTGTACCGAGGTATTCAGTTTGGTTGTTAGGAAGGCTAACAAGTTTACCACGGTTGTAAGAGAAGTTAGCATTAGCTACCCAAGTGAAGTCGCCGCTCTTAAGGATGTCTTGAGAAAGAGTTGCTTCAATACCACTATTTTCAATTGTACCAGAGTTGAATGTTTGAAGGATCACACCAGCAGCAGGAGATACACGCATTGTGATGATTTGGTTGTCAACTGTAGTTGAGTAGTAAGCAACATCAAGACGAGTGCGTTCTTTGAAGAAACGCAAGTCGGCACCAACTTCCCATGAGCTTGTCATTTCAGGCTCGATGTAGTTAGCTGAAGAAACTGTTGGGTCAACACCGAAACCACCGTCAGGGAATACTGACCATTGTTTGAAGTTGTTTGAGAACAAGTAGTTAGGAGCATCCTTACCTACTTTTGCCCAGTTACCACGGATTTTACCATAAGAGAACCAATCGTTTTTGAGGTTGAAAAGTTCAGAGAAGATAACACCGGCAGTTACTGAAGGATAGAAGTAAACTGGATCGATAAGATCGCGGTTCATATAGTTAACCAATGTAGAAGAACCGTCAACACGGCCAGTTACTGACAATTGAGCCATACCTCTATAGTCGAAACGGATTTCACCGAAGTAACCAAATTTGTTACGGTTAGTGTGGTAGAGGCTGAAGTCGGTCAAGTCAACGCGTTCAGGGTCAACGTTGTTGAATGAGTAGAAATTACCACCAAGCAAGAAGTTGTCACCATACATTGAAGCAGAAACGCTCTTAGTTTCAGAGTATTCACCACCGAGGAAGAAGTTCAAGTTGAAGTTGTCATTGATTTTCCAGAAGTAGTTAACATTACCTTGAACAGTGAGACGTTCGCTGTTAGAAGGAGTATAAGTGTAAGTACCCATGCGTTCAGCAAGAAGAAGGTTAAGACCAGCGTCGAGTTCGCCGTCAAATTCGCGACCGTCGCCATAGAAACGAGGCACTGAATAAGCGTCTTGTGAAGAGAAACCTTTATCGTAACCTACTTTAGCAGTGAACACCAAGTTTTTAATTGGTTCGTAAGCGATAGAACCGTTGATGATTACACGAGAGCTTTCACTTACAGAGTGGTCCATATAACGACCATAGTAAGGAGAAGTTCCAGCGTTGATGCGGCTATCGTTTGTCAAAAGATCCCAGTTGTCATAGCGGCACAACCAGTTAGGCATACCATCGGCTTTAGCGTAGTCAGCCATGTTGCGGTTGATTGACCAGCCATAAACTGACGACATTGAGTTACCAAATCCACGAGATTTAGTATCGATGAAGTTAGTTGACAATGCGATGTTGAATTTATCATTAGGTTTGAATTCACCTTTTACATAGATACCGAGACGGTTTTTGTAGTCTTGGTCAACAACACCTTGGTTGTTCATGTAGTTAGCAGAAGCGTATGCTGAGAATTTTTCATTACCACCTGAAAGTGAAATGTCATATTTTTGCATGAAGCCAGTGCCAAGGAATTCACCTACATTGTCATAGATTTCATCGGTTTCGTGAGCAACAGGACCCCAACCGCCACCAGCGTTGTAAGAGAAGATACCAGCGCCACCACCGATATATTTGTTTTGCAATTTAGGAGTGCGAGCTACTTCAGAGATTTCCCAGCCACCCGATGCAGTAACAGAAACTTTACCTTCTTTACCACTCTTTGTAGTAATCAAGATAACACCGTTAGCACCTTCTTGACCGTAAAGAGCAGATGCAGCAGCACCTTTCAACACTGACATTGTTTCGATATCGTTAGGGTTGATGTCGGCAGCAGCAGAAGCACCACCACGAACAGGCATACCGTCGATTACGAACAATGGCTCATTGCTTTGGCCAGCGTTGATAGAAGAGATGGCACGTACCACGATTTGAGATGCAGAGTTAGGAGAACCCCCTGCCATTGATACTTGCACACCGGCAACTTTACCTTGAAGACCGTTAACGAAGTTAGCTGTTTGACCAGCAGTAACGGCATCACTGTTCAAAGATTGAACGGCAAAGTTAAGTTTTTTCTTTTCTTGGGTTTGACCCATCGCAGTTACGACGATTTCGCCCAATACTTCAGAGTCTTCTTGCATCACTACATCGATGACGCTGCGACTCCCAACTGTAATACTTTGTGGTTTCATACCCACATAACTAAAGTTCAAAACGCTTTTGTCGTTAGGAACTTCGATCGAATAATTCCCGTCAAAGTCGGTATCGACTCCAGTAGTAGTACCTTTAACCATGACAGTTACACCAATTAATGGTTCACCATCAGAAGCACCGGTAACAGTACCAGTCACAGTGCGAGCAAAGCCGGCAACTGCGAAGAGGGAAAATAACAGAAGCAATAACTGTTTTCTCATACTTACTTTAATTTGTTTATATTCAAGGTTATTTATCACTTGCATTTTTTAACATTTCTAACCACACTCTTTTCAACTTAAGTGCTCCTATAACGTCAACTTTCCACGATGCAATAACATGCTATATCTCAATTTTTTAGATTAAAAATTGCCATTTAGCACCATTTTTTGTTTTATGTAGTTATCCACTATAAATTAAGCACTTACGCCAACAAGGGCATAGGAGATACCAATAACCGACACGTCGGTTCACACGGTATTAAGTACAAATCTACCACATTTTTTCATAATAAAAGCATATTATTAAATATTATTTAGTATATTTTGCCTTTATAAAACCTTTTTAACAATTTGCGCTAAAATCATTGACAACCCCTACTCTTTTTAATCTACACATTATTATATATAGGGGTTTTTGAAAAAGTGAAAACGAATGCATGTGCAAGGTTTTTGCATTAATTCTCAATCCTCGATTCTCCTTTCTCAATTCTTTGATGTATCTTTGCACTGTAAATCACAAAACTATATATTGCTATGCGCATTGACATTCTCACCGTATTGCCCGAAATGTTTGAATCGCCTTTTGGCTGTTCTATCCTTAAACGCGCCCAGGACAAAGGTCTTGCACAATTGGTGGTGCATAATCTTCGCGATTACTCTACCAATAAACATCGCAAGGTTGACGACTATCCATTTGGCGGCGAGGCTGGTATGGTGATGCAAATTGAGCCTATTGATCGCGCTATAACCCAACTCAAAAGTGAACGTAACTACGACGAAGTAATTTTCACTTCGCCCGATGGTGAGGTATTTAACCAACCTATGGCCAACAGCCTCTCTATGCTTGAAAATATCATAATACTTTGCGGACACTATAAAGGCATCGACTATCGCATTCGCGAGCATCTTATCACTAAAGAGATTTCAATAGGCGATTATGTGCTCACCGGCGGTGAAATGCCTGCAGCTATCATTGCCGATGCTATTGTGCGACTAATCCCCGGCGCCATTGGCGACGAACAAAGCGCATTGAGCGACTCATTTCAAGACAATCTGCTCGCCCCTCCTGTTTATACTCGCCCAGCCGAATATAATGGATGGCGCGTGCCCGACATCCTCCTCTCGGGACATCAAGCTCGCATCGACGACTGGAAACATGAGCAAGCGCTTGAACGCACTCGCCGACTACGACCCGACCTACTTAAGTAATTCACAATTCACAATGCATAATTCATAATTAACTCAAAAAATCGCATTGATCACATATGATTCAATGCGAAATGATGAATTATAGGTTAAAATAAGTCAACTATGTCCTATAAGGCCTATTAGGCTCATCTACCAAATATCAAAGAAAGGCTTGCCAATCGGCAAGCCTTTTTATTATCATTGAGATTAATTCTACTTTGAAATTCTATTTCTTTTTAGCACAACGGCGTTTGGGTGCTGCGGCCTTCTTTTCGGCACATTTAGCACGGGTGCGTTTCTTTTTCAACACCATTGCCGAACGCGCTGGCAAGTAAAGTTTCAACCACTCTACCCCATGAGGCGCATAGAGTTCATCGTGAAGAGTGAAATGCGATGTTTTTTCATCAATATTGCCATATCCACCAAAGGCGGGATTATCGGTCGATAACACTACGTTATATTCTCCGGCAGGAGCAAGAATACCATAACCAGAGAACGACTTATAGGGATTGAAGTTAAACACAAACACATAATCACCACGCTTAAACGCAAGCACTTGGTCATCATCTTTTTCCCAAAGTTTTTCAACTGGCAATGATTGGAAATTTTTAGCCTTCTTCACAAGTGTCACCATTGCATTGTCAAAATCGTTGAGATAGTGATATTGGAGGTCTTGGCGGTCAACCAAATCCCATTGACGGCGCGCATACTTGTGTGACCAGCCATTACCCTCGCGAGGGAAGTCAATCCATTCGGGGTGACCAAACTCGTTGCCCATGAAGTTGAGATATGCACCATTGATTGATGCAATCGTAACGAGGCGTATCATTTTGTGAAGTGCAATGCCACGAGCCACGGTCATATCATCATCACCCTTCATCATGTGCCAATACATCTTATCGTCGATGAGGCGGAATATCACCGTTTTGTCCCCTACTAATGCTTGGTCGTGACTTTCAACATACGACACAGTTTTTTCGTCGGCGCGACGATTGGTCAATTCCCAGAATATAGATGTAGGATGCCAATCCTCGTCTTTCTTCTCTTTGAGCATCTTAATCCAATAGTCGGGGATACCCATCGCCATACGATAGTCAAATCCCATACCACCATCTTTGATTTTAGCCGCCAACCCAGGCATGCCGCTCATCTCCTCGGCAATAGTGATTGCGTGAGGATTAATTTGATGTATGAGTTTATTGGCAAGGGTGAGATATGTAATAGCATTTACATCTTGCCCTCCATTATAATAATCACCATATGAGCCAAATGCTTGACCCAAACCATGGTTATAATAAAGCATCGATGTAACTCCATCGAAACGGAAGCCGTCAAACTTAAACTCTTCGAGCCAATATTTGCAATTTGACAATAAGAAATTCAACACATCGTTTTTGCCGTAATCGAAGCAAAGTGAATCCCAAGCAGGATGCTCGCGACGATGATCACCATAGAAGTATTGGTTATAACTACCATCGAGGCGACCAAGACCTTCCACCTCATTTTTCACAGCATGAGAATGCACAATGTCCATAATCACAGCAATACCCAATCGGTGAGCCTCATCAATCAATGATTTCAACTCCTCGGGCGTACCAAATCGGCTTGAAGGTGCATAGAAGCTCGACACATGGTAACCAAAAGAACCATAATAGGGATGTTCTTGAATAGCCATAATCTGTATGGCATTATATCCATCTTTAGCAATGCGAGGAAGCACAAGGTCGCGAAACTCGACATATGTACCCACTCCTTCACGCTCTTGCGCCATACCTATGTGGCACTCATATATAAGAAGTGGCGACACATTGGGCTTAAACTCCTCTATTTGCCATTCATACTGCTCTTCGGGAGCCCACACTTGAGCCGAGAAAATGTGCGACACCTCATCTTGCACCACACGATTGGCATAAGCCGGAATGCGTTCACCCATTCCGCCATCCCAATACACAATCATTTTATATAAATCACCGTGATGAATATCATTGTGCTTGAGTTTTAATTCCCACACACCGTTGTCCAATCGTGTCAAACGATATTTAGCCATCTCTTGCCAACGGGTAAAATCGCCTATCAGCACAATATTGGTAGCATTAGGCGCCCATTCGCGAAATACCCATCCATCGGCTGTGCGATGAAGGCCAAAGTAGTGGTGAGCATTGGCAAAGTCAACAAGCGAACCATTCTTGCCCACAAGTTCACGTTCTTTATTTACTGCATCTTGATAGCGACCTGTAATGGCTTCGGCATATGGCTCAAGCCAAGGGTCATTCTTAATGATGTTTAATGGCTTCATTAGTCAAGGTTTTTTATTATTTAAAATAAGAAACTAATAAACTGTTTTAAATTTCTAATAACATACAAACTTAATGATTTTATTCGGCATTTACCACATGTTAGCCCCACATTTTTTCAATTTTTAGTTCTTTTTCCCTCAAAAAAGGAGCTTTTTTATGAGAAAAAACAAAAAACAGCTCATTTTTTTGCTCATAAAAAAAACTTTCATTACCTTTGCAGTCGCATTTAAGCCCAGATGGCGGAATCGGTAGACGCGCTGGTCTCAAACACCAGTGGGGCAACCCATCCCGGTTCGATCCCGGGTCTGGGTACAACAAAAGGCTGTTAATCATTTGATTTTCAGCCTTTTTACTTTTCTTGGGTAGCCAAAGGGTAGCCAAAACCGACAACACCCCCCTATTTTTACCTAATATTACACACCTCAACACTAACTACTTCTAACCACTTTAGAAAAAAGTGAGCCACTTTCACAAGCAACCCACCTCAACAATAAGATATATCCAAATTTGAAATTCATTTCTTTTTCATACAAAACTGAAAAGTTTTTTGAAATGAATTGCTTTTTTCTCATTGTATTGATGAAAATTTGTATTTTATTACGAATTCATCGCAGATTAAAACAATATCAACCATCGATACTTATAAGGCACAATTTTTCCTGAAATTTGACAAATAGCCCATTTTATATTATGAGCAACCGAGAGAGGTTCTTGGTCGTTCTTGTGTATTTTTGTGGGGAAGGATTGATAAAAATTGTATATTTTTCACTTGTTTTTCCTATTTTTTGTTCGTTTTCTCGTTTTTTATTTGCCTATGATATTAAAAACTATTAATTTTGCACTCAAATTAAAATAAATAACATGAATTTTACATCAGTAAACAAAACTTTTGAGGCATCTTTTCGTGAAAACTGGGATCGCCCAGCGATTTCAAACTACCAAGGTGCAACATTGCATTATCGCGACCTTGCCCAAAGAATTGCACAACTTCACATTATGTTTGAAGAATGTGGATTGGAAAAAGGTGACAAAGTAGCATTATGTTCTCGAAATCAAGCCAATTGGGCCGTTTCGTTTTTGGCAGTAATGACCTATGGAGCTGTACCAGTTCCCTTGATGCATGAATTTAAACCATCTAACATTCATCATCTTGTAAACCACTCTGAATCAAAAGTTTTATTTGTTGATGAAGTAATTTGGGAAAATGTTGTAGAATCAGAAATGCCTGATCTACAAGCAATCATTCAAGTAAACACATTCAAGCTATTGTACTCGGCCAACGATAGAATCACCGAAGCGCGAGCACGCCTCAATGAATTGTTTGGCAAGAAATACCCAATGGAGTTTACCCCCGATTCAATCAACTATCATGAAGATAAAGCCGAAGATTTGGCTATCATCAACTACACATCGGGCACATCGGGATTCTCTAAAGGTGTGATGATTCCATTTAGAGCTATTGCTTCAAACCTTGAGTTTGGTCGCAAGGTGCTACCTATCATCAACAACACATCAAATGTTGTGTCGATGCTTCCATGTGCTCACATGTATGGACTCATGTTTGAGGTATTATATGAATTGTCAAAAGGGTGTCATGTGCACTTCCTCTCACGCCTTCCAAGTCCTAAAATCATTCTACAAGCATTGGCCGAGGTGAAACCTACTGTAGTAATTGCAGTGCCTCTCATCATTGAAAAGATTTACAAAAACAAGGTTAAGCCTGTATTGGAAAAGGCAGGTATTAGATTTGCCTTAAAAGTGCCAGGCCTTGACCAACTCATTATCAATAAAATCAAAGCCGAGCTCATCAACGCATTTGGTGGCGAGTTTTATGAAGTAATCATTGGTGGTGCAGCGTTCAACAAAGAGGTTGAAACATTCTTCAAGAAGATGAATTTCCCATTCACTGTGGGTTATGGCATGACCGAGTGTGCTCCTATCATTACTTACTCTGACTGGAAGACCGAGAAACTCTATTCATGTGGCGAAATAGTGCCCAACATGGAGATGAAAATCGACTCTCCCGACCCTGAAAACATTCCTGGCGAATTGCTCGTTAGAGGGGCAAATGTGTTCCTTGGCTATTACAAAAACCCCGAAGCCACAGCCGAAGCTCTCGACGAGGATGGTTGGTTGCACACTGGCGACATGGGTGTAATTGATGCCGATGGAAGTCTCTTCCTTCGTGGTCGCTCAAAATGTATGATATTAGGCCCATCGGGACAAAATATCTATCCCGAAGAAATCGAAGCTGCTCTTGATGTGCGCCCCTATTTCGTAGAATCGCTTGTTATTGAGGATGAAGGTGGCTTAACTGCTCTCGTATTCCCCGACTTTGACCAAGGTGCGAAAGATGGCATGAACCAAAAAGAGTTTACCAAATATATCAAATCAACTCTTCCCGATATCAACAAAGACCTCCCCAATTATGCTCGTTTGAAGAATATCGAGGTTATGTCGGAGGCTTTTGAACGCACTCCTAAAAAGAGTATCAAACGATACCTCTACCAACGCATTAAAAAATAATTTGAACAAAAATAGTAAGGGTGACATTTATATAAAGTGTCGCCCTTATTTATAAAAAACAGACTGTCGCAACCTTCAATCGGCAATCTGCCACTTTTCTTATAACCAAAATTAAAGTATAATGAGAATCAAAGACTCAAATGTTCTTATCACCGGCGGTGCCTCGGGGATAGGATTAATTATGGGACGCATAGCCCTACAAAAAGGTGCCAATTGTGTGATAATATGGGACATAAACCCGAATAGTATAGAAAATGCGTGCAACGAGCTCCAACAATTTGGCACAGTCAAAGCATACACTGTTGATGTTACTAATTATGAGTTGATAAATAGCACCTATAGCGATGTGTGTGCCGAATATGAGCACATCGATATCCTCATAAATTGCGCTGGCATTATCACAAGTAACAAAACATTTGACCTTCTCACCAAGGATGAAATGGATCGCACCATCAACATTAACACCTTGGCTCCTATGTATGTCACACGAGTAATGCTCCCCGATATGTTAAAACGCAATCGTGGTCACATATGCAACATTGCATCGGCAGGAGGAATGCTTGGCAATCCTCGCATGTCGGTATATGGAGCGAGCAAATGGGGCGCTATCGGATGGTCTGAATCAATGCGCATCGAACTACAAAGTGAGAAGAAAAATGTGCATGTAACCACCGTTGCACCTTACTATATAAGCACCGGAATGTTTGATGGTGTTAAGTCAAGCATCATTCCCATCTTGAAGCCCGAATATGTAGCAAAAAAGGTATTAAAATCAATTGAGAAAAACAAAATTTTCTGTGGGCTCCCATTCGGATTCCATTTTATTAGATTCTGGCAAGGCCTCATCCCAACTCGCATATTTGATTGGTTTTTTGGAGAAGTTGTGGGCGTTTACCACACAATGGATCATTTCAAAGGTCGCAAGTAAAAAAGATTTTATTACTTTTGTAGAAATTAGAACTCACTATCAATGGACAATACCTCAACTCAAGAAATAATCCAACTCACAGAGGCTCAAAAGCAATATCTCGGCACAGGAGTTACACTTGACATCAATTTCAGAAAAGAGATGTTGAAACGACTTTATGTTGCCATGGAAAAGTGGGAACAACGATTGTGTGATGCTCTATGGATTGATCTTCATAAATCATATGAAGAAGCATATCTCACCGAAATCAGCATCGTGAAGGCCGAAATAAATATGCATCGCATATCAATTAAATCATGGGCTAAACGCCATAAGGCTCCTACCCCACTAAAATTATTTCCTTCTCGAAGTTATATAGTTAAAGAACCATTAGGCAATGCTTTAATCATTGCCCCATGGAACTACCCTGTACAGTTGTTATTGAATCCACTCATTGGGGCAATCTCATCGGGCTGCACCGCTATGCTCAAACCCTCACCCTATGTGCCACATGTGTCGAAAGTTATCGAAGAGATGATTTCAGAGACCTTCAACAAAGACTATATTGCTGTGGTTCAAGGCAATCGAGAGGTTAATACAGCACTACTTCAACAACGCTGGGATATAATATTTTTCACAGGTAGCCCCGCATTGGCAAAAACTGTAATGACCGCTGCCGCACAAAATCTCACCCCCGTGGTGCTCGAACTTGGAGGTAAAAGTCCGTGTGTGATTGACAAAAGTGCCAATATCAAAGTCGCTGCTCGCCGAATTGCTTGGGGAAAGACACTCAATAGTGGTCAAACATGCATTGCCCCCGACTATATTTTAATTCACAAAGAGGTTAAAGATGAGTTTGTCGAAGCATTTGCCCAAGAGGTAAAGAGTCTCCATGGCGAAGATATTAAAGCCGACAAGCATTATGTGAGAATTGTCAACGACAATGCCTTTGAGCGTGTGAGTGGATATATTAAGAGCGAAAAGGTGCTATGTGGAGGCGAATGCGATGCCTCAACTCGCTACATTGCCCCAACATTGCTCGACAATCCGGCATTAGACTCTCCAGTTATGACCGAGGAGATTTTTGGACCCGTCTTTCCCATTATCACTCTCAACGATGATGATTCAATTGTAAATAGCGCTACCTCATTCATCAACTCACGCGAAAAACCTCTTGCTCTATACTACTTTGGCAACGAAAAAGATGGGTGGGAATTAATTCACAAAACCTCATCGGGAGGCGGTTGCATCAACGATGTGATAATGCACATAGCCAATGAATTCACTCCATTTGGTGGGGTCGGTAACTCTGGGATGGGTCGTTATCACGGCAAAGATAGTTTCGAGGCCTTCAGTCACTCACGAAGCATCATTGCCACAGGCACATGGATTGACCTCCCATTTAGATATATGCCCTACAAAATGTTTGGCCTCGTGAAGAAGATACTTTAGACTCAAAACCCTCATAATCAACTTCATCACACTTCATATTAATAAAATCTATTGATTGATAGATTTTATAGGTTGTGAGGGTTGAATTACCATAATATCTTTGCAATGGATAAAACAATCAACATGTTTTATTTGTTAAATAAATAAGATTAATAACAACAAAAAAACAATAAGATTATGAAAAAGTATCGTTGCACTGTATGTGATTGGATTTATGACCCCGAAGTAGGTGACCCTGATAGTGGTATCGCTCCCGGAACTGCATTTGAAGAAATTCCCGACGATTGGAGTTGCCCTCTTTGTGGTGTAACCAAAGAAGACTTCGAATTGGTAGAAGAATAAAACCATTCAACCATAATAAGCAATAAGGGTTGCCTCATCCAAGGCAACCCTTATTGCTTATATTCATATCGTTTTTTTCGCTATTTCTTGTAATTAGCAAGCGATTCTTCAAGACTTGTCACTATCATAGCCTTTAGTTCGGGGGGATCAATTACAGTAATACTTGGTCCGTGCGACAATAGTTCTTGCACAAAGTCGGGAGTGATGCGTAGTCGATAATTAAAAATTGAATACGAATCATGAATCATCTCTTGTTGCGACGAGTGTAGGGGCAATGCACGAAGATATTTTGCTTGGCGAGAATCAGTTTTTATTGACACATTTTTCACCTCACCTTGTGAGAATATGATACCAAAACTATATTTTATATATGACTCGGCATCAAAGTCGTCGGGCATGTCAAATGTTTCTTGGAGCACTACCACATCTTTCATGCGATCAAGGGCATAAGTCTTAATCTTATTTTCTTTCACATTAAGCCCTGTTACATACCAGCGTTGGCGGAAAATTTTCAAGAAATAGGGCTCAACAATAATGTCGGGTGTGGCATTTGTGCGCGAATAGGGTTGATAAGTAAATTTGATTTGATGATACTCCTTTAGCGCATCAATCACAGTGGCGAGAAACTCGCGAGCCGATGGCACATCTTCAATGAAAATACGATTTGAAATGTCGCGCGATTCACTCAACACATTGCTCATAGCCGTTGTATTCAACAGCCAATTTGTTACATCTTCGTTGTGAGTATCGCCCTCGTCAATATAATACTCAAATGTAGAGGGATTACACTCAATGTTCACTTTAAACAAATCCTCAATCGCCATTCGGTAATTATAGAATGTGCGACGCGGCAGAGGCTCTCCATTTGAATATGGAGATTTTTTCCAACGCGCATTCAACTCTTCACGAGTTATATGCCCATAACGTTTAATCGTATCTATCAACCATATGTAACGATTGAAAAGGTCTTTTGACATAGAATTTTGGTTATATTAATTTTGGTTATACTAGGGATTTCTAATTTTTATTCTTTAATCTTTCCTTTTGAGAGCAACATCAACCCTACAACTGTCAACACAGCGTTTATAATCAATAGTTCAAAACTTGTTGTATAATTAAATTGCTCTTTCAATTGCCATTGCACTACCCACGACAGCGCCGGAGCAAGCACACACACCACGGGAACCATTTTGTCGCGCACTTGAAGTTTAGTAAACATACCAAACACAAACAACCCGAGAATAGGCCCATAAGTATATGAAGCAAGTGTGTAAACCGCGCTAATAGCATCTTGGTCACTTGCATAATAAAACACTATGATTACCAATCCCATTAGCACCGACATCATCACATGCACCAACTTGCGCACACGAGTGAGTTTTGCATCTTCATATTTCTTTTGCCCGTCGAGAATATCTACTGTAAACGATGTGGTGAGAGAGGTGATAGCCGACCCCGCTGCCGAATATGCAGCCGAAATCAAGCCCAAAACAAATAATATCAACACCACTACTGGCATTCCATCGCTTTGTGCTACTATTCCAAATATATCGTCCGATTTTTCGGGCATTGCCATATTCATTTTACTCATATACATCACGAGCAATGTTCCCAACACAAGGAATAATGCGATTACAAAGAATTGTATCACACTACTCACAATCATATTTTTTTGTGACTCTTTTGAGTCTTTACAAGCAAGGTTGCGTTGCATCATATCTTGGTCGAGACCAGTTGTTGCAATTACCATAAACACACCAGCAAGGAATTGTTTCCAGAAATATGTGCCCGCTTTAGCATCTTCAAAGAAGAATATTTGAGAGGTACTATCACCGGCTACAGCACTTACCATTTCACCAAATGAGAAACCCAAACCTTTTGCCATGAAATAGATACACAACACTACCGATAGCACCAAGCAACAACTCTTCAATACATCGGTCCATATTACCGATTTCACACCACCTTGTGCTGTGTAAAGCCATATCAATGCGATAGTTGCTACCACATTCAACACAAATGGTATTCCAAGGGGTTCAAACACGAGTACTTGCAAGGTTGCACACACTACCAAGAATCGCACCGATGCGCCCAATATCTTTGACACAAAGAACAACCACGCACCACTACGATAAGTAGCAACACCAAATCGTTCGCCAAGATACCCATAAATCGACACCAAGTTGCGTTTATAAAACATAGGAATCAACACAAATGCAATGAGGAAATATCCTACGATAAACCCTAAACACATTTGAAGGTAGGAATAACCTTTAGCCACAACCATACCGGGTACTGAGATAAATGTCACACCCGAAATTGCTGCGCCAATAGTAGCAATCATAACCAACACCCAAGGGTTCTTGCGGTTACCCGAAAAGAATGTTGCGTTATCTGACTTTCGCGAAGCAAAATAAGAAATCATCAATAGCAACGCAAAATATGCTATTATTGTAATAATTACTATCCAATGGTTTTGCATAATGTATTGTTTTATGTTTAGTTATTTTTAATCAAAGTATCATTTATTTTTCCTCATAAAGTAAATAAGGCTTGCGTTGAACTTTAAACGCCTCAACATCGTCGGCCCAAGTAGCCTTTATCTCTTCGGCACTCTTGCCCTCGGCAATCATTTTTCGCACATCGGCAGTACCTATAAGTTTTTCAAAAAATTCTTTTGCTCCAGCATACTTATATCCGTTGTCAAAAAACGCATCGACCGATACACCCATGCATTTATAGGCATCAATGAGATATTCAAGATTCAACCCTTTAGCAATAATCTCCTCGTCGTCAAGATTACGGAGGTCGCGACCATAGCATTTCTTGTTAAGCAAAGGTGGATTTTTTGCACCTTCCACACTGCGAGGGGTAAATGTGAAATCACACCCCTTCATGTCGGGATGACCATAAATCTCAAATGGAGCGTCAGTGCCACGACCAAGGCTCACCGATGTACCTTCAAAATAGCATATTGAAGGATAGAGATAAATCGATTTCATTGTGCGAAGGTTGGGCGATGGAGCGATAGGCAACACATAGCGTGTTTGGTGAGTGTAATTCTCACATTTCACTACTTGCAAAGGCACTTTTGCACCATTATCGAGCCATCCTTCACCATTGACCATCAATGCGAGTTCGGCAAGAGTGAGTCCATGCACCACTGGGATAGGTAATTTGCCTACACCCGATTTATATTTCATGTCAAGGATAGGACCATCAACATACATTCCGTTAGGATTTGGACGGTCAAGCACCATAAACTCTTTGTTGCAAGCCACAGCAGCATTCATCAAGTCAACCATTGTGCAATAGTAGGTATAGAAACGCAAGCCCACATCTTGAATGTCGGTAACGATAATATCAATTTTAGATATCTCCTCTTTTGACAATGCTTTTTTCTTATTGCTACCATAGAGTGATTCTATGCGAATGCCAGTTTTCTTGTCAACCGAACTACTCACTTGCTCGCCAGCATCGGCTGTGCCACGAAAACCATGTTCGGGCGAATATATTACTTCAACATCAAGCCCATTTTCAATCATAATGTCGAGAGTGTGGCGGTCGCCAACCATCCCAGTGTGATTTGAAAAAAGGCCTATCTTTTTTCCTTTCAACAATGGCACATATTTATCTACTTGAGCAGCGCCAACTACCACATCTTGAGCCGATAAAGTGAAAACACTTATGGCCATTAATATCAATGAAATTATTGAAAATCTATGTTTCATATAGGTTTATATAAAATATCGTGTAAAGATACAAAATAAATATTTATTCATTTGCATATTTTTATGCAAAAATTCAAGTTCTACATTATTTTTTGCCTTTACACTCCGATAAATTAAGTTGCACTATATCAATTTCCCACAAAAACTTGCACTCACACAAAATTATCATTACCTTTGCAATCAAATCGGGGTATTAGCTCATCTGGCTAGAGCGCGACACTGGCAGTGTCGAGGTGAGCGGTTCGAGTCCGCTATACTCCACTACACAACAAAGAGGGTGAGTCGTTTGACTCACCCTCTTTGTTTATATTTTACTCATTGAAGCGTTGAATTATTACTCTTCGCTCATTTCTTTGAGTTTTTCTTTCCCTTTTTTGAGCATTTCGCTTGCTTTGTCTTTAGCGTCTTTGCTTGCTTCTTTTACCTTTTCGGCGACTTCCTTACGACTCTCTTTTGTTGCCTCGTCGAGTTCTTGAAGTTTCTCTTTAGCATCTTCGCCTACTTCTTTCATTTTTTCTTTCACTTTGTCGGTAGCTGACTCTTCGGTAATCTCTTCTGTCACAGCCTCTGTCACTGTTTCGCTCACGCTTTCACCATTGTCCGACATATTTCCTGTACCTTCATAGGGCACTTCGCTTTCAAGAGCTTCAACAGGAATTTCCATTCCGAAAGTATCTTCGGCCACCTCGGTAGTTTGTGTTTCGCTTGAACCACACGATGCCATTATAAACATCGCTGCTCCCAAATAAAAAATCTTTTTCATAATCATATTTTGTTTAAAGTTATTATTTTGCACAAATGTAAGATTTAATTTCAAAAAACGCCACTTATCAACTATTATTTTTAGTCAATTAATGCAAAGAAACTCTTAATGGGCTTCGAGCCAGTTATTACCTACTCCGGCAGCCACCGTGAGAGCCACTCGGCCATGATAGGCATTTTCCATGTCGCGTTTCACGATTTCTTGCACTCGGTCCAATTCTTCGGGAACTACATTAAACACCAATTCGTCGTGTACTTGCATTATCATTTTAGAGCGCAACCCCTCTTTAGCAAAATCGCGTGCGATATCAATCATTGCCACCTTGATGATGTCGGCAGCCGAGCCTTGAATGGGAGCATTCACTGCATTTCGCTCGGCATAACCACGCACCACTGCGTTACGCGAATTAATATCGGGCAGATAACGACGACGACCTTTTATGGTCGATACATACCCCTCCTTACGAACCTTTTTGAGTGTTTCGTCCATATATTGACGCATTTGAGGATAAGTTTCGTAATATCCGTCAATGAGTTTTTTAGCATCGGCGCGTGGGATTGACAATCGTTCCGAAAGTCCGAATGCCGAAATGCCATAGATAATCCCAAAATTAGCAGTCTTGGCATAACGACGCTGATCATCGGTTACCTCATCGAGCGACACACCATACACCTTTGCTGCTGTAGCACGGTGAATGTCGGCTCCCGAATTGAAGGCTTCAATCATATTTTCATCGCCACTCATGTCGGCTATCAAGCGCAACTCAATTTGCGAATAGTCGGCCGAATAGAATAGACACCCCTCATCGGCAATAAATGCACGGCGTATTTCGCGCCCATCATCGGTGCGAACAGGGATGTTTTGCAAATTAGGATTAGCCGATGAGATTCGCCCTGTTGCTGTAACCGTCTGATTATATGATGTGTGTATTTTGCCAGTTGTAGGGTTAATCAACTCGGGCAACGCATTGATATATGTGCTCAACAACTTACGCAATCCTCGTATTTGCAATATCTTGTCAACGATAGGGTGCGATTTGCGATATTTTTCCAACACATCTTCGGCCGTTGAATATGCTCCACCCTTTGTGCGTTTGGCCTTGGGGTCAATCTTTAAGCGTTCAAACAACACCTCGCCCACTTGCATAGGTGAGGCAATATTAAATTCGCCACCACCAAGTTCATACACCTCTTTTTCAATTTCTTGCATGCGTGAAGTGAGCGACTGCGACATTTTAGCCAACTCGTTCACATCAATTCTCACCCCCACAATCTCCATATCGGCAAGAACTTTCACAAACGGCAATTCAATATCCTCAAGCAACGAGGTCAATCCTTCTTGTTCCACCATAGGGCAGAATTTTTCATATAATCGCAATGTCACATCGGCAATTTCACACACCACATTTGCCTCTTGCGATGCTTCAATTTCGCATCCAGGCTTGCGTTGAACAACCTCTTCTACACCACCACTCACCATGCAACCGAGATAGGTAAATGCCAATGACGGTAGCAGATGTTTCATTTCGGACTGCAACAAATAATGTGCTACCGATGTGTCGTAATAGTTTTCGCCGAGTTCAATTCCCTCATTGTGCAATATTATATAATCGCGCTTCACATCATGGCTCACTAATTGCACAGCCTTTGAGCAGAGCAACATTCGCAACACAACCTTCATTTGCCCACGAGCCTCGTTGTCGTGTGGCAATTTTATATATACGGCTTCTCCGCCATGCATCGACAAGGCTATTCCACGCCATCGTGCCGACATTGCTTCGCTACCGGTTGCATATATTGCCATCCCCACGGCTTTACATCCCAATGCTTGAGAAACCACTTCGGCCACCTCTTTTAGTGATGAAATTTCACTATATTCACCCTTTGACTCCACACACGCCTGTGGCTCTTCGGGGGCATCAAACAATGATGGAGCATCAAATAACGATGATTGCTGTTGTGGCTGCGCTGCAACTGGCGCATCATTGGAAACGGGAGCCACCCCCAATTTGGCCAAGAACGACTTAAACTCGAGTTCGGTATAGATTTCAGCAAGACGCGCTTCATCGGCATCTTTACGAGCCAAGTCATCGATATTAACCTCAATTGGCACATCGGTTTTTATCGTTACCAAGAATTTAGAGAATTTTATCTTCTCTATATTTTCGGCCACTTTCTTTTGAATAGCACCTTTGAGCGAATCGACATTTTCAATGAGATTTTCCACCGAACCCCACTCATTGATGAGTTTAACAGCAGTCTTTTCGCCTACGCCAGGGCATCCAGGCACATTATCACTCGCATCACCTTCAAGGGCAAGCAAGTCAATCACCTGCGATGGCGAATCGATGCCATATTTTTCGCACACCTCTTTCACACCACGCACCTCAAAGCCCGCACCTTTCAACGCAGGTCGATACATCAACACGCGATCCGAAACCAATTGTCCATAATCTTTATCGGGCGTCATCATGAGGGTGAGATACCCCTCCCCCTCGGCCTTTCGCGACAGAGTGCCTATCACATCATCGGCCTCATAGCCAGGCACCTCAATGACAGTAATGTTGAGTGCCGCAAGGATATCTTTTATATATGGTATTGAAAGAGTTATGTCTTCGGGTTGCGCATCGCGTTGCGCCTTATATTCGGGATAGGCTTCATGACGGAAAGTGCCACCCTTGGGGTCGAAACACACAGCCACATGCGTGGGATTTTCCTTTCGCAACACATCTTCAAGTGTGTTACAAAAACCAAATATAGCCGATGTATTTAACCCTTTAGAAGTAAAACGAGGCGCTCGTATCAACGCATAATAGGCTCTATATATTAACGCATAAGCATCTATGAGAAGTAATTTCTTTTCGTTCATATCGTGTGATAAATTTATTGCTATGAAATATTCGATAAAATTAATCATAAAAACACCAACTCTCTCAAAAAAAACAAAAAAAACACCATTTTTTCACTTTATTGTTCCTTTTTATTGAATTTTGCCTCGCTATTTTTATAAGTTTTACTAATTTTGTGCGAAATTTCAATTTTGATGTCAACTTTTCAATCAATACAACAATCAATCGCGCCCGAATTGGAGATGCTAAATCAACGCATCGCCAACACTTTGACATCGCCCAATGCGTTGATGAATCAAGTGATTGAAGGTTACCTCAAGTCTAAAGGGAAACAAATTCGCCCCATAATCGTAATTTTGAGTGCCAAATTACTTGGCGAGGTTAACGAAAATGTTATCTCGGCCGCTACTGCTGTGGAACTCCTCCACAACGCCACTCTCATTCACGATGATGTGGTTGATGACACCAAATTGCGTCGCGGACAAGCTACTATTAACAACATTTGGGACAACCACATTGCTGTGCTTGTGGGTGACTTCTTCCTTTCTTCGGCTCTTTTACAAGCCATCGAAACCGATGACATCAAAATCATAAAATCAATTACCAATCTCGGTAAACTCCTTTCTATTGGCGAAATAGACCAAATTTATAACGCTCGCTATCACACCCTCAACGAAGATGCTTATTTTGAGACTATCTATCGCAAAACAGCATCATTGTTTGTTTCATGTGTTGAAGTAGGAGCATTTGCTGTGAAAGCATCTGACGATGACACCGAAAAACTCTCAAAAGTAGCGCGTTTGCTTGGTCTTTGTTTCCAAATAAAAGATGACATCTTTGACTACTTCAACGATGAAAAGATAGGCAAACCCACCGGAAACGACCTTCGCGAGGGCAAAATCACACTTCCCTTGCTCCATGTGTTGCTCAACGAGTCATTACCTCAACACGATGAAATGCTCGCATTGTCAAAGAAAGAGATCCTCGACACCAATGAGATTAATACCCTCATTGAGTATGCCAAACAACATGGTGGGATTGAATATGCCTACGACACAATGCAACGCCTTCGTGATGAAGCCGTTGAAATCATTTCGCAATTCCCCGCATCACAAACTCGCGACCACTTTATCGCAATCATCGACTACATCATCTCGCGCGATAAATAATCGCCCCCACTTTTTTACATTACATTTTTTACTATATACTCATGCAGTCTTTTTGAGATTTATGTATCTTAATAAAAGAGACTACATCTCATTATGGAAATTGAAGAGTTAATCAATCAAGGATTACAGGGCGATGAAAAAGCCATAAATCAACTTTACAGCATATATTCACATAAAATGGTGGGGATATGTGTTAAGATTGTGGGCAACCGCATGATTGCCGAAGAATTAGCTCATGACGCCTTTATTTTAGCGATTTCTAAACTCAACCAACTACAAAACCCCAAACGATTTGAGTCATGGATATCATGCATCACCTCCAATATTGCACGACGATATCTTGAGCAACATCGCAATAGCCAAACAGTCCCTTTCTCTGAAATTTCCGAAGAAGAAATCCTACAAGTTGAGCAACCCGACGATACTCCAATGCCACCTCTTCCTCCTCTCGAAATTATACTCTCGGCTATCGATTCTCTCCCTGACGGATATAACAAAGTGTTTAGGATGTCGGTAATGCAAGAGATGTCTCATGCCGAAATCGCCAACATTCTCGGCATCGCTGCACACTCTTCATCTTCGCAATTAGCACGTGCAAAAAAGATGCTTCGCAAAATGCTCGCCAACTATTGGTCGCTAATGCTGTTGCTACTCATCACGTTGCCATTTGTCTATCTCTTTATTCACCAACCTCAAAAGACTACAACGTCAATCACCCCTTCTACACCAAAACAAGAGAACAATCCTATTAGCGAACATATTGATACTCCCTCGCTACACATCGACACTACCAAAGTTCGTATCCCTATTAGTATCAAAACAAACGATACAAAAATTGCTAAAAGCTATCGTTCTACTCCAAAAAATGATGCTGAGCAAGATTGTTTCGCTAACCCTATCGCTACAACTATTGTTGACTCATCTTTATTCATCGCAAACAATCCTGTCGACAGTGTTGTGGTTGACTCTATTTCTATCCCTGATTTCAACCCTCAAACACTTCTTGCACAGCAAGAGGTTGAGCCAATTATAAACAACGACAATTCGTCATGGAATGTAAACATGTCTTATATAGGCAATATCTATAGTACATCTCCATGGAATGAGATGGTCTATCTTGACCATCTTTTTTTCCCTGAATCAGATGATTCCTATGATCTCAATTTGTGGAGTGGCATTTCTTCTTATGTTGACAATGCAAATTATCCCGAAAAAGAGCGCGCTGCAATAAAAGAAATAGCCAAATATCATATACAAAGAGGGAAAAATGTAGCAAATCGCTCCGTCAATCACTATTTGCCATTTACGATATCTGCAGCAGCTCAATACCGATTCAACAACCATCTCGGTATTGAATCGGGCCTCAATTACGCTCTTTTATCATCTCAATTTATAACAGGTGAAAGCAATGCAGGAATTGTAGAAAATCAAAAAATCCACTATTTAGGCATTCCTTTAAAAGTTTCTTATAATTGGTTAAGTTCTAAACATTGGGACATATATTCTTCGACTGGACTCCTATTTGAATTCCCTGTAAATGCTACACTTTCAACCGACTATCGTTTGAAAAAGTCGCTATATTTCAAAACAGAATCATTTAAAGCACCATGCCAATGGTCAATGTCGATTGGTGCAGGTGTGCAATATAATATCGGCTCACATTTTGGCATTTTCGCCGAGCCTAATGTCCAATATTTTATTCCAAATGGAAGCAACATTGAAACATACCGCACCGAGCACCCATTCTCTATCACACTGCCCATAGGTATTAGATGTAGATGGTAAATCGTGCATCTTCGTGCAGTCTTTTCCATTAATTCGTATCTTAATTATAGAAACGCCTAAATATTGTGTATTCTAAAAATAGAATATATCTTTGTGTAGGTTAATACTATTATTAACTAAATAAACATTTTGACTATCATGAAAACGATTAAGTCCATTGCATCGATACTAACATTAGCGTGTGTGACTTTCACAAGTTGTGAGGAGGTTGATAATCCTACAAATGAACTAAAAACCATCACACTATCACGAAGCGAAGCCGATGTAGCTAAACAAAATTGCGACTTTGCTTGGAATATGTTTGACCACGTAAATAAAACATCGGGCAATGCAATTGTATCACCATTAAGTGCTACTTATGCTATGTGTATGACAGCTAATGGGGCAAATGGTGCCACTCGCGATGAAATCTATAAAGCATTGGGATTTGAGGACTTCAGCAATGAAGATGTAAATAATTATCTGCACAAGCTCACTACCCAGCTCACCTCTCTTGACTCAAAAACAACTTTACACATAGCCAACTCACTATGGCACAACAGTTCGTATCAAATTTTTAACGAATATATCTCAAGTACTAAAACATACTACGATGCCGATGTGATGCCATTAGATGTCAACAACGCCGTAACTCAAGTGAACGATTGGTGTTCCGACAAAACTAATGGGCTTATCAACGACCTATTAAAGCCCAATCAAGTCGATGAATTTACCGCTGCTGTATTAGTTAATGCGATGTATTTCGATAGTCAATGGAAAACTAAATTCAACAAAAAAGACACTTATAAATCAAAATTTTATTGCGCTGACAATTCTACTCCAACTGTTGAATACATGTCGGGAAAACAAGACTTTAAACATGTCAACACTTTAACATTTTCAATGGCCAGTCTTGACTTTGGCAACGGGGCATTTACCCTTAAATTCATTCTTCCCAACAAAAACTACACCACCGACGGCGAATACTATACCTTTGACGATTGTATAAATGAAATCAAAACAACAGGTTGGAACGAAATATTAAAAAACGGATACTCCGAAGATGGCACTATAAATATTCCTAAATTCTCATTTAAAAATTACCTCGATATGAAACCCATATATCAAGAAATGGGCATAATATCAGCCTTTAATAGTTCGGCTGATTTTTCAAACATGTCGACATATCCTTTCCTTCTCATAACCTCAGCTTCTCAATCTAACTATTTCGAAATAGATGAAGATGGTGCTACTGCAGCCTCGGCTTCAAGCACTGTTACCGGCGACCTTTTGGCAATAGCTCCGTTCACCCTCAATCGACCTTTCATCTTCGTGTTGACCGAACAAAGCACTGGTGCAATTCTATTTATTGGCAAAGTAGAAAAGTTATAACCATTTAATTTATAGAAACTACAACTTTGTTGGCACAATTTCTTGTGCCAACTTGTTTATTATTACCTACTATATTGTAGGATAATAAAAGTCCTCGTAAAAAAAATTGTTTTTTTATCTCCCAAATGTGTGCTTTTTAAATTTTTTTTTAATTTTGCAATTGATAGTTAATTCTATACAATATAATCATAAACATATTCAGGTATGAATAGAATACTAACAATAATTATATGTTTTATGCTATGGGGAGGTTTGAATCTCCATGCAAAAGATTACACCATCCAAGAAATACCGATGGTGCATTTAGAGGACAAAACGCGCTATGTCAGCAATCCCGACAATATTCTTTCTGATTCCACAGTAGCAGCGATAGATTCCATTTTGTATGCTTTGGAAGAAAAAACAGGCATTCAGACAATGGTTGTTGTTGTAACTGGCATTGAAGGAGGTGATTGCTTTGATTTTGCCCATCGTTTGGGTAAGGAAAAGGGTGTAGGACAAAAAGGACGCGACAATGGGTTGGTCGTTCTTCTTTCAACCGAAGAACGATGCGTGCAATTTGCCACCGGTTATGGATTGGAAGGAGTGTTGCCTGATGCCATCTGTAAACGCATCCAAAGTAAATATATGGTACAGCATTTAAGCAAGAGCGATTGGAACACTGGTATGATAGAAGGTATTCGTGCACTAAATGGCTATTTAAATGGCTCGATGACCAACGAATTACAAGAAGAAAGTGAAGATGACTTGGGATTTATTATTATGGGATTATTATTTCTGTCCCCCATATTTTTTATTCTATATAGAGTCTTCAAACCATCCAAGCCATGTTGCCCTCAATGCAAAAAAAGAAATACAACAATGACTAAATCCAATACTCTATCAAAAACAAAGGATTATGAAATTGTGAAAAAAACCTATACTTGCCAAGATTGTGGACATACTTTTGAGAAAGAAGAAAAAATCAACTTCCCAAAAGACGATGGCTTTAATAATACATCTGGCAGAGTTACACCCCGCAGGTCAAGCTATAATCACACACCTCGTGGTGGAAGCTTCGGTGGAGGAAGTTTCGGTGGAGGTGGAGCCGGTAGTAGATTCTAATATAAAACAATATTATTAACTCTCAAACTATAACAAGATGAAGAAATCAACAATTGGATTAATTGTAGCAATTGGTGCTATTGCAATTTGGTTAATCAGTTCATACAATGGTATGGTAAAAATGGATGAAGAAGTCAGCTCGGCATGGAGTAATGTAGAAAACCAATATCAAAGGCGTGCCGACCTAATTCCTAACTTAGTAAATGTCGTGAAGGGTTATGCTTCTCATGAAAAAGAAACCTTTGAAGCTGTTGTTTCTGCTCGTTCAAAAGCAACTCAAGTAACTGTTGATCCAGAGAATTTGACTCCTGAAAAATTACAAGAATATCAAAAAGCTCAAGGAGAAGTGGGTGCTACACTCGGTCGCTTATTAGCTATTACAGAGTCTTATCCTGAATTGAAGGCCAACGAAAACTTCAAAGAACTTCAAGCACAATTGGAAGGTACCGAAAACCGCATCAGTGTAGAGCGTCGCAATTTCAACGAAATTGCTCGTACTTATAACTCTGCAATTCGCGCTTTCCCTCGTTCTATTATTGCAGGTATGTTCGGCTTTGAAAAACGCCCATATTTTGAAGCTGAAGAAGGTGCAAACAAAGCTCCAGAAGTGAAATTCTAAATTAAATGATTATTTAATTTGTCAACAATATAGCCCAATAATTTTGCTATATATCTACACATAAACGAGCCCTCATCGGCTCGTTTTTTTCTATTTGTGAGTTTTTAATCTTTTTTTCTCACCAAAACCTCTATTTAATCGAGTTTTCGCTTAAAAAAACAACTTTTCATCCCTCTTTTATATCAATTTTTCATTAACTTTGCCGATTATTCTTTATTGATAGTAATATTGACCAATCAAAATCCTATCAATGAGCAATATTTGCTAAATATTAACTTTAAATACAACCTAAATGAAAAAAATTCTTCTCGGCCTAACTCTTTTAGTTAGTTTAGGCATGAATGCTCAAATCCTCAGCGTGAAGAGCACCACCAAGGTGGCTATTCCTGCAGGAGTGAAAGTGAGCACAGCTCAACTCAGCCCCGATGGCAAATGGGCAGTTATCTCTCATCAAAGTAGTATGGGTCTTGACAAGATTGACCTTTCGACAAACAAGCTTACTCGCATCAGCGACACTGGTAACGGTTTTGACCTAAAAATTTCGGGTGACAACAACACCGTTATTTTCCGTGAAAGTAACTATGGTACTGATAAGCGTCGCTACACTACCCTCAAGAGTGTAAACATCTCAACAGGTGCAACAAAAGTGGTTTCGCCCACTACTCGCGACACTCGCGTTTTTGCCACCGACGCAGCCAAAGCGTTGAAAGCTAATGCTGGCGCATTTGTTGGTGAAGCAACTCGTCCAGTCGCTTCAATTAATCGTGGTAGCATGTATATTACTCAAAACGGCATCACTACTCTCGTGGCTCCTCAAGGTGTTGAAGGTAAAAGTTATTTGTGGCCACAAGTTTCACCCGACGGCAAAAAAATCCTCTACTTCGTGGTAGGTGAAGGTTGCTTTGTATGCAACATCGATGGTAGCAACCCAGTTGCACAAGGTGTTTTGCGTGCATCGGTGTGGTATGACAACAACACTATCGTGGGCATGGATCACAAAGACGATGGCGTAAAAACTACAAGTTCTAAACTCATTGCAAAACGCATCAATAGTAGCACCACTCAAGTGCTCACTACTTCAAGCGTTAAAGCTATGTATCCATCGGTAGGTGCCAACAACATTTCGTTTGTGACTCCTCAAGGTGAATTTTTCGTATTAAATATTTCTAAATAATAACCATCATAAAATTACCACATTATGAAGAAAAGATTTCTTTCTCTAACATTGATGACTATCATAGCGTGGACCTCTATGATGGCCGTAACAGTTAACGACATTCGTGTATATATCAACCCTGGTCACGGATGTTGGATGACTCGTAACCTTCCATTGGTAAACAAAGCTCTCAAAGATACCACTGGGTTCCACGAATCAAACACCAACCTTTGGAAAGCGTTTGGTATCATGGAAAAACTTATTGAATGGGGCGTTCCTTTCGACCGCACTCTCAACCAATCGGGCGAACATCACCAAATAGGTGCTGCTCGTAGCTTCAAAAACCCTATCGTGTTCTCTCGTGTGAAGAATACCCCTTGGTATGGCGATGACACTGAAGAGCTCTATAACCGCAACCTCACCGAAGTAGCTGCCGAAGCCAACTATAACGACTTTGACTACTTCATCTCAATCCACTCTAACGCATATGTTGATGGTACAAACACCAACTATATGGCTCTCTACTATAACGGACGCATGAGCGATTCTTACAATAGTACAATGGCTGCCGGTTGGTATCTACTTGAAAACCCTCACTTGATGTGGACCAACTATCCCAACAGTCCACACTTGCTTGAAGGATCAAGTGGTTATGAAGTATTGAGCTCGCTCAATGTGCCTGGTTATATGTCGGAAGGATTCTTCCACACCTATCAACCTGCACGCCACAAAATTATGAACCCAGCTGTGGCTCGCATTGAAGGTATTGGATATGCCAAAGGTATCAACGACTGGTTCTCTTTAGGCAAAAAAGACTCATATGGTATGATTTATGGTATCCTTCGCCATGCTACACAAACATTCACTCACACCTATTATACTCCCAACACAGGCACTCTCGACAAATATTTGCCTATCAATGGTGCAACTGTTAAACTTAAAAAAGATGGACAAGTAGTACAAACTGTTGTAACCGACGGATTCTATAATGGTGCATTCGTATTTGACAAAGTTGCTCCTGGCACATATACAGTAGAATGTTCTCACCCCGACTATGCAACAAGCTCATTCAGCGTAACTGTTGAAGCTAATAAGATTGTATATCCTACTGCATCAATTTCAAGCGAAGGCATGAGCTTCGTTCCTGTACAAGGTGCCTATGCTTACGGCCACACACTTTCAAAGAGTGGCGACAACTATGTATTCTCTTACAAAGCAACTGCCAACGCTCCTAAAGCAAGCATCATTCTCACCAACAAATCAACTGGTGCTAAAACTACTCACGATGCTGGTAAAGTATCTAAAGGGAACAACTCTGTAACTATCAGCGCTGCTAACATTGGCGAAGGTGAATACACTTGGGCTGTATCAATCGCCAACGAAGCAAGTACCGCTGCTCAAGTTTACCACAACCAAGGTGGCACAACCGATAACAACCGCCGTGGTGGTGTTGCTATCGACCTCGACACCGAAAGCAAATACTTCGGACATGTTTACACTACTACTGGTTATGCTGGTGGTATTCAACGCTACAACCCCGATCTCTCTAAAAATGGTGGCGTTATCCATGCCGACAAGTTCAGTAGCTCAACAAGCTCTTCACCTTATCGCGTAAAAGTGAGCAACTCTAAAGCTTATATCAGCGACTGGAGTGACGAAAACTCAGGTGTATATGTATATAACCCCGAAAATGGATCTCTCAACCAAATGTTCCAAGGCTCTCGTGCTTCAAGCGGTCAATGGACCAACGGTGGTGCAGTAGTGGGTGGTAGTACCACTGGTATTGCATTCTACAATGCTGGTTCAGAGCGTCGCATGTATGCTTTCTGCGAAGACTATAGCAGTGGCAAAATGCTCGTTCGCTACCATTTAGGTAACAACGACACTTGGGGAGCTGCTCCTTCAGCTACATTTGCTACTGTGACAAACAACCTCGGACACAACAATGTTGAAATGGTTGCATGCGAAAAAGGTGTGTGGATTTGCCAAAACCTTCGTGGCACAAACTCTACTCAAGCCGCTCCTGCATTTATGTTTATGGACCACAATGGCAACATCAAATTAAGCTCATATAACCTTGGTGGCCTTGAAGCTATCACTCAATCACCCGAAAGTGGTATCGCAATCAGTAGCGATATGAGTTATCTTGCAGTAGGTAATTCAGGTGGCAATGTAAATATCTACAAAGTAACATGGAATGGCGATACTCCTTCACTCTCTTATCAATATGCCGTTGAAGTAGGTAGCACAACCGATATCGAACAAATTGCATTTGACCCTGCCGACAATATGCTCATCTTCTCTCGTCAACAAGGTCTCATGGCATTCACTCTTCGCAATCCTGCTCGCAACACCATAACTAACGCTCCTGCTTCACAAGCAATCACAGGCTCGGGCTCTACTCCTACTCCCGACCCTGAACCAGAGCCCGAGCCCGAAACTCCTTCGGCTAATCGTGGTGTATTTGCCTACGGATTTAAAACCGAGCCTAATGGCGAGTTATACAAACTCACTTACTCGTTGACCGATAATGTAAAAGGTCTTGACCTCGTGTTTACCAACATCGAAACTGGCGAAGTTACTTCTATCGACGTTTCATCAATCCCATCATTACTTGCTAAAGGTGAGTGTGTTGCTCTATTAGAAGCAGGCGACCTTCCTATTGGTAACTTCACATGGGGCGTTGCTGTTCACAACAAAGAAAGCATCGGTGCCGAAGTATTCCACAACCAAGGTGGCGTTACTGCAAATAACCGTCGTGGTGGTGTTACTATCGACCTCGATAGCGAAAGCCCATACTTCGGATATGTTTACTCTTCAGTAGGTTATGCCGAAGGGGTACAAACATACAACCCCGACCTCACAAAGAATGGTGGAATTATCCTTACTGACAAATTTAGCACTGGAACAAGTTCTTCTCCTTATCGCATCAAAGCAAACTCAGGTAAACTTTACTTAAGCGACTGGAGTGATGGCAACTCAGGTATATATGTATATAACCCTGCAAATAGCTCATTTGCTCAAGTATTCCAAGGCTCACGCGCCTCAAGCGGTCAATGGACCAATGGTAGCGCGGTAGTAGGTGGTAGTAGCACTTGCGTTGACTTCTGGGGAACAGGTAGCGAACGCTACATGTACACTTTCTGCGAAGACTATAGCACAGGAAAGAAATTGATTCGTTACAAATTAGGTACTGCCGATACATGGAACACTACTCCTACTTATGTATTTGACGGTATTTCTGGCTATCTTGCTAACAATAATGTTGAACTTGCTGTGTGTGAAAAAGGTGTGTGGGTGTGTCAAAACTATATCACTTATGACAACACCGAAGAAATCAAACCTGCATTCCTATTCATGGATCATAGTGGCAACCTCAAATTCAATTCATATTCTTTAGGTAATGCCAACTACATGACCGAGGCTCCCGAAGGTGGTATCGCAATCAACAAGGCAATGACTAAACTTGCGGTTGCTAACGACAACTATGGTAACATCAACATCTATGATGTGACATGGAATGGCAACACTCCATCACTCAAGTTTAGTTACGAAATCAGTGTAGGACATGCAGCTGCAAGTTCAGCAGCAATCGAACAAATGATGTTTGACCCTGCCGACAACTTGCTCATCTTCTCTCGTCAATATGGTTTCATGGCGTTCACAATGAAGAATCCTGCTCGCAAGTCGTTGACCGTAGCACCTTCTTCTCAAGTACTTGAAATCAAGACTACCGGCATTGGAAACATTGAAATCAACGAAGCACCTGTTGAATACTACAACCTCCAAGGCATCAAAGTTGCTAACCCACAAGGTGGCGTATTCATCAAAAAGCAAGGTAACAAAGTTTCTAAAATTTACATCAAATAAATTGAGAACCTCGAAACTCTCCCTGTATCGTCCTGAAAAAGGTTTACTTTTAAATTGTTAATAAATATATAATTAAAATAAGAGTGTAATACGGAGCTAGCTCCGTATTACAGTTCAACTATTCAAAATTAGATATATTTTGCGAAAAGAAATAATTTTTCCA
>JAZTZO010000062.1:0-19837 GCA_045637505.1 Muribaculaceae bacterium | reverse complement strand
TCCTACTAGTCCATCTTCGGACTCTGGCCGCGTGGGTCGTGGTGGCGATTGGGACGACGATGCGCAGTACTGCCGTGTGGCTTATCGTGACGCCTATACTCCCGACTATCGCTACTACTACCTGGGGTTTCGCTTAGTGTGCTTAGGCCTATAGGTTAGGGGTATCCACTCTATTTCTAAGCTAAAACATTCAGAGCATAATAACAATTCCGGGAAAGGGGCGTGCGGAGCCGCCTGGAGGGAGGAATTGAAATTATGCGATGCAAACGCTTGTCATTCTGAAATCTTTTGTCATTTTGTTCTTGAGAAATAGGACGGTCACGGCGCGCCGTGTTCCTACAACCATTCGTCTCGTTAGTGGTGTGTTGTGGACCTACTTTTACAATATGGCTTGGACTTCTTTGAAGGCGAAGGAGCGAGATGTGTTGTGAGTGTCGGTGAGGGTGAGAATGCCGTCGGGGGCTACATTGGTGATGCGTGCCATGAATTGTGTGCCGTCGGGTGTAGAATAGGGGTGGAATCCATCGCGACGCCATAGCATAGATATGTAGGCATCGTGGAGTGTGTCGAATTGTGTGGATGTGTCGTAGTGGTCAAATGTTGAGATAATCTCGTCGGTCACTTCGTTGAGGATGTCATCGAGGGAAGTCTCGCTATTGGTGAAGTGGATTAACGAAATGGGATTGGGTGCATCGGAAAGGAATTCACGCTGATTGATGTTTAAACCCACTCCCACGATTGACTGGGCTATGTTGCAGCCCGAGAGGGTATTTTCGATGAGTATGCCACATATTTTCATGTCGCCTACATATATGTCGTTGGGCCATTTGATTGCGACTTCGGCATTGGTAATATAGCGTCGTAGTGTGTTAACAATCGCAACGCTCACAGCTTCGGAGATGTAGAACTGCTGACGGGCTATGATGTTATTGGGACGTAATAGCATCGAGAAAGAGAGGTTTTTGTTGGGCTGCGACTCCCATGTGTTGCCACGCTGTCCGCGACCTGCTGTTTGGACATAGGTTGATACCACTGTGGCATGCGACAAATCACAAGCTCTACCCGATAGATAACTATTGGTAGAGCCTATTGATTCAAGTTTTATAATATTTTTAGATGGGATTGCCATCACGATTATTCAATTGTAATGGTGCGAGTATCGTCGTCATTGACAGTGATAGTTACTTTAACGGTGTCGTTGGGAAGTATGTCGGCAACGCGTTCGGGCCATTCAAGGAAACAAAGAGCGCCCGAGTCGAAATAGTCTTCAACACCTATATCAAATGCTTCTTCAAGCGATTCGAGTCGATATAGGTCGAAGTGATAAATGAGTTCGGCAGTAGTATCGCTACGATATTCGTTAATGATAGAGAAAGAAGGAGAGTTGGTAGTGTCATCTTCCACGCCTAACTCTTTGCAAAGCGCATTAATGAAAGTAGTTTTGCCTGCTCCCATCTCGCCATAAAACGCATATACTGTTTCATCGCCCATAAGAGCCACAAATTCGTGAGCCGCTTGAGCAATGTCGTTGATTGATTTGAGTTGTATAGTTTTCATATTGATGATTTATTTGCTTGATAATGTGATTAGTGGAATAATCATTTCTTCGAGTGAAATACCCCCGTGCTGGAATGTGTCGGTGTAGTATTGCACATAGTAGTTATAGTTGTTGGGGTAGGCAAAGAAGTCGCGATTACCGGCAAAGATGTATGTGGTTGATACATTGGGCGATGGTAACCCATATGCTTCGGGTCGTTTTATTTCATACACTTGCTTGGGGTTGTAACTCAAGTTTTTGCCAAGTTTGTAGCGTAGGTTGGTATTGGTGTTGCGGTCGCCAACAACTTTTATAGGGTTTTCGGCACGAATTGTTCCGTGGTCGGTGGTGAGTATGATTTTATACCCTTTATCGGCGATTTTACGGAATAAATCAAGGGCCGAAGAGTGTCGGAACCAAGATTCGGTTAGCGAACGATAAGCAGCGTTTGACGCAGCCAATTCGCGTATCATCTTTGACTCGGTGCGTGCATGTGACAACATGTCGATGAAGTTGAGCACAATGATGTTGAGGTCGTTGTTCTCAAGATTAGAGAACTCGCGTATGAGTTTTTCACCTGCTACCGAATCGTTAATCTTGTTATATGAAAATTTGCACTGACGGCGATATCGATTAAATAATGTTTCAATCAGTGGCGATTCGTTGATGTTTTTGCCTTCATCTTCATCTTCGTCAATCCATAATTCGGGGAACATTTTTTCAATTTGAGCAGGCATTAAGCCCGAGAAAATAGCATTGCGAGCATATTGAGTAGCCGTGGGCAGAATTGAGCAATAGAGGTCTTCATCAAAGGTGAAATAGTCGCTCAATAGGGGCTTTATGGTGCGCCATTGGTCAAGACGGAAGTTGTCGATAAGAATAAAGAACACCTTTTCGCCATTGTCGAGCAACGGAAATACTTTGGTTTTGAAAATGTCGGGGCTCATCACTGGATGATTGTCGCCAGTGAGCCATTTTTCATAATTCTTTTTGACAAATTTGTAGAAAGTAGAGTTGGCTTCGGTTTTTTGCATATTGAGCAATTCGTCCATGTTGGTATCGGCCGAGGCTAATTCTAATTCCCAAAATACCAATTTCCCATAAAGTTCATACCAGTCTTCAATAGATGACGCATTTGATATGAGAGATGTGATGTTGTTAAATTCTTGTCGATAGTCAGATGTGGCTTGCACCGATACAAGTTGCTCGCTATGCAGATTTTTCTTTATAGAGAGCAATATCTGATTGGGATTAACGGGCTTTATTAGATAGTCGGCAATTTTATTGCCAACTGCTTGGTCCATAATGTTTTCTTCCTCACTTTTGGTAATCATTATCACGGGAATATGAGGCGCGATTTGTTTTACACGCGATAGCGTTTCCAATCCTGTCAACCCGGGCATATTCTCATCGAGAATAATGAGGTCAAAGTGTTGCGACTCAACCAATTCAAGCGCATCACGGCCATTGTTGACTGTGATGAGGTTATATCCTTTGTTTTTGAGAAACATTATGTGGGGCTTGAGAAGATCTATCTCATCGTCGGCCCAAAGTATGGTGTGAGTACTCATTGCTTAAATTGTTGAGGTTAATAATTATGGCATATCAAATAATGGGTCATCTCCTTCTGAACCTGTAGGATATGTCGTTTGTTGTTTAGGCTTTTCGGCTGGTTTTTGAGGCTCATTTTGAGCAGGCTTTTGAGTTTGTTTTGCCTTTTCTTCAATTTTAGAGTCTTTTGAAGGTTCAGCCTTTTTGCTTTTTTTATCTTTCTTGTTTTTCTTTTTGGCTTCTTTTTTAGTTTCGGCCTTGGGAGAGTCGTTAGTCACCTCTTTAGATGTTTCTTCAATAGGAGCAGCGACTGAGTCGGTCGATGGTTGAGGTGTGGGAATACCTTCACTTTCGCCAAACTCTTCGGGTGGCAATACGCTCTCTTCGGTAGCTTTGTAATCTTCTTCGCCACTAAAGATGAAGTATTCTTCAAATGAACGACCTTCGTTTATCAATATCTTGAAGTTGCTTTCGCTAATTTCTACAGGACGCACTTGAGGTGGGAGCTTAAAGTCGGCACTTTCGTCCATGATTTTGCGATATTGTTTCAATTCTTCAAGATTTCTACACCCTTTAATGATAACCAATCCGAGTTTGTCAAAGTTCATAAGTTCGAGGTCAAAACTCTTTATTGTAAATGCAGTGAAGTTGTGTCGAGCCACTTCAAAGAGCAATTGATTGGCCGAAATTACATCGGTAGGGAATAGAAGCACTAAATAGTGTGGTTCTTGCTCGTTAATAGTGAATTCGGCGGCTTTCGAAGCATTTGCGTTTGCCACAGAGTCATTGCCGAGTTTTGTTTCCCAGAACATGCCACGAAGGTTAGATGAACTGCTTTCGAGTTTGCGCCCTTGCGCCATCTGTTTGAGGTATGATGATGCTAAAGGAGTGATATCGGTGTCGGGGTATTTCTCAAGCAATTCTTTGAGCGTAGCATTGAATTGCTCTGAGTCTTTTTCGGTAATGAACGATAGGGCATGCAAGAACATGAATTTAGGCATGATGCGACTCAATGGGAATTTTTCGGTCATATATTTGTAGGCATCATGCACCTCTGCATTGCGATTATTGAGATATGCCTCGTAGGTTGACTCATATAGAGTTTCTTGTTGCACATTCATCATCTTGAGGTTGTCAAAGTAGTTGGGGTCGCGCATCGCAATGCCATAACCGCTTTCGGGGAAGTGTTCGAGAATCAAGTCGCGATATTTGTTTGACTCGGTAATTGAATTTTCGCGAACAGCCATGATATACATATTATAATATACATCAAGGCGATAGATGTTGTCGGGGTATTGTGAGAGCAGACGGTTGAATTCAGAGCGTGAAGCATTGAAGTCCTCCATCTTATCTTTGAGAATAATACCCATATTATATAGCCCCTCTTGTATAATTTCGTGGGCGGTGTTTCTTTCTTCGTCGGTTTTAGGTATTTGTTTTAGATAATATTCGGGGAAATGAGGGTCTTCAGCTCTTTTGAGTTTCTCTTGCTCCTCTTTAGATAGTTCTTTCTCGCCACCTTCGTCGGTGTCGGTGCTATCGGCTTCTTCTCCGTCGGCATCACCATCGCCTGCAACGAAGTCAGATGCATTAAACGATGCTTTGTTGCGACGGCGCCAGTCGTCTTCGAGTTTGCGGCTACCCCAAGTTTTTTGGAACTCGGTTTTTCCTGCATTTTTGGTTGCTGTGTTGTAGAAATACCAAGAGTCGTCGGTGTTGAGAGTGAAAGTTTTAGGTGCCGATGTGCCAGTGTTTTGAAGATTGGAGCCTTGAGCTTTTTGTTGTGCGAGATATTCTTCGCGTTGAGCATTTTCGGCTTCTTCTTTTTCTTTCTTTTTGAGGTCGTCGATGATTTTCTCAATTACTTTGTCCAACTCTTTGGGTGACAATTTAGACAGACGCAAAAGAGAGTCTTGAAGCGTTACATTTTGAGAATATACGGCCAATTCGTCAAGCACATCCGAACGGCGCTTGATTTGAGCAAAATTGGGGTAAGTTTCGGGTAATTGTGGTACGGCTTCAGAGTAACAAGGTTGTGCCTTGTCGTAGTTGTGGCGAATGTAGTATAGGTCGCCAAGAGTGACTTGGTTGATTGCCTTGTCAATACCGTTGCGAGTACTCTTCTCGTTGGCCATCTCATAATTTTCGATGGCGTTGAGAGTGTCTTGTCGAGATAGATATAAATTGCCTATTGCATAATAAATTTGGTCGAGATATTCTTTGTTGCGATCATAGCGAGTCATGCGCTTGAGCGCTTTTACTTCGGGCTCAATATTAGCCCCCGAATATACCTCGCTTTGCTTTATTCGAGCATTGAATTGAGTGCGATAGGGTGCATTAGAAGCGCCTCCGGCCTTCTTAAATGCTTCGTAGGCTTCTTGCTTTTTCCCTATGCGAGAGTATAGTTGTCCAAGTAGGAAACGAAGTCGTATGGTTTGCGAGCCATCGGCATAGTCAATAGCTTTTTGAAGATAAGGTATTGCTTTTTCGTATTCGTTGAGTTTTATATAATATCCGGCATATACATTGTTGTATAACTCTTTGAGGGTGTTGTTGGTGAGTTCATCTTCTTTAATCTTGATGATGATATTTTCTGTTTCAAAGAGCCATTCAAGAGCGCAATAACTTCGAGCACGCCACAATTTGGCTTCAAGAACGGTTTCGGGCAACCACCAGAAGTGTTTTGAAGTGTAGAAGAATGTAGAAGCCGCACCCAAGAAATCTCCATTGTAGAATTGACTACGCCCCATCATCATCCATGCATTGTGGAGGAATGGGTTATATTCTTCGCGTTTGAGCCACTCTTTGTATTTAGCATCTTGTTTGCCCGATTTTTTCTTGGGGCGTTTGATTATAGAGCGCAATTGTATTGCCTTTTGGGCTTTTTCAATCGAACGGTCAAAGTTGCCATTTGGTTGAGGCGCTTTGGTGTTGATGCGTGCTTCGGTGGGGTGCATATAAAGCAGTTGACTATAGTCGTCTTCATATTTACCCTCCATTCCCTTGAGAGTTTCTTTGAAATGGGTGTCACCATTGTAGTAAATGTTGTATCGAGTGATAAATGCCTGATATTTGCGCGATGCTGCCGTGTTTTTCTTTGGCGAACACGATGGTAGTGCTGCAATAGAGGTTATCACAGCAATGAGAAGCAAAATATGTAGGCAACGGCGATATTTCATCTATAATTTAACGGCGAAACTATGGCGTTTATTGCATCATTGATGATTGTCAACATTTCATAATTGAAGCGTTGGCGATTGTGTTGTAGTTGGGGTTGTGTCGGTGGGATATACCACGCGAGAGTGATACATTGTGCTCACACGATTAATAAACGCTTCTTTAATCACTTTTATATCGCGGAATGAGATAGGCGATTCGTTGTGCAATCCCTCTTCAATTTGAGCATCAATGATGCGGTTCACTAATGATGTTATAGCCGAAACAGAATGGTCGCTTAATGAACGAGATGCGGCTTCGACCGAGTCGGCCATCATTAACACCGATGTTTCCTTGGTCAAAGGGTTAGGCCCAGGGTAGGTGAATGGTGTCTCATCAACAACCTCATTGGGATGACTTTGGCTATAAGTGATATAGAAATATTTGGCTTTGCCACATCCGTGATGTTGGGCAATAAAGTCTTGAATTACTTTGGGTAATTTGGCTTTATTGGCGCGTTTGAGACCATCGTTAACATGACTTATCACTATTTCGGCACTCGTTTTGGGGTCGAGAGAGTCATGAGGGTTAACGCCTCGTTGGTTCTCGGTGAAGAATGCGGGATTGCTCAATTTGCCAATATCGTGATATAAAGCACCAGCACGAGCTAATTGGGTGTTGCCTCCAATGCGTCCCACTGCGTCGGCAGCAAGATTGCTGACTGCTAATGAGTGCTGGAATGTGCCAGGGCATTGTTCGGAGAGTTCACGAAGAAGTGGGTTGTTGATGTCGGATAGTTCAACAAGAGTAACCACCGATATGAGACCAAATGCTTTCTCGATAATAAACATGAGAATATAGGCAAACGATGTGAGTACCGAGTTGATTGCCATGAAGCCGAGAACACGCCATGCAAATCCCGATAGTAAGCCGTTGAGAAGTATCTCAATTGAGAGGTATGAAAGGGTATAAGCGATGAATACAAAGAGGGCTGTGCGCAATAGTTGTGAACGTTTAGAAAGCTCTTTGAGCGAATATACTGCAATTGCACCTGCGCAAAATTCTACGACAATGAATTCAAGTGGGAATGGCGCAAATGATGCGCAAATCAATATTTCAATGATGTGGCAGAAAATTGCTGTTCGAGCATCGAAGAATACCAATATCAAAACTGGTATTATTACAAACGGCACAAGGTAGATGCCACTGCGGAATAGTGTTGATGCAAATGTGGCGCATATGGCAAATGTGGTTATCATCAATAAGATAAATAGCAAGTTGCTTTTGCTATAAATTGTGTCGCGACAGAAACTTTGAAGGTAGAGATATAGCACAAAAATTAAAATCAACACATACAATGATTGCCCCAAAATCTTGAACCATTTAGAGCGACTTGATTCGGGCGATTGTTGCTTGAGCATTTCTTGATATGTGTTGAGTACGCGAAATAGTTTGTGAGTAACGATTTCGCCACGGTCAATGATGCGTTCGTTTTGCATTATGATGCCTATGGGGGCAGTGGCTCGAGCCAAGTCTTCGTCGTAAGCCTTGTTTGATTGCTCTTCGTTTACAACGATGTTTGGGATTATGTGTTGTTGGAGATTGACACTTTTAAGGGCTTTGCGAGAGATAGAGTCTTGCACTAAAGAGTCAATCATGAGATATAACTTGCGAGGAGATACGAAGTTCTCGGTTGAAACTTTTTTGAGGAATTTACCATCGAGAATGCGTAGAGTGGGTAACTGACCGCTTTCGATTTTTTCATACATCTCGGCGTCAACTACTCCCTGTTCATATTGAGAGATGATTTTAGGAGCAACGCGTTGGTAAATCAATGGATTTTGTGAGATTATAGAAATAACGCTATCGAGAGTGACGGCGTTGCGCTGGCATATGGGGGTGAATGCCTTGTTGAGCGAATCGATAACCTCGGCAGTGTCGGGGTAGATGTATATCTCAAATGGAGCCCTGAGCATGCCATGGTCCCAAGGTCTGTTTTCTTCATATGAGAGAGTCTCTTCCTCGCTACGAGGAATAAAATATACTATGGCAGCTATAGAAAGAATTAACCATAGGATATGGGTTGTTGTCTTTTTTGAATTAAAAGTCATGATATGGCTTGAATTTAATACACTCGACGTGTTTGTTTTACTCCGTTAATTTTGTTTATTTTATTACAAAGGTCGGTTACTACTTGGCTATCTTCAACGAGCACCGATAGTTGGCAACCGAATACTTCATTTTTTGCTTCAATATTAAGACGACGAATATCGATTGAGAGATTGGTCGAAATCAACTGAATGAGTTCTTGTAATATCCCGAAACGGTCGAGCCCTTCGATGTGTATTGTTGCAAGGAACTTACCTATTGACACATCCCACTCGGTCGAAAGAATGCGTGACCCGTAACTTGCCTTCAATGCTATGGCACGAGGACAGTCAAGGGCATGCACTACTACCTCGTTGTCTTCATCAATAAATCCTAATACCTCATCGCCAGGGATAGGACAACAACAATCGGCAATTTTGAAATTGGCACCATTTTCATCATGTTTGAGAATATAGGCTTCTTTAGTGTTGATTGTTTTCTCGGCGAGAGGTTTCTCGGTGGTTTTGTTTGACGATTTGCGTCGGAATATCTTTGATAATAGTGATTTAGAATCTTGCTTGGTGAGGAATTTCACCATATTGTCGTTTAAAACAATTTCTTTTAGCCCAAGGGCAAGGTGTAGTTCTTCGCGGTTGGTAAAGTGTAGTGTACCCAATATCTTTGTGATGACTTCGTTGGTTGCCACAAGATTGTTTCGTTGAAGGAACTCTTTAAAAATTTTTTTTCCTTCTTCAATGACAGGCTGTTGCTCACGGCGTAGGGCCGCGCGTAAGCGAGTTTTGCCTTTGGCTGTGGCAAGGAAGTTAATCCACTCGGCGCGAGGTTTTTGTGATTGAGAAGTGAGGACTTCTACCTGGTCACCACTTTTTAACTTGTGAGATAGTGGAACGAGTTTATGATTTACCTTACCAGCTATACAGTGCAGTCCCAATTGAGTGTGCAACTCAAACGCAACATCGAGCACCGTTGAGTTGTTGGGCAAGGTGAGTAGTTCGCCTTTGGGGGTAAACACTACAATTTCAGAGGCAAACAAGTTGAGTTTAAGGGTGTCGAGAAAGTCTATTGCGCTTGGCTCGGGATTGTCGAGGATGTCCTTAATAGTGCGTAGCCACACATTTAGTTCCGATTCTTCGTCGCCTTCACCTATTTTATATTTCCAGTGGGCAGCAAAGCCTTTTTCGGCAATCTCGTCCATGCGACGACTGCGTATTTGCACCTCAATCCAGTTCCCTTCAGGCCCCATTACCGTGAGGTGAAGTGCTTGGTAGCCATTGGCCTTGGGAGTGCTAATCCAGTCGCGAGTGCGGTCGGGGTGCAGTTTGTAGAGGTCGGTGATGATAGAATATATATTCCAACAGGTGACTTTTTCTTGAGCAGGGTCGTCGCATTCAAATATGATGCGCATGGCATAGATGTCGTATATCTCTTCAAATGGAACTTTTTTCTTCTCCATCTTGTTCCATATCGAATACACCGTTTTCATTCGTGCCTTCGCTTCATATTTGAGCCCTATTTCTTTGAGTTTGGTCTTGATAGGAGTCGCAAATTTTTTATAAATTTCATTGCGATGCAACTCCGACTCTTTTATTTGGTCGCTAATGCGTTGATATGCTACAGGGTGTTCATATTTGAAGCTCAAGTCTTCAAGCTCGCTTTTGATTGAAAAAAGTCCCAATCGATGAGCCAGTGGAGCATAGATATAGAGCGTTTCGCCGGCAATTTTATACTGCTTATTGGGCGCCATTGACCCCAATGTGCGCATATTGTGCAAGCGGTCGGCCATTTTTATGAGCACTACGCGTATGTCTTCCGACATGGTGAGGAGTAGTTTGCGAAAGTTTTCGGCTTGAACCGAGGCCTTGTCGCCAAATATCCCCCCCGATATTTTAGTTAATCCTGCAACGATTTGTGCTATTTTTTTGCCGAAGTTTTGTTCAAGGTCTTCTATCGTATATTCGGTGTCTTCTACTACATCATGGAGCAATGCAGCGCATATAGATGTTGAGCCCAACCCAATCTCTTGGCTTACAATCTTGGCAACAGCAATAGGGTGCAGAATATACGGCTCGCCCGAACGGCGTCGCACGCCCTTGTGAGCCTCTTTGGCAAAATTATAGGCGCGAGTAATTTTCTCCACTTTTTTCCGGTGGTTGCTTGCGAGATAGCCGTTGAGCACATCTTGAAAAGCATTTTCAATCATTGCTTCTTCGGCTATTGTGTCAAATTTATGTCGCTCCATAATTTTAAAATGCGGTTAGAGGTAGGTGTTACAGATTGAGTTGCCGTAATTTCATTATACAAACATACGGAAAAAACACGGAACAATCGCAAAAAAAGTATTACTTTTGTAGAAAAATTTGCTTTAACTAAAGTTTTTGGCAAAAATATCATAAAAAGAATATCAAAAATCGATTTTTAACCTTTTGACCAATGGGAAAATATGACTTTGATCAAGAAATTGATCGTTGTGCAAGTGGAGCATTGAAGTGTGATGCTTTGCAGTTATTGTTTGGTGATGCCAGTTTGACACCACTATGGGTTGCCGACACCGACTTTGCTGTGTGTCCCGAAATCTCTAATGCATTAAGACAACGAGTGGAACATCCCATTTATGGATATGCGTCAACACCCGAAAGCTACTGGCAATCAATTATAAATTGGTTAAAACATCGTCATCAATTTGATGTTGCGCGCGAAGAGTTGGCCTTTGTTCCCGGTGTAGTGCGAGGTATTGCCTATGCTATTAATTATTTTTCACAACCAGGCGATAAAATCCTTATACAACAGCCAGTATATCACCCTTTTAAAAAGGTTATTGAGGGTAATGGTCGAGTAGTGGTTAATAATCCATTGCGACTTGTTGATGGAGGTTATGAAATGGACTTGGAACAAATGCGCCAAGTTGTTGAAGCCGAGCGTCCTAAAATGATGATTCTGTGCAATCCTCACAATCCCATAGGGATTCAATGGGATGCCGATGTGATGCGTCAAGTGGCAAAGATATGCCGTGAGAATGGTGTGGTTGTAGTTTCTGATGAAATTCATGGCGACTTGATGTTGTATGGTGAGCCACATATCCCGTTTGTATCGGTTAGCGATGATGCGCGTGCTATTACAATTACCCTCGGAGCTCCTTCTAAAACATTCAACATCCCTGGATTGGTGAGCTCATGGATGGTGATAAAGGATGAAAAACTACGCGACGAGTTTTACCATTGGCTTGAAGTAAACGAGTTTAGCTCGCCTACATTGTTTGCCACAATAGGAGCCGAGGTGGCTTATACTCATGGCGAAGAATGGTTGAACGAGATGCTCGCATATGTTGAGGGTAGTATCGATATAGTTGAAGACTTCTTGAATAAAAATATACCACAAATCAAAATCTTCCGTCCTCAAGCATCGTTCTTGTTGTGGCTCGATTGTAGAGGTTTGCAATTAACTCAACCTCAATTGGTTGATTTGTTTGTTAAAAAGGCTCATTTGGCGCTTAACGATGGTACAATGTTTGGTGAAGAAGGAACTGGATTTATGCGCTTGAATATCGGGTCGCCACGCAAAGTGATATTAGAAGCATTGCAATCGCTTGCCGATGCAGTTAAGGCGTTGTAAAATAAATAATTGACATGAACTATCGCATATTTCCCCCCGAGGAGATGATTGATGCAACAATTGCTCTGCCATTGTCAAAAAGCATCAGCAATAGGGCATTGATAATAAATGCACTCACTCACAATGCGTTGCCTCTTAATGCAATAGCGCAGTGCGATGATACCGATGCTATGGTTGAGGCGTTGGCTGCTGAAGGCAATGAGATAAATGTGGGGGCAGCCGGAACGGCGATGCGATTTTTGACGGCTTATTTTGCATCAAAGCCTGGTCGCACAGTCACACTTGACGGCTCAACTCGTATGCGCCAGCGTCCTATTGGTGCACTTGTAGATGCACTTCGCAAGTGTGGCGCTAAAATAGAATATATTGAAAATGATGGGTTTCCTCCTTTGCGCATTGAAGGTCAAGAACTTGAAGGAGGGGAGGTGTCTTTGCCTGCTTCGATCAGTTCGCAATATATATCGGCATTGCTCATGGTGGCGCCATTGATGAAGCAAGGGCTGAAGATTGACTTAGAAGGCGAAATTACATCGCGTCCATATATCATGATGACACTCTCAATGATGCGTCATTGTGGAGTGAAATGTGACTTTGAGGGAAATGTAATTAAAGTGCCCCATGCTACATATAAAGCTGTGGCATTTGATGTTGAGGCCGACTGGAGTGCTGCGTCATATTGGTATGAGATTTCGGCACTTTCGGCTGGGTGTATAGCGTTAAAAGGATTGTATGAGGAAAGTTCTCAAGGCGATAGCCGTTTGATGAAATATTTTGAAGAGTTGGGCGTAGATTCGCAGTTTGAAGATGGCGAGTTGTCGCTTATGCCATCGCCCGAGCAACGGTCGCATATTGAACTTGATTTAAGTGAACAACCCGATATTGCACAGACGATTGCTGTTACATGTTGCATGCTGCGCATTCCATTTAGATTGAGTGGGTTAGCGACTCTTAAAATCAAAGAGACCGACCGTCTTGAGGCCTTAAAAGCCGAGTTGGCAAAGTTGTGTTTTGACCTTCGAGTTGAGCAAGATTCGGCACTTATTTGGGACGGAGAACAACATCCGGTGTTTGAGATGCCCAGCATCGACACTTATGATGATCATCGCATGGCAATGGCTTTTGCTCCTGCTGCATTGTATATTCCTGGGCTGGTTGTCAATAACATTGAGGTAGTGGCAAAGTCGTATCCTCAATATTGGAATCACCTATCTGAAGCAGGGTTTACTTTAGTTGATGCCGATATCCCGTTTGATGAAAATTTAGTTCCTGAATAACAAAGAGGCTATATATTTTGTTATATAATATATGTGTAATTTAATGAAAATGCATTAAGATGCTCGACCTATTACAATATTCATTTTTTACCAATGCATTGCTCGGCATTGTGATAATAAGTGTTGCTGCAGCATTTATAGGTACATATATTATAACTCGTCGCTTGGTTTCAATATCGGGTGGCGTGACGCATGCCTGTTTTGGCGGACTTGGGTTGGGTTATTATCTTGGGGTAAATCCTATTATGATGGCAGCCGTATTTGCTATAACAGCCTCGGCAGGAGTAGAGTGGATGTCGGAGCGTTATCGAGTGCGTGAAGACTCGGCTACTGCTGTGGTATGGGCGTTAGGAATGGCAATAGGGGTGTTGTTTATATTCCTCACACCAGGATATGTCCCCGAGCTCAATGCATTTCTCTTTGGAAATATCTTGACGATTTCAACCAGTGATTTATGGGCATTTGCCATTTATACCGTGATACTTGTGGTATTTTTTGCGTTTTTTTATAATCAAATAATTGCGTGCGCTTTTGATAGAGACTTTGCACGAGTGTCGCAAATGCCTGTAAAAATTATCTCATATTTGATGACTGCTATGGTAGCTGTGTGCATAGTGCTCACCATTCGTCTTGTGGGCATAATGCTTTTGATGTCAATGCTCACTTTGCCACAGATGATTGCCGAAATGTTTGCTCCACGATTTAAAATGATGGTGTTGCTATCAATGATAATCTCGATAGTGTGTGGCGTAGTGGGGTTGTTTATTTCGGCGGCTATCAATGTGCCATGTGCTGCAATAATTGTTATTTTGTTTGCAGTTTTGTTCGTTTTGGGTAGAATTATCCTTTCTATTAGCCGATAAATCAGTTTGTTTTTTAACGAAATTAGAGTATATAAAAATGCTTAATAAAAGTTAAATTGCAAAGAGGGTTTATATTTTTTTAATAAATAAATCTGTATATTTGCAACTTATAGTGCATAAATCTAATTATAAATAATCATATTAATTAACTTCTTAAACCAATTTCTACATGAAAAAACTCGTGTTAACACTTGCTGCAGTAGCTGCATTAACAGCTCAAGCACAGCAATTTGAAGTTGTTAGTACTCAACAACTTTCAGTAGGGGTAGAAGACATTTTCCATCCTAAATTTACACCCGATGGAAATTCACTTTTGGTTTCTTCTGCCGGTTATGATGGTATTGGTATCATCGATCTTAAAACTCAAAAGTATCAAAAAATTACCGACATGCGCGGTGCTGGCTGGATGCCTGCTATCAGCGAAGATGGTAAAACTTTGGTAGTGCGTCAAAAAGATGATGAAATCCAAGGTAACTCGCTTTACAGCATCAATCTTAACACATTGGAGCGTACAGCTATTCTACAAAAAGCTGACCACTTCAATCAAGTAAGTTTTGTTAATGGTAAAGTTTCTGTAGGTTTGCAAGGTAAAGTTACAACTAAACAAGTAACTCGTCCTATCTCAGCAGTTCAATTGCCTAACGAAGTATTCGTAGCAGAAGAAGATCTTAAGATTGCTGTTTACAACAACGGCCGTCGCATCGAACTCGACCCACTTAAAGGTCAATATGGTTCATGGGATCCTCAATATTGCTGGGTAAGTCTTTCTCCAGACAAATCAAAAATTCTTTTCCACTGCGCAAACTATTCTTATGTTTGTGACATTAATGGTAAGAATGTTGTAAATCTTGGCGAAATGGGTTGTCCACAATGGCGTGGTAATAAACACATTGTAGGTCACAACGAAGATCACGATGGTTACTACCTCACTAAAGGTGAAATTTTCATCGTTGGTGCTGATGGCAAAAACCTTCAACAACTTTCTACTACATCTTCTGAAATCAAAACTTTCCCAGCCGTTAGTGCTGATGGTAGCCAAATCGCTTTCCACACTGAAGATGGTAAACTTTATTTAATGACTATTAAAGAAAAATAAGCCATGAAAAAGATATTAATTTCAGCATTATTAATGGCTGGCGTTGTTTTTGGCGCTGACGCTGTTACATACGCGTATGACGTACCTTCTAACTATACTGGAACTTATGCGCTTTCTTCTCCTGCTAACTACAAGAACGGAAATACATCAATAAGTTCTAACTATAATAAGAGTGGTAAATGGTATGTGAACGCAGGTCACGGTGGTTTCGAATCAGACGACCGTCCTACTCCAATGCCATTGCTTTCAGGTGGTGAATATTTCTATGAATCAGAAGGTAACCTCGACCGTGCATTCCACATGCAAAAATTCTTGGAAAAGAATGGTGGTACAGTAAAGATGTCTCGTACAACTAACACATCTTCTTCTGACTTGAACTTGACTTCAATCGCTACTTATTCATCTTCTTATGGTGGTTACTTCATCTCTATGCACTCTAACGGTGCTAATGCAAGTGCTAACTACCACGTAGCTCTTTATAAAGGTCAAAACTCTTCTAACCACATTGGTGGTTCAGAGCGTATGGCATATTGGGATTCTTATAACAACTATAAAAATGGTTGTTTGTCAGAATATACTTACGGAACACCTCGTTCAATGGCCGACTACGACTTGATGGGATGGCACTATGGTGTGCTTCGTACCAACACTCAACCTGGTTACTTGGTTGAAACTTGGTTCCACGACTACCGTCCTGAATCATTGCGTTTCAAATCTTCACTCTACAACAAGTTCCTCGCATGGCAAATTGCTGTAGCTCGTTTGACAGCTCCTGGTGGTTCTGGTGCTCTTCCTGGTTGCATCGTGGGTGACGTTCGTGATACTTCTAAAGGTTGTGGTTACTCTAACTACACAACTCGTGGCCGTGACTCTTACCTCGCTTTGAACGATGTTACTGTAACATTGAGCGGTAATGGTCTTAACCAAAGTGTAACTACTGGTTCTAAATGTAATGGTGTATATGCATTCTTCGTTCCTGCTGGTACATATACTCTTACATTCAAAAAGAATGGTTATAAAACAGTTACTAAAACTGTAACAGCTCAAAACAATGTTGCTACTCAAAACGACATTAACATGAGCGAAGGTGTTGACACTGGTATCTCATTGAACCCAACTTCTACTGGCTTCGGCGAAACTCCAGTTGGTAACACTTCTTCTAAAACTATTACTGTAACAGGTACTTCTCTTTCTGCTAACATCACTATCTCAAATAGTGATAACACTAACTTCTCTATCAGCAAAACTTCTCTCGGTACTTCTGGTGGTACTTTTGACGTTGTTTACAAACCACAATCAGCTGGTTCACACTCTACTACTATCTCATTCGTAAGTGGAACTCACAAAGCTTCTATGGTTGTAACTGGTACAGCTAAGAACCCTCCATTGAAGTTCACTGAAGGTTGGAACTACTCTGAAAATTCTAACAAGAAAGCTGCTTGGATGGCAAACTGGACTAACTATCGTAACATGGCATTTGGCGACGGTAAACTTTATGTAGTTGACGCTGCTAATGGTGTTGTGAAAGTTATCAAAGCTCAAACTGCTGAACACATCAAAGACCTTAACATGACAGGTGTTGAAGGTGGTGCATTGAAACTTGTTGACGTTGCTTACGTTGATGGTAAAATCATCGGTACTAACATCGCATTGGCAACTAATGAAACAATGAAAACTCTCAAAGTTTACATTTGGGATAATGATGATGCTGCTCCTCGCGTACTTCTTGAAACTACCGACCTCGGTGGTATGACACGTATTGGTGACGCTATCGAAGTTCAAGGTAACTTGACAAGCGGTAAACTCGTTTACTTAGCTCAACAAACTCGTGATTATAAAGATGCTGATGGTAACACTAAGAACGGCAACTGTAACTCACTTGTTACTTATGCTCTTTCTAATGGTACTGCATCAAAAACTCCTGTAGTTGCTGATATCGACGGTTTCATCATCGGTATGTCTCCTCGTGCTATTCCTGAAGGTAACAACTACTGGGTATGTGGTCAACAATACTTGCCATCACAAATCACTGGTAATGGTCAATTGACTACTTCTCTTCCATTGACAGCGTTCAATGTTGAAGCTGCATTCCATGGTTGTGGTAACGACTTCGTTCCTTTCACTTTCAAAGGTAACAAATATGCATTTGCAGCTGACTATCAAGCTGTAACTAAAGCTGGCTCTACTGCTACTGCTGACGAAATCAAAACTACTACTCTTCTTGGTGGTCGTGCTATCCTCATCGACGGTAGCGCTGGTTGGGCTGTTGAAGGTCTTAAGAACTCTGGTAGCTATCCATCAGCTGGTATGAGTTCTAAAACTCGTAACACTACTCTTTCTTCAAGCATCTGTGTTAATGTAAATGGTGACAAGGGTGTTGAAATGTGGGTATTGATTCACAACCAAGGTATCGCTTACTACAAAAATGGTACAGTTCCTACTTACACTTACGAAAAAGTTCCTGAAATCACTGCTCCAGCTGAAGTAGCATTCAAAACAACTGAAAACATTGCTACAACTCAAAAAGTTTCAGTAGGTGCTCAACTCCTTACTGGCAACATTACTGCTACACTTTCGGGCAATGCTTCATTTGCTATCGACAAAACTTCTCTTGGTAAAGATGGTGGTGACATCACAGTAACTTACCGTCCTACTGCTGCTGGTACTCACACTGCAACTCTTACATTGTCGGCTGCTGGTGCTACAACTAAGACTGTTGCGTTGAAGGGTACTGCTGAAGCTGCTATCCCAACAGGTCTTACTAAAGTATGGCAAAATACTTCAAGCGTTCCTGGTTTGGCTACTGGTGGCGACCTCCGTTTCGCAGCTGTATCTAACGGCAAACTTATCGTAACTGATAAATCAACTAACTTGCTCGTTGAAGTTTCTGCTACAGGTAACACTACTTACTACAACCCTGCTTCTGCACTTTCAGAATACTACGGACAAACTATCTCAACTGCTATCGGTTGTGACGACGCTGGTAACTTCCTCGTATCAACTGGTTTCTCTGGCGCAGCTTCAGGACAAAACTTCGCTGTAATCTCAGCCGACCTCAAATCAACTTACAAAATTGACTTGAGCGCTATCGAAGGTTATACTCCTGCTCGTTTCGACCAATTAGGCCGTATCCGTGGTAACATGCTTTCAAGCGAAGGTGGTTATGCATTCATCGTTCCTAATGGTGGTACTAAAGTGCTTGTTGTTAAGATTAAGAATGGTGCAGTTGATACTGACTACACTCAAGTAACTAACGCAATCGCTGGTGTTGGTTTGACAACTTCATGCTGTCCTCAACCTGCATTTGCAACTGTAGCTGAAATCGATGCCCTCATGGACGACAATAATGACCTTTCAAATGCATTCATCATGCGTTCTCGTGGTACTCCTGGTTCAGTATTTGCATGGAATGATGGAAATACCGACATGGTTAAAGCTTGGACATTTGGTGCTGCTTCTGGTAACTATACTACTGCTAACGCATCAGTTGAAGGTTTCGACTGGTTTACACTCTACGACAAATCTTACTTCATCATGCCTGTAACTACTGACGGTACAACCGGTACTCGTGGTTCTAACTTCGCTATCTATGACGAAGAAGGTACTTGCGTAGCTACTTGGACTGAAGGTCAAAAAGCGGGTCTTGGTGCTTGTATGGGTAGCTTCATCGCAGTTCCTAACAACGATTACTCAGTTTACATCTACCACTATGTTCCTGGTACAGTTGCTGAAAAACTTTGCTTCGCAGTTGAACCAAAAGCAGATCCAAGTGGTGTTGAAAACATCGTAGTTGAAGAAATGGAAGAAATCGATGCTCCAGTTGAATACTACAACCTCCAAGGTGTGAAAGTTGCTGAACCTTCTAATGGTATCTTCATTAAAGTTCAAGGCAAAAAAGCATCTAAAGTTTATGTTAAGTAATTAACAATAACCCCTCTATAATGAGCGAGCAGTCCATTGGGCTGCTCGCTTTTTTATTTTCGAGTGCTTTGATGATACATTCTTTTCACGCAGAGGCCACAAAAATTGTAGATTGTTTTTGACAGAAATGGCATAAGTGAATTTACAATGAACAATTAAAAATTAATATTGGTGTCAGATAAAATTTTTTCAAGAACGATATCAATCCCAAGGGGATTGTTTAGTCGTAGCCGGGGTTAGCCATGCTGTGGATAAGCCCGGTAATATATTAAATAGAGATAGATACTGCAAGAATCTTTAATCAGTGCAAATAATGAATCTTTCAGATACAATTTCAATACTTCTCTCGCCTGGGCATTGGCTCTATAAGGCAATGTCTGGCTACGCAAAAAGCATTACCTTCGGCAATGTCATTTTCTTTTAATATATGTGGGCTTGTAAATTGAAAAAAGGAATTTCAATCGCTGAATCTAAGCAGTTGAGATTCCTTTTTATTTCCTTTTCAATTTTTATCGGACACTAATATCTTTTTTTAGGTTTTACCACCTCCCCCCTTCGGGGTACTCCTCCTAAAAATTACTCTGTCTAGTCCTAATATAGGTTTACTGGAAATTAAACAAAATTTAGGATTATGAATAAAACAGTAAACCGTTACACGGACGAAGAAAAAATTGCAATAGTCAATGAATATTATTCGTCTGGCAAAAGTAAAGAAGCAATC
>JAZTZO010000061.1:0-16130 GCA_045637505.1 Muribaculaceae bacterium | reverse complement strand
TCCGATAAAATGCTTACTTTTGCTCATGGTTATAAAGTTTGTTGCAAAACCAAAATAACCACAAAGGGCTGAATCCTGCAAATGGAATCAGCCCTAATTTTTTATTCTATCAAAAAAAGTTTTATCGGACACTAATAATTTCTTATTGCAAATATAGTTATAATTTTATTTTTCTGAAACAATTTTATCACTTAATGCGATATTTCGAGCGGCATTCCAATCGGCATTTACCCCTTCATATTCGCCATTAGTGCGTTTTTTTCCTTTACCTTTTTGACAATCGGGATTTTTGCACACAAATTGCGATTGGCTGATTCGCTGCCCTGGCTCATAATGCCCACAGAAACTACATGTTTGACTCGTGTGATAAGGGTCTACATACCTCACCTCTATTCCCACTGCATTAGCCTTATATTCAATTAAATTTTGCAATTCAAAATAAGACCAATTGCGAAGAATAAACTTATATCCATCATCAACCTCACCATCTTTGTCTTTACCAAATCCCGAGAGTTTTTCCATTTGAATTACACCTGCATTACTTTTCAAAGCATAATCAATTAATGCTTTACTAAAAATATGATTTTGAAGGTGTACCCAATTTCGCTCCTTCCCTTCGAGACGCTCGAGTGCTTGTAATTTTTGTTTTCGCCCATGACCACCATTCGTTCCATATCGCAAACATCGTTGCATTTCACGCTTTCGAGCCGTCATTTGCATTCTCACTTTCAAAAATTGGTCGCGAGAGCCTACACCCATTCCTCTATATACATTATTATTCAATGCTGCATATAATGGAACATTTATACCTAAATCAACTCCTACAACAACATTTTTATCAAGAGCAATTTCTTTCTTGGGAATCTTCACTACCAACAACAAAAAAATTTTCCCTCGTTTGGTTTGTTGAATAGAAGAATCACCCACAAGATATTCCCCACTCAATATTCGCTTCACGATTTCAAGATTATTACTTCGGTCACGCCCAAAATATAAATTCCACTCCAACCCCTTTGGAAATTTCACATAATATGAACCATCACTCCTTTGTTTGAGTTGGAGTTCTTTATTTTTTGTCATTTGAAATGGAACAGGAATACCCTTTTTGTAGTTAGGAATTGTTCGAGCGCCTCGCTCTACCTCTTTTGTATATGCCTTATATGTAGAAACAATTTTTTGATTTAGACAAGTCAACACCATAGATGGAATTACATCCAAGAACTCACTACTTACAACTTTGTAGGTAGAATTTTGCTCTTTATTTGAGCCACCTTCAACGCCACCACTTAAAAACAATTGGCGTTGTTTCTTAAATTCAACAAATAGTTTCTTGCGTTCTTTCTTTAAGTCATCAACCTCCTTTTTAGTGAGTTTGTTTTTATCTGCATCTTTTAATGCATCTGCAATTTTATTAAATTCGGGCGAATGCAGTCGCAACCTAAATTCATACGCATCATTAAAGAAACAATGTGACACGATGCGATTGGCTGCTTTATATAGATTATCGTTTATATTATTCCATATAGCATACTGCTCTTTTAATAGAGCTACACTCTCTGCATCATCACCATTTTTGTGTAGATGCACCTCAATTTTGCGTGTTATACAAGTATATTCGGTTGACATATCTTAGATTTTTAGTTTTTACAAATGTAATGATTTATTTTCAATATACAATCTATTGAAAAATTAATATCATGACAATATTATATATTTGTAAGCAAGTCGGCGACGATGAAGGTGCTACCGCCGATAAAGATAGTGTCGGTTGATGAGGCATTGGCGAGGGCTGCTGCATATGCTTCTTCGACCGAGGAGTATTGCTCCCCTATCAGTTCACATTGGGAGGCGATTTCAGCAAGTTGTGTTACTGGCATTGCTCGCTCGATTTGTGCGTTTGTGAAATAGTATTGTGCTGTTTTAGGCATCATTTCGAGGATGTGGCTCACATCTTTATCGTTGACGAAACCGACAACCATGTGGAGTGTACCCTCAACCGAGTGTAAACGGCGTGAGATATACTCCCAACCACCTACATTATGTCCTGTGTCGCATACCACATGGGGATTGCGTTGCAAAGTCATCCAACGCCCCATCAAACCAGTGAGAGTGGTTACATGTGCGAAGCCCTCTTTTACTGTTTGTGGTGTGATAGAAAGGCCTTGTGCATCAAGCAATGGCAATGCTGTCAATATAGTTGCAGCATTTTTAGGTTGGCAATCACCCATTAACTCCCCTACTATATCTCCATATCGAGTGTCACGATATAGCAATCCTTCATCAAGAGAGTCAACACCAGCAAAGCGCTGCTCATCTTGGGCAAAAAATATTGGAGAGTTTTGCTCGAGTGCTTTTTGAGCAAACACATCGCGTACTTCGCCATAAGCCTCTCCTATCACTACAGGGATAGATGGTTTGATTATTCCGGCCTTTTCGCCAGCAATAGATTTTAATGAGTCGCCAAGGAACGCAGTGTGATCAAATGATATGTTTGTTATAATGCTCAATATCGGAGTGATGATATTTGTGCTATCCAATCGTCCTCCAAGACCAGTTTCAATCACAGCAATATCAACTTTTTCGCGAGCAAAATACTCAAATGCCATGGTCATTGTCAATTCAAAGAACGATGGGTGGCAATTGAGCGACATGGCACGATAGCGATTGACAAAATCAACAACTGCCTCATGCGAAATCATTGTGCCATTGACACGAATACGCTCACGAAAATCAACCAAGTGAGGCGAAGTATAAAGCCCCACTCTATATCCTGCCGATTGAAGAATTGCGGCAAGAGTGTGAGCTGTAGAGCCCTTCCCATTTGTACCTGCAATGTGTATTGTTTTGTATTTCAAATGTGGATTACCAAACTTATCATCAAGCATTTTAACGGTATCAAGTCCGGGCTTATAGGCCGATGCTCCAACTCGTTGAAACATTGGCATACTTGTATATAAGAACTCTATTGCTTCGTTATATTCTTTCATATCAATATATTAAATATCCAGTAATACCAGCCAGAACTATTACCAATATAGGGTGAAGTTTTGCAAAATAAACCAAACTAAAAGCTGATATACAAATAATAATACTTTTAATAATCTCAGATTGCTCTGTTCCAAAATTTTGAGTATTCATCAATAGCAATGCGGCCGATGCTATAAGCCCAACAATCACTATGCGCAATCCCATGAAAATACCTTTAATTGCAATACTATCTTTGTGGCGAGCAATAAAATGGCTTGTATACATTACCATTAATGCAGGTGGCAACACTACAACAAATGTACATAATAGAGAGCCTAAAATGCCCCAAATAGGAGCAGCGAATTCGGGAGAAGCCGATGCGGGTGCTACATAACCGATATATGTAGCCGAATTGACTCCAATAGCACCTGGAGTCATTTGCGATATCGCAACAATATCGGTAAATTCTTGGCGAGTAATCCATCCATTACCTACTATCTCACTTTCTATCAATGAAAGCATTGCGTAACCGCCACCAAATCCAAACAAGCCTATTTTAAAGTAGCTCCACATCAATTTAAGGTAAATCATTATTCACCCACCTCCTTTCGTTGGGTTATGCGCAAATGCTGACGGCGTAACCATAAATAGCCACCGAGGCCACCAAGTACAATAAAGATTATGGGGTTAGAAATATATGGAACTTTTGACCAAATTAACAATGCAACAATAATGGGTATTGCAACAGTTTTCCACCCTATCTTTGCAACTTTAGCATTTTTGAATATTGGGACAATAATTAATGCTACTACTGCCGGGCGTATGCCACGAAATATGTTATTAAGCGTTTCGTTGCTTTTAATCATATCGGGGGTGAGAAATATAGCAATAAACAATATCATGGCAAATGATGGAATAATTGTGCCTAATGCAGAGATAATAGCCCCACGACGACCACGAATTTTATCACCTACAGCCACAGCCATATTCACTGCCAAAATCCCTGGTATAGATTGTGCAACAGCCAAGAGGTCGAGAAATTCCTCTTTTGTTACCCAATGTTTCTTTTCTACAATCTCCTTTTCAATAATAGAAATCATCGCCCAACCTCCACCAAAGGTGAACGCTCCTATCTTAAAAAAGACTACAAAAAGTTGCAAAAAAATATTATTCATACCCATTTTCTCAAAACATTTGCAAAATTACATAAATAAACTTCATTAAATGATAAAAAAAGGCAATTATATTTGTTATATCCACAAAATCCTCTTTTTTTTCACTAACTTTGTCAATAAATTAATTAACGCATTAACTATATTGAATAAAATGAATAGATATATTCTAAATCTTATTTTAGGAATTATAACATTCTCATTTGTGGGATGTAGCTCATTAAGAAGTAACACCGATAATTCGGTAATCATAAATAAAACTGATGCCAACATACATCGTGGCGAAAACCAACAAATTTCGGTGAGTCAATCAAATTCTAAAGGCGAAAAAAAGAAAAAGAATAAAAAGAAAAAAGGGAACAAAACCGACCATGAAAATAACATAAAACCAAGCAATGTAAAAATCACAAGTGAAAGCATCAATGGCGAATGGATTGTTGCTTCGGCAAATAATGTCCACACTACTGGTGATAATCGTCCTTATGTAATTTTTGATGAAAACAAAAAACAAGTATATGCAAACAATGGATGTAATACTTTAAACGGTAATTATAAAGTTAATGGCAATAAAATCACATTTGAAAATCTTTTGTCAACCCAACGCTACTGTACTTCAAACGAAGCACCTTATGAGTTTGACATCAATAATGCATTTAATAATGTAAAAAGCATCTATATCACCGAAATTGGGAATGAATTTTACATGAATTTTCTATCTGCATCGGATCAAACATTAATGGTATTGCGCAAGTCAAATACTGATTTCATAAGTGGCATATGGAAAATCACGAAAGTCAATGACACTCAATGCAAAAATAAAAACATTGAATTAGCACTTGACTTAACAGCGATGAAACTACATGGCAATGTGGGCTGTAATACTGTTAATGGCGATATTCTTCTTGATGCAAGTAAACAAAACTCTATAATGTTCCTTGACCTTATGACTACAAGAATGGCTTGCCCCGATTTAGAACTTGAATCGCAAATTCTTTTGGCTCTTGAAAAGGTGGAGAAATATAATAAAGAAAAAAACGAAACTGTTCTTATTTTGAAAGATAAAGCAGGAAACATCGTACTTGAACTCACAAAAACAACAGATAAGTACACTGAAAAATAATTTATTGAACCAATATATATCAAAAAGCTACGAAAAAAATCGTAGCTTTTATTTTATGTAAGCTTTACATTTTCGCCTACAATTATTCGCAAAAAATATAATAAATCACTACATTTGTAGCCAAATGTTAGATTGAATTATATGACTAAGCACATTAAAGAACTTTATGGATTAATTGGATATCCGTTAGGGCATTCATTTTCTGAGAATTTCTTCAATCAAAAGTTTGAATCAGAGATAATTGATGCACATTACGTTAATTTTGAGATACCCTCTATCGACGAGATTAAAGATGTAATAAGGCAAAATCACAATTTATGTGGGTTAAATGTAACAATCCCTTACAAAGAAAAGGTTATTCCTTTCCTTAACGAGCTCGATGAAGATGCTGCAAAAATTGGAGCAGTTAATGTTATAAAATTCATTCGCGACAAAAATAATAATCTCAAACTTAAAGGTTATAACTCTGACATAATCGGTTTTTGCGATTCGCTAAAACCACTCATCAAGCCCAATCACACTCATGCGCTTATATTAGGTACTGGTGGCGCCGCAAAAGCAGTAGCACAAGGGCTAAAAAATATGGGAATAGAAATTAAATTCGTATCAAGAATAAAAAACGAAGAAAATCTAAACTACGAAGACTTGACTCCCAATGTAATGGAGAAATATAAGATTATAATCAATGCAACACCATTAGGGATGTATCCACATGTTGATGAGTGTCCTAATATCCCATATAATCTCTTAACAGAGGAGCATCTATGTTATGACTTATTATATAATCCAGATGTAACGTTATTTATGAAGAAGGCTGCCCAATATGGCGCAGAGACAAAAAATGGATTGGAAATGCTATTGCTACAAGCATTTGCCGCATGGGAAATATGGACTACTAAATAACGTGTTATGCATGAATAAAATCGTTTTTTATCTAATCATTTTATTAATTATCATCCCTTTTGAGCAATTCAATATAGGATTTGCAATAACACCGGCAATATCTTTATTAATCGGATTAATATACGCTTTAATATTCACCTCTCCATATCCCAAGTTCAACAAAAAAGCATCTAAATACCTACTACAAGCCTCGGTTGTGGGATTAGGTTTTGGGATGAATATTATTGATTCACTAAAATCGGGGAGTAGCGGTATGTTATTTACTATTGCCTCGGTTGTAGGCGTGATGATGTTGGGAGTTGTAATTGGTCGTTGGTTGCATCTCAATAGAAAAACGTCGTATCTCATATCTTCGGGCACTGCAATATGTGGAGGGAGCGCCATTGCAGCAGTAGGTCCTATTATAAAAGCATCAGAAGATGAAATGGCAGTTTCTCTCGGTGTTATTTTTATTCTCAATGCTATCGCATTATTTATATTCCCCCCTATTGGGAACTATTTTGGATTGAGCGAAACGCAATTTGGCACATGGGCAGCAATAGCTATTCACGACACTTCATCGGTAGTGGGTGCAGGAGAGGCCTATGGTTCTATAGCTCTTCAAAGCGCAACCTTGATAAAACTAACTCGTGCGCTATGGATTATACCTCTTGCGTTGGTTACAATGCTTTTTTTTCATGACAAAAAGAATAAGATATCTATTCCATGGTTTATCTTTTTGTTTATAATAGCCATGGCAATAAATACCTACTGCAATCTCCCTAAAGAATTTTCATCAACATTGGCGTTAATCGCTAAAAAAGGGCTTATTTTAACACTATTCTTTATTGGCACAAGCCTTTCAATCAAATCCATAAAACAGGTGGGAATAATACCTCTCTTGCTCGCTATTACATTGTGGATAGTTATTGGTGTTACAAGTTTTTTTGTTGTAAAACATACTATTAATTAGGCCAACTACCTTCTATGAAACTGACTTTTGCCCAAATACCACTTTTGCCCATTCTCATTGGGCTAATTATGGGCATTCTAATAAGTCAATTCAGTTGGGTATATATCATTATCGCGCTGATTGCGATAGGATTATACGCGTTATTTTCTCAAGACAAAACCACTAACATTGTTCTTTTAGCTTATATTTTTGGTGCCATTTGTTATTCACTCCAATCAAAGCCAAACATCAATGAACAATTCCTCAATAATGAACTCACATTTAGTGGTACGATTTCCAATATTAAGACAACCGATGATATTCGCAATCTTATTATAGATGTTGATAATATTGCCGATTCCACATCGACTTTTAATATTTCCTCTTTTAAATGCCGTGTATCAATCCCCTCGTTAAATCCATTTTTAGAAATAGGAAATAGAGTTTCTTTTAGGACAACTATTGATTATATTCAAGACAAACGCGATTTGCCCGATGAATTTGACATAGTAAAGCACTTAAACCGGCAAGGGATATATACTCAAACATTTATTCAACCCGAAAACATTATCATTTCAGGGAATAATGACAACTTAATATGGAAGATTAAACGATTTCGCACTAATGTAACTCATATCATTTCCACTCTTCCCATTTCGGAAGAGTGCATTGAATTTCTCAATGCGACTATCACGGGCGATGCCTCAATGATTAGCGATGACCAACGATTAAAATTTTCATCTACTGGGCTTGCTCATATTCTCGCCTTGAGTGGACTACATGTGGGTATTATAACATTCTTTATAGCAATTCTTCTATACCCCATCGACTTTGTTGGACAACGCAAAGTAAGGTTTATTATCACAATTATATTATTGTGGGCATATGCGTTAATGACTGGTTTTTCGCCATCGGTCACAAGAGCAGTAATTATGGCATCAATATTCCTGTTATCTCATATATTACAACGCCACCATAGCCCATTTAATTCATTATGCTTTGCTGCAATAATTATATTAGTTTTCTCTCCTAATTCATTATACAATATAGGTTTTCAACTTTCATTTGCAGCCGTATTATCAATTCTTTTATTTGCAAAAAAACTAAATCCTATTGCCCCCAAAAGACGCATACTACATCCAATCATGTCGTTATTCACTGTATCAATATCGGCCATGATTGGGACTGGCATTATTTCGGCTTTCTATTTTCACAATTTCCCATCTTATTTCTTACTCGCAAATGCAATCACATCATACCTATTACCATTTGTTATTATTGGGGGATTAATTGCTATTATTATTTCAGCATTAGGTTTTGAGCCATCATTATTGTCTAAATCAATAGAGGTTCTATATAATATTATAGACTCGGTAATATCATACATAACCAATTTACCTGGAGCTAATATTGACAACATATATTTTAGAGGATGGCTCATTATTCCTTTCGTTGCAATAATAATATGCCTATACCTATCAATCCTTCAAAAGAAGAAAATATGGTATATCCTTACAATTGCTTTTACATTGTTTTTTATCTCAATGGGATATCTCTCAAGACCACAACATTGCAACGCCGAATATTTCATACCTCGAAACGCATATTACACAAATATTATCGTTAGAGATTCAACAGCCATGCATGTTTTCAGCACTGCCCATGGTGGTGATTCGATTGATTTACTAACCAAATGTACCGAAAAATATAAAGACTATATGGGTTGGCGTGATGTTGATAGTATAACTCTAATTTCTAACAAATATTCTTCAAATACATTGAAACTAATGGAGCCTATTATTTGTTTAGGAACTGATATTTTTGTTATTGTTGATGATTCCACCGACCTAATGAGCCTAAATTTAAAACCCAATTATGCTTTAGTGTGTCGAGGTTTTAAAGGTGATATTCAAGATGTATATTCAACTTTTCATCCTGATACGATTTTATTGAGTCGCGACCTACACAAAAAACGGCATAATAGATATGCCGACTCTTGTCAAACTCACAATATACCATATATATCCCTTCGCGACACATGTTTTCATCGCGTTATTAGGGATTAATGTTAGTCTATATTCTCCGAGGGAACTAATTGAAAGTAACCTTGAGTGAAAAAGTCACATGAAAAGTCCTTTACCCTAACTACTTCTCCATTCCACACAACAATATCTAAATCGATAGGAATAGACCCTATTAATTTAGACTCGGTTGTGCGACCACATTGGCTCTCCCATTCTTTCAGCAATTTTGTTGCTTCAACAATTGACAGATGGGTATTAGCAACAGCAACAGCATTAAGATATGGAGCATCTTTGCCATTTAATGCTTGTGTTTCATAGATTGTTGAACATAAAACACCTACAAATATTGAGTTCAAATATTGCACAGCATCATTCATTTGAATGCTACGATCCTTGCTATTACTTCCTAAACTAATTGCTAAAGTATTCATCTATTCAACATTTTTCATTGTCAATGAAACTCGTTTTCGAGCTAAATCCACATCCAATACTTTAACTTTCACATGTTGATGTATTGAAACTACCTCCATGGGCGATGAGATATAACTATCGCACAATTGAGATATATGCACAAGTCCGCTTTCTTTAATGCCAATATCAACAAAAGCACCAAAATCGGTAATATTATTTACGATTCCATTTAGCACCAAGCCCGGCCTTAAATCTTCAATTGATTTAATTGAGTCATCAAACGATAAAACTTTTATAACCGAACGAGGATCTCGCCCTGGTTTTTCAAGTTCGCTCATTATATCATTTAATGTTGGCAACCCTATCTTGTCATCAACATACTTTGACAAATCTATTTTGTGTTGCAATTCTTTATCGTCAACTAATTGAGCAATTGAACAATTTAAATCTTTTGCTATGCGAGTGATTACATCATAACTTTCGGGGTGGACAGCTGTATTATCTAAAATATTTTCTGCGCTTGGTATTCGCAAGAAACCTGCACATTGTTGAAATGATTTAGCTCCCATCCTTGGCACATTCATTAAATCTTGACGGGAGGCAAAATCTCCATTTTCGCTTCGATATTTAACAATGTTAGAGGCTAATAATGGACCAACACCCGACACATACGATAATAATTGAATTGAGGCGGTATTCAAATTTACGCCAACTGAATTCACACAACTTTCAACCGTATAATCCAATGCCCCTTTTAATTTTGACTGATCAACATCATGCTGATACTGACCCACACCTATTGATTTAGGGTCAATTTTAACAAGTTCAGCCAATGGGTCAATCAATCTACGACCAATTGATACCGCACCTCTTACCGTAACATCTTTATCGGGAAATTCTTCACGAGCAATCTTTGATGCAGAGTATATTGATGCCCCGCTCTCATTAACAACAAAGACTTGCACTTTTCGTGGATAATGAATATTTTGTAAAAAGCGCTCAGTTTCACGACTTGCAGTTCCATTGCCCACTGCAATAGCATCAATTTTATAAGCTTCGACCAAATAACTCACTTTTCGTGATGCTCCTTTGATATCACACTTTGGCTGACATGGATAAATTACATCATTATGCAATAAATTTCCTTGTTCATCTAGGCATACTATTTTACATCCTGTTCGATATCCTGGATCAACTCCCATTACTCTTTTATGACCCAATGGTGGCGATAATAATAATTGACGTAAATTTTCGGCAAATGTAGCTATCGCTTTGTCGTCGGCCTTAGCTTTTGACATTGCAAAAATTTCGGTTTCAATTGATGGACGCAACAATCGTTTATAACCATCTTTTACTGCCTGTTCAACAAGTTTTGCTGACTGTAATGATGCATTTCTCTTGACAAACATGCGACTCAATCGTTCTATCATTGCATCATCATCTATAGACAGAGAAACCTTTAGCAAACCCTCTTCTTCACCCCTACGAATAGCTAAATACCTATAAGAAGAACAATTGCGCAATGGTTGCGAATAATTTTTATAATTTAAATAATTCTCGGCTTCAGCCTCTTTACCTTTTACTATCTGAGATGCAACAATCGCATTTCTTTCATAAGTTGTTCTCACTATCTGTCGAGCAGTTTCGCTCTCACTCACCCATTCTGCTATTATATCTTTAGCTCCAGCAATTGCATCTTCAGCACAAGCTACATCATCTGAGAGAAAACGCTCGGCACGAGACTCTATGTCTTTTTCATTTTGGCTCATTATTATCTTTGCCAGAGGTTCTAAACCACGTTCTTTGGCAATAGAAGCTCGAGTGCGACGTTTGGGTTTGTAGGGCAAAAACAAGTCTTCAAGGGTGGCACTATCATAGGTAGCATTAATCTTTTCCTCCAATTCGGGCGTTAAAGCACCAACCTCACGAATTGTATCAATAATATAGGTTTTTCTTTTTATCAGTTCTTGCAATTCTTCATATCGCAATTGAATGTTGCGAATAGCAACTTCATCGAGCGACCCAGTTGCCTCTTTTCGATATCTACTGATAAAAGGTATTGTGGCTCCTTCATTCAATAATTTTATAGTAGCTCCTACCGATTTTTCCAAGAGATTTAGTTCTTTGGATATAATAACTTGAATATTGTCTTTCATTTTAATATAATATTATTTAGAGGCTTTTAGCGTAAAAACAGTAATCTCGGGAGTTGCTCCTATACGCATGGGCATTGCTACAGTTCCTACTCCAATATTAACATACAAATATCTATTGTAACTATCGTTATATAGGCCCTTCCAATAATCATATCTAAATATTGACGGAGATAAGCCAAATAGTTCTATTTGCATTGCATGAGTGTGACCCGAAAGTGTTAATGCTATATTATATTTCTCATTATCTTTTAGTTCATTTTCCCAATGAGCAGGATTATGTGTCAATAGTATTTTTGTTATAGAATCTTCAAGTGAATGATATGCTTTATCTAAAGAACCATATATTTTAAACGGTGGGTCTCCAATGTTTTCTACACCTATCACTACGATTGAATCTTTACCACGATATAGGTATTTGCTTTCGTTTAGCAACAAATCCCAACCCATACGTTGATTTATTTCATACATAAGATGAATATTATCTTCTTTATCATTTAGAGTTGCCCAATCGAGATAATCACCATAATCATGATTGCCTAACACCGAAAACACGCCATCTTTTGCTTTAATCCTAGATAATAATGATTCGTAAGGCAGCAGTTCTTCTGATTTACGATTTACGATATCACCAGTAAATGCAACTAAGTCAACATCAAGCGAGTTAATTATATTCACCAATTTTGAGATAAAAATTGTGTCACCGTTTAATGTCCCAAGGTGCAAATCGGATATTTGTGCAATTCTATAATTATCAAAAGAAGTGGGCAAGTCTTTTATCTCTACTGAAACATCTTTAATTTCAATATTATAACGATTAACTAATGCGCCCCACCACATTAATGCGGTGCATATAAAACCAATAAATAAACCTGCTGATGTAATATATTTAGCTGTCTTTTTTTTATAACACAATATACTTGATAAAAAGAAAGTATATTTAGGTAGATATATGCTAAAATAGGAAAAGAGTGTCCACATTATAAACAATAATTGATCATCACTGCCATTCCTTCGAGGCAGCGATATCACAATTATTATAAACAATGTAATTATACTTGAAATACCAACATGTATACGACTCCATATACATCGACAACGAGATTTCAGTATCCTAAATATAACATAATCAACACACGCATTAAGCAGGATGATTATTATCATTAATATTATAGGAAGTCGCATTTTATTGCTCTAACGCAAGTTTGTTTTTTAGAGGGTTGGCATACATTTCCAAAATTCGTTGACGCATAAATGCATAATCCCCTTCCTCTATATTAGGTATATCATCAATCTTTGCTAATTGGCTTTCAATATAGCAATCAAAAGCATCTACTTGCTCTGCAGTATAAGAATCGGCAAATCTTGTTGATGACTCCAACTTATCGTATGCAATATAGTTTATTGGATATATATAATAACCAGCATGAATTAAGTCATCGATTGACTTACACGCAGCTTTTAATACATCGGAGCGATCGGTCTCTTTGTCCAAAGATTCCAACGATGGTGTAATACATTTGCCAACAGTAAAATGGACATGGCCTTTATATTGCATCAAACCAGTTTCCATGCTTAATAAATCATCGCGCTGACTTTTCTTAAACTCGGGGTCTTTATGTTTCAACAAGAATTCACGAGCTTTTAAATAGTCATTAGGATCATACTCATAAGATATTGCAACTGGCAATAAATTTATTTGTTTAAGATTTTCAAGCATTGTATCACCACCAGCCAATCCAATCATTTTTATAAGGCTCTCTTGTGTAAAATCGTTTGAGTCTTTAGAGCGGCCTTCGCGTTGAGCAATCCACACCGATTCATGTTTTTCATTGATTGCATGATGAATATATGCCGATAATTGCTTTGCAGCTGCTAATGCTTGTAGCATTTTTAAGTTACGCTTAACAATAAAACTTTTATTAAGCCTTACTAAATCACTAATCCAATCATAAACCAAAAGATTGCTACCTATTGCTATTTCAGTTGTTGGTAAACCGTTACGCCACAACAATACATTCAAAAATGAAGCATCTAATACTATATCACGATGATTAGTTATAAATGTGTAGCACTTATTCTTATCAATATTTTCAACACCACTTATTGATAATCCGCTTGTGGTTTTCTTTGCAAGTATCTCCAAAAAAGGAGCAATTATCATGTGTTGAAAATCCTTTTTATTATTAATTTTCAACAACCCTTCAACAAATGCGGGATAATCAACATCGGGCATTGCATATCGTATAGCATGTTCAAATCCTGGCTCTTTTACAAGTTGCGACATTTTTTTATTAAAATCGCAATCATCAATTGGAGCAATATCTTTAAATGCTTCGGGGGTAGTATATTGAACGTTCATCATTGACATATTATTCATTTAACAATTCAAAGATAACATAAAATACTCATATATCATAGCCAAAAAACAATTTCTTATAGAATTTTAGCGAATAGCAACTTCATATCCTCGCCATTTTTCTATCATTGCAGTCATATCTGACGGCACTGGAGCTGTAAAGAATAGCTCTTCTCCAGTCTCGGGATGAACAAATCCTAAAGTGCGAGCATGTAATGCCTGACGAGGACAAATATCAAAACAATTCATTACAAATTGTCGATATTTTGCACTTGTAGTACCTCTTAATATTTGATTACCTCCATAACGAGCATCATTCAACAAAGGATGACCTATGTGTTTCATATGAACTCTGATCTGATGAGTTCTCCCTGTTTCTAAACGACACTTTACGACCGAGACATATCCAAACGACTCAATTGTTTCATAATGAGTTACAGCATGTTTCCCCATGTCTCCATCGGGGAACACAGCCATTTGTAGTCTATCCTTGAGGCTTCTCCCTATATTTCCTTCTATGCGACCATTTTCAGGATTTGGAGCACCCCAAACAACCGCGACATACTCGCGTTTTGTTGTTTTGTCAAAAAATTGTTTCCCTAAATGAGTCTTTGCATTTGGAGTTTTAGCAACGACTAATAAACCCGATGTATCTTTATCTATGCGATGCACCAAACCCATTCGAGGGTCATTTACATCATATTCGGGATTGTCCTTAAAGTGATAAGCCAAAGCGTTTACTAATGTTCCATGATAGTTTCCATGACCAGGATGAACAACCAGGCCTGGTGGCTTATTTACCACTAACAAACTTTCATCCTCATAAACAATATCTAACGAGATGTCTTCAGCAATTATCTCTAACTCATAACGTGGTCTATCCATTACAATAGTAACCACGTCAAATGGTTTTACTCTATAATTTGATTTAACAGCCTTGCCATTAACAAGAATACACCCAGCATCGGCTGCTTGTTGAATTCTATTTCGTGATGATTTTTCCATTCGGGCAACGAGGAATTTATCAACACGCAATAGCGTTTGCCCCTTGTCGGCCACAAAACGGAAATGCTCATACATCCCATTACCATCATCACCGGGTTCTACCTCTTGCAATGAAAGTAAATCTTCTTCAAATTCATCTTGAATCAAGTGATCCATAGATTATTTATATTATGTAATTAGATGTATTATTCTTCAAACAATGAACGATCATGCACCAATGAATCATTTAAAATTTCATTGGCTGTCTCAACCGAAATCGTATCAATTCCTTCATTATTAGGGCTATCGGTTACAGTGAGTTCGATTTCACCCGTTACTGGTATTTTTGTACCTTTTGTCACTCTTCGCCCCATATACTTCACATCAATTACTTCGTCATCATTATCACCTATAACGGTTTTGATTTTAATCCTTGTAATACCTAATGATTCAAGAATTTTTGTTGCTTGAATTGATGAAATATGCAATAATTCTTCACGAATCTCCTTCATTTCGGGATAGAAAGAGTTTATTTTCAAATATACAGTGCGACCATATTTTACAATCTCTTTTTCTTTGGGCGACTGATCCAATACCTCGCCATATTTTACTTGTGTGTTATATATTGAGTCAACCTCAACTTCAAAATGATTGGCTTCGAGTACATCACGAGCCTTGTAGAAATCTAAACCCACTACATTTGGCATCTCTGCTGTTTTTCCATGATTTGTCCAGAAATCCATAAATTGAATTGTCAACCAGAACAATGTAACGCCAACAACAGGAATTAAAAGCAAATTAATCCATATTTGATGCTTATCGTAAAATTTTTTAAACGAGGAATTACCTTTTCCCATATCTATTTATTTTTTGCTAGTTCAACAAACTTTACACATTTATTCAAATTAATTGCAAACTTAACAAATTTTCCTCTATTATCCTCAATATATCTCACTTTTTTGCTTATTGTAGAGTCAACAAGCAAGTGCAAAATTATTTCAATAGTTTGAAGAATTCAATTTTTGGAGAAGAAAAATTAAGTTTTTCACGAGGCCTTCGATTGATTTTAGTTTGAATGGCATCAAGCAGACTCTGTTCAATTAGTC
>JAZTZO010000060.1:0-47597 GCA_045637505.1 Muribaculaceae bacterium | reverse complement strand
ACTCCTGAGCAGGTTCATTCTGACGCAGCACAAGGAAAAAAATTATGGAAAAATTATTTCTTTTCGCAAAATATATCTAATTTTGAATAGTTGAACTGTAATACGGAGCTAGCTCCGTATTACACTCTTATTTTAATTATACATTTATTAACAATTTAAAAGTAAACCTTTTTCAGGACGATACAGGCTGTATTTTGAAAAAAGAATCTCAACCACATAAAATAAGTGATTGAGACTCTGTTATATTGACTTTTAAGTTTCCTTTTTTCTCTTTTACTTAGCCCACACTTGGTATTCGCCGGGTTTGAGTTTTGAAGGGAGTTTCTTTGCTTTAGCATCGAAGATGTTGGTCATGCTTTCGATTGATGGAGCTTCGCCTGTAAATTTCACTTTTTGTGCTTTTGCACCGAGATTAACCATTACAAACACTGCATCATCGCCTACTGTGCGTGAGAACACATAAAGGTCGGGCGAGGTGGTTGGGTAACGCACCATTTTGCCACCTTGTTCGCCAGCAAGGAGTGCACGGTTTTCGTGTTTGAGGTTGTTGAGTGTTTGATAGAATGTGAAATATTCGTTGCGTGGTTCCCATTGTGGTGCTTCATCTTTCACAAAGAATTCAAATGCACGATTCATTCCTGTTTCTTGACCGGTGTAGATTAATGGCATACCGGGGAGTGTATATGAAAGCACTGCAAATGCTTTGTGGAGGTTGCCAAGGCGGTCAAATTCGGTACCTTCCCACGAGTTGAGGTCGTGGTTGGTGGTCATATTCATCAAGTATGAATCTTGAGGATATGCGGCAGCTTGGTCGGCAAGGAGTGAATCGATAGCAACGGCAGTTTTGGTAGCGAAAGTCTTCATTGGTTCACCCTCTTTTTGGAAAGTATATTGACCTGCTGTTGCTGCGATTTCGCTGAAAAGGTCCTTCATTGGCCAGTTGTAACCCATGTCAAAGCCGTGGAGTTGCAATTCGGGCACACTTGCTTCGGCAAGCATAAAGAGGTCGGGTTTCACAGCTTGGAGTTGAGGACGAGTATCGTCCCAAAAGTCGGTGGGCACTTCCATTGCCACATCACAACGATAGCCATCGATACCCACTTCGGTGAGCCAAAATTTCATGGCGTCAACCATTGCTTTACGCATATAATAGTTGTCATAGTTGAGTTCATACACATCGGTCCAATCAAATGGTCCATACATATTTCCTTCCATGTTGAGTGAATACCATTCGGGATGTTGTGTTACCCAAGCATTGTCGCAACCTGTGTGGTTGGGTACCCAGTCGATAACTACTTTTATACCCAATTTGTGAGCTTCGGCTACGGCACGTTTGAAATCGTCGAGTGTACCAAATTCGGGATTTACAGCCTTGTAGTCTTTTACTGCATAGTAGCTTCCAAGTTCGCCTTTGCGATTTTTTTCAGAGATGGGGTGAATGGGCATAAACCAAAGAATATCCACTCCGAGTTCTTTGAGTCGAGGAAGTTCTTTGATAAAAGCATTGATTGTGCCTTCGGGGGTGAACTGACGGAGATTTACTTCATAAATTACTGCATTACGACTCCACTCGGGGTGAGTCACTGAAGTGCGTGCAGGCGCTTGAGCCACTGCATCGACACTACCGGTCAACCCCACAAGGGCTGCAACACCGGCAACGATTGATTTAAAAATGTTTTTACGCATAAATATTGGTATTAAGTTTATATTGTTGCAAATTATGTTTCAGACTTTGCAAATGTTGTTTTGTTACAGCGGTAAATTTTACCACCGTAACAAAGATAATTATGATTAGATTATTAAACAATAGAATATAACTTTTTTAACATCAAATGAGCTAATGTGATTTTAGAAAACCCATTTAGAAAAAGTTGCAAAAAACTAAAATATTCTTCGTAAAACAGAGATTTCTCAAATGATTTGCTAACTTTGTAAGTGAACAGGCAAGAGTGCCATTCATTTACATTTTGGATTTATAGCGTTTTGATGGACGCAGTAAACAGCAATCCAAACAAATTTACTTTGGCTGCAATGAAAGAGGCTCGCGAAAATCGCGACTTGGAAACTTTAGATGCAAACAATCTTGAATCGGGAATTGCGTCATTATAGGAGAATGTTCACACTTTTTGAGGAAAATAAAAAAATATGATATGGAATCGATAAGGGAGATATATAAGATAGGTATTGGTCCGTCGAGCAGTCACACTATGGGACCGAAGCGTGCGGCTGAATGTTTTTTGGCTCGCACAGGTGGTGCTAATAGTTATAAAGTGACTCTTTATGGCTCACTTGCCGCAACGGGCAAAGGTCACTTGACCGACAAGGCTGTGCTTGATGTTCTTGAACCAGTGGCTGCGACCGAGATTGTGTGGCAACCCGATGTTTTCCTTCCATTTCACCCTAATGGAATGAAATTTGAGGCTCTCGATGAAGCAAATAATGTGGTCGATGAGTGGATTGTTTATTCTATTGGCGGTGGTGATATAATGGAAGAGGGTGAATCGCGCGTGCACAATCATGTGTATGAGATGACTCGTATTGCCGACATTCAAGCATGGTGCGAAAAAACCGGGCATAACTATTGGGAATATGTGGAGCAATGCGAAGGACCGGAGATATGGGACTATCTTCGTGAGGTGTGGCATGTGATGAAAGCTGCGGTAGAACGAGGCATTGAGGCCGAAGGGGTGTTGCCCGGCGGACTTGGTGTGCGTCGCAAGGCTGTTACTTATTATGTGCATGCACAAGGTTATACCGGCAGTCTTAAAAGCCGTGGATTGACCTACGCCTATGCTCTTGCCGTGAGCGAGGAAAATGCTGCCGGCGGACAAATCGTTACGGCTCCTACTTGTGGGTCATGTGGCATTGTTCCCTCGGTGTTATATCATCTCCACACATCAAAAGGATTTTCTGAAGAACGAATTTTGCGTTCGCTTGCCACGGCTGGAATTTTTGGAAATGTGGTTAAAACCAATGCATCGGTATCGGGTGCCGAGGTGGGGTGTCAGGGCGAAGTAGGGGTGGCGTGTGCTATGGCTGCTGCTGCATCGTGCCAACTATTTGGTGGAACTCCTGCGCAAATAGAATATAGTGCCGAAATGGGGCTTGAGCATCATCTTGGGTTGACTTGTGACCCGGTGTGTGGATTGGTACAAATTCCGTGTATTGAGCGTAATGCCATGGCAGCGGCTCGTGCCCTTGATGCTAATCTTTATTCGCAAATATCCGACGGCAAACATACTGTCACATTCGACCGCATCGTGGAAGTGATGAAACAAACCGGCCACGACCTCCCAAGTCTATACAAAGAAACCGCCCAAGGAGGTCTCGCCGCCATTCACGAGTAGAAGTGAAGATGAAATAAGTAGTTAAAGTCTTTTAAGGCCTTTAATTGTTATAATAGTTCAATTCGATGATTTTTTTCAACACAAGGGGTGTTTCGGGTCCCATGTTGAAAATGAGGTCGAGCATTGTGAGGTTGGGAATAAAACCTTGTTGTGTGGCTCTCACTTGATAGTATTCTAAAGGTTGCTCAAGTTCAAAATTACTATTTCGGTGGTCGATAATTGATTTATCGCCATTAGTTATCAATTCTTTTTCTTCGGCTGTGAGTTCGTGTCGCACATTGCTCTCAATGCCGGCAATGCGACGAATTATTGCATCGAAGCTTGTGTTGAGGTCCATCAACGATTCGGGCTGAACGCCGTCGCGAGGTTGCAAATAAGGCATCAATTCATCGATATAGTATTCAAAGAATGGTGTGCGACCATAGGCCGACCACAATGCCACTTTGTGGATATTCCACCACCCACCATGTGCCGACACTCCGGCATCGTTCCAAGTGGCACCTATGCGAGGTTTTGTGATGGGAACTGTGAGAGTGAGGCGACCGTTTACATCGGCAATGTCATAGCGATGCATGAGTTTGCGACGTTTGTCGTAGCGACAATAACGATCAATCACCACATTTTTGTGGCTTGCCATTAGTGAATAATAACCAATGCTGCCACACAAGGCAGGTGGCAGCACAAGGGTTGTATCGTTATATTTTATGAGGGGTGATGACATTAATTTTTGTCGGGGTTGGCGCTTTTAAATATGCGGTTCCAACGAATCCCTCCATTAAACAAGTTTTTATCTTTATCAAATGAAATGAGTATAATCATTGGAGTTCCTATGATGTGGTCTTCGGGAACAAATCCCCAGAAACGCGAGTCGAGCGAATTGTCGCGATTGTCGCCCATCATGAAATAGTAGTCCATCTTGAATGTATATTTGTTGGTAGGTTTGCCACCGATATACACTTTGCCATCTTTTAGATATGCATCATAGTTGTGTTCGTAGTTGCGAATACAACGGTTGTAGCGATGCCAATTATCTTCGGTGAGGTCGATGGTCATACCTTTATTTGGGATAATCAACCCCTCTTCGCCACCATAGTTATAGCTTGTCCATTTGTCCGAAACAATATCGGGATAGAGATATTCGGGGCGTATAAATGCCGATTCGCCCAATTTGGTGATTTTCACCACATTGCTATTCGCTTTGAGTTTGGTGAGCATTTCATTGGTTAGAGGTGGTATGTATATGGGTGATTTGAGGTCAAACCCCGAGGCAATCAATCCCATTCGTTCATCGGGATTATTCAAATCGGCCACTCTACGGTCTTCGATAGCGATGCCGAGTTCTTCCCATTCGGTGTCGGTGATAGGCGTTTTGGTTTGAACGATATAGTTAAATTGCACATTTTCGGGTTGTTTTTGAGCCACGCCATCGGTATAGATAACTCCGTTTTTGATTTGGAATTTTTGACCGGGAAGTCCCACACATCGTTTCACATAGTTTTCGCGACGGTCAACGGGGCGATATATGATTTCGCCAAATTGGTCTTTGTTGTAATTGATAAAGTCGCGTCCCACCATTTTCACCAGAGTGTAATAGTCGGGGTTGCCAACTTTTACTGGCACGGTGTCGCCAGCGGGGAAGTTAAATACTACGATGTCGCCAAGTTCCACATTGCGCAATCCTTTCAATCGGCGATACTCTATTGATGGATTGTCGAGATAACTTTTAGTATTAATTAATGGCAATGTGTTGTGTACCAATGGGAAATGTACAGGAGTCATAGGCACGCGAGGTCCATAAACCATTTTGTTCACCCACAAATAGTCGCCTGTCAAAAGTGTTTTTTCGAGCGAAGATGAGGGGATTTGGTAGTTTTGTCCCACAAAGGCAAAAACGAAGTAAACCAATATCAATGCATACACTATGGCGTCAACCCAGCTCATCACCGTTCTTACCACTTTGTTTTTGCTCTCTTTCCACCAATCGAAAGGAATGAAACCAGTGATGTAGATATCAAATAGCAAAAGGATGAAGATTGACAACCACCAATTGCCCATCCAAGCAACCCAAGCAAAGAATAGAAGAGCAACAAGGGCAAATCTTATCCAACGAGTTGTTTTAGTAGCTTTTACTTGCGATTTTATTTTTTCAATAATAGCTTTGCTGTCCATGTTTTACTTATTTAATATCAAGTAGATGTGAGTTTTTTATTAATCCGTGCATGAGTTGATCCATAGTGAGGAAACCTTTGCGACCACACACCCATTCGGCAGCCACTACAGCACCGAGGGCAAATCCTTCACGGCTTTTGGCCTTGTGTTCGATAGTGATAGTGTCCACCTCCGAGTCCCAAGCAATGATGTGAGTGCCAGGCACCTCCCCTTCACGCTCGTGATAGATGGGGAGCGAAGAGGCAGGAGCATTTTCATCCTCGGTCCAAGCATCGATGCGCGCTACCTTCTCAATCAACCCCTCGGCAAGAGTGATAGCAGTGCCACTTGGGTGGTCGAGTTTATGAATGTGGTGAATTTCCTTCATTGAAGGAGAGTAGTTGTTGAAATTATCCATCAACTGACCGAGATATTTGTTGAGCGCAAAGAATAGATTTACACCCAGACTATAATTTGAAGTCCAGAAGAAAGTCGCCTTACCTTCATCGCACAATGCCTTTATTTCGGGCATACGAGCAGTCCACCCGGTGCTACCGCTCACCACAGGCACGCCTTGGGCAAACGCCTTGTAGTAGTTATCCACAGCCGTAGCTGGAGTAGTAAATTCGATAGCCACATCGGCACTGCGAAAAGCATCGCTATCAAAATCTTGAGGGTTATCTATATCGATAGTGCACACTATTTCGTGTCCACGACCAAGGGCAATTCGTTCAATCGTTTTGCCCATCTTTCCATATCCTATGAGAGCAATTTTCATCGTTTATATCAAAAAAATCAACCTCAAAAAAAGGTCATAATTAGGGAAAATCTTAAATATTCCACAAATTTACAACAACAAAACGAATATCCCACACAAAACGATTGAAAACCACCCCATTTTGCAATTTTTTAGGAATAAGGAGTACTTCACGAAGAAATTACAGAATTTCACTGAATAGATTTAATAAAGTATATAATTAAAGATTACTTCTCAATCTTTTTAGTGGAAAATTGGGAGAAAAAGTAATCGACAAGATTAGTTATGTGTATTTTTATGAAAAAATATGTTTTTTCTAAGGTGAATATAGTTTTATGTAAAGATGAAATTGATATGGCATGGAGCAGAGTGTAAAATTATGTAAATATAATGAATTCTAAATTACAAATTATTAAATTTGCATTAAATAAGATAGAATGTTGTTATCTACGAGCATACGAGAGATATTTCATTCAAATAAATTTGAATATATATAGGTATGAACAAGAAACTTTTGGTTGTGGGGGCCGGTGGGTTTATCGGTGGTTTTATTGCCGATGAAGGTTTGCGTCGCGGTTTTGACACTTATGTGGCTGTGCGTGAATCGACCTCTCGTCGTTATCTCACCGATGAGCGTCTTCATTTTGTGGTGCTTGATTATGACAATGAGGAGGCTATGGCGCAATCGCTTAAAGAGGCTTTGCCCGAGGGTGAAAAATGGGATTTTATTATCTATAACCTCGGCGCTACCAAATGTGCCAATTATTTAGACTTTAATCGCATAAATTATAATTATCTTCGTTCGTTTGTAGAGGTGTTGCAAGATCTCGACAAGATTCCGCAACGATTCTTGTTTATGAGTAGCCTCAGCGCGTTGGGGATGGGTGATGAGAAGACCTATACACCTATAACCTCATCGACTATTCCTAATCCCAACACTCGATATGGATTGTCGAAGATTAAGGCTGAAACATATCTTGAGATGATTCCCGATTTTCCTTATATCATCTTCCGCCCTACGGGTGTGTATGGCCCACATGAAAAGGATTATTTGATGATGATAAAGAGCATTGATTCGCATTGGGACTTTGGCGTGGGTTATCGCAAGCAATTGCTCACATTTATATATGTTGAGGATTTGGTAAATGCCATGTTTGACGCCTATGAGGCCGGTGTGGTGAAAAAGAAATATATCATTTCGGAAGATAGAAGTTATACTCAAAAGGAGTTTCGCGACATCGTGGCTCGCGAGTTGGGTGGCAAATGGGTTATTCCTATGAAGTTGCCTATGTGGATGGTATATATCGCTTCGTATGTTGCCGAGAAATGGGCTGCAGTGCAAATGAAAGCAAGTACGCTTAATCGCGACAAGTTTAAGATTATGAAGCAACGCAATTGGTCGTGCGATGTGAGCGATGCCAAACGAGATTTTAATTTTAATCCTCAATTTTCGCTTGAAAAAGGAATAAAAGTTACCGTGGAGGCTTATCTTGCCGACAAGGAGCGTGCTAAAGATGGGAAGAAAAAGTGATGAGCGAAGATATAGTTAAAAGAAAATTTCCATGGTGGGTGAAGTTGCTTATAGTGATTTCGGCCATGCCTGTGTTGTTGTTGCCTGTGATTATAGGCAATTGCAGTGTGATGCGATATGAAGAAATAAAGATATTTATTCTCATGTATCCGCTGTATGTTGTTGCATCGGCTATCTTGGCGTGGATATGTTATCGTCAGCGACCTGAAATGACTGCTATATTAGTGGCGTTGATGTTGCTCACGCATGTGGCTATGTGGATGCTACCCGGTGCTGTGTAATTGATATTTAAAGATATGAAAAAATGGTGTGTCACAATCAATGACACACCATTTTTGTATTTAGCGCCCAAGGCCGACTTATAGTGTCAAGGCCTCTATTATCATTGCGATGCGTTCCCACATGAAATATCCTATTCCCACGATGATTGCTGCAATAATCAATATTGTGAATATAGTTAACGAGAAATCTTTGGCTTTAGAGGGGGTTTGGGGCGCGTTTTCGTTGGCGATGGCCGTCTTGGTGCGTTTCACCATTGTTAGGGCAAGAGTGGTGCTTATGCCATGGACAGTCATAAGATAGCCTATAATCTCGCCTTCGCTCCTACCCTCATTGAGCAAAGTCTTTATTTCGTCGTTAATAGAATTCATGGATATGTTTTATTTTTTTGTCTCAAATTTTAGTTGTCGAGCTTTTTCTTTGAAAATTGTTTTGTCGCAAGTGAATAGTTGTGGTGCTTTGTGGGCTGTGCCTACTACTTTTTTGCCAAGAGGGATGAGGAACCCGCTTGATTGAATTTTTCGAGCAAAATTGCGACGGTCGTATGTAGCACCTTGGATTGTTTCGTAGAGAGTTTGCACTTGTGTAATAGTAAACTCTTCGCCAAGGAGGTCATATCCGATGGGTTCAAAATGTATTTGTTGCTTGATGGCATTGCGAGCATTTTCAATAATTTGTGCGTGGTCAAAGGCCAATGGAGGAATGTTATCGATATCAAACCATTGTGCCTTGGCGGCATCATCGCCCCCTACTACATCGCTTGGCGTTACGAGAGCGTAGTAGGCAAGAGAAATGACGCGATTGCGTGGGTCGCGATTCTCCTCAGAGAATACGCCTAATTGCCACAAACGATCGGGCGACACATCTAAATTAGTTTCCTCTTTTAGCTCGCGTAGGGCGCAATCTTCGGCAGTTTTATCGTTTTCACGAAGGAATCCACCAGGAAGAGCCCAACAGCCTTTGAATGGCTCTAAATTTCGTTCGATTAATAGTACTTTTAATTTTTTGCCATCAAAACCGAAAATTACGCAATCGGTAGCAACCGATGGGCGCCAATATTCATAACAGTATTGTTTTGTTTCGTTAGCCATAATAAAAATTAATTATATGAGATAGATTGAAAGTTATATCAGGAATTTGTTAAACCTACACAAAGGTAATGCTTTTATTTTTTATAAACGCATGAAAGGCGCAAAAAATGACGATTTTAGTTAAAATAATTAACACAGCATGTGGTAATGGTGCAAAAAATGTTAATAAGATGCATTTTGTGGTGCAAAACTATGTTTTATAACATAAAAAGTTATACCTTTGCATCGTGTTTTTCATGGTATTAGATTTAAGGTTAAGAAGATTGGTTGTCGCGATGACAATCAATTTTTTTTTTGCCTTAATTTTTAGTGAAATTCTACCACATTTTTAATTGCTTAAAAGACTGAATTATTTGATTATATATAGAAAGAACTCCACAAGTGTGGAGTTCTTTTTTATTAGTAAGAGGTTTTTTTAAATTTTGCTTTGGGGTTGAGGGGTAATTGAGAGGCTTCGTTGTAGTCAACTTTGCCAGCCATTCCTTTAACGGGTATGATTTTCTTTTGGTGGATTATGCATTTTACTTTTGGCTTATAGTTGACATCGCCCGACCAAAATTTACAGCCATGTTGCTTTAAGTTGTAATTGATATAAAAGTCAGAGCTGCTATAAATGATAGGTTTTACACCATAGTGCTTTTGGCAGAGTTTAATCCATTTATCGAGCTCTATGTTGAGTTTTCGCTTTGACCATTTTCCTTTGTTAATCTCTATATCAAGCATAGGTATGAGAGGAAGGTCTTTGGGAACTACTTTTGCGAAGTTTTCAAATTGTTTTTCGGCAGTTGTGGTAGTTGAAAAGAAGTGATATGCACCACAATAAATGCGTCTCTCTATAAATTTCTCCATGCGAGTTTTAAATAGATGATCGTTAAAAGAGCCGCCTTCGGTGGCTTTATGATATATGAAATCAAGATTTTTTAGGGCGTCAAAATCTACTACTTTGTTGTGGTGCGATATGTCAATGCCTTTGTATATTTTTTTGTCGGAGTGGCGGAATTCCCAAGGGGTGGGAATATCGAGGTGCCCCATTTTGTAGGTTTTTGTAGCAACATAGTCAAATGCTCCATCACTATCTTCGCTATAGTCGTTACGGTTGGCAAATTTCTTGTAGATAAATAATGAACCAGCAGCCAATAGAGCCAATCCTGTGATAATGATGATTAGTTTTTTTGTTGAAATTTTCTTCATAATATTTGATAAAAATTGGTTAGTGTGTATTTATAAATGTATTTATCATTACAACAGTAAATACTTTTAATTTAATAACCAAGGCGCAAGATGCTAAATGGTCAAAATAGTTGGTGAAATTCTTGTGAGTGGTTGATAATTATCGACTTGGGGAGTCGTTATGGGGCGCAATTAGATGCCCTAATTTTGCCCTTTATTTTGAGCGGTTGTTCTCATGAAGAAATAGAGGAACAGTACTCCAGCGAGGAAGAGGGGGATTGAGAAACTCAATATAATACCAAAGATGCCTAATGAGGCTGTGATGGCAAGAAGATATGTGGCCGGAACGCCTACGATTACATAGCACACGAGGGCAATCCACAACATGGGCATCACATTAGAGGTGCCGCGTAGTGCATTTGAAAAGTTGATTTGCGTGGCGTCGCCCAATTGGTATAGCACAAGGGGAAAAATCAATGTTGAGGCAGTAGCAATCACCACAGCGTCGTCGGTAAATATCGTCATGAGGTCGCGACCAAAGAAGATGAAGATGAGTGATGATATTGTGGCGAGTGTAAGCATTATGTGATAGCCAGCAAAGGCAACTTGTCGCATTCCCTTTCGGTCGTTGCGGCCGGCTGCATTGGCAACCAAAACCGATACGCTCGACCCCATGCTATAATAGATGCAAAAACCGAGAGTGCCCACAATTACTATGATTTGATATGAGGCCAATTCGATAGCGCCGAGCCAACCAGCTACTACGGCTGCGAAGGTAAATGACCCCGACTCAAGCGATAATTGTAGCGCTATGGGGAGCGAGGTGAGGGTGATGTGTTTTAGTTGTCGGTAACTTATGCTGCTATTGAAGAATCCTTGGCTATATTCGCGATATTTCTTGAGTCCCAAGAATATTGCAATAATAGCAATGGGGCATATCAATCGGGCAATGAGGGTGCTTAATCCAGCTCCATTTAGCCCCATTTCGGGTAATCCGAGGTTGCCATAAATAAGCAACCAGTTGCCTATGATATTCGCAATATTTGAAATGAGAATAATCCACATGGGCATTCGTGAATTGCCTATGGCATAGGACCACTGGGCAAAAGCATTGAATAGTGATGTGGGGATTAATCCGGCAAGAAACAAAAGGAAGTATGGGCGAATGAGAGGGAGTAGTTCTTCGGGTTGTCCCATATTGTCAATATTGACATAGAAAAGAAACATTATGCCTGTTATGAGCAACGAGAAGATGATGTTGAGCACTACCCCATTGCGCAGAATCTCCCCTATAGCGTTTTTACGCCCTTGTGAGAACATTGCGCCTATCAAAGGAGTTAATCCATAGGTGAAGCCCATGCACGCGAAATTTGCCGTGTAAAATAGGTTGTTGACAAATGATGCCGATGCGAGAGCCTCGGTGGAATATTGCCCCACCATAATGGTGTCGGCAAAGCCCACGATGATAGTGCCCAATTGTCCTATCAAAATGGGTATGCCCAAGCGTATTATTGCCGAGTAGTTTTCTTTATATTTATTCCATGAGAGGCTCATTGTCAACAATAGTTAGATGGTAGTTTTCAATAAAAACCCGGCAAGAAAATCAAGCCGGGTTATATGTATTTTTAGAGTTTAGTTTTTATCGGCGGTCGCCAAGAAATCTCAACAAGTAAAGGAACAAGTTGATGAAGTCGAGGTATAGACTCAAAGCCCCAATAGTGGCAAGGCGTCCATCGGTAGCATTGGGCATTTCATAAGCCATTTGTTTGATTTTTTGAGTGTCCCAAGCTGTGAGACCAATGAAAATCAATACACCAACGCCCGAAATAATCCAGTGCATAGTGGTACTTTTCATAAAGATATTCACTACCGAGCAAATGATGAGACCAATGAGTGCCATCACTAATATCGAACCAAATTTAGATAAATCGTTAGAGGTGAAATAGCCATAGATGCTCATGGCTCCAAATGTGGCTGCTGTGATGAAGAATGTGCTTGCTAATGATTCAAAGGTGTAAACCAAGAATATTGGTGTGAGGCTCAGGCCATTAACTACTGCAAAGATAAAGAAAAGAGCTGTAGCTAATGCCGAACTCATTTTGTGAATAGCACCTGAAATTGCAATCACGAGCAACACTTCAACGCCCATCAATACCCAGATGCCCCATGAGTTATTGAAAAGGGTTGTCAAGAACATTTCGCTACCTGCTGCCCACATTGACACGAATCCAGTAACGAGCAATGCAAGGAACATTTTGAAATATACCTGTTTCATTACTGCGCTCACTGTTTGAGCGATTGATTGTTCTGAACGATAGGCCTGATGACCAGCTTGAAAAAAGTTTTGTTCCATAATTTTAGAATTATAATTAGATAAATATTAAAGGATTACATGCGTTCAGGCACATTGATGCCGAGGAGGCTCATACCTGTTTTGATAACTTGCGAAGTGCAGTCAGAGAGAGTGAGACGCAATGAGCGCACAGCCTCGTTTTCTTCGCGAAGTATTGAGTAGTCGTGGTAGAATTGGTTATATTCTTTCACGAGGTCATACACATAGTTGGCAATAACAGCAGGGCTGTAGTTGCGACCAGCTTCGTTTACTACAGTTGGGAAGTCGGCAAGGCGTTGGATAAGCGCGATTTCCTTTTCGTTAGGCTCAACAGCCGAGTAGTCGCCAATAGCAAAACCAGCATCGGCCGCCTTACGCATCACTGAACGAATGCGAGCGTGAGTGTATTGAATAAACGGACCAGTGTTACCATTGAAGTCGATTGATTCTTTGGGGTTGAATGTCATGTTCTTGCGAGGGTCAACCTTCAAGAGGAAGTATTTCAATGCGCCAAGACCCACCATTTCGGTGATAGCATCGGCTTCTTCGGCTGTGCAATCATCGAGTTTGCCAAGTTCGCGTGATACTTCGCGAGCTGTGTTTACCATTTCGTCCATAAGGTCGTCGGCATCAACAACTGTACCTTCGCGACTCTTCATTTTGCCTTCGGGAAGTTCGACCATACCATAAGAGAAGTGAACGAGGTCTTTACCCCATTTAAATCCGAGTTTGTCAAGGAGCAATGAAAGTACTTGGAAGTGGTAGTTTTGTTCATTACCAACCACATAAATCATCTTGTCAATAGGATAATCTTGGTAACGAAGTTTGGCGGTACCTATATCTTGAGTCATATATACCGAGGTGCCATCGCTACGGAGGAGGAGCTTGTGGTCGAGACCATCGTTGGTCAAGTCGGCCCACACCGAGTTGTCTTCTTTGCGATACATAATGCCTTTTTCAAGGCCTTCGAGCACTTTGTCTTTACCTTCGAGGTAAGTGTCGCTTTCGTAATAAATCTTGTCGAAGTCAACGCCCATGCGCTTGTAAGTTTCGTCAAATCCGGCATATACCCATGAGTTCATCATTTCCCAGAGAGAACGAATTTCGGGGTCTTTTTGTTCCCAGCGACGGAGCATTTCGCGTGCTTCTTGCATTAAAGGCGATGCTTTTTCGGCATCTTCTTGTGAAAGGTTTTGAGATTCCATCAACTCTTTCACTTCGGCTTTATAGTGCTTGTCAAACAATACATAGAAATCACCGATGAGGTGGTCGCCTTTCTTGCCAGCTTTTTCGGGAGTGAGACCTTCCCCCCACTTTTGCCATGCGAGCATAGATTTGCAAATGTGGATACCGCGGTCGTTCACGATATTTGTTTTCACTACTTTGTTACCACAAGCCTTGAGGATTTCAGAGAGACTGAAACCGAGAAGGTTGTTGCGCACATGCCCGAGGTGAAGAGGCTTGTTGGTGTTGGGCGAAGAATATTCCACCATCACCAATTGGCTCTCGTCGGTTACAGGAGTGATACCATAGTTTTCGGTAGCCACGATGCCAGCGATAACCGAGTTCCAGAAAGTTGGCTCGATAACGATGTTGAGGAACCCTTTAATCACATTGAAGCGATTCACGGCAGGCTCGTTTTTCACCAACCACTCCCCTATTTCAGTACCAACGGCTTCGGGTGCTTTGCGAGCAGCTTTTACCCAAGGGAATACAACGATAGTGAGATTGCCTTCAAACTCTTTTTTAGTTGTTTGAGGCACGATTGATGCTGCCTCTACATCAACATCGTAAAGCTCTTTAACAGCTTTAGCAACGGCTTGCGATATAATGTTATCGATCGACATAATTTTCCTAATTTAGTTATTAATGCTACAAAGTTACGAAAAATGATAGAATATTATCACATCTATTGCTTTTAATATTTTGATATTGCATAAATTGCAGTAGTTATTGTTAAAAAGAATGAAAAGCAACCAAAATTGATAGGAAAATTCATCTAATTTAGGGAAATTTGTAATTAAAGATAAAACAATCTTTTCTATAAAAGTAATTATGAGTAAGATTCGATATATGCGTTTCTGGAAATGGCAATGTTTGATAGTAATACTATTATTGGGTATATATCTGTATTATGATTCAATAGAAATGCAGAGCCCATTATTGCTGAAATTTCTAATCGTTTGTTGTTATGTAGTGTGTGTATTGATTTCATGTATTTTGATAAAACATAAGCAATATGTGCGATTAGGCGTTTTGTTGGCAATAAATATTTTGTCGAGTTGTATATGCTATATTGCTTGTGGATTGTTGCCATTTAGGTCTAGTTATTCTCAATATTTAGGTAGTTATACCATGGCACAATCAAAACAAAATAATTCCTTCTTGTGGGAATATGAGATATTATCAAATGATAATAATATGATTGCCCCGTTTTTTAATTATTGTTTTGTTGAAAATGAGTATATTAAAAAGGATAATGACTCTATTGAGATTAATCAAAATCGGTTTAATATAATTTTGAATTTATCATATTTTGATTACGACAAATGGGAACTTCATGCCGATGATTTTGGTAGAATTGCAAAAGATTTATATGACAATTTTTATTCAGCATCAATACCCCGAAAACCTAATGACACAATAAAGGTATATATCAAATCAAAACAGTTACCATATAAACACATTGAGGATATGGTAATATTTGTCCGAAAATAAATTTAATAATAAACGATATGGATATATTAAAAGCGTTATATTATAATGAAATTTCGGAATCTCAAGCCATTGATTATATCGATATAATAATGGAAAATCAAGAAGATGGGCAAGAATATGATTTGGCAACTGCAATATGCATGGATAAATTTGAATATAATGCGTATTGTTTTGGTGTACCACTTACGGTTTTAGCACAGTGGCGTTATGATGGATGGCCTCAAGAGTGTTGTAAAACTGGCGAAAAATTCAATTATAAGGATTATTTTTGGATGGCAACAGAATATGAACCCAATAAATGGGGGTTGGTGAAATTAATGGTTAGATATAATAAATCAGGAGAGCCAAAGATCAAAGATTATTCAAAACTACCTTTTGATATATTAAATTTGCTATATCATCATAGAATAAAAAATGATGAGGTGAAAACTTTGTATAATAAACTATTTGAAGATATAAAAAAAGGATATTATGAAAAATATTATCTTGATAATGGGAAATATGATATTGCAGCGATAATAGCACTTGATAAGTATGAATATACCGCATTTTTGCAAGGAGTCCCATTTGAAACTCTTGCAAAATGGAGATACAAGGGTTGGCCACAAAAATGTTGTAAGACGGGAGCTACTTTTGATTATAAAAAGTATTATTGGATTGCAACAGAGCTTAAAGGTAGTAAATGGGGATTAATAAAAACAGACAAAAGATGATACCCCGAAAACCTAATGGCACAATAAAGGTATAAATTAAAATCAGGAGAGGAATTTTTTGAAGTGATAATTGCTATAGGATGAAAAATAGAAGTGAAATTGTAAAATATCCACCATGGAACTATGTAAATGGGTGTTATATAAAAGATGAATGGACTGATTATAGTGATATTGGAAAAGTCTTTGACGACAAATTGTTTACTCTTGAAGAATATTTATTAGTAGAACAGAAGTATGTCAATGTAATACTGACAATATTGGATGAGTTACATTGTAAGTATATTAGATTAGATAGATGGTTCAAAAATGATGCCGAGGATATAAAAGAGTCTCGATTCCCAAATGTTGATTATCCATTATTGCGATTTGCACAAAGTCAAAAAAGGGGAAATCGTATTGATAGGGTTAATATTGATAAAATTATTCGTTTAATATTAAGAAATTATTTAGGTGCAAGATTGAGGAATAAAAAAAGTAAGCTACTCATTGAATTTGGTTGGGATTTCTATATGTATGTGCAATGTGAATTAAAAGAAAAAAGATTGAGAGAAATAGTCGAAAAAGAAGGACTATACTTAGACCCAAGATAAAAAGAATCTCAACAATCCTTTGCAATACAACTATAAAAAATTGCCCCAAAAAGGATGGACATATGAAACGAAATACAAATAAACAGCATACTATAACAAAATATCCACCATGGAATTATGTAAATGGGTGTTATACAAAAGATGAATGGACAGATTATAGTGATATTGGAAAAATATTTGACGACAAATTGTTTACTCTTGAAGAATATTTATTAGTGGAACAGAAGTATGTCAATGTAATACTGACAATATTGGATGAGTTACATTGTAAGTATATTAGATTAGATAGATGGTTCAAAAATGATGCCGAGGATATAAAAGAGTCTCGATTCCCAAATTTTGAATACCCATCATTGAAAGGTACTGCATGGGAAATAGGGGCGTCGATGTTATTTTCAAATGTTTATCTGCTGAAACTGAACCCTATATTTATGTTATATTATTGGTTGAAGTAATGAAATATTATATTATGAGAAAATGCGATTTTAATAAATATATATTATATATTTTGTTGTGTATATTATTAATTTTGGCATTTAATGCTTTTTGGTTTTTAGCGTGTGCGTTTGGCCCTGATACAAGATATCATCCAAGATATGTTGTCCCTAATAAAGATGGAGATGAAATTCAACAATATATAAAATATAGAAATCTGACAAATAGTAGCAGGCATAAATTTGTAGTATCCCAAATTGATACCTTGGAAAATTCTATTGTAAGATATAAAAACCGGATTTTGCTATCTGAATCTGATTTGAAATTTGATGTAAATGTATTTTCTGATTCGGTATTGATGATATGTAATTTTTCTTTTGGAGAACGTTTTAAATCAAAACATAAATTACAATTAGATTCATGTTATTATATAACAGATTATGGTGTTGATTATGAAGGGTATAAAGCGATAACTTTTGCGGTTGAAGATGCGTTGTTCGGGGATTCAATTATTTTTAAGGACGATACAAAATTTTATGATATAGCGACAATGGAACGTGAGATTGATGCAAAAACGTGGTATAGACAGCGAAATATATGGTTTGCCGTGTTACATAAGCCTCATTTGACCTTTGTGATTCCGTTGCTAATTCTGATAATAATCGGTTTGCCAATAATATATTATAAAACGAAATCAAATAAGTAGTACAATTTTATGATTGCGCCCCTTTTTAATAATTCCAATATGATAACTACCCCTGCCGGGTATATTTCGGGCAGCATGCGATATTATTACCTGAAAGACTATCAGGGTAATAATTGTGTGGTGTTGAATCAAAACGGAGTTGTTCAACAGATTAATCATTATTACCCTTACGGCTCATTGATGGGAGAGGGGTGCGAAAAATGATAGAAAAAACATCTGAATTTAGGGGTTAAATTGATATGAATAGAGGTGATTTATATATAGAAAAACATGTCTTTGATAGATTTTGAATGATTTTTTTGCAAAAGTTTACTATATTTGCAAAAAAACTAATACCAATATTAACCCCAATAATTTAGATGAAAACCAAATCATTATTGCGTTCTGCCATCGTGGTGTTGGCAAGTGCGTTTGTCGCGACTGGTTGTATTGATGAGAATTACGACCTGTCGAATGTTGATACAACCGCTGAGCTTCAAGTAAAAGACCTTGTGCTACCTCTCGATATTGATGAGATAGCAATGAAGGAGTTTATAAGCATTGAAGATACTGGGCACATTCAAGTGATTAATGGCGAGTATGTGTTGATTGACTCGGGTACATATACGACCGATGATATTATTGTTCCTGCTATAAATATTCCTGCGCCATCGGTGGCTCCAATAATAACAACAATTAAACTATTGGGAAATGGCAACACGCCTTCATCAACAAAGGCGCTCCCTACCCTACCAACTTTCCCATTGGTATTTGATATAGGTCGTCAGGTGAGTGAGTTTGAATACAAAGCATCAAACATCTCGGACTATATCGTGGATATCGACTTGATAGGTGCAAACTTTGATATAACAATCGACCTTGTTGCCGAGGGCTTGGAAAAAAACATCAAGTCATGGACATTGGAAGATTTCACAATGCGATTGCCAAAGGGCTTGACTGGCGAAACAAATATAGGTATCTATGACCCCGAAACTGGTATTGTGGAGATTGGTGGCTTGGTTGTAGAGGGCACTAAAGCCACATTTAAAATGTCGATTACCGAAGTTGATGTGAAGAAGGCTGGAGTAGTATTTGACTACGATACTCACTCAATATCATTCAAAGATGAAATAGGCATTCACACCGGTCATGTAGTGGTGGGAATGAGCGATATAAAAACATTAGAAGGGCTTCCATCAACTGCCGACTTGAAAATCTTGTTCTCGATGGGCAACATTAATGTTGAAATGTTTGGCGGAACAATTCAATATAACTTGGAAGGTATTGAAATTGCCGATATCCCTATTACCGGTATCCCCACAATTTTGAGCCAAGAAGAGACCAATATTGTGCTTGTAAATCCACAAGTGTATGTGTGCTTCAGCAACCCATTGGGTACAAACTATGGTCTTCATGCGCAAACAGGATTGACCTTAACAGCAAAACGCCCTGGTCAACCCGATCAAAAGTATTCGCTTGATAATCCCTACTTTGAATTGGCTTGCAATGGATGTCAAGGATGCCAATTCTGCTTGTCGCCCGTTGATCCAGGACAAGGCAACTATTGGGGTAAATTTGTGAATGCTCAACATATTCCGTTCTCATCTTTCGCAAATATACTTTCGGGCAAAGGATTGCCTCGCTCAATAGGTATTTCACTCGATAATCCATGTATTCCTAAACAAAAAATTGCTCATTTCCCTATTGGAACAAATCTTGGCAAAATGAGTGGCTGTTACACAATCTTTGCTCCTCTTCAACTCAAGGAAGGTTCTCAAATCGTGTATTCAAGTACCGAAAAAGGTTGGTGGAACGAGGATATGGACAAGTTCTCAATCAAATCTCTCCAAATTGAAGCTTTGGTGACCAACGACCTTCCTGTAGATGTAGAAATCACAGGTTACCCCATCGACCGCGATGGTAATCAAATAGAGGATGTGGTAATTGAAGGTTTCCATTTAGAAACAGGTGTGGAGGATTCTCCATTACACATTAAAATGGCTGGTAAAATAGAGCATCTTGATGGTGTGGTATTTGTGGCAAAAGCCAAGGCAACAGGTCAAACTCTTCGCCCTGACGAACATATTATTCTTAAAAACCTCAAGGTGAAAGTGTCGGGAAGCTATTTAACTGAATTTTAAACCGTAAAAATTGTCACAAATTATGAATAAATATATTAAAACAGCGATACTTTCGGCTACTGCGGTTTTGTCATTTGGTGCAGTGGCTCAAAATACTAACTCGGCCTATTTTATCGAAGGCTATACCCATCGTCATGAACTCAATCCGGCATTTGGAAATGAGAAAAACTACATATCAATCCCTGCTGTGGGAAATATTAATGCAGCAATGCGTGGTACGATAGGGTTGGAGAATATTTTTTATAATGTTGATGGACAAACTACAACATTCCTTAATCCGGCAGTAGATGCATCATTCCTTAATGACATAAACGACTTGAGCCGATTGGGTGGCGATATGAATTTCAGTTTGATGAGTGCTGGATTTAAGGCGTTTAATGGCTATAACACGGTGAGCATCAATGTGAAGGGGAATATTAATTCGCTTATTCCTAAAACTCTTTTCTCTTTTATGAAAGAGGGTCTTGAAAATAAAACATATGATATCTCAAACTTTGATATCCACACCGATGTATATGGCGAGATTGCTCTTGGTCACTCTCATCAACTTGGTGATAAATGGCGCATAGGTGGTGCTGTGAAATTTATCCTTGGTGGAGCAAATGTTGATGCTCGTTTTAATAAAGCACAATTGACCCTTGGTGAAGATGCTTGGAGCGCTGTGACTAATGCCGAAATTCAAGCAAGTGTGAAGGGATTGAACTACGAAACAGAGATAAATGAAGCCACCAATCATGAATATGTGAGTGGTATGGAGGCCGACGAATCGGGATTAAATGGATTTGGTATGGCAGTTGACCTTGGGGCAGAGTTTAAGCCTAATAAATATTGGTCAATAAGTGTTGCATTGCTCGACCTCGGTTATATCAAGTGGAATAATAATATGGTGGCATCGACAGGTGGTGACAAGTCGTTCACTACCGACGCATATTCGTTTAGCGTTGATGCCGATGCGCCCAACTTTATTGGCGATGAGTTGGAGAAGATGGTTGATGATCTCTCGGCAATTTATGAGCTTGAAGACAAGGGGGATATGGGGCCTCGCACCACTACTCTTGCTGCAACACTCAATATTGGAGCCGAATTTGCTCTCCCAGTATATGACAAATTAAAATTTGGTCTTCTTAACTCTACACGCTTCCAAGGTGATTACACATGGACCGAGTTTAGATTAGGCGCTAATATTAATCCAGTAAAACCTCTCTCATTGGGCGCAAATGTAGCAGTTGGCACCTATGGATGGGGATTTGGATGGATGGCAAATGTGAATGTAACAGGATTCAATCTATTCCTCGGAATGGACCGCACATTGGGCAAACTCACTAAAGAAGGTCTTCCACTTTCATCTAATGGTAGTGTGAATTTAGGAGTTAATATACCATTCTAATAGGCCGACAAATAGCATAAAACAATAAGGGGAGCCTCATGTGAGAGACTCCCCTATTTTGTGTTAAAATCAATCTTTCTTAATTGGCATTTTTGCACCGAAAAGTATTTTTCCTAAAAGAGGATTGGTGCGAAGGAATTTGCTAATTAGAAGGCAAATGCCAATTATGACGAAACTTGTGAGTATTGAAGCGATAAATCTAATTGATGGAGAATTAATGCTGAAATTTTTAATCCAAGATAAAGAGCCGTTTACAAAGAAATAGTGAAGCAGATAGATGTCGAGTGTGCGACGACCTATAAATTGTAATCCCTTCCCTATTCGTGAGTTATCCATATAATCCCCGTTCTTCATAAAGAAATAGAAGAAAGATATAATTCCAAGAATAGAAAGGACCAATTTTGTCTCAAATACAACGCAATACCCTTTAATGTAAAATATTGATCCCACTAACATTAACGATATGACTATCATCATGATGAGGTCGTTGCCAAGTATTTGACGGCCCATTTTGTCGAAATATTTCTTGACTATTGTGCCTAAAAGAAAGAATATAAAGAACCCAAAGGGATGCACTATAAAATCGTTGAAAATGGGTGTGTCGCTAAAACGCAAGGGGTCATAGGCGAGGTAGTAAAATACAACCCCTATGATGGCCAAGATGATGTTGGTTATGATTTGTTTTCGACATATGAAATTGAACAATACATAAACAATAAAGTATTCAAATAAAGCAACCGTAAACCAATACCCATTTAGGCCTCTTTGTTTAAACTCCTCCGATAGAATAAACAGAAATAGCGAAAGAAAAATCGCCGTAGGTATGATTTGTACTAAAAACTTCTTGGATAGGAATTTGATAGAGGAAGAAAAGTCCCAAATATGCTCTTTTTTGTAGAGAATAAATCCACTGATGAAGAAAAATAATGGCATTCGGAAAAGAGCAAAAAAGTCGGAATATGGATTTACATTAACTTTAGAATATGTTGCAACATGAACACACACTACAAGTATCATGGTAAAACCACGAAGAGCATCGAGGTAGCCTATGCGTCCTTTTTTTATAGGTTGACTTGGTGTCATAATTGAATTATTGATGTTGATTGTGCAAAATTCATAAAAATACTTGACATGGGCAAATCATATACAACGAATTAGGGGAATCTCATAGTGAGACTCCCCTACCCTGTTAGGTTTTATAATGCTTTAGTTTTTCTTAATAATGGAACGAACTGCCACCGAGGAATTCGCGTAGAAGGCTGGTATGAGGTATCACTTGGTCGCTGATGGGTGTGAAATAATTCAAGAATCGACGCAAACGAATGGCTTCGCCATATTCGGGAATGTCGCGTGGCACATGTTTCAACACCTCTTCGCCATACTCTTTTATTACGCCAAGTTCAAACAGTAGTGATGAGTTAAACATGGCATCGGCATTTTCTTGATATGGGAAAATCCATTTTTCTTCGCCACGACGCACACTTGGCCAGCGTTTAATGGTTGATTCGGCCGACACTCCACGATATTTGGCATCGCGAATGATGCGACGCAACAAGCGGTTGTCGGTTGTTGGGACCCAGTTGTGGTCGTCGATAGATAGTGTAGTCAATGCCGACACATAGAGTTTGTATTTCATTTTCTCGTCAATGTGCGAGGTGAGGTCGGGGTTAAGGCCATGTATCCCTTCGATGAGGAGGATTGAATTTTCCTCAAGTTTCAATGTGTTGCCTTTGTATTCGCGACAACCTCGCTCAAAGTTGTAGGTGGGCAATGCTACCTCTTCCCCATTGAGAAGTGCGTTGAGATCGTGGTTGAATTGCTCTAAATCAAGTGCGTAAAGCGACTCGTAGTCATATTCGCCATCTTCGTCGAGAGGAGTATTGACGCGGTCAACAAAATAGTCATCGAGTGAAATGAGTTTAGGCACAAGAAGATTAGTCATCAATTGAATGGCCAATCGCTTGGTGGTTGTTGTTTTGCCCGATGATGATGGACCAGCAATGAGAACGATGCGTGCCCCACCCTCTTTGTATCTACTTGTTATGTCGTCGGAAATGCGCCCTATTTTCTTTTCGTGGAGAGCCTCGGCTACATTGATGAGGTCAGACGTTTTTCCTCGCAAGGTGGCACTGTTGAGTTCGCCCACGTTTTTAATGCCTATGATGCGATTAAAACTTGTGTATTCGGTAAATGCGTTAAACATTTTTTCTTGCACCGATGGAGTTGCTGGTTGAGAAGGATTTTGTTTGTCAAAGCCCAATAGCAACATTCCTTCTTTATATGGAATAAGGTCAAACACATCAATTTGGCCTGTTGAGGTGGCAAGATTTCCGTAGTAACTGTCGCATATATTGCCGAGTTCATAATACACGGTGTAAAGGTCGTGAGTGGTTTTGAGTAATTGCACTTTGTCGTGTAATCCTTGTCGCTCAAAAATGGTTATTACATCGTCGGTGAGTTGCTCTTTGCGAACAAATGGAATGTTTTCGGCAACAATCTCTTGCATGCGGCTGCGTATTTGAGTCACAACATCTTCTGATATCGTTTTCTTCCCCTCTAATCGACAATAATATCCACGGGATATAGAATGCTCAATGCGCAAACGAACTCCCGGCAAAATGTCGCAAACGGCTTTATATAGAATCATGCAAAGGGAGCGAATATACACTCGTTGACCCGAGCCACTCTCTTTAGAGAGGAATTCAACTTGTTTGGGCCCAAAAACTGGGTAGTTGAGGTCTTCGGTCTTGTTATTTACGCGAGCGCAAATGGGAGTTATGTTGATTTGTTCTTTTAATCGGTCGAAAATTGTTGCGAGAGTTTCGCCACCTTTAAACGAAACATAGCAATTGATGTTTTTGCAGTAAATATTCATGGTCGTATGATTATATAGTTAAGACAAAATTTTGCACTTTAAAGGTACAAAAATTTTAGTATAAAAAACAAATCGCGACTCTAAAAGTTGATTGGAGTAGGGGGCGTGTTGTAATGAAAGGGACAAAAAAAGAGCATCAACTTGGGTTAATCAAGTCAATGCTCAATAAATTATTTATACCAGTAGGGTAGAGCTATATTATTGTGCGTCAAGCGCTTGCTTGATGTCATCGATAATATCATCGACATTCTCAATGCCCACTGATAGGCGAATCAAGTCGGGGCGCACACCAGCTTCAATGAGTTGTTGGTCGCTCAACTGACGGTGTGTGTGGCTTGCTGGGTGAAGCACGCAAGTGCGAGCATCGGCAACATGTGTTACGATTGCCACAAACTTGAGCGAATCCATAAATTTAATTGACTCTTCGCGGCCACCTTTAAGACCAAATGAAATCACACCACAAGAGCCATTTGGCATATATTTTTTAGCCAAATCGTAGTATTTGTTACCTGGGAGATCGCAATAATTTACCCAAGCCACGCGAGGGTCGCTTTGTAGGAATTGAGCCACTTTAAGCGCGTTTTCGCAGTGGCGAGGCATGCGCAAGTGAAGTGTTTCGAGTCCAAGGTTGAGCAAGAACGCATTTTGAGGCGATTGAATGCTACCAAGGTCGCGCATCAATTGTGCTGTAGCTTTGGTGATGAAAGCCATTTTGCCAAATGCTTTGGTGTAGGTGAGGCCGTGATATGACTCGTCGGGAGTGCAAAGGCCGGGGTATTTTTCGGCATGGGCATCCCAGTCAAAATTACCACTATCAACGATTACACCACCCACGCTGGTAGCGTGTCCGTCCATGTATTTAGTTGTAGAGTGGATAACGATGTCGGCACCCCATTCAAATGGTCGGCAGTTGATAGGGGTGGGGAATGTGTTGTCGATAATGAGAGGCATACCATTGCGGTGAGCTACGCGTGCAAATTTCTCAATATCAAGCACATCAAGCGATGGATTTGATACTGTTTCGCCAAATAATGCTTTGGTATTTGGGCGAATTGCAGCTTCGATTTCTTCTTCAGTAGCATCGGGGTTGATGAATGTAACTTCGATGCCTAATTTCTTAAGTGTAACACTAAATAGGTTGAATGTGCCACCATATATTGCCGAAGAACTGATGAAGTGGTCGCCGGCTTCGCAAATGTTGAAAATAGCATAGAAATTGGCTGCTTGTCCGCTCGATGTGAGCATAGCAGCAACACCACCTTCGAGAGCAGCAATTTTGGCAGCTACAGCATCGTTAGTGGGGTTTTGGAGTCGTGTATAGAAATAGCCACTATCTTCGAGGTCAAATAGGCGTGCCATTTGCTCGCTTGTGTCATATTTAAATGTAGTGCTTTGATAGATAGGGAGCACACGAGGCTCTCCTTTTTTTGGTGTCCACCCAGCTTGAACGCAGAGGGTTTCGGGTTTAAATTTTTGTGACATGTTATTATATGATTGTTATTTGGGTGCAAATTTAATTAGTTTTTCGTAAAAATCTTCACTTTTTAAGCATAAAGTGTTGTCGCTGTTCGGGCGAGAGTCGTTCGATGGCATAGCGAAGGGCTGTGCGAGGCATAGTAGGAGCATAATTTTCGAGAAAATTAAGCAAAATAGCCTCTTCTTTTTTCCCTATTTCGCGCAGTATCCACCCTGTGGCTTTGTGAATTAAGGGGTGGGAGTGCGATAAGTAGCGTTGTGAGAGGCGTAGAGCGTCGTCAAATCGTTTTTTACGCACGAGTGTGAGGGTTGATACAATGGCAATGCGCTGAAGCCATAGGTTGTCGCTGTGGCTTAATTGGTCGAGCAAAGATGGGTTGGGGGAGTTGAGCATATTTGCACCTAATATATAGGGTGCCGATAGGTCAACAAGATCCCAATTATTGGCAAATGTTCCACGTGTAACATAGAATTCAACTATGCCGTTTTGTTCATCTTGATTTTTGCTCCTTTTATATTTTTCGACCAAGCATATAAAACCCGAAAGACGAAATTCATGAATCTCATGTTGAATCATCTTGTCGATGGTGTTGAAATCGGCATCGAGATATTTTCGTGTGATGCGACGATTTTCGGGAACCGACAATCCTATAAATTTATCACCTTCGCCATACTCGCCTTTCCCGGTTTTGAAAAACGACATGAAAATTTTTATTTTTTCGGGATTGGCTGCTTTGCGAAGTTCTTCTTGCCAAATTTCTATCATCTCAATTTTTTTGTCAAAGATAGTGATTTTTTGTTGCGTGAGAGGCTGAAATTGCGACCCGAGTATCAAGAACAGTTTAAATTTTCGATTCTCGTGGCGTTAAAATGTGGATTATCTTGCACAAAAAGAGATGTTTAGCATATGTTTTTGATGTTTCGTTTTTGATGTCAGAAAAATAGACTATTTGTCCTTTTAGCCCCATTTTTGCCATTTAGGGGGCTGTGAGGTGGTGGAGTGTGATATTTTTTGAAAATTGACATGAAAATTGCTATTGTAACAAAAAATAAAAATCGTTACATTTGTAGGTTAAAAACTTTTTGAAAATGACGACCGATAAAATTCAAATTATTTGCGAAAGGGTAGAACAGCCTGCTATCGATTTTGAAAAAATTTGCAAATGGATTGTAGAGGTGGCAAAGTCGCACGATAAAATTGTGGGACCTCTTACCTATATCTTTTGCGATGATGAGAAGATTATAGAAGTAAACCGTCAGTTCCTTCAACATGATTATTATACCGATATCATCACATTTGATTACTCTCGTGGCAAACTCATAAGTGGCGATATGTTTATCTCTCTCGATACGGTAGCAAGCAACTCTGAGTTGGTTGGTGCTACTTATGAAGCTGAATTACATAGAGTTATAATTCACGGAGTGTTGCACCTTTGTGGTATAGATGACAAGGGTGAAGGTGAACGAGAAATAATGGAAGGTTTTGAAAATGAGGCTCTTGAGATGTATAGGGCAATGAATTGAAATTAATTAATATCTCAATATGAAGTTTGAATATGATGTAATTGTTGTGGGGGCAGGCCATGCCGGCTGTGAAGCAGCTTCGGCTTCGGCTCGATTGGGGTCATCAACCCTTCTCATAACAATGGATATGAACAAGATTGCTCAAATGAGTTGTAATCCCGCAGTTGGTGGCATTGCTAAGGGGCAAATTGTGCGTGAAATTGATGCTTTGGGTGGTCAAATGGGTATTGTAACCGACCGTACGGCCATACAATTCCGTATGCTCAATCGCTCCAAAGGTCCTGCAATGTGGAGTCCCCGTGCGCAAAGCGACCGCATGAAGTTTAGTGCCGAGTGGCGTCGCATTCTAGAAAATACCCCCAATCTATCAATGTGGCAAGATTCAGTAACCAGTTTGCTTATTGAAGAGGGCCAAATTAAGGGTGTCCACACTGCATTGGGTGTCGATTTTAAAGCAAAATCGGTTGTCCTCACTGCAGGAACATTCCTAAATGGATTGATGCACATAGGTCGTGTTCAACTTCAAGGTGGTCGTGTTTCGGAACCTGCGTCGCATGGGATTACCGAGCAATTGCGTGAAATGGGCTTCGTTGTTGAGCGTATGAAAACTGGTACGCCTGTTCGTATTGATGGGCGTAGTGTGAAATGGGAATTGACCACTCCACAAGAGGGCGAAGATGATTTCCATAGTTTTTCATATCTTCCCGATGTGAAGCGCGAATTAAAACAGCGTAGTTGTTTTACGGTATTCACCAACCCCACTACTCACGATATTTTGCGTAATGGGTTGCCCGATTCGCCTCTTTATAATGGACAAATTCAAAGTATAGGCCCTCGATATTGTCCCAGTATCGAAACGAAAATTGTTACTTTTGCCGATAAGCAAGAGCATCAATTATTCCTTGAGCCCGAAGGGGAGGATACACAAGAGTTTTATCTCAATGGATTTTCTTCATCGTTACCATTGAATATACAGATTGATGCTTTGCGCACAGTTCCTGCACTTGCCGATGTGCAGATATATCGCCCTGGTTACGCTATAGAGTATGACTTCTTTGATCCTACACAACTACATCACACTCTCGAAACAAAACTTGTGAAAGGGTTGTATTTTGCAGGTCAGGTAAATGGTACGACAGGCTATGAAGAGGCAGCAGGGCAAGGGTTGGTTGCCGGTATTAATGCCGATGCATCGGCTCATGGAAAATCATCATTTGTATTGGCTCGCGATGAAGCCTACATTGGGGTGTTGATTGATGACCTCGTAACAAAGGGTGTTGATGAACCATATCGCATGTTTACCTCGCGTGCCGAATATCGTATTCTCCTTCGTCAAGATGATGCCGATATGCGCCTCACTCCTCGTGGATATGAAATAGGCTTGGTAACGCAAGAGCGTTATGACCTCATGCAGTCAAAAAAATCGCAACGCGATGCTTTGATAAACTTTGCTCGAGAATTCTCAATTAAGCCCGCATTGATTAATCCTGCATTAGAAAAATTAGGAACAACTCCATTAAAGCAAGGGGTGAAATTATATGACTTAATATTGCGTCCGCAACTGTCGATTTTGATGCTTGCCCCACATATTAAGGCATTGCAAGAACACCTCAATGCTATTGAAGAATCGCGCCGTGAAGAGATAATTGAAGCGGCCGAAATATTGATAAAATATCAAGGATATATTGACCGTGAACAGTTGATTGCCGATAAGATTCGCCGTCTTGAAGGAGTGAAACTTGCAGGCAAAATTAATTATGCCGACATTAAATCGCTATCTACCGAGGCTCGCCAAAAGCTTGAAAGAATCAATCCCGAGACGGTGGCTCAAGCTTCACGCATACCTGGAATTTCGCCCAGCGATATAAATATCTTGTTACTCCTATTGGGTAGATAATCGTGTGAATTGTTTCACGTGGAACATTTGTAAGTAATATAAAATCAACAACTTAAAACGAAATACAATGGAATATGTTAAATCAAAAGTGCGTGACATTATTGACTTTCCTCAAAAGGGTATAGTGTTTAAAGATTTAACTACTGTGTTTAAAGATCCAAGAGCTTTGCATCTCATAAGTTGGGATCTCGCGAAGCTTTACAAGGAGAAAGGTGTGACTAAAGTAGTAGGTATCGAATCGCGTGGATTTGTGGCCGGTTCAATTCTTGCGTTCAAACTCGATGCTGGTTTTGTGCCTGTGCGCAAGCCTGGAAAACTTCCTGCCGACACCATTTCGGCCTCTTATGAAAAAGAGTATGGTACCGACACGATTGAGATTCATCGCGATGCCATTAGCGAAGATGATGTTGTAGTTATTCACGACGATGTGCTTGCTACCGGTGGCACAATGGCGGCTGCAATTGAGTTGATAAGAAGCATGAATCCTAAAAAGATTTATGTCAACTTTATCATCGAAATAAGTGCGCTTAATGGCCGTGCTGCGCTTCCTGCCGATGTGGAAGTGACATCATTGATTACATACTAAAAGGATTGCATATAGGGCTTTTCTCCCTATGCTGAAAACAAAATCACTCCAATTGCAAGAGAAGATTTCGATTCTTCCCGATACCCCTGGTGTATATATCTATTACAACGCCGAGGGGGTAGTGATTTATGTGGGTAAAGCAAAGAATTTGAAGCGTAGGGTGTCGTCATATTTCAATCGTGAACATGAGGTTGTGCGCACGCGATTGCTTGTGCGTGCTATTCACGACATGAATTACATCGTGGTGCCCACCGAACAAGATGCCCTAAATCTTGAAAATTCGCTAATAAAAGAGCATCAACCTCGCTATAATGTTTTGCTCAAAGATGACAAATCTTATCCATGGATATGTGTCACAGGCGAACATTATCCGCGAGTTTTTCTCACTTATAACTACAAAAAAGATGGGTCGAAATATTATGGCCCATATACCAATCAGTCGGTGGCTCGTGCGGTGCTTCGATTGATTGATGACCTTTATCCCATTCGCACTTGCCGCCATATGATTACCCCCGAATATGTCGAGAAGGGGAAAGGACGATTGTGTCTTGAATATCATATGAAACGCTGTAAAGGGTGTTGCACCGGACTAATCTCTATCGATGAATATGCTTCATACATTGCTCGCATAAGACAAATTTTGCGTGGCGAAACTCAAGAATTGATGACTTATCTTCGCGACGAAATGGCGCGTTTGGCTATGGATTTGCGATTTGAAGAGGCTCAAGTGTTGAAAGAAAAATACCAACTCATTGAGCGATATAATGCCAAGAGCGTAATCGTGAGTCAAACGGTGCAAGATATTGATGTTTTTGGACTCGAAGATGATGATAAAGATGTGTATATCAACTACATGCATGTGCGTCGTGGGGTAGTGGTGAGTAGCGTGACGCTGCAATATAAGCGTCGCCTCGATGAGTCGCAAGCGCAATTGTTGGCATATGCCATGAGCGAGATTTCAAAACGCTTTTCGGTTGATTATAAGGATGTTATCGTGCCAATAGTGCCCGAAGTTGAACTCGAGGGTGTGAATTTTATTGTTCCTCAACGAGGCGATAAGATGAAATTGCTCGATGTGTCAACTCGCAATGCTCGCCAACGCAAAATCGATACCCTCAAGCAGATGGAGAAAAAGAATCCCGAGCAACGACTTGAACGCACGCTCGAACGCCTGAAAACCGATTTCCGTCTCACCGAGTTGCCTCGCCATATTGAGTGTTTCGACAACTCCAACATTCAAGGCACAAACCCAGTGTCGGCATGCGTGGTTTTTCGCAATGCCAAGCCTTCTAAACGCGACTATCGCCACTTCTTGATTAAGACGGTGGAAGGACCTAACGACTTCGCATCGATGAAAGAGGTGCTCACGCGCCGTTATTCGCGACTTTTGCAAGAAGAACAGGGATTGCCTCAACTCATAGTCGTTGATGGCGGTAAAGGGCAATTAAGTGCCGCTGTAGAGGTTTTAGATGAATTGGGTCTGCGAGGCAAGATTGCTATCATAGGCATAGCCGAGCGATTGGAGGAGATATTTTTCCCTGGCGATAGTGTGCCATTGTATATCGACAAGAACTCCGAATCGCTCAAAGTGATACAACACTTGCGCGATGAGGCACACCGATTTGGCATCACGCACCATCGCAATCGTCGTAGCAAATCGCAAGTAGCATCGGCACTCGACTCAATAAAGGGAGTAGGGGAGAAAACACGCACCACACTCCTTCAACATTTCAAAAGTCTCAAACGCATCCGCGAAGCCTCACTCGCCGACATCTCGGCCGTTATAGGCCCCTCCAAAGCCCAAATCATATACAACGCGTTGCATTATGCTGAAGAGAAGTAAATTTGGTGAATTATAATGGTCAGTATTAGCGATAAAAGCCTTAAATAGGCTTAGTGAGTATAACACTAATGAAGAATGCCCCTAAATCTAAACGAAAATAATTGGAATATTGATTATAGTTAGTATCTTTGTGATTAGTTAATACCATAAATTATGAAAAAGCTACAACTATTGTTTTGTGCAGTTGCATTGGTAATGACATCTTGCACACTTTCTAACGAGGAAAAAGCAGAGAAATTGGTACAGGAAACACTTAAGGATTATCTTTACCATCCTGATTCTTATGAAGCAATTTCTACAAGAGTGGATAGTATGTTCATCGATGTAACTGCTATTGAACCTATCATGGAAATAAGTGAAGAAATTAAGGATTTGCTATCTAAAATAAATAGATGTGAACGCGAAATAGAATCAGCAGAATCTTCTATGGATATTTGGACTCCAAATGGTTATTCTTCTCAATATTCTCGCGGAGAGTATGCACGAGCAAAAAAGGAAAAAGAAGAAGCTCAATCTAATTTAGAAAAATATAATAAGAAACTTTCAGCACAACTTACTTCGCTTAAAGAAAATGTTGCCAAATATCACAAAGGAGAGTTTACCGGTTGGGCAGTATCACATAGATTCAAAAGTCTCAATGGGGCAGGTTCTATGACTATCCCAGGCGAAATGATATTCTTCTGTGATGAAGAATTTACAACTTGTGGTGGTTATGAAGCTGATAAATTCCAAAAGTTTGTAGATGTTTTAACTGCTGTAGATGAAGCAATTTCCGATGACGATATCTTGGACTATTTCAAAGAAAATAGTTTCCTTCTATAAATTCCGTCTTTTAATAGCATAGAAAGTTAGAGTATCTTCGTGGTACTCTAACTTTTTTTGTAATATGGAATCATCAATGGCTGCCACTAATAATAATCCTCAAAAATACACCTCTCCTGAGGTGGCATTTGCGTCAAAAAACATAACATAGTAGATGGGCATATATGTGATGCCATTTACTTGTCGAACTTCTCGTGTATTAGATAGCACTACTCCCGATTTTATGTTGTAGTCTTTTGTTGACAATAGATTGTTGAGTGCACTATGAATAGTGTAATCTTTGCCTGATTTTACCTCAATTGGAAGTGGTGTCAGATTATTGTAGTCATCAACAAGAAAATCTACTTCTCCTTTTTGTCGATTGTCGTAATAAAATAGTTTATGTCCATGCGCCTTCAATTCTTGTGCGACAACATTTTCATAAACTCCACCGAGATTTATGCTTTTTTCGTCATTAAGAACAGGTTGGAGATTATTGCGATATAATTGCGCTGTTAGCAATCCCACGTCATTGAGATATAGTTTCAATAGATTCTTTTGCACCGATTCTACGAGGGGATAATGAGGATTTGAAATGGCATTTACATTAATAGCGATTCCTGATGATACGAGATATTCAAACTCATCTTGATAGCGATTAAAGCGATCTCCTTTTTGTCCTTGAATATCCTTTGCTACGATGCGTTTCTTTTTATTTTCCATTTGGGAAGGCACCATGTCGTATATGCGACGAATTAGCAAGTTTTTGCCATTGTCTTGCTCGTATTTTGATGCATCAGTGGCGTAGAGTGATTTTATTGATTCTTGCACTTCACGCACTTTTACAATGTTTCTTGATTTGAGATATTCATTTACGGCGTCGGGCATACCACCTACAAGCAAGTAACGCTTAAATAAATCCATCAATCGATTGTGAGATGCATCATCAAGAGATTCTCTATTATTGAATTTCTCACGGAGTGAATTTATTGCAAGTTCGCCAAAGTCATTAGCAATAAGAAACTCCTCAAAGTCAAGTTGAGTCATCTCTTTTCTAATTATACTACCAATGGGGATTGATGTGGTGGTGCGCAAAGTTATCCCAAGCAAACTACCACTTGCTATATAGCGATATCGGTGTTCTTGGCGCAAAAATTTGAGCATCGTAAGATATTGGGGATAATGCTGTATCTCGTCAATGAATACTAACGTGTTTTTATTATTGCCAAGTTTTGTACCAGCAACCATACTCAACGCGAGATAAAATTCTTCGGGAGTTCTCACATTTTTGAATATTTGAGCCCCCTCATCATCTTCTACGAAGTTGATTTCTACAAAATTCTTGAAGGCTTTGCGTCCTACCTCTCTAATGATGTAGGATTTGCCGATTTGTCGAGCTCCTTCTAAAATTAGAATTTTGTCGCTATCTGATTGTAAATGAGCCTTTAGTTCTTTGCTGATTTTTCGGTATAACATAACTTTTTACACTTTTCAATATAAAATCACTTCGCAAAATTACACTTTTCAATATAAAAATGCAAGTAAAAATTACACTTTTCAATATAAAATCGCCCTCATTTTTTACACTTTTCAAATTTTTTTGGCGTTTTCATATTGGCATTAATGAAAGCGATGCTATAATCGTGAGGTTGCATTAGTATATGTTATGGGGATTGAATGAGTCCTAAAATATTGCAAAAACGGGCCTTAATGTGAGAAAAATAAGAATTTTATGCCATCTTTTTTGATTTTATGGGTAGAATATATACCTTTACGAAAGAATATGCTAACCCCTTAAATTTAAATAATTATGAAAAGGAATATTTTTAAAAGCTTTGGGCTTCTTACATTGGTAATGGCTTCTTTTGCGTTGATAGGCTGCGAAGAGGTTTTGGAACAAATATTAGAAATTAGAATTGACAAGTGGGCCGACCTCGTGAATGAGAAAGAACATGAAACGATAATTGAAGGAAATACGCTCACTTATGGCTCTCATTCCTATTCGGTTGAAGGTGATTTGGATGCTACTGGTATGACTGGTCGATATGATACTCCCACAGCAAGCGTATCTTTTACCAATATACCATCGGGGTATAATGAATTTAAGGCTGTTTATAATGGTCTATTGGGTAATTCAATTCAGGGGACAGCTGCAATGATTCCTATGGCGATTGAAATATATGCGCGCAATTCTTACACCGGTGAGCGTTGTCTTAAATTGTTGTGTCACGATGAGTCAACAGTAAAAGAGATATTGTCGGTGCTTAAAGAGCGATTCAAAACAAATGAATATGGTGGCGAAAATGATTTATATGTACAACGATATATTCCAGCAGCATTGCTAAAAGATGCCACTCCCAACAATGCTTATCGTCCATCTGAACCTTATACAGTTGAAATGTGTCCATCGGTAAATAAATCACAAACAATCTCGGCAGGAGTTGACAATTTTGTATATATCCTTTGCAAAGGTTGGGATACAGGTGGTTATAAATATTCTCAACGCCAGGTTGAAATATTAAAGCCTAACGGCTCAAGCAAATATAAAGTATTTAGTTGTCCTTCTACTTATGTTCAATGTAAAGAGATAGTGGGCACTTGGAATGGCTTGAAATAAAGTATAAGATAAGTTTGCTATTCCCTTTTATAGGGGTTAAAATAAAGATAGCCACTCTCATTGAGAGTGGCTATCTTGTTTTATTAGGTGTTATGCCGTTATTTAATGCTGATTTTTACAGTTTTTATCGTCGCTACTACGCTTTTTGCCGTTAAAGCATAAAATACTTATCGCCATTGTTTGCGTCGATTATAGCGCATTTTAATGCGGTTTTAACGCAGGCAGGTGGGTAGGGTGACTTGTGAATGGTCTAATTTGATGCGATAGGCTTGTCCTCGTTCTCCGTCGATGGTGTAATTTTCGGCCAATTCGGGGTTGAGTATTGAGCTCCTTACAATGCGATTTACTTTTGACAGTTTTTGTCGTAGCGAGTCGCTCAACGGGTCGCAAAGTTCATTGATTGATGAGGTCATGAGGTCATCGCTACCTCCGGGCTTAATGAGGATATATATATCTTCAATTTCATTGCGATAGTCCGATATATGCTTCAATACAATACCCTCGGGGTGGTTGAGGAATAGTATATAGAGTGTGCGTAGCAATGGTGGAAATCTCAATTCAAGTTCGTTGTAGGCTGGCAAAAATATTTTAAAATCGCGATTAACAACGATTGGAGAAAGTGTGTTTGTTGCGATAGAGAGTTTTCCTCGCAATATTTCCTCAATTTGCTCCATGGGAGGCATCTCATTAAATCGAGTCACATAGTCGAGCACAATGGCCGATATGCGGTCAAGATATTCTTTTTTATCAATCTCGGCAGCTTTAACTGCAAGTTCTTCCTCTTCATTGGTAATTGAGGTTGATTCTGTTGGGCATGGGGCTCCAAAGCTTGAAGGAGCCTTCCAATGATTAATCGTTGCTCTAAATTCCTTGAAGAATGAAGGTTTTTTCTCTTTTTCTTTGCAAATTATGTCATATGATTCGTCAACTGAATCTTGTGTGCTACAACATGGAGCGGAAAAGCTGTGGGATATAAAGTCATTATTGTTATAGCACGAAATAACCACCTTGGGCGAGGAGTCAAAGCTTGTTATGTCAAATAGCGTTGAGGCAAATTGATGAAATGCAGAGTAATCAATCCCATATTGAGAGGGATAAACCTCCTTTAAAATTACAACCGAATATTTTCCAAAATTTCCGATGTTAAACCGTTGAGCGATGATTGAACCATTTAATTCAGGATCGTTAATCACTTCAGTTTTAAAGCGACCAAGTCCTACACGGCCCAATGCATCCAATATTTGGTTCACATCTTCGCTATCGGTATCGCAATATATGGTAATGTATCCAACAGGGAATTTTGTATATATTTTAGATAAAAGTTCCATTGATTTAAGTTTTATAAAAATCTAAATGGGAAATGATTACTCTGCGAAGATAACAATTTTTTATTTCACAATAAAAAATTAATCCTTATCGGGACAGCTAAAATAGTTCGTGCAAAATCCCCCTATGGGAGAGTCTAGGTCAAAGCATACTTTATCCATCCAGTTCTTGCGAGCCTTTGACTCTACTCTTGACATTTCGCAAAAGCCATCAGAACTTTTGTCAAATTTCATGTGGTTGTCGATTGACAATGCGAAAGCTACGCTTTCCACATCGTGTTCGGCGCCTATGTAGGCAAATAACCACCCTTCTTTTTTGTATTGCTCAATGAGTGATTTTATTGCTTTATGATTCCACTCTTGAGATGCATTTTCATAGCCATCGGTGATTATCGTAACCGATACGGCTGCATCTTTTTCGTTTTCGATTGTTTTGTGAAGACGGCTGCAAGCTTCACCTATGGCGTCGTAAAGAGGTGTGCCGCAACAAGGTTGGTAGTCTTCGGCTTTGATGTGGTCGGCGATTCGTGCGTCGTTCATGTCGTAGATATAGTTGCGTGAACAACAACAAAAAGTAACAAGAGAGATTGTTTGTTGCGAGTCGGGATTTTCGTTGATAAACGATTTGATTGTCCCGATTGTTTCGTTTACACTTGCTACGGCTTCATTACGCATTGAAGACATCGAACCGCTACGGTCGAGAATGATGAGATTGTAAATTTTTCGTGACATAAAAATTTGATTTAAAAAATTAATAAATAAAGTTGTTTATGCCACGAAATTAGTAAGAGATGAGTCGGTCAGCCCATTTTAGCAACGTTGCCAAAGTGGGAACTCGTTGGAGTATAGTGTGTTATACTACTTTTTCACCACAAATGTGTTGCCCCACGATGAACGGTCGAGGTTGCGGTAGGAGATTGCTTCGCGCATGTGGATGGGGGTGATAAGGGGCGAAGCATCGAGGTCGGCAATGGTGCGTGCCACTTTGAGGATGCGGTCGTAGGCGCGTGCCGACATGTCAAATCGTGTCATGGCATCGTGGAGTATCTTTTTAGTGTCGTCGTCGAGTACACACCACTTTTCGAGCAAGCGCGAGTTCATTTGTGCGTTGCAATGAATCTCTTTTTCATCTTTGAAACGAAGTGTCTGTATGGCGCGAGCGGCAATCACTCGTTCACGAATGCTTGCGCTACTTTCCCCTTTTTGTAGCGATGAGAGTTTTTCAAATGGCACAGGCAAAATTTCCACTTGGAGGTCGATTCTATCGAGAAGTGGACCCGAAATGCGTCCAAGATACTTGGTTACTTGCCCGGGCATACATGTGCATTCCTTGGTGGGATGATTGTAGTATCCACATGGACATGGGTTCATCGACGCTACAAGCATAAAGCCTGCGGGATAATCAATAGTATATTTGGCACGAGCCACGGTGATGTGTCGGTCTTCAAGTGGTTGGCGCATCACTTCAAGCACGGTGCGTGAAAATTCGGGAAACTCGTCAAGAAACAAAATTCCGTTATGAGCAAGCGATATTTCGCCTGGCATGGGATTTGTGCCACCACCCACAAGAGCCACCGGCGAGATGGTATGGTGAGGCGAACGGAAGGGGCGTTGAGTCATCAACTTTGAGCCACCTTTGAGTTTACCGGCTACAGAGTGTATTTTGGTCGTTTCGAGTGCTTCTTGGAGCGAGAGTGGAGGTAGAATTGACGGCAAGCGTTTGGCCATCATTGACTTACCCGATCCTGGAGGTCCCACGAGCAGAATGTTGTGTCCGCCGGCCGAGGCTACTTCAAATGCACGCTTCACATTTTCTTGTCCTTTCACCTCGTCAAAGTCGTAGTCAAACACATTGCTTGCGCGGCTAAATTCCTCGCGAGTGTTTACTATTGTGGGTTCAATGAAATATGTGCCGTTGAGGAAGCCTATCACTTGCGAGAGGTTGTCAACGCCAAACACTTCAAGGTTATTTACCACAGCAGCCTCGGTGGCATTGGCTTGGGGTACAATCATACCTTTAAATCCCAATTCGCGTGCTTTTATTGCCATTGGCAACACGCCACGAATGGGCAACACCGAGCCATCGAGCGATAATTCGCCCATAATGAGATATTCACTCAAGCGACTTGCCTCAAGTTTCTCATCAGCAGCAAGAATGCCTATTGCGATAGGGAGGTCGTAGGCTGCACCTTCTTTCTTCACATCGGCAGGCGACATATTTACCACCACTTTGCGTCGAGGGAAGTCTTGCGAAGAGTGTTTCACTGCCGAGAGAATGCGGTGGTAGCTCTCTTTCACGGCAGTATCGGGAAGCCCTACGATGCAATACAATATACCTTGTTCAACCGATACCTCGATTGTGATTAATATGGCATCGATGCCATTAACTGCAGCACCATAGGTTTTTACAAGCATATGACTTTAGGTGTAAATGGTTATTGTTGAGATGGTTGAGGTTTGATGTATTTTTTTATCTCTTGCGATATTTTTTCGATAGAGTTACCTCGATATATTTGTTTCCCGGTCGAATCGGCCATGATATAGAATGGCAAGCGCGAGATGCCAAGGCGTTCGATTGAATTGGCCGAAGCGGCACCGACAACCCATCCTTGTTGCCATGTGGCACTATCGTTTTCAATCGACTTTTTCCATGCAGTAGTGTCGGTATCAAATGAAATATCGATTAATTGCAATCGTTTTTTGTGATATTTTTTGCGAAACACACGCATACTATCGGCTATCTCTCCATCATTGCGAGTGTCTTTGTTGCTGAAAGTTATGACAGCATATGAAGAGTTGTGGGGTACAAATGTGTTCAACGAGTCTTTGCTACTATAATACGAAGTCATCGAAATGCGCTCGTTGGCTTTTATATTATTCACACGGTCGAGCATTGCCTCAAAACTTTCAATGAGTGAAGAGGGGCGAGCCTCGGGGGCGATTGATGATAGCAACAATGTGCTATTGTTTTCGTTTTCGGGATTAATATATTCGGTGAGAAGTAGCAGGGTTGATACTATATCGGTCTTGTTCTCATTGATATATTTCGAAACTAAAGCATTTATCTTTTCGATGTTTCCACCAGCAATGGTCTGGATATTGTTGTTGAGAAATGTTGACCATCGTTCCGACACCTCATTACCTTTTATCTTGGCTTTATATGGCGAATTTTTATAGAATACACACTCCAAGTTGTCGCCAGGTTCTACATATGCCCTGCCCAAGAGGGTTTTATTGGCAGTATAGAATTCGAGCATAGTGGGAGCATTGGCCTCGGCCTTAAACTCAAATTTACCATCTACCACTTTTATGCTTAATAGGTTAGTAGCACCATTGTCGATATATACCACGCGCATATTTTGATTGCCTCCACCGTCAATCTCGCCTTCGACATTGAACGACGAAGAATTTCCACACGATGATAGCAACAACATCAATGCCAATGAAAATATAAATGTAAGCTTTTTCACAATAAAGAATGTTTATATCACAAAGGTAAGCATAAAATGTTATTCAGCAAAAGGTAGGCCTAAAAATGAAGAAACAGCCACTCACAACCAGTTTCTTAAAACAACACATAGCAACGAGTCGTTAATATGTGTAGGGGTTTAGAGCAGTTAAAAAGTTTGCTAAAATATATTACGCAATATCCACCAGACCATTATGCTACCTACCAAGGTCCACACTACCCAGGGGGAGTAGATAAATTTATGAAAACGAGGAAGTTTGTGTTTGAAAATGTTGGCAACCAACATCGAAATGAGAACGGGTGATGCTAATAATATCATAGCATTATAATGCCATGCAGCTACTATATCGCCATGTAGCAACGCGTGCATCATGCGTTGACTGCCACATCCTGCACATTGCCACCCAGTGAATCGATAAAAGAGACATTGTGGAAATATGTGTTCTTCGGGATTGAAAAAATAATATATCGCAATAAAAGCGCCGACACCTATTATTGCCGGCACTATATAGCGTTTTATTGAAGAACTCATAGCATTCCCGATATCATTTGCAACGGAATTGTTGCTAACCCTATAACGAAGCTTAAAATAACCCAAAGGGCTGCTTTTTCAGATGTTTTTACAGCGCCTTCATAGTCGCCACGATTGTATTTAGATTTTACATTTGCAGCATATATGATGGCTATGATACCAAATAATTGGCAACAACACAAAGTTGACAATATGGCCCACACGAGATATGTTGGAGGGCACTCGATAGGAGGTTCAACCGAGGTTGTGGATTGAGGAGTTGTTACTGGTTCTTGAGGAGCAGAGTAGGTAGGAGGTTCTGCAATAGGTGTTGACTCTTCAATGGCTTGAGCCTCTTCGGGTTGCGACTCCTCGGCCTCATCTTCTTCAACCTCTGCAATAGGATTCTCTTCCTCATAAGTGGGTGGTTGCATGGGGTGAGCGAAACGATGAGCCAATTCCTCAACATCTTTTGCTTCAAGCCATTGGCTCAATCCCTCTCTCCACACAAGCGTAGTGGGAGGAAAAGCCATTTGCTCTATTTCATCAAAAGAGTAAGGACCTTTTTTTTCGTTGTTTAAGTATATCCAATATTCCATGACTCTAAATTAGAAGAATTTAACTTCTTTACCTACAATGTCACTCAATAGATTGTTGGCAAGACGACTTGCTCCAATGCGGAAATATTCGTTTGTGAGCCATTTTTCGCCAAGCACCTCTTTAATGATGGTGTAATATGCCACAGCATCTTCGGTGTTAACGATGCCTCCTGCGGCTTTAAAGCCCACCATTTTGCCAGTCTTGTCATAGTATTCTTTGATACATTTAGCCATCACATAAGCAGCTTCGAGTGAAGCACCGGGATAGCCTTTGCCGGTTGAGGTTTTGAGGAAGTCAGCACCCGAATAGAGTGAAAGTATTGATGCTGCTTTGATGTCGGTAGCAGTGGGCAGAGCACCTGTTTCGAGAATGACTTTTAAGCGAGCATCACGGCACACAGCTTTCAATTCGGCTATTTCATCGCAAACACTTTCATAGTCGCCGTCAAAGTAGTTACCAAGGTTAAACACTATATCAATTTCATCGGCACCACCATCAATAGCGAGAGCAGTTTCGGCTACTTTCACCTCAATAAATGATTGTGATGAGGGGAAACCGCCCGACACGCACGCGATATCCACATCGCTCACATCAAGCACCGAGCGCACCACTTGAGCAAAACAAGGATATACACATATTGCTGCTACATTTTTCAATTCGCCATATTCCTCATCAAATGCATTGACGCGTTCCACCAATTTTGCAACCGATTGAGATGAATCGGTCGAGTTGAGGGTAGTCAAATCAATTGAGTTAAACAAAAATTTATACACATCTTGATTCTTGTTTTCTTCCATATGGTCGGCAATGATTTTAGTCACAGCCGCCTTTATTTTTGCTTCATCGGCACTTACATTGCTTGCAGCAATCGTGTCCCTATATTTATCGCTCATAATGGGTTATTTTTTATAATTCTTATTATTTATAATATGGCTTGTTGTAATTCTGCACCTAATGCTCTTACTTCTGCCATAATTAATTCTTCTCGTTCTTTTGATGGTTTTTTTGTGCCATTGATATAGCTCGCTAGTAAACTCTGTTGCATTCCCAAGCGTCGAGCTATTGCCGATGCATTTATTTCAGGATGGGACAAGAAAAAACGAGAAATGCCAACAGGTTCGGGATCTTCATATTCAAAACTTTCAAAAGAAATATCTTCGTCTAATTCTTCCCAATGAATACCCTCGTCGTCCATCTCATAATTATTTCGTTGCTCATCTGTAGCAAACATCAAACGTTTGTAATATAGCAACGACTGAAACAAGGTGCGACCATCGTCAGTTAATCCATAAATGCGATTATCTTCAAACCAAATTTTTGTTAGTATCATACGCTATATATTTAAGTTTCTAAATTGAAACAGGTACTTTGTACTAATTGTTTTCTCCAAAGTATTTATTCCATTCCGAGATTGCCAACTCCTTATTTTCTTCAAGAATAGCTTCAGCAAGCTTTAAATCTTTTGATTTTATACCTTTAGTTTCCACTAATCTCACTCCTTCGGGAAGTATTGCAAATTTAGCTCTCCCATCAGCGTTTCTAATATGAACATGTATTGGCTCATGCTCACGAGAATAGAAAAAGAAACTAATCCCAAACATTCTAAATATCTCAGGCATATTGTCTAAACTTTTAATTTATACCACAAATGTAGGTTATAAATTTATATCCTGCAAAAATTTTAAATCTTTTTATCTCAATTTGGGGTTATTGAGGTGTCGATTTTTATCGCGTGAGGTCTTCTTTTCAAGATTTCGTTGCAGTGCCTCGGTGAGATCAATTCCCTCTTGATTGGCTATGGCTATTGTAACCCACAATAGGTCGGCAAGTTCGTCGGCAAGATTGGGCGTTTCTCCCTCTTTAAACGATTGGTCGCCATGCAACCGAGCCATAATGCGAGCCACCTCGCCTGTTTCTTCGGCAAGGATAGCCATATTGGTGAGAGGAGAAAAGTATCTCACTCCGATGGTCTTTATCCAGTTATCGACCATCTCTTGAGCCTCGCGAATAGTGATATCGTTGTTCATTCTTTTAGTTTTGAGTCAATAATGATAGTTACAGGACCATCGTTCACAAGTTCCACCTTCATGTCGGCGCCAAACACCCCTTTCCCAGTGGGTTTTCCTATCGCATCGCTCACTTGGTCGCAATAAGCCTCATATAGTGGCACAGCCACATCATGGCCGGCTGCGCGAATGTATGAAGGGCGATTTCCTTTGCGAGTTGAGGCTGTGAGGGTAAATTGGCTCACTGCCAACACTTCTCCGCCAGCATCAACGACCGAACGATTCATCACCCCATTTTCATCATCAAAGATGCGCAGAGCCACAGTTTTCCCCACGAGCCATTTCACATCGTCGAGAGTGTCGCCATGCTCCACCCCCACGAGCACCATAAGCCCGTGACCTATCGACGATTTCATCTCGCCATCTACTGTTACCGAAGCACGGCTCACTCGTTGTATTACAAGTCTCATATTAATTCAATTTATTATCTGCAAAAATAACATAAAGAATTGAATATTGAAAATTAAAAAAGCGAGCAACCCATGTGGATTGCTCGCTCTATGGAGATTAACTGAAAGCTGAAAAAATCAATTCTCAACTCTCAATTTTCAATTAGCATCTTACTTGATGTAAACTTTTTCTGATTTCTTGCCTTGAACCTTGATGAAGATACCATTAGATGGGTTTTCAACTTTCACACCTTGGAGGTTGTAGTATTCAACTGGAGCGTTTTCGTCATTATCAACGCTGATAGCATCGATTGAATTGGCAATCACGCTAAATGAATATTGTGAAGGCGCTTTAGTTGTAAACGCTTCGTTGCGTGGGAGTGAGAATCCCTTCAAGTATTCACCTGAGTTACCACAAATGTAGATATTGCCAGCGAGGTCCCAAGCGATGTCATAGACATAAGTGCCTATGCCATGAGTAATTACAATCTCGCGACTAAGTGTTGGAACACCTGCATCACTCCAAGTCAAACCATAAATAGTGAATTGTTTTGGGTCGGCACTTGATGAAGCAATGGCAATTTTTGTTCCATCGGGAGAAACGCGAACACCACCACCACCACGGCTCACAAGGTCTTTGTATTTTTCAGTTCCTTTGGCATCAATGTAAACGAGGCCAGGTTGAACATCGGTAGGAGTAGTGCGATATTGACAATACCATATACCACCACGATCATCATAATCCACATTGGTTGTTTGAGCTGCAATAGTGTATTTGCCAGTCAAAGCAGGAATATTTGTTGGGATAGGAAGATTTGTGGCTGTGCCAAGAGCATATTCGTCGGTGCTACTACCTGAATAAAGATAACTCCATTGATTATTGTTGCAAGAAAGTGCTACCATCTTGAGGTCTTTACCACTGCCTTTTACATCAAAACCAAGGTTAGATGCTGCCATAAATGTGCCACTTGCGTTGGTATATTTGTAGGTAGTAGCATCAAGAGTGAGACCACCAAACAATGATGTGAACTTGTTGTTGGCAACAAGGTCTTCAAATGTAGGAGCATACATGATGTAGTTACCTGCGTTGCTCATACGAGTTACAAACAAGCGACCATCATCAGCTACGCGCACGCGAGCAAGGTCAGCACCATTAGTTGTACCAATTTTTTGGTTAAGAGTCCAACCACCAGTAAACACATAATTATTTGTAGTAGGATTTTTAATTGGCTCCATATCTGCCGAGAATGCGTAAAGGCCTATACCACCACCTGTTCCACTCCAGTAAGTAGCCGATGTTGTAGATATGCCTTCGGTAACATAAACATTACCAAATGAAGCACTTTCCATGTTGTTGTCAACATCAACACCGCGTGGGTGATAGAAGCGGTAAGCTTTAAATTCTTCAACAGTAGTTTTTTCTTTGCCGTCAACAACGATTTCCCAATCATATTTACCTGCGTCATAGTCATTAATTGAAATTTCGGCAGTTTGAGCGCCTTTTGATTTAGCACCTTGTTCAATTACATCATACTCAACACCGTTTTCATCTTTAATCACGATATTTACGCTTTCGGCATTGGCGTTCAATGAATAATTGATTTTCAATGTTGTTTCATCTACTTCACTCTTAAGAGCATAAGCAAATGGGTTGGCAGTACCTGCAGCAGGAGTTACAGTAATAAATTCTTCAGGTTCGGGCTCGGGTTCAGGTTCAGTTATAGGTTCGGTAAATTTATATACTGTACCATCAACCACGAGGTATAATTCTATATTTGCAGCAGAGATCGAACCGTTATTAGTAGTTGTTACCACTCGACCATGAGCCGAAGCATAGGTGTAGTTAGCTGCTGTGATTGAAGCACCTGTAAGGGTAATTTCTTTTGCCGAACCGAAACCATTAGTTATATCAAATAGTTGAACTCCACTAACCTTGCCGTCAGAGCCTACTTTAGGAGTTACCATAAGCGACTTGCCTGCAAACTTGAAGTAGTTAGCACCATTAGATTTTACATTAGGAATGGTGTTTTCTCCAAGTTTTTGAGGAGTAGAGTTGTCGGTAGTTCCAGTCCATTCAAATGCTGCACAAGCGTTACCATCAAATACATAGTTATTAGGATTGAGAGGAGATACATTTAATTCGAAATCTCCACTATTACTCATTTTGTCGGCAGCAAAAATAGCTTTTGATGTATCATCGGCATTACCATTGAATCGCATTTCACTTACCTTTTTGCTATCAGAGACACCAAATTTAGCTATACGGAATATTTGACCGGTATTAGTTTGGCCGGTAGTGATAATATTACCATCTTCGAGTGTTCCTGAATAGGTTAGAGTCTTACCAATTAAGCAACGATACCAGTTACAATAGTAAGAAGTACTAAACCATAGTTGGCAAGTTTCGGGAAGCTTTGTAGAGCTATTTTGAGTCCATTTATAGAAATTGAGCACACCATTATAAACATCAGAGCCTTGAATTTGTCCCTTATCAGAATAAGTTACTGTCATACCACTTGCAATCAAAGCATGGTCGGCAGTAAGTGCAATGTCTGAAATTTTAAGACGACCGTTAGCCGAAAGTTTCACTGCCGACATATCGAGTGTTTTGACTGTTCCAGCATTGATATCAGCAAGGTAGATGTAAGGCTCGTTGGCATTATCAAGAGCGAGAACATAAAGTTTGTCATTGCGCACGATTTGGCGACGCACGGTTTTGCCACTCAATTGTGGAGCAAGAAGATTAGATGTTTTGCTCTCAAGAGTATAACTTGCAGCAGGACCAAATGAACTACCTTCGCCTACAGGATCGGGATAGTTGTCAAATTGTTCGGTTGGAACATATGCTACATCTTGCATGAAAACTGTAGGACACGACAAGGCGTCAGCTGTTACAGTTACATTGATTTTTGATGGAGTATTGTCTTTAAAGTTGACAAATGTTAAGTCAGAGAAATATTCAGGGTGAGAGAACTCTAATGAATAGTTACCTGGTTGAACTTTCTTAAACATGAACACACCATTATACTCATCGTCGGTTTTATATGTAGCAACCACACTTCCATTTCCATCTTTAAGCTTAACTTCTACATTATTAAGAGGTTTGTAAACATCGGCAGTACCTCCACCGGGAGTGTAATAAGTGTGAGTAAATTTATTGTTTTTGTCACGGACAATACCGTAAACAGTACCAGTTGATTCGGTTTTGCCCCATTTAAAATAGTCATTTATACCTTTTGCGTATGCTTCACCCTCTAATGCACACACATCGTCGTTCATGTAACGATGACGAGCAGGTTGATAAGTATGGAAATAACCTTCGGCCAAGAATCCAGGAACACCATGCTTAATAGCTCCGAGGTGTCCAGTAAATGTAACTTTACCTGCATCTTCATCATATTCCGCAAATTTATCTGAAGAGTCAAATTCGTAGTTAGGATCGGAAACATCATATGTTACTGACGATTGTTTGCCATAGAAACTCATGTCGCCACGAATATTCATTTTTGTCATAGAATATGTGCCAGTGGCAGTCCATTGTTGGTGAGGCATACCTGCACCATAGAGGTGTGGCCACACTGCTTGTCCTATAGCCTTGCTACCGGTATTACCCTCTTCGGCATCGGTTCCACGATAAATAATCAATGGGTAGTTGATGATATCGCCATCAACATTCGCATTAGAGTGGATTGATATAAACACATCGAAGTTATTCATCTCCACCTCGGCTGAAATTTCCGAAAGGTTACGATTATAAGCATTAGCTAAATTAGCATCACCACCCATGAGAACTGTAGGGTAAGGACCTCCCTTAACATGACTCATCACAATATTTTGACTCAAATCGAGAGCTGCACCCATGCGAGCCGGATTTGAGTTGTTTTGGTTTTTAGAGCGGTCAAAAGGCACACCATATTCTACGAGCTTGTCGAGCATTGCAAACCCTTTGAGAAGGTTTGTGTTAGTTTCAAAGAATCCGGCGGTGTCCGATTTAGTAGCCGACGGATTGTTTGCTCCATGCTTAACTGTGCCACAAGGACGGTCGTTAGAAGTCCATGAACCGTGCCCTGGGTTGATATAGATGCGCACATCTTCGGGATTAGCTGCCGATGCACCTAAAGCGAGCATCGCAGTCACAGCTGTTAGTAATATCTTTTTCATGTCGCTTCTTATTTGAGGTTAATAATAAATAATTCACCAGCAGGAGTAGAGTAAGCGATGCGACCACCATTAGTTGATGGGAACATAGCCATTGACTCGTCGGCAGTGAGTTCTTGGTGAGTTTTACCGTCGA
>JAZTZO010000059.1:0-1795 GCA_045637505.1 Muribaculaceae bacterium | reverse complement strand
ATATATTCCGTGTTGCTTATCACGGCGTTGCATCCTTCGCGGCTGTCGAAGGTGGGGTTCTCCTCGTCAACGGTGATGATGGCAAGTGCGTTGCAGCCGGCAGTGATTCCTTTGCCGATGCGTTCCACTGTGGCTGAGATGGCGAGCTCTTCAAGTGCCGCGCATCCGGCAAACGCACTGTCGGCAATCGCTGTCACGCCATCAGATAGGGTGATGCTTGTGATTGCCTTCTTGTTCTTCAAGGCTCCCTCGGCTATGATATAGCTCTCGCCTTTGAAGTCGCTGGGGAGGGTAAGCGTTGTAGCCTCGCCCGTATAGTCTATGAGGTAGTTTACATCCTCCACGGTGAGGAATACATAGCCATCGATGATGTCTGTGATGTTTATAACCTCGTCGGCATAGTAGGCAACATAGCCGTGGTCGGTCGAGCCCTTTGTAAGAAGCAATCCCGAATAGTTAATCACCTTCTTGAGATCGCTGCAGCCGTCGAAGGCCCATTCACCGATGCTCTCGACAGACTCGGGTATGGTCAGCTTGGTTATACCGAGCAAGCCGTTGAAGGCACCATTGCCAATAGCCGTTGCATAAGGAGGTATTGTGGCGCCCTGATAGGCGAGCGACACCTTGTCGGTTGCGGTCTCCATCATCACATGGTGTTCTTCGTCAATGTGATAAACGCTGTTCTCGGGAGCCACGGTCACCTTGCGTAGGTGTTGGTTCCATGAGAAGGCATAGTCCTCTATCGATGTGACTCCTGCAGGGATGTGCACCGAGTCGATATCGCAATGGGCAAATGCTCCACCAGTGATTGTCTGCACGTTATCGCCGAAGTGCACCTTGGTGATTTTGGGGAACTCTCTAAACCAGTCCTTGACCGTGTTCATATTGAAGGTAACAGAGGATACCGTCCAAAAATTATAACTCATGTCTATGTCCACAACATTCTTGCCAAGAGTAATCTTTTTTAAATTGTCGCAATAGTTAAATATGCCACCAAGCAATTCTGTGACTCCATCGCCAATGCTGACCCCTGCCAGATTACGACATCCATAAAAAACGCTATATCCTATATTGGTCACACTGTTCGGAATCACGAGCTCGCCTATGAGGTTGTCGCAATAAGAGAATGCTTCATACCCTATGCTTGTCACATTGCCCAAGTCAACAGTGTTGATACTCTTGCAATTATAAAAAGCGTGTGGTTTTATCTCAGTAATATCATCGGGGATGACAAGGTCGGTGAGCAACTCGCCGTTTAGATGTAAGTTGGCCCCTCCATTCAATGGGTTAGATCCATTGAAGTCTATTTTGCACCAAGCAGAAAGATCGGTAATATATACATCCTTTGCTTTCCAACCCATCCAACCAAAAGCATCATTGCCTATCGTTTGTACACCACTACCCATTCTAACACTTGTGAAGCCAGAGCAGCCATTAAATGCTCCAACACCGATAGTCTTTACGCTATTGGGTATCACAAGTTCGCCTGTAAGATTATAGCAAGCACAGAACGCATCACCATCAATAGACTCCACCCCTTCGGGTATTACAAGTCCGTCTCCTGCAAGTTCATAACAACGATTGAATGCGCATTGCCCAATATATGTCAATCCATTACCCCACTTGATTCCAGTCAGCTTAGTTTCCGAAAAAGCCCATCCCTCAATGCGTTTCACGCTATTAGGAATGATCAGTTCGCCGGTGAGATTGCTACACCACTCGAATGCAGCTACGCCCACTCGGGTTATGCCCTCGGGGATTGTCACACTGGTGATGCTGGTGCATCCCTGGAATG
>JAZTZO010000058.1:0-37616 GCA_045637505.1 Muribaculaceae bacterium | reverse complement strand
TATGTCGATACCCATCACCTCACAGCCCAATTCGGCAAAAGGGAGGAGGTTGCCCCCCTCACCACAGCCTATTTCAAGCACTCGTGTTTTTGCCGAAAGATTATAGTGATTATTAAGGTATTCAATAAAATATTCACGAGCCGTGTTTGCCAACTCATTAAAATATTGTAATCGATTAGAATGACGAAGTTGCATAAATGATTAGTTTTGAATTAGATTGAAATTGAAATTTGAGTTGGTTTCACAATTGATATTATTCTTAATCTCAATACTTTGGCCTTCAAGATTGAGGGTTGCCCCCGTCTTAATGGTACATCTATTAATCGTAATTTTACCTTTGGATCTAATGGTTAATTTTGCACCTGAATTTAGAGTTAGACCAGGGCCGAGTATAACATCCTCCGAAGCATCAATAATACAATTTGCATTGTAGTCAAATATTACATTCCCCGATTCTCTATTAGGGTCGGCATTAGAACCAATATTTACGGAACTTGCAAAATAGTGCCAAGGATTATTAATGGTTTCATTTTGAATTACTATAGGAGCAAGATAAGGAATCATATTGTGTCGATAAATTACCACATGACTATTAGGCGATGCGGAAAACGTGGTGCTACCTACTGCTTTTCCAACTCCGTTCAATATATCTCCGTTTGTATTTAAAACTACAATTTTAGCCCCTTCAAGACAGCTTCCGGATACCGAAATACCTTGGTTATTGCGAGAGATTTCAATATCAGCATCAGTATATTTTACAGGTATGCCAGCCCAAATATCAATAGAAGGATCTCCAAGTAAGTTGTGCCCTAATTTTAATGCATACATTTGTGTTTTATTTAAAGATGCATTTTTAGCGGAGCTTATAATCGTATTTCCGTTTTTAACTTCCTTCAAAAAATCGTTCTCGAAGTCTCTAGAACACATAATATGAGCATCACGAGTATATCCAAGAAATGCAACACCTCCATAATCTTTCCCCAATGTATATGATTCTCCAAAATTAAGGGTAGTAGAATAAGTAGTATCGCAATTGGTATATACATCAAACGGCATCGTAGTACAACTTACGCAATACATAATTCCGGGATAGTTAGAATTTGTCATACAATCTAACCCATTTCCAGATTCTTCTTCTAAATAAAATCTCTCATTATCCAATGCATTTATCCCATATGCTGGGATATTTGGAGAATAAGAATTATCCGTAAGTAGGATGCCTTCGGGCGATCCATGAGAATGAAATCCAATGAAATATGGCTTGGTTTGGTTTAGTGCTGCTATTAAATCTGCCCCGGTTGGGTAAGCTCCATCTTGTAAAATTGAGGTGTATTCAGAGTATATATTCTGAATAGTAGATTTAATATGTTGATTGCCGTATGTCATTGCAAAATTGCTAAAAGCATGAAGTGCGCGATTTAAATATGAATAATCTCCGTTGCCTGGATTAAAATCGTGCTTAATTAATTTATCTATATAATTATTTACCTCATTAGTATTTTTACATAATAATCGTCCTACATTAATTTCAGTATGGTAATCTATTTTGTCACTAAATATTTCTCCATAATAATTGTCGTTGTCGTAATCCCAATTGCCGTTAAAATCGGCAAAATATAAATCGGATGGAATAATCTCGTGCGCAGCCATATTTGGAGAACCATGGGTTCCGTGCCCATATCGAATAGGGACATGAGGCTCTTTGCCACCAAGTAATACATACTCTGTGCCGTTTTTGAATGCATCAAAAAGAAATGCGCGGAGTTTCCCCGCTTCATCATTTATCCCTGAAATAATATCTCCATCTGCATAATTCTCACAGGCAATAATATCTTCCATACAAACGATACCAGCGTCATATCCTTTGTTCTTTTTGAATGCAACTAATCTTTCAAATGCAGGAGCAAGTTCACGACTTGTGATAATGCAATATTGATACATTGGTAAGCATTCAGTTGTCAAGGGGGTAATTGGAGGTGTAAATGGTGCCGCAAAACCAGATACACTGGCAGGATTATAAACAAAAGATTTTGTGTTATTGATACCTTCTTCTCTAAGCGTTTCACTATTTCTCGATAGTACACTCAATGGTAAATTAGACTCATTAACTAATGAATATGAGATATTCAACACAATCTCATTATTGACTTTAAGATTGTTTGAAATAGGATTGTATTGTATTGGATAAACTGCGATTGTTACCACATGATTATCCCCTTTAAAATACCCATCATCAACAATTTTAGCTAATTGTGATGGATAAAAAGCATTAGTATTATAGATCTCGTTATTGGGTAAAGTGAAGTCTATCGTTGCAGAGCCGTCAGCGGGCTGAGGTTCTTGCATGGGAAATACTTTAGCTGGAGCAAGAATTATATTAGTATCTAAAACATCGGTACTAACTGAAATATTTGTGGCATTATAAGGAACGGAAAAGGTATAGTATTTTACGGGTAAAGAGGGGTGACCTATTTCTCCATAACTATAAGTGTCACAATAAGACACATTGCAATATTCTACGCCGTCAAAAGTATCGGTAGTTAATGTCATATCATCGGCAGGGAACGCAAAAGATTCGTGTATTTGCCCATTACTAATACTATACGAAAATATGAGTACCCCTAAAACCATAAATAGGGACTTGAAATTTAAAGTTTTCATAAGAGATAATCTTATTTTCTAATAATAAATTGTTTAGAGTCTTGAACTTCGCCATTAACCGAAAGAGTTGCAATGTATAAGCCATCTTTAAGAGAAGATAAATCTTCGGTTATAGACGTTTCTATAGGAGAACAATCTAAGCTATATTTTAATGCACCAACTAAATCGGTTACTAGAATTGTTGCTGAAGATGTAGTTTCGCTTAATGTATATTCAAAAGTGATTATTCCCGATGTTGGGTTTGGCGTGCAGTTTGTTATTTTGCAAAGAGTTGCATTGCTACCATTTTGAGCAAGTTGTGAAGAAAGGTTTTCAATAATAGCTTCTTGATTTGCAACAACTCCTTGTAATTCCTGAACCGATTGCACAAGATGGGGGATAATTGCAGTATAGTTAATTAATTTATAGCCATTTTCATCGGTTATAACTGCATCGGGAAGAATCTTTTCTACATCTTGAGCAAGAAATCCATATTGAGTTTTTCCCTCTTCAGGACCATAAGGCATATTTGAGGTATTTTCAATAGAGCGAGAAGAGTTGTTTTTAGAATCATTTTTCCAATTATAACTAACTGGGCGTAAACTCAAGATGGTATTTAGTCCATTGTCAATGGAGTTGATGTTTGTCTTTGTGCGTTCATCAGAGTTATTATAAACGTTTGCAACTTGAATGCTATTATATGTGTTTGTAAAAGAGTTGTAAAACACTATTTTATTTCCTGTTCCAGCAATACGAGGATTTGCTGTTGCTACATCAAATTGCATGAAATTTACTCCATTATTAAAAGTCCAATATAAGCCGCTAAACTTATCAACCAAAAAATTGTAACGTCCGTTAGTTGGGGCTCCTCCAAAATTTAGAATATTTCCATCATAAGAAATTTGGGCGTTAACAACATTGGAAATGAATAAAAATGAAATAATACATGCAAATAATTTTTTAAAAGAAAAAGTCTTCATAATAATGAATTTAATGAGTAAATAAATGATACGAGAGAGGCACTCGACTATTTGAGCCGAGTTGCCTATATGTAATAATAATTTTGATTAAAGAGTGAAATTACCCGAATAGTATGAACCATCGTCGGTAACTATTGTTATATAATAGTTGCCAACATTGGTTGAAGTGGCGATTGTCGCAGCGCCAAAAACTGAGTCGTCGGTTTGTTGCCACATTTCACCGGTTGATTCGTTAGTCACAGTGATTTCCACTTCGCCCATGTCATAGCCAAATTGGAGATAAATCACTCCATCTTGATAATATGCCATAATGTCGCTACCATAATCGGGAGTGCGTTGGCTTTGTGGATTTTTGGGATAAGGTTGTATAGAAATCTCTTTTTTTTCTTCAGCAGAAGAAAGAAGAATTCCACACATTAAAAATAATAGAAAAAATATTTTCTTCATAATTTGAAAAATTAAAAATTTGACATGTGCAAATTAATGAAGAAAACAAAGAAAAGGGGTAAAAAAGACTTAACAAAAACTTAACATTTTTTGCGTATGAGATTTTAGGGTGGGATTTAGTTGATATAGAGCATGTTGCGGACTATATGTTGTTTATGAATTTATCCCAATCAGAGGCGTGGCTATTGGAATTTGTTAACTTTTTGTGAAGTCGTGCACGAGTCATTGATACTGATGCGTCCGTGTGGTTTGTTAATAGAGCAATCTCTTTAGGCATAAATTTAGTTTTTATTAGAATGGATACACGGAATTCGTAAGAGTTGAGTTTAAAGGGCAAATTGTGTAGAGTATCAATAAATGCTGGAAATAAATTATTAATTTTATCAATGAGGGTATTCCATTCTTTTTCAGATAGGATATTTTTACCTTCAGGAGTATTTTTTAAGCGATTATGTATTTCTTTGACAAAAGTATCGTTATTAAAAACCAAAATAGCGTTGTCTTTTTGGCTTTTATAAATAATAGCTTTTTCATTATTTAGTTCTAATAATTTCTTTTGAATTTTCAATTTTTGGATAAGAGATTGATTCTCGCTATTTATTGAACAAATATGCGATTCTAAATGAGCAATTTTCTTGTTATTTTCAGCAATGGTGTTTTCGCTAAATTCATTACTTTGTTTAAGCAAAAGTTCTACATTTTGGAGTTTTAATTTAAGAATGTGTTTTCTTTTGCGAGTAATATAGATTATAAAAAGAGCAATGATAATAACAATAACAATTGAGCCAACCAATGATATTATTCTAATTTCATTCTCATGAGCTTCTTTTTTTAGTTTGTTGTTTTCTCGTTCACGAATTTGGTAGTTATATATTGATGAAAGTTGACGTATTTCTTGAGGAGTATTTAATTTGCGTATGCTGTCAGATAATTGAGTTGACATAACAATAGCATCATATGCTTCTTTAGTTTGATTATTATGTATATGTAAATTAGCTAAAATATTATATCCATTTAATTGAGCATTGAGTGATTGAGATTTAATTAATTTGCTACAATAATAGATTGTTGAATCAATATTGTTAATGCGATAATATAAGTGAGCAAATGCGTTTGCGATTACGATAGAATCCTCTTTAAGTTGATTGGATTGTACAGAAGATAAAATTTCATAAGCATCATAGTTGTTCTTATTAATAAGTAATTTGCCAATGCTGAGTTTTAAGGAATTAGAAAGTTTTATGTTCCTTATTTTTTCGGCTAGTTTAAGAGCATCGTTATATAATATTAATGCACTATCTTCTTTTTCCTTTTGGGAATATATAATACCTAAACCTTGAGTATTATATATTATGCCATTGTAGTTATTATTTTTATAGTTTATTTCAATCGCTTTTTTATAAGCGGGAATAGCTAAATCAAAAACTTTTTGTTCGTTGTAAATCCCTGCAATTTGGGCATATGTAACCGCTTGAGTATGTGTGCTGATATTTTTGCAATCTAAAGCCTTTTGGAAATATTCAAGGGCTTGTGGCGCATCGCCAAGGTCGGAATACACACGACCACCATAGTAGTAGGCTACTGGGAGCAGATTATTGAAATCGTGATTTTCAAAATAGTTGATAACCGACAGTATTGCCGAATCGGAGGTGTGGGCAATATATGCTTTATCGTTGGTGCGAATTTTTAATAAATCGTAATAATATTTGTTGTCATTGCCCGAAAGTGTGTCGCGATTGATCGTTTTAATCATTGCAACAGCACTATCGGCATTTACTTCGGCAATTGAGTCAATTTGTTGCAATTGTTCAAATTGCATACGCCCACTTTCCCCACAAGCAGAGAGTAAGAGGATAGATAATATAAGAGTAAGAAAATGTTTCATCAAAAGAATAAATTATATTTTCCACAAAAATACATTTTATTTTGTAAAAAAATATCACAAACTCAAGTTGCAATTAAAAAATAATGCTTGATATTTGCACGCAGATACCGCAGAAATTGAAGATGGAGAGTTCCGTCGCTCCAGTAAACCTATATTAGGACTAGACACAGGGCTACAACTGCCCACCTTTTTAAGGGGGGCTGTCGCTTGCGACTGAGGGGATTAATACACACAGGAATAAAGAAAAAATATGTCCATCTGTTCTTCTGTCTCAAAAAAAATCTGCGAGTTTCTGCGCTTTCCGCGCGAAAACAACCTGTTCATTCTGTCATTTTGTCTAATTTCAAGAACAGAATGACACAAATTTCCAGAATGACAAAATTTTATTTTTTATTGATTTTCACCGCGTTAGCTTTATGTTCATTCTGTCCTTCTGTCTAAATAAAGACGCCCGCAGGAATAAAGAAAAAATATGTCCTTCTGTTCTTCTGTCTCAAAAAAAATCTGCGAGTTTCTGCGGTTTCAGCGTGAGAACAACTCTCAATTCTCAATTCTCAACTCTCAACTTTCAACTCTCTTGCGCCTTTCAGTGTGAGAATAAACTTTTATTATGTCAAATAAACCGAACAATCAGCATAAGATTCTTCTCCCTATTAGGAAACAAAAAAGAATGCAAAGAGGGTGTCCTTGCATTCATGTCTTATGGGATTGATTGTGTATGTGGAAATACGCTATTAACTTAACGACAAACCAAACTCGTCAACAAATGTCCTCATGTTGGGCGATTGTTCAATCATGTGAATCAATACCTCGCGTTGATTCCACACATGGGGTGCTGCCTCACCTTGGTTGATTGCAACTTCAAATGTGATGAAATCGTTAGATAGTTGATTGGCAAGATATTGCTTTATGTCGGTCATAGAGTTGATCATCAAATCGACTTGTCCAGGGTTTTCGACGGTAATCACAAACCGAGTGCCCTCAATGCGTTTGGGTCGTGCAACACGCATAGTGTTGGTGAGAATGTGTGCTGTGGGGTGTGATGAAATATATGTTTCCCACGCAGTGTCAATAGCTTGGTCGGAGAATTGGTTATTTCGATTCAGCTGTTGAACTGTGGTTTGAGTTGTTTCGGTAGTCTCTTTATGAAGCCCTTTTAACCCTAATTTGGGAATTTTTGAGCCCGATGTGCGTGATGGGGCTTGAGCAGAAGCTGGTCGGGGCGCAACTGGTTGACGATAAGTGGGAGTTGCCACAGGTGTAGGAGTAACTGCCGCCGGCTGTGGTGATGCTGCTGGCGGTGCTACAGGAGTGGCAACGGGTTGTTGGGTCGCAGGGAGTGGTGGTTGTGGAGTATTGGCCGGCGTAATTTTTTTGAGTTGCCCCTCTCCGTCGCCGGCATCTATAGGCGAGGGGCTAAGCAGTTGGCATAGTTTAATCAACAACAATTCGACAAGGAATTGCTTGTTTGATGCAGTGCGATAGTTGAGGTCGGCATCGTTGCAAAGAGCCATAGCTTTGTAGAAAAACTGTGGAGTGCATTTCGTTGCTTGTTGAGCCATCGCTTGACGGGCTTCATCGCTCGCTTCGAGCAGACAAAGGGTTTTGGGCTCGCGAGCTACCATGAGGTCGCGAAGGTGTGATGCCAATCCGTTGATGAAAAATAATGAATCAAACCCTTTTTCGCGTATCTCTTTGTAGATCAATAGCGCTTGTGGCACATCTTGAGTGTGGAATGCGTCGAGTAGGCGATTATAGTATTCGTAGTCGAGGATATTGAGGTTCTCAATTGTTGATTGGTAGGTGATATTTCGCATTGACGATGCTGCCACTTGGTCAAAAATAGACAATGCGTCGCGCATAGCGCCATCGGCCTTGCGTGCAATTACATTAAGCGCCGAGGACTCAACCTTGATATCCTCTTGCGATGCCACATATGTGAGGTGATCGACCATGTCTTGAATGGTGATGCGGTTGAAGTCATAGATTTGGCATCGAGAAAGAATTGTAGATAAGATTTTATGTTTCTCGGTGGTAGCCAAAATGAATATCACATAGCCAGGAGGCTCTTCGAGAGTTTTGAGGAATGCGTTGAAAGCAGCTTGCGACAACATGTGTACCTCATCGACGATAAACACTCGATATTTACCGGTAGTGGGTGGAATTTGCACTTGATCAACGAGCGCGCGAATGTCGTCAACGCTATTGTTTGACGCAGCGTCGAGCTCAATTATATTTAGAGAGCGATTTTCGTTAAACGCACGGCATGATTCACATTCGTTGCAAGCATCACCTTCGGGGGTGCGATTAGTGCAGTTGATTGTTTTTGCAAAGATGCGTGCGCAAGATGTTTTCCCTACTCCTCGCGAACCACAAAAAAGATAGGCATGGGCCAATCGGTCGGTGGCAATAGAATTTTTGAGAGTAGTAGTAAGAGCTTTTTGCCCTACAACCGAGTTGAAGGTCGATGGGCGATATTTGCGCGCTGATACTAAATATTTTTCCATATATGAGGTGTTGTGCTATTTATCGCAAAGATATGAAAACTTTTTGAGATTACATTAGAGGTGTGTATATAAAATAAAAAAAGAAACCCCAAAAATTTTTGAGATTTCTTTTTTAGTGACCCCGGAGAGGCTCGAACTCTCGACCCAATGATTAAGAGTCATTTGCTCTACCAACTGAGCTACGGAGTCATAGCATTTTGCAAATGCGTTGCAAAGGTAGTGCTATTTTTTTATTCCACAAAACTTTTTTGTCGTTTTTATCATAAACATAATGACACAACGGAACAAAAAGACAAAAGTATTTTTTTAATAGGCTTTTATATTACTCTTCTTCAATGATGAAAATTGAAAAATTTACGCTGCCATAGGTGCGATGCGATGAAAAGTGAGGCAAGTGAGAGAAATCATAATTGCGCGAGTGCTCAATGATGAAAATAGTTCCAGGTTTGAGCATCTGTGAGTTGAGAATTTTTTCGGGAATCTCGCCAAATCCTTTTAAGTCGTAGGGGGGATCGGCAAATATGATATCGTATTTGGCTTGTGTTGAGTCGATATATCGCAATGCATCGCCACGCACTAAATTAAAGTTATCGCAACCAAGCTGGGTGGCAACTTTTTTCATAAAAGCATATTGAGTGTTGGCTTTTTCAACGGCAGTAACATATGCGCAACCTCGAGAAAGCAACTCAAAACTAATGGCACCAGTGCCAGCAAAAAGATCAAGCGCTGTTAAATCGTCAAAATCAACCATATTTTCAAGTACATTGAAAATATTTTCGCGAGCGAAGTCGGTTGTTGGGCGAGCTGTTATGTTGGTGGGGACATCAAATCGGCGACGCCCATATTTTCCTCTAATTATTCGCATAATGGTAAAACTATTAAGTCAAATGGGGCTTTCATCGCGTCTTTACCAGCCTTAAACATTGACGAAGGAAAAATAACCGGCATCACATAGGCGAGGTATTCGCGTAGGGTGGGGGTTATAGCATCGCGCAATGAATTGTCGCCAGCAATGAGCAACTCATTATCTTGGGCATCGAGTTTCAACATATCGCGACAAGCCATGATGTAGTATATAGCGTCAATGGGCTCTCTAAAAGCAAACATATTGGCCAGTCTTATCGTTTTGTCGCCAAAGGTGAGCAGGTTGAGCTTATTGTCGTGTAAATAAGCATACATTTTGCCCGAGTTGCCAAGTTGGCTATTGCGATTGAAATAGATGCAAAGAGGAGCAAGGCAGTGTTGAATCTTGGGGTTGTTGAAAGTTCGGCGCAAGAAATTGGCCAATTCTTCATCGAGCCCCATCAATATTGATGAGTTTAGTTCTTCGAGTTTATTCTCAATAACAATTCCATCGAAAGAGGGAAATGTGGTGTTGAAAATTTTTTCTTGGATGTCGGGATTATCAATCTCGGCAGGGATAATTGTGAATTTATTGGTTTCAATAATACAATCAATGCGAGCAAAATCGCTTAATAGTAAGGGATTTTCATATATCGCCTCTTCTATCGCTTTTTGAGTAGATTGAGCCGCTGTGTCGAGAGGGATTTCGCGATAAATGAGAGAGTTGTCCTCAACCGAGCAAAATAACACCACATGCATTTTCTTTTCATCAATGCGCAGAGCCAATCGCCACAAGCGAGGGTCTTTTATGAGATCTTTGTCTAAACGATTTTGTTCCATTAATGATGGTAATTTCTATCCGATTATATACTTTTTAAATGGGAGTTTATTAATGCACCAAATGATAGCATACGAAACAATTGTAGAAAATACGAATGTAACAAGTACTTCTAATTCAACAGGGTAAAGCGGGTTTTGTTGAAAATAAGGTTTGCAAACGTCTCGAAGTATAGTAAAGTTGACAAGGTAAATCCCAAAAGATAAATTTGAGAAGTTCTTGAAAAAAGATTTAATGTATCTATTTGAGGCATTAAATTTTTGTATAATTACAAAGATCATAACACACATCATGACAGTGTGAATTCCTTGATAATTATATATAATCAAGTTGTATGTATCATAATTGGGGATATTTGCAATGAATACAATCGCAGGAAGTACTCCGCAGAAAAAAATAGAAATAGCTATTAGGCTACTCCATTGTTTAAATGAGGTTAATGTTATAGGGTATTTGTGTAAATAATATCCCAAAACAATATATCCAAAGTATCCCGAAAATTCAAGTAGGGTATAGGTCTGAAAGTTTCCCACCAATGCAGTTAGGAAGGGATAGCACATTGTTATTGCCCAAAAAATAAGGAAATATTCGCAACGACGCTTCTCGTTGACACTTATCCATGAGTTAAAAATAGGTATGAATAGATATAAACCTATAATTAGGTATAAATACCACCCATGAGCAAATCCTACAGCGCACCCAAATGGAATATTAACAAAGTTTTTAAGACCTTCTACTATGGAAATCTTTCCTAATAAAAGTGCGATTACAATATATATAATTGACCATGAAATTAGTGGGAATATAATGCGCGTAATTCGTTTTGATAAGAATTCTTTTGTTGTGCCTCGCATAGGGAAAAGCAATGCGCCACTGACCATTAGGAACAAGCCAATGCAAGGAGAACATAGATAGGATATTATTCCATAACTTAATGCGCTTGTCATACCTTCATGAGGATGAGGTGAATGAACAAGAATCACCATTAAACAGGCAACGACTCTTAATACATCAAGATATATAACTCGATTGTTTTGCACCATGGTTATTATGTATTATAAATTATTGCGGCGGAGGCCACTACGATTGTGGTTTGAGTTGTTTTGATTATAGCCGTTTGAACGATTGTTTGAGTTAAAGTTGTCATCGCCAAACTCGTCATATTCATCATCTTCCTCTTGGTCTTTATTGTTTTTATCACCTTTCTTTTTAGCAGGTTTGTTTTTCTTTATGTCAAGAGGCTTTTGAAGGTCAAGAGGAAGTTCGTAGATGTTCCACGATTGCTCAATGTCCCAGTTCTTCTTGGCATTGATGCGTTTATTGTAATAATAAATTTCTTCGGGTTGGCGTTTGGCAAGGAGGTTGCCAGTGTCATAAATGCCATTATTATTACTGTCGATAAATGCGCGAGCAAAATATTTGCCTGGGAGGAGGAAATTGAAAGATGCCTTGCCGTCAATGACGGGGGCTGTGGCTACAACTTTGTCGCTACCATCAAGAAGTTCTACAACGACAGGTAGGTCGGTGCCGGTAACATTGAAGAATAGATTTACATAATCTTCGGTAGGTCTCACCGAAAATTCTTGTTTGAATGCTTTGTTACACTCGTTATAAATCCCTATCAATGACGCCGAGTCGATTTCGAGTTTATACTTTGCGCCAGGTTCCCATTTGTGAGGGATAGTGTATTTGAGAATGCGACCTGTGGTGTCGGGGGTAATGCGAACAGGCCCTTCTGATTCCCATATAGTATCGCGTTTGATTGACAATCTCACCCCACCGTTGTCGATAAAAGCAAGTGGTTGAGACGAAAGGAAACGCAATGGTTTGTTTACATCTTGAGGGTTGGCTGCTTGGAGCATCCAGTTGATATGTTTCACCTTGGGGAGTGTGTCGGCTTCCTCTTCTTTCTTCTTTTTCTTTTTAGGCTTGGGGTCTTTATAGAAGAGTTTTAGAGTGTCGGTAGTCCACGAAAGTTCATTGTTGGTGTCGGTGCGCAGATATCGAGCCGCAACAATCATAGAGTCTTGAGCAAGAACGACCGAGTCGTTAATCCAATATTCAAGAGAGTCGAGAGTCTCTCCCGAGTTCAATAAAGCCCAATCGTCAATTTCGGCACCTGCTTTAGGCCCATTTACGAGCGTTATTTGGGGGAGGGTGTCGGCTTTAGTAGCAAAGTTGAAAGTTAAAAGATTGCGACTGGGGCGTTTGTAGTCTTTGAGGTATTGTGCAACATATCCCTCGTTAAACCATGTGAGGAGTATATTATTAGGTAGATATTTTATCCCTTTGCGAGCAACTAAAGAGTCGGTGCCATTGGAGGCTCGAAGGGTGTCGACAACCTCAATGGGTTGAGATGAAGGGAACACTGGGATATCGTAAAACGCTATATCTTCGGAGCGATCCCAGTGATAGTCGCGATTCTTATCGTTTAATGCAAAAACTCGATAATATCCAGGTTTTAATCCGCGAATGGTAAATTGTCCTAATTGATTGGTTTTTGAAATGCGTTCAAGGGGGAGAGTTGAAATAGCCGAGTCGGAGAGGTTGCTATATACCCCTACAATCATACCTTGTGCAGGCTCAAGATTGCGAGCTTCCATGAGCAATCCCGAGATGCGAAGAGAGTCAATTGAATCGCCTGTAGCAAAGTCGAGAGCAAAACCATCAATGGGATTTGCTTCATTCAAGTCGCGAATAGCATCCGAAAAGTCGAGAGTGTAAGTCGTGTTGGGGATTAGCGTATCGCGAAGTTCTACAATGATTTTCTTTCCGTTGGCAATGATTGATGGCATCGCTTTTTGTGCTGGAGAAATTACAACCTTGTTTGAAACATCATCAACGCGTATGTTCTCATCAAAAACAAGCTCTATTTTATTGCTTTTAACATTGGTAGCACCTTGAAATGGCTTACTACTAATGAAAACAGGGGGCATCTCATCGCGAGGACCTCCTTCGGGACGCCCTATACTTGCACATGCAGCCATAAATATGGCCACAGCAATTACTAAAAAAATGAGTGTATATTGTTGATATTTTTTCATTCAGGCTTCAAAGTTACTCAAAATTTTACTGAAATATGGACTTTATTGTAAAATATTCGTATATTTACAAAAATATTAATACTTAAATCTCGAATATGAAAAAAATCTATCTTTTGTTGTTGAGTTTGGTCGTAACTGCAACAGCTTTTGCTCAACCCAAATTGGTTGGGCATCGTGGAAGTTATTGGGGCCTCGAAAATTCCACCGAGGCATTTATCAATGGTGCAAAGAAAGGGTATCATTATCTTGAAACTGATGTTAAAGTGACAAAAGATGGTGTGCTTGTGTGCTGTCATAATGATGACCTGAAATCGTGGGGAGGCACTCTCACCATTGCCGACAGCAATTGGGAGGACCTCAAGGCCGAAGAACTAAGCCAAACTCGTGGTGGAGTTAAATATACTGGACATCTCACTTCATTTGAAGAATATCTTGATATTTGTAATGAGTATAATGTGTTGCCTCTCATTGAATTGAAATGGGCTACAGGTATCAATAATAATGATTTTTCAAATGTGCCCAAGCTCATCGAAATAATTGAGAAGAAAGGATTTCGTAATAGATGTTTCATCTTCACCTCAATGAAAAACTGTCTTAATCATATCCACCAAAACTATCCCGATATTGAATTGATGCTTCTCATCTATTCTGAAAGTTTTGATAGTAGTTTGTCGTGGTGTATTGAGCGAGGCATTCATATTGGTTCGGAAATCGGAGCCGAAATCACTAAAGATGCGGTGAAGATGTACCATGATGCTGGTTTGTTGGTCGATGTGTGGTCAATAAACACTAATAACACTTATGAAACTTATGGTAATTATGGTTGCGATTTCATTACAACCGACTATCTCGACCCTGCTTCATTGCCCGAACTTGACCCCGATGTATTGTTCCCACCCAACATTGTGGACTATCCCGAGGTTGAGGGTATAGTTAGAGGTCGTTATAACCCCGAATTGGTGTCAATGTCGGCCACTCCTACATATTTGAATGATTATACTATCAAGCGCGCAATCGTTCGCGATGGAAAATGGTATGTGCTTGCTCACGATGCTAAAGCTAATGCTATGCTATCGGTCGTAGATGCCGAAACTGGTGAAGAAATCAAACGAATGAATGTTGAAGGTGCTAATAACCTAAACGATATCACGTTTAGTGCCGACGGAATGTTGCTCGGCTGTGATTTAGCAATTATGAATCCCGATTCGCCCGAAACTATGGCGTGGAATGTGTATAAGTGGGACGATGACAATGCTGCACCTCAATTATTGGTGTCGCAATCCAAGGCTCAATTACCTTTTGAAGTGGAATCATCTATTGAGATAGGTAGCAGTTTTGCAGTGAGTGGCACAATGAAAGATTTATATCTTTATTCAATGGCAACAGTTGATGGTGTCAATCAATACATGTTCTTAGGGACAAAAGTGTCAAACGGAGCAATCACTGCAACAACCTATGCCGCCGATCCCACCAACTATAATGCAACAAAATGGGGCAACGATGCATCAATTATGGTTACTCCATACTCTCGCAACAATCTATTAATCGACGGCAAGGCGATTATACCTGTGCAATACTCATTTGATTGGGACAAGAAGGGTGAACCCATGATGTGGCACTCACAATGGAAGGAAGGCCACATTGGCAATGAAGCACAAGGACATTCGTTCCTTCGATTGGCTAATAAGGTGTATTCCTACTCGGCTAACTATGATGCAGGATTGAACGTAAAAATGTATGATGTGTCGGATGGTATAGGCGCGCCAAATGCAGTTACTCCAGCAATGCCTAACTCTACCGAGGCAAGTAACGAAGTAGATGATTACCTATTCACAGGTATTGAATATACACAAGATGGCACTATATCGCTCTACATCTTCTCTGACCTAAAAGGGTTGATGAAGTATGAGATAAAGGGCACCTACACCGAGCCATCGGAAAATGCTGAATTTGTGCTCGAAACAATGTGGGAAAACTCTCGCAATAAAGAGAATGCACCCGAGCATATCGATGGTACAAATGCTCAACAAGGTGCAGCCTATAAAGGTAAATTCTATGTCAATGATTGTGTTGATGAAAAGCTATATATATTTGACAACACAGGTTGTTTAGGTAGCATTCCTGGCGGTAGCGGATGGGGTACTGCTTGTGACGATGCCGGAAATATTATTATTCGCGACGACAAAAACACAAGTGGTACTCATAAATACATTATATATCCATCGGGAGCAACTATTGAAGCTCCAGGTACTCCTATCGAACTCGAAGTAACTATTCCATTAGAAGGTCAAACCAACTTCATTTCGGCCTCGGGTGATGTGCTTGGCGATGGTGGTTACATTTATATGTACCCCAACCAACAAAGTAATGTGAATGTAATAGCCCTTGAAAAAGGTAAGGTTATAGAGGTTACACAATCAGACAAACTTTCTATGACAGGCTCAACAGCTGGTTATGTAATTCCTATCGACAACAACTCTGAAAACTGGATTTACAATGTGCGTGCAACTGGTCTTTATCGCTACCAAGGTGGCACAAATATTCCTATGTTGACAGGTCGTGGCTCAACTACAGCACCATCGCGCAACACTACAGGTGGTGGTGACTATTTCATACTTTCAGGGCATGAAATCTTGGTGCACCCATCGGGCGCAAACTATCGAGGTGGATTTACTATTCGCGACTGGGAAGATAATAGTGTTATCACATCGGTGGCTCCAATTGGCGACCTTGGATACTCAACAGGTGGTAACTACTCAACATTCAACTGGCTTTTTGCCGAACAAATTGATGAGTCAAGTTATTACATCTATTCTTATTGTCCAGCAAATGGTATGGCTGTGTATCGCTTCTACGACAAAAGTGTGGGTGTAGAAAGTGTGTTGGCCGACAAGGCAACATCGCTACGCGTTTATCCCAATCCGGTTGTTGATGAAATGACCATCGAAACGAGCGACGACATCCAATCGGTAGCAGTCTATAACTTGGCAGGAGCAATGGTGTCGCTCAATCATTGTTATGTTGACGGCAACCGCGCAAAAGTAGATGTGGCATCACTCCCAGTAGGCATTTATCTCGTTGAGGTTAACAATAGTATCGTAGGTAAATTCATAAAGAAATAATAAATAAAGGAGGCGCTATTTCACATTTGTGTAAAAAAGAATTAACTTTGCCTTGCACTATAGGGTGCGGGGTGTAGCACAGTTGGTAGCGCGCCACGTTCGGGACGTGGAGGTCGGAAGTTCGAGTCTTCTCACCCCGACAAAGCATAACGATAGCCGAGTTAATACAGACTCGGCTATCGCTCTATATAAAAGTAGGCGCAGATAGAATTTGTTGATGAAAATGCTTGTTTGGTAATAAAATGTTTTGCACTTAGGATAATGTTTTATATATTTGTACTATAATCAATAACACTCTAATTTATTAGTAGATATGAATTACTATATTATTTACAACGGACAACAAGTGGGTCCTATGCCAAAGGAACAACTTGTGGCTTATGGATTGAATCCTTCATCAAAAGTGTGGTGTGAAGGTATGCCTAACTGGGCTGATGCTTCGACAGTAGCCGATTTGCAATCATTGTTGTATCCACAGCAACCTCCTATGCCTCAACCTCCACATCAAGGTGGTTATCAACAACCTCCCTATAATGCTCAACCAGCCAATAACTATTCTCAAGAGATAGGTTTTGGTGATGCTATTAAGATTTGTTTTAACAAGTTTGCCGAGTTTGAAGGTCGTGCACGCCGTTCTGAATTTTGGTGGTGGTATCTATTTACTGTATTAGTAGGATGGATTCCATATATTGGTTGGCTTGCAAGTTTGGTATTCCTTATTCCATCATTGGCAGTAGGAGCTCGTCGTCTTCATGATACAGGTCGCAGTGGATGGTTGCAATTTCTCATGTTAGTGCCATGTATCGGATCAATTATCTTGATTATATGGTGGTGTGAGGATAGTAAAGGGGATAATGAATATGGTCCTAGTCCCAAATATCCTGGTCAAATAGGATAATCAAGACTATTTATAAAATTACGGTGTGTCAAATTGATTGATGCACCGTTTTTATTTCACCTCTACCGATGGATTGATGAGGTAGAGGCGGTGTGTGGCGCGTGTGATGGCGGTGTAGAGCCATCGATAAAAATCCATGCCTTGTGCCTCGGGGGCAATATACCCCATATCAATAAACACGTTCTTCCATTGTCCACCTTGAGCCTTGTGGCAAGTGACTGCATAGGCATATTTAATTTGTAGAGCATTGAAATAGGGGTCGCTCTTGAGTTTTTTGAGCCTTGTTGACATTGGGGTTTCGGGCGCAAAATTGTCGGGATTGTTAATGCATTTATTATAGAGAGTAGAGGCTTGCTCGGCATTTAATCCCGGTGTGTCATAGGCAAGAGTCGATAGCATTAATTTGGCTTCAAGTTCAATGTCGCGGTCGATTAATTGTATTTTTGCATCGGCAAAAAGAAATCCAAATTTAGTTTCGGTACCATAGATTTTTGTTACAAGAGCCACATCTCCATTGGCAATAAAATCAACCCCTTTGACTTTTGAGCTCCACAAATAGTTGTTTTTTGCCACGAGAATCAACTCATCGCTACACAAATACTCCTCTTTTTCGAGAATGGTGTTGCGAATGGCGATGTTGAATTTTACAGCGCGTTGATTAGAACGAGTAATGAGAATGGTTTCCTCAATGCCATCGCGACAATAAGCATCGTTGAGAACCTCGGGAAGATCCTCGCTCGATACAGGGATAACATCGGCAAAATTAGATGCTATGAGTTGAGGCGAGGGCAATGGGTCGGTGAGCATAGCGCGTCGCAACCATGTAGCATTATATAGTATGCCACTATCGGCCGCTTGTCGGGCTGTAGCCGTGAGTGTGGCACGAGTAACTCTCAATCCTAGCGATTTCAATACATTGACTGTCATAGCCGGCGAGAATTGGCATCCCACAGGGGGTAATTGGGCAGTGTCGCCAAGCAATATCAATCGGCAATTGTCGCCACCATACACATATTCAATGAGGTCTTCGAGCAAGTCGCTCCCATTGTCGTTTCGCGAACCTATCATTGAGGCCTCATCGACAATGAAAATAGTGTTGTGGTGCCGATTTTCGGCCACAGTAGCCACATATGAAGTAATATCGCCGGTTGATTCTTGGCGATAGATTTTGCGGTGAATAGTATAGGCAGGGTGCTTGGCAAATCGGCCAAACACTTTTGCTGCTCTACCGGTAGGCGCGAGTAGTACCGATGGAATGTTTACCTCGTTGAGAGAACGCACCAACGCTCCGGTGAGCGATGTTTTTCCCGTGCCGGCATAACCATTGAGCAAGAATACCGATTCTTGTGGAGATAGTGGAGAGCAGAAACGCGCCAACGCCGCAATGAGCTGTACTTGTTGCTCATTGGGGTCATAAGGCAGATTTAATACTATGCGTTCGGCAAATTCCAGTGCGTCCATATCTCTTGGCGTAGTTGATGGCAAAAAACGATTACAAAGGTAGAAAAAACTTGGTAATATTACATAAAATTACATACCTTTGCCAAGTAAAACGTTGGATAAAAATCAGTATGAAAAAATTAATTCTCATAGTAGCGCTATCAATGATGTCGATGGGGCATTTGGCAAAAGCGCACGACACAACAAAAGTAGAACCAAAGGGGAAGGCCATTATTCAAGTGTTTGCCAATGCTCACACTGGTTTTGGAACTGAGAATGATGATCGAGGTTTTGAACTCGATCGTAGTTATGTGGGATATCAATATTCGCTGACAAAGGAATTGCAAATAAAAGCAGTGCTCGATGTGGGTATGTCGAACGATGTTGACGATTACCACCACATTGCCTATGTGAAGAACGCACAGGTAACATGGAACCCCGGGCGTTTGACTCTCGACGGGGGTATGATTTCTACCACTCAATTCAAGGTGCAAGAGAAGCATTGGGGCTATCGCTATATTATGAAGTCGTTTCAAGACGAATATAAATTTGGTAGCAGTGCCGACCTCGGTATTTCGGCAGCTTATAAGTTTGCCGATTGGGTAAGTGCCGATGCTATAATAGTAAATGGCGAGGGCTACAAAAAGGTGCAAGTGAAAGATGGATTGCAATATGGTCTTGGCACAACCTTTACTCCTGTGAAAGGCCTCACATTGCGATTGTATGGCTCGGTTAATGAATGGGACGCAGGAGCGGCAACAAAAGCTTATAACTGGGCTACATTTGTAGGGTATCAACACAAATATTTTTCTCTTGGTGCAGAGTATAACATTTTCCAAAATGCCAAATTTGAGAGAGACCACGATTTATATGGCCTATCGGTATATGGCACAGCACATGTGAGCAAAGTGGTAGATATATTTGCTCGCTACGATAATCTTTCATCAAACAACGATTGGAATATAGCCAACGATGAATCGGCTGCAATTCTTGGCGCACAAGTGAAGTTGGGTAAGTATGTAAAAATTGCCCCAAATGTGAGAATGTCTATCCCAGCGATCGAAGGAGCAAAGAATAGCTATTCAGCTTATGTGAGTTGCTATTTCGGGATATGAGAAAAGGGGGCGCATAGAGATTCGTTTATCAGAAAAAATTAGGAGAGGTGTGTCAATCTTTTGAATTTGATACACCTTCTTTTTTTTGTGAAAAAATCACCTAAACCGAAAAATTAGGGGGTAATTTAGTGGTTGCAACCGAAAAATTAGGGGGTAATTTGGCGGTTATGACCGAAAAATTAGGGGTTAATTTGGCGGTTTAATGAAAAAGATTTATATTTGTAGCAAAATTAATGTTATGATTGTTAGGAAAATAGAACGACAAATATTAAAAGATTTTCGAAAAAAGAAAGTTTTGGTGATTTTAGGTGCTCGCCAAGTGGGTAAAACTACCTTGTTGTCGCAAATAAATCAAGAAGGGAAAAAGGTGTTATCGTTGAATTGTGATAATGCCGATGATAGATTGTTACTAGAAAATCGTACTACTACTGAATTGTCTCAGTTGTTGTCGTCATATGACCTTGCATTTATAGATGAGGCTCAACGTGTGGCAAATATTGGTATCACAATAAAGATGATAGGTGATTTAAAATTGGATACACAAGTGATAGTAACAGGGTCATCATCATTTGATATTGCAAATCGAGTTAATGAACCGGCTACTGGTCGCACTATTGAATATAAACTATATCCGTTTTCAATGCGTGAATTGGCTGATTACTCATCGCAAAGAGAAGAACATCGATTGTTGGGTAATAGGTTGATATATGGGATGTATCCCGAAATTGTGATGGAGCCAGCCGATGCGAAACGAACACTTGTGTCGTTGGCTAATAATTACTTGTATAAGGACTTGCTATCATATAAAGGAATAAAGAAGCCCGAATTATTGCAAAATCTGGTGAAAGCATTGGCATTGCAAGTGGGTAGCGAAGTGTCGTATAATGAACTGGGGAATATGTTGGGCGTTGATAAAGAAACGGTAGAGAATTATATAGATTTATTGGAAAAATGTTTTGTGGTGTTTCGGTTGTCATCGTTTAGCCGCAATATGCGAAATGAGATAAAGAAAGGTAAAAAAATATATTTCTATGACAATGGCATACGCAATGCTGTGATTTCTAATTTCGCACCTATTGAAATGCGTACCGATGCTGGCGTATTATGGGAAAATTTTATGATTAGCGAACGAGTTAAACGCTATTCATATGTAGGAAGTTATGCTCAGTTATATTTCTGGCGCACACATGATCAAAGTGAGGTGGATTTGATTGAAGAAGAAGACGGAATGTTGCACACATTTGAGTTTAAATGGAATCCACGTCGTAAAGCGAAGCTATCACAAGCATTTGCCAAAGCATACCCAAATTCAACATTCCAACTCGTTTCGCCCGAAAATTATTGGGATTTTATTGGGTAACCTGAAGAGAATGTTAATATGTGAGGTTGTATCAATAACTATTGGTGCAACTTTTTTTTGCGTAATTATGATATCTATTCGTGGTAGATTTGGAAAAAAACTATGGAAAAATATATTAATATACGAAATGTTTTATAATTTTGCAGTAATCTTGGAGAGCAATAGCGATTGCATATCTAAGTGACATATTTTTAACGAAGCGTTTTTAGCTTTATTCTTTGTCAGAAAATCGCCAATTTTTAACACCGAAGAATGAGCAGTCAAGAACGTTAGCGCGTGCCTATATCCACCCTGGGCGGGTGTTGATATATTGGTATGGCGTGGGGTGGACTGTTTATTTCGGTGTGGGCATTTGGCGATGCCTCTGATAAGATAAACTGAGCAATGTCCCACGTCTTCGTGTTTTTAGATGACATGTCAAATTTGGGGATATTATAGACATAAAATTAATTAAAGATGAAAAAGTATTTTAAATTATTGTTGATGGCAGTGGCTATATTGTCGCTCAACTCATGTGATGAATTTTTGGAAACATCACAATCGGTAACTAAAACAAGTGATCTCAATGGAGTATGGAAAACTACTAGTATAAATGGGAATACACCATCATCGAGTATTGACTACCTTGCAATTGATGGAGGACATTGGAGTATGATTCAAAATGGTGTAAAATGGAGCCATTCTCCATTAACAACTATTTCAGGCGATGGCTCTGGTGAATTTTATCTAAGTGGCAACCTTGGTACTATGTATTTAATAAAGTTTACAGGAAACACATTGGAACTTAAACACAATGGAGTGATTCGTAAATACAAGTTAGATAAAAATGCCGCTACTGTAACGATTAAAAACAATAGCACCGCAGGAGGAGGAAGTTATACCTTTGTAATTTATGAAAAAGATAGTAGTGGTAAAGAATTGTATAGGGTAAATATTGGTGAACTTATGGGAGGTAATGGTTGGAGAGGTCCAATATGCTTATATACCACTACGTTGTATGCCGATGTGTATGACTATGACGGAGACTTAGTAGATCAAATTTATTGGACAAATTTGACAGCTGGAACTCATTGGACATTGAATTATAAATATAAATAATAAAAATTAATCACACATCCCCATAGAAACGTTTAATGTGTGAGACAAAAAGAGGCTAAACCATTGCAATTTGGTTTAGCCTCTTTTCTATGATTTGATTTCTATTTTACTTATTTACAACGATTGTTGCTTCGTTGGCTACGTTCCAGTTGAAAGTGATTGTAGCAGTTGAGTTTTTGGCGTTGTATTTTACTGATGCTTTTTTGCCGTTAACGGTTGCACTTGATGGACGGGCAGTGATGCCGTTAAGTTCGATTGTCATTTTCTTTGATGCTTTGGCTCCTGCATAGGTACCTTCACTTTTGAGAGAGATAGTTGTTGCGGTAGCAGTAGCATCGCCGTTGAAAGTGATGAGGCGATAAGCATTATCGGCAAGTGAGCGAGTTGACATGCGGTCGTCCTCAAACATTGTGTAGCTTGATTTTACGCCGTCAACGGGGAAGTATTTCACTGTATATTGGTCGTTGGTATAGTCGCCAGTATTACCCATTTTGTAGTCGGCTTGAGGGATGAATGCTCCAGCGCGCACAAACAATGGTAATACCTCAAGAGGTGCAGCATAGTTGATAGTTTGCCCACAACCATACACTTTTGTGGGGTTGTTATAGTCAACCCATTGGCCACATGGGAATGTGATGTTGCGAGAAGTAGCGCCTTGAGTCATCACTGGAGCCACCATCACATCGCGTCCCCATAGATATTGGTCGTCGATATTGTCAAAACGAGTGTTTTGCTTGCTGTAGAAGTTGAGCGGACGCACCATAGGAAGACCTTGTGAGGCATTTTCGTATGCGAGGGTATAGTTATAAGGCAACCAACGATAGCGCTCGTTGATGAGGCCGAGAATAATGTTGCGTTGCTCGGGGTATTTATATGGCTCGGCTACTTGTTGAGAGTGGGTGCGGAGGATTGGCGAGAATGTGCCAAGTTGTAACCAACGCACATAAAGTTCGGGGTCAACAGGGTTGGCAGGGTCGATAGCGAAACCACCCACATCGTGGCTCATGTAACCCATACCACTCAAGCCCGAGTTGAGCATGATTGTTACTTGAGGTTGAAGACCTCCCCATGAACGAGAAACATCGGTTGACCAAGGATAAACGCTGAAGCGTTGCAATCCGGCTGTGCCACCACGCATCATAGTCATGAGTCGAGTGTTGGGGTATTCTTCTTTATAGAGGTCGTATATAATACGGCTCCATTCGTTGCCATAGAGATTGTGATATTCGCGAGCAGTCTTGCCATTGTGGTGGTAGATTGAGAATGGGTGCACTTCGGGTTCGCCAAGGTCGCCCCACCAGCCACCTACACCTTCGTCGGTGAGGAGTTTATAACGGTCGCGTAGCCATTTGCGAGTGTCGGGGTTTGACACATCAAACATACCTCCCGAACCTACCCAAATAGTTACTTCGTGAGTGTTGCCCACCGAGTCGCGGCAGAACATTCCTTTTGACGAAAGTTCGTTGTAATTGTCAATTGCACGGCCATTGGTCAATACATATGGTTGCGAAATGATGATAGTGTTTACACCTTTCTTTTTGAGGTCGGAGAGCATCTTTTTGTGAGATGGCCATTGGATTGGGTCCCACGAAAGGCGTCCCATATCTTCTTCCTTGCCATACCAGTAGAGGTCGAGCACCACACCATCAACAGGATAACCTTCGCGCTTGAGAGTGTCGATTACACCACGAGTTTCGGCTTCGGTTTTGTAACCATATTTTGATGTGATATATCCCATGGCCCAAAATGGGGGAAGTTCTTGGCGTCCGGTGAGGAGTGTATATTCTTTCATTACACCTTCGAGAGTGCCTCCACCATTGATGAAATAATATGAAACAGGCTCTTTGCCTTCAGTGATATATTTCACGGGGTTGCCCATAATCATCTCGGCAGCTGCATAGTCGTCAAATAGCACTGCATAACCATTAGATGAAACAAAAAGAGGCATTGTGATATTCATCTGGTTAATGCGTTCTTCGCCTTTCATGTAACTATAGTTTTGCTTGTTATACATCACAAGTGTGTCGCCATTGAGCGAAAGGCTGTGACCACGTTCGCCAGCACCATAGTATGAACCAACACCAGTTGTTGCGAGTGAAAGCATTTGTTTGCCATCGGCAATAGAGCGCACACCATTGTCGGCAATCATACGGTCGTTGCCAGCATTGATTGAAATGCTACCGTCATTACCATTAAGCACCACCACAACACCTGTGGGAGTAGAAAGCATTTTGACGTTTCCTTGCGAAGAAGTTTCACCCTTAAACTGTTGAGGAGATAGTATTGCTGAATGAGATTGAGGGATGACCTCGCCAGCTTTTACATTAGTTACTTTGATTATATTATCGTTAATTGCAGTTGCAGTAACGATACGTCCCGAAGGAGTTTCGATAGAAATCGTTCCTTGGTTAGCCCATGATTGAACCGAGAGGCATAGCACAATCGCTATGCTGAAACATAGTTTGCTAAATTTAGATTTATACATGTTGTGTAAATATGATATTATTATTGATGCAAAATTAATAAAACATAGCCGATTATGCAATAAAGGTGGTCGATTCATATTATTTAACGATTATTTCCAATAATTAAGTAAAAATTTAGGACTAAAACCACTACCTTTGCAATGACTATTAAAAATGTTAATGAATAAATTAAGTTAGCATTAACAAAAGACTGTTTTGTTAGACAAATATTATATATACTTGAATTTTGGTTATGAGGGAGGTGTGCTGCTGTGAAGTAGTGCACTTTTCATTTTGTAGAAACCAATCAATAAATAGAATTATAAATATTAATGCCAAATTGTTTTTGCTGGAAATTCTGTTGATATAAGAAAAAGATAAAAAGCATAAAGGCATGATTGAGTTTTATCAGTCATGCCTTATATATTATTGCTGTCCGATAAAATGTTTATTTTGCACATGGTTATAAAGTTTGTGGCAAAACCAAAATAACCACAAAGGGCTGAATCCTGCAAATGGAATCAGCGCTATTTTTTCATTCCGTCAAAAAAAGTTTTATTGGACACTAATATTATTGAATATATTACCGCTATAAATGATTGTAAAAGATTAATCTTGGGCATTAGAACTATTATGAGATGTTCTAGCCTGATTATAATATGTTATCACTAACTTTTACTTTATATAATTAACGTAAATATAATTAGAATATAAGTATTCCCCTAATTGGGATTTCATTCTTACGCGCATTCTGAATGAGCAACTCTCTTTTGATGTAAGTACGAAGCCATATCTATAATCTGTCTCGTCGAATGCAAGATTTTGACGAAAATCTTTTAATAAATACTCTCCATTTTTTTCAATATCTAAAATATTAAGGACAAAATCAGTGCGAGAAATCTCTTTAATAGGAATATTTGGGCTGAAAGATTCTTTTTTTGTTAATGTATCAGTTTCATATTTGTCTATCTCAAGAATTCCTTCTACGAATACAATTGTATTGCGATGCCTATTATGTAACTTGATACGAAAGAATGGAGGCGTAACAGAAATAAGGGAATCTGTTCCAATAATAGGAAAAACTGATATGTCTTCTCCTGTCATTATAGAATCTTCATATTTAAAATTAGATAATAGCTCATCCGTAAAGATAGATGATTCAGTTAGAGCATTGACATCACGATATTTCATTAAATATAATTGAGCAGAACAATAATCAATTGTATTTCTGCTTGTATTAGTACAATTCTTCATTGATACAAAGATGCCCAATAATAAAGTTAACGATATAAATATCGACATCCATAAACGAAAGACTCGTTGCCGGTCTATATGATGAGTGCCTATTTCTAAGTCTGCTTTTATTTTTGCTGCTAAATCTCGATTGTCAAAAAAATGTTGGAAATAGATACCCTCTTGATTTAGGTATTTTAAGACATCATCGTCATCATTAATATTTATTCCATATATATATACTATCGGATGATGATTCTTCTTTGTTGAGTTAATCGCAATGTCAATTTCGTCCTTGGTAATATTCCCTATTGTTCCATCTATAATAAATAGAGCAATCTGAGCCTCTTGAATAATGTAATTATTGTAAACTTCTTGATGTTTTCTTTGAACAACATTTCTAGTCAAATCAGAATAGTCTTTGACAATAAAAATATGTTTGGCAAATTCCTTGGAATTAAGTTGACTAATTATTGGATCAATAACATCATTACGATATCCCTTAAGGAATTCGTTATCGCCATGTAATAGTTTTACGCCTCCTCCTAGAAAGATTTGGATGTTGTTCATTCTTCCTTAACGATATTAATTTTTTGGGAGGTAATGGTGGAAGTATATATTCTTGCTTCTGATCTTCAGATCGTTATCGTTTTTTATGTCAATATAGAACGAATGTGACGAAGACTTGTCTGCTGTTACAGAAAGTTTAATCATTTCTGCACCATAAGGTTCTATGATTGTAGTATATGGATAACGAAGAGTGTAATCTTTACCTAATGATTTTAGTTTTATATCAAATTTGTCATTCTCGTATGATAATGCGCCAAAATCTCCAGGAGTCGATAAACTTATTTCTGCAATGAAGTCCGCTTTGAAATTGGTATTGTCAAATTTTAAAGAACCATATAGAATTGCCATTCCTTCATATTCATCAAAATTGTATTTCTTTAATTCAAATGGTTTGAATTTTTCCTGGAAATAATCAAAATCATCATCACTATCTGTTATGTTGAAACTTAGATATTTGAAGTTTTCATCATGCGTTATAGGTTCAACATCCCAATCTGTATTATGTTCTATATTATGTTTAATGTTCTTATTTCTAATACTATTAGCCAAACCATCGAAATCGTATCCCATCTCTTTCATCTCTGGGAGCAAATCAATAATGGTGTAGTCCTCAAAATAAGAAATGTGCCGTTGTTTTTTGTATTCACCATTAAAAGACTCGCCTTTTTTCATAATTGAATAAGAGAAAGTGAAACCGTCCCAATTAAACCAACTTTCGTTTACGAAATAAATGCAATTACTATATCCTTTAGTGGTGCAGATGTATATTAATGGGATAGTATCAGGATTGCTCTCCACTATCTTTACATCTAATTCCTTGATGCTTAGTTTTTCATCGGTGTTGTTAACGACATCTAAACACATAGTAAGATATTCAACATTTTCACTGTTTTCAAAAAATGCTAATTGATCAGCCTTAAAGCGAGTCCCGGATATATATTGTTTGTAATAGGAGGAATTTATATCAATATAAATGTCGTTATCGGTTTCATGTGTTATTTCGTATTCGGCATCAATTAGTTGCTTCATCTCATCATCTTCAGTATGTGACAGACTAATTGCGATAGGAATATCTATTGTTTCGCGAAACACCTCAACCTGATTATTGGGTTGTAACATTGAAGCTTCGTTTGCGTTATCTTTTTTTGAAGAGTTTTTACAAGAAGACATAATCAAAAAACAAACAATAAAATAAAACAAAAATAGCGAATTATAATTTTTTTGCAATATGTTCCGTTTAAAAAAGTTACTTGCTTTGTTGTGTTTTTTTGAAGCCATAATGTGATATGATATTAAGGGTTAGTTTATTAATTGACAAATTTAACTAATTTTTCTTTTTGAGACTAATGTTTTGTCGGAAATTTTGTTGATATAAGGTTTATATAGGTTTTAAATAGTATATCAGATTGGGAGTGTGGATTGGAACGCATTTGTCGGTAAATGCAAAAAGGAGTGTCAAAATTTAATTTTGACACTCCTTTGTAATCGGTAATAACAAGCTATATGAGGTTTTATTTACCCATTGCACCGCCACCGGCAGGCATTTGTTGAGCGGCTCCTGCTAGACTTGTCGCATCAAAATCAAGGAGGTCATATAGGGCTTGCGTTTCGTGTTGGTATATCATTGTTGCAGCAGGGTCAACAAGTTCTTTTACCCAATCATGTCCGATATATGCTGTCTTGATTGTTTTCCAAGCATTTTCTAAGAATGAGTCTCCTTCTTTGCGAGTTTTCATTCGATTCCATTCTTCTTTCCATATCTTTTTGTCCCATTTTTTATATCCTGGGAGATTGGCGAAGTTTACGGCTTCGAGGTTGCCTATATCTTGAATGCGATAATATTTTGCATTGAGTTGACAACTTTCGGATACATCAATAAGAAGTTTGTATTGTCCTGTCCCCCAAACTTGCTCGGTGTTAGTGCCAACAAAAGAACGAGGTACGATGAAACTTTCTCCTGAGATGTTTACTAGGTCATTGTGAAGTGGGTTGTTTTTGTCATAAATAAAAACACTATCACCATTTTGGTCAACGGTCAATGCTTTTTTATCAATTTTAGCAAATATTGAAAATTCGCCAAGTTCTTGGTCCTTGTTTAGAATGATTGCTTCGTTAATCCAAGAAGATATGACTTTTACTTTTATTTCTAATACAAGATTGGTCAATTTTGAGAAATTGAAAATATCGTCTTTGTCTTGATGGTTTTTGTTGGGGATATTGGGGATGTTGCAATATTTGGGATAGAAAACTAAACTGTCAATTTCCAGCATGAATTTAGAGTGGTTGGCCATGTGGTTGATACCCAATGAGTCGGAACGAAGTTTACAAGACACATAAAAAATTTCGTGTCCCATGTGAGAGCCATCTTGAGTCTCAATAAAGTTGCGACATGAAAACCCATTGAATTTTAAGTCACGAGGGTCAAGCGCCCCATTTTTTGAGGGCATATAATAGAAATCATCAATTTGTTCGTTAGAAGATAGATTTTTCTTATATAGGCATTGTTTTTCCATGGCTTTGCTCCAACTTTCAAAGTCTTTGGAGCTTTTTTGGATTAGAGTCGTGATATAATTTACTCCTAAACCAATGAGTCCGGCTGAGGCTGTAACTGTTTTTTGAGTAAGACTGCTTTTGTAACTATTTAAGATTGCATTACCAAGGTCGCTCCAACCACGATTTTTACCTGAGTTGGCAATTTCGTCAATTTGCCCGTTTCTCATTACTATTGTAGCGGTATCAGAAAGATTGTTGACACGAACTAAATATTTGTAATCGGCAGGAACAAGTACCCCTTGAGCAGGTGGCTGTGATTGTCCTAAAATACTCTGAAATGGCACTAGAAATGTAACCATTAAAAGAATAACTATTTTTTTCATATGCATATAATGTTTTTTTGTTAATAAACTGAGTTATAGTGTTTTTTACCAGGCATCAATTAATATGAAAGCGTTGGTGTGGAATGGCTCGTCTAAAACGATTGTTGATTGCCGATTAGATAGAGTAGATTGATTGAATCGTCTAATATCTACTTTCCCATTCTCTATCATGCTTTGTCGTGCTTTGTTAAATGCTAGATGAATATTGCGATTAGGATCTTTCATCAGTTCGGCATAGAAACGCTTCATAATTTCACCAGTTGAGGCATCATTAACTTTCCAAAGGCTTACTATTGTTGCACCCACTCCGGCTTCTTTTAAACCTTTGATAATGCCATATACTCCATCGTCGGTGATATATCCCATGCCGGTTTGGCAAGCCGATAATACCATTAAATCGACATATTTTAAGTTTTCATTAGAGAGTTCTTTGGCAGTAAGAAATCCATCGGGAATTGTTGGGTCAAAATAAGGATTATTTATGTTAGATGCAGCACCTGCCATTATGAGGCCGCTTTCCGACATGCTTTTATCGCTAATAGCTGGTTTAAGGTCGGATATAAAATTATTTGTCCCAATGAAATATCCATGAGTGGCAATGTGAACAATGTTGGAGCCAGAAGATGCTAAATGTTTAAATCTGTTTTCGGTAGCAAATTTACCGGTTAGGGTATCAATTTTTAATGAAGTAGGATGAGACTTGAGTTTGTTATATATAGAGTCAACTTCAATCCTGGTTCCGGGTAATGGATTGATATTTAACCTACGTTGAGCCATTGTGTAATAACCATCGATGTCATTATCTCTATAGTCAGAAGAGGGACCATCGGTTGAGTTAAAATTGACATCACCACACAATAGGATTCGGTTCATATTGGTTTTGCGAGGTTTGAGTAATACGCGAGTAGAACTTAATCGGTGGCAAGTGAAATTGTAACCTTCCGGAATCATGTATTCAATAGCCAACTGATGGATAAAACCGTCGGGGGAGAAGAATACTCGTTTAGAATTTCCTATTTCATTTAATAATTGTTTAGTCCATACACTATTGAAGAAAGTGTGTTCTTTAAATAGTACATTCTTTATCTTTTCGGCATCGGAAGAGAGAGCATATTTTAGAGTTCTACCATTATATGCTTTCAGATTCATTATTGAATCAATGTTCCCTATATCAATAAATTTAGGTTTGTTGCTATCCTTTTTGATTGCCAATGCACCCATGTGTTTAGCCTCATTGGGTCCGTTATATGCTACAAATTCAATAGCACAATCATTTTTGTCAAGTTTTTTCTTTACATCATTCCACTTATAATCGATTGCTTTGTTGTTGTGTTTTGATTCAATGAGGAATCCTTTGCTAAATAAGACTAAATCATATAACATATCGGGAGCATTGTTACCCAGTCTTACGCAATCATATAAGAATTGATGAAGTGCAAGCCAATATTGCTCGCGCCCTGAATTGTTAGATATATTTGAGAGTTTCTCCGAAATATTTTTTTTCTGATAGGTGATATATTTGTTATAACATTCTTTAGCCTCTTTATTATAATCAATCCCTAATCGGTCGCCTTTAATCATTAATATTTTACCTTTTTTTCGTAGGGCTTCGGCATATTTCTCGCTATTCTTTTTTAATGAGTTTATTGATATATCTATATAATTGAGTGCTAAATCAAAATTTTTTGATGCAATGGCCGTGTTTTCTTCAAATTGCCCCATTCGGGCTAGACACATTGCCTCTTGGGAGCATATTTCTGAATCATCATGTAGAGGAGAGAGACAATTAAATGCTAATTTAAAGTAGGATTGAGCCTTTGTAGTTAGTCCCCATTTATAATATAATTGTGCCAATTCTTGACTGATAATATCGGTGTGTTTTTTGTCAAAGGATGAATGTTTTAGGCTATTGAAATAATAAGATTCGGCCAATGTATATGCCGATGATGAATATTGGGTTTGACCATAATAATATGAACCCCATATTTTGTTGCCGTACATTTCAAGGCGAGATCGTAATTCTTCACCTAAATTCATACGATTATTAAGTAAGTTTTGGAATTTAGAAGCCAATTCTCCCAGCATATTATAATTGTCAAGCATATAGTAACAATTGGCTTCACTATTGAGCGCAGTCATATAACGATAAAATCTCTGGTCAGAAAGACTATTTACATCGTTACCATTAAGAATGTTTTCGGCTTGTTGTTTATAATATTTTACTTTTGAATTATAATCATCACTCTCAATCTGATTTATATCAAGTTGAGATTGAGCAAAAATTTGTGAAGAGGTTATCAAACACAATATGATAGTAATGTATTGATATATGCGATTCATCATTTCTTGGTGTTGTGATTGATAATGGCAAAGGAATTGAACTTATTGGATTGGTTGTGTATGGTAATATTTATTATGTCATTGGTTTTGACATTTGCAATTTTTACATATTGATATGAAGTAGGGGTGACTTCATTTTTTAAAGGGTAATTTCTTCCGTTTACACTTATGCTTATTGAATAATAGGCCTTCTTTCGATTATAGGGAATAAAAACAAATTCTTGCATCCCTTTATGGCCAGAGATTGAATATGTGACTTTAGAATTGGGCTTAATGCTTTTCTCTGTCATTGAGTAGTTTATGCCCACTTCTCGGCTGTCATAATAGTTGCCTCGAGAGGTCTCTTCTCCATTTTGAATATGATAGACATGAGTCACAATAGAGTTTAGTCGGAATGGATCTTTGTCCGATTTGCGGTATTCATTAACCTTATCTTCTCCGATATTGTCAAGAATGGTAAGGAGTGGTTGATCGCTGTCGGAAAGGAGGTTGATGGCATTATTATATACTTGCTTATCTTTAGACGAATTCTGAATGTTAGATATGATATTGATGCATTTTTTTAAATAAACATCTTCTTGCGCCCATAATAGTGGGGCAATTATTGAAAAGAATAATATTGTAATAAGATATCGTTTCATATTCAATTTTTGTTGATAGAAGAAGGACACATTTCTTCCGGCCAAGTTTCGTTGAGTGAAATTTTAGTGAGTGCCTGTTTTTGAGGCTGTTCTATTCTGGTTTTCTCACGATCAAGGCTATCGTTATATCCTATTAGTGATTGTTTGCGAAGTCCCTCTATTGAGATTTGTTTAGATTTATCAGCATTTAAACAAGCATGAACTATCGGGGTAAGAGCATAATGCTCCTTGCGCAACGATGGTAGTTGCGTCATGGGATGATTTTCGTGATATTTCTTTCCTTTACCGCCAAAGATAGGGTGTCCTGAAGATAGGTAACTAATTAATGCACCAATATGCCAAATGGCATCACTTTCATTGCATTGCTGCGCTTGCGATGAAATCGAAAATGAGTCATTGTTGATGATTATATTTTTAGGCTCTATTAATGGATATAATGAACTGCTTTGTTGAAAGGCTTTGTCGGTGGTAATGTCACAAAGGATTCTCCAAAGTGTTGATTCAAAACAATATCCGGCAATATCATTGGCTGTCATTGGTCGATTGTTCATTATTTTAGTTGGTTTGAGATTCGTGTTTGCTAAGATTGATAACTTGTATGGGCACCGAGCGTTTTAGATTTTGGTTTCGGTCATCTACTTTTGAAACAATGCCAATGACATAGTATTTGCCATCTTGTTGCATTATAACCGGACCACCCGAATATCCATGTGAAATATTTCCACTATGAGAAAGATTAACCTCTCCGGCAGTCGCTTTATCCCATAATTTGAGATTGCCACTTTCTACTTCAAAACCTCCTATGCCGGTTTCGTTCTCCATGAATCCTAAAAAAGCAAGAGCCTCATTGGGGTGCATTTGATTGATTATTGTAGTGTCGGCCAATTCAAAGGCTCCTTGTTGAGGAACTTTTACCACCAACCAATCGCCAAGTTCCATGTCGCGACGATTGAAATAAGGTGTTATTGTGCGCCAATAGTAACGATTCACAAAATCATCCAACGTGATAATGCCATCGCGACTTGTGTCAAAATAGACACTATCATCTTCGCTGGTGAAAGTAAATATCGGAGCCGAATTGGGCGAGTCGTGAGGGACCACACTGCAATATACTTTTAATTGTTGTTTGATGGTTGTATCGGCATGGTCTTGGTTGAATGTCTCAATCAATGAGGCTATGCGCACTATGTCGTCATCATCAAGATTATTAATGCGAGTGTCTAGCGAGATTGGCTCTCCAAGCCAATATTCAACACAATGACGAGCCGTGACCAAAAGACTGTCTTTGGTTAAGAATGCAGTGCCATATATGGTCTCACTTTGTGGCTTTATAGTGCTGAATGTCGTAATCCGGCCATTGTCATTCTCCAAATGCTCCACACTATCAACCTTTATCATATATATCGATGATTGAAGATTATTTTTCACATCATCAAGGTTGAGTGCTTGTTGGTTATTGTTTCGTAGCACATAATTGCTCGCAATAAAAATCCCTAATATGGCGATGAAAATAGCAATATAAAACCAATGTCGTTGAGGTCGAGGAGTAGTGCTTAATGAGCCATTGAAATTTTCATCATAGTGAGTATGAAATCTTAACTCGTTCTGGTGGTTTCCAAAGGTTATTATATCACCATCGGTCAGATTACACACATATTCCCATCCGCCATGCCCCACGATATTTACATCGACATGAGGAGAACGCTTTATTATGCGCCAACTTTTTCCATCGTCATTAGGTAATATTGTTGCAAAATATTCGGGGGCATATTTGCCGTCAGAGTCAAATTGAATGTCGCAATCGGCACTTTCACCAATAGTAAGAGGTGTTGATGCATTTTTTATCAAGTCACCAGTGTTTTTATTGGCAAAGTTTCCTTTGAGGCGAAGTGAGTAATAATGTTGGCTCATGTTGTGGCTCCTTTCTCGTTTGGTTGACATGATTTATGCTCATCTACCCATGACTTGGCAATGAGGGGTAGTGATGTGCATAGGCAGATGTCGTAGATTGTAACCGATTTGCCTGTTGCGTCGGGACGCAAGTCGTTATAGGCGCGAATGTCGTAATGAACCTTTGATTGGCGTTTCATTACCTCTTTCATTGATATGTCGTTTTCAATAATCTCTTGTTCTTCATCGGTGCAAGGACGGAATCCCAAGATCAGTTCCTCCACATTCCATCGGTTGTGTTCTACTTGAGCCAACAACTCAATATCTTGTTGTGAAATGTCATGAAACTTGTCCCAATCATCCTCGTCAAGACCTATTGATTTCATTTTAGAGGGTATTGACAAGGCATTGAGTATGTTTGATTGGCGTTTTACATTTGAGAGTTTAGCCCAAGACTTATCTCTTGCTTCAATGTCAATGTCAACCGCATATTGCATTTGCCAATCGTCATCGGCCATGTGCTCGTGATTGTCGTTATAGAATTGGTCATATATGTGGTTGATTGTTTTGGACATTGTGATGAGAGGCTGTCTCACATCATATCCACAATTAAACATTCCAAAAGGCTTTATGGTCGCAAATTTCTCTATTCGTGAGGTGCTTTCGAGCAATACTGCATCACGGAGATAAATGTAGATAGGAGTGTGATTTGAATATACCTGTTCGGGCAAGTGTAGCGCATAGTCGATGTTGAGGGTTTCATCGCTGTTTGATATTACAATTGAGAGCAGTTGATTATTGTCGGTTGCCCAATATGCCAATTTCTGTTGAACTACTTGGTTATAAACCGATGCATCAACAAATTCCCATTCAACATCTACAAAACATTCACGAGTGCTTTCATACATTGGCGTGTGAAGCAAGTGCACCATAGGTTTGCTCGATGGTGTGATTACTCGATAATAACTATTGTCAAATAGATGTTGGTATTTTAGGATAAATTCCTCATATTTGGCTCCAACATTTTCATCAACGATGGTAATGCGAGTGCGTAATGAGGTGTTGCGCACAAAATTAGGATAGTGGGCTTTGTGAGCCACATTTATCGCCACCATTTCAGCCATATCATTCATCCCGAAGATTACCACATGAGCATGCTTCTCGCTTTGAACTGTGATAGGTTCATAATCAACCATGATGCTTTTGCTCCATAAATCCTCCATGGTAAATGGATAGACATCAATCGATTGTCTTATCTCTTCGTTGAAGTCGGTCATTTGCAAAATGCGCAACGAGGTGTTGCTCTGGAGCAATAGATGACATAGTAGTTTGTGACCATTGTGCGACTCTTTGTCATAACCGGATGCACATTTGTTCAATAGCGAAATGACTTCATTGTCGGCCTCTACCGATGATGAATCGTGGTCGTTGGTTAATATAAATAGTTCATCATAACTATTTATATCAAAATTATCATTAATGTTTTTGAGGTGACACACCTCACTTCCCATTGCGTTATATTGTTGTAAAATACTTGGCAATAGAGGATGCTCACCCAAAATGATAACCTTTTTGATTCTAACTGCTTTATTCATGGACTCTTTGTTTCCAATGAAAAAATGTGATTTCATAAGCAAAATTAATGATAAAATTTAAAAAATAATTCAACTTTAATAAATATGTCTAAAATTTAGATAGAAAAATGGGGTTTGGGTTTAGTTTTGAGATTCTTTCCATTTGCGATATTGCTCTAATATCTGTTGCTTTTTCTCTTTGCTTATCCATTTTACACTTAATTGGCAACCGATAGAATCCTCAAAATAGTGTGAAGAAATCTTTCCATCTTTCATCAATACGATATTTTTAGGTTTTCCTTGCAACTCTGTGTTTTTATCCCATAGGCTATTTAATGATTCCATGTTCCAATCGCCAAATTCAAATAGATAATATTCTCCTTTCAACCCTTGCTTTGATGCCGGAGTATCACCCTCAACCATTGTCGCAGTAAATACGATATTCTCCATAAATTTCAAAAAATATGGCAAATAGGAGTTATTTTGTTTTGTTAAATTACAATAGGAAATGTATATAACCAAATGTCCACTTGCAACATTAGGATGGCTTAAATCATAAAATTGCAAATAAATCTCCAATGCTTTTTGATAATAGTTTAATGCCTCGTTATAAATGCCTTGAGAATCTAATACATAACCAATATTATTGTAAGAAGTAGCGACATCGGGATGCGATTCACCTAGTAGTTGCAGACGAATCTCCAATGCTTTTTGAAAGTATTTTAACGCTTCGTTATAGTTGCCTTGGTCATTTAATACATTCCCAATGTTATTGTACGAAATAGCGACATCGGGATGCGATTCACCATATACTTGCAAATCAATGTCTAATGCTTTTTGATAATAGTTTAGAGCATCGTTATAGTTGCCTTGTGAATCTAATACCCCCCCAATATTATTGTAAGAAGTAGCGACATCGGGATGCGATTTGCTATATACTTGCAATCGAATTTCTAATGCTTTTTGATGATAATTTAATGCATCGTTATAATTTCCTTGAGAGTCATATACATTACCAATATTATTGTAAGACAATGCGACATCGGGATGCGATTCACCATATACTTGCAAGAATATCTCCAATGCTTTTTGATAATAGTTTAGAGCCTCGTTATAATTGCCTTGGTCATTTAATGCTCCCCCAATGTTATTATACGAAATAGCGACATCGGGATGTGATTCACCTAGTAGTTGCAGACGAATCTCTAATGCTTTTTGATGATAATTTAGAGCATCGTTATAGTTGCCTTGGTCATTTAATACATCCCCAATATTATTGTAAGAAGTAGCGACATTTGGGTGCGATTCGCCATATTGTGCTATCGCATTTCGTAAGGCACAATTATAATAATTTAATGCTTTATCATAATTGGCGAGATACTCGTCAATAAATTTCCCGGCAACTAATTGCCACTCAACATTTGTTGTGTCAAGGGCTGCACGAGTTTCGATATATTTAGCGGCTTTCTCGTTGTCATAGCGTGCTAGTGCGATGGTATAGAGTTGATAGAGATATTCGGCATCTTTCTCTTGACGGTGCAACACCTCGGTCATGTCGGCATTGGCTTGGGCTATCATCTCTTCGGCTTGGGCTATTTGAGCATCAAACTTTGCCATCGCTTCTTTATTGCGTTTCAATACCTCTATCGGGTCGAAATCGTCAATTGTGTGCAACAATGAATCTGCTCGTTCCAAATCTCCATTTTCGATACAGATGTTAATCTCTCGTTCTCTTTCATCAAGGGCATCATAATCGGTGCGTGAATAGTGGTCGGCAAGGCTTTCAATCATCGATTGGTATTTGTCGAAA
>JAZTZO010000057.1:0-16378 GCA_045637505.1 Muribaculaceae bacterium | reverse complement strand
CCTACGAAAACAGGGTTAGAACCGTCGATGTCGGCAACATAGCAACCACCCGAAACATAGTAGTAGCACACTTTAGTGCCATTAGGAGAGATAGAAGCCCAAAGGTAGCTTGCTCCATCTTGTCCGTTAGGCGAAATCACTACACCATCGATGCAAAGTTGGCCATGGCGAATACATGCCACAGGCATTTGCACAGCAACACCACCGTTGAGGCTTTTAGCTTCAACCTTGTTGTTGTCAACAGTCATCACATTAGTACCATTCACAGCAAAACCGTTGAGGTCGCGAGTAGGAGCCACGAGAGTAGTTTCTACGCCACGAGCATTAACAGCTTTAAGAGAAGTGTAACGGAGTTTGTTTTCAGCAGTGCGGCTTTCGCGGAACACTACAGTACCATCGGCAGCAATTTTGAGGTCAAAACTGTTACCATTAGCCGAAATCATGTTGATTTCATTGGTAGCAAGGTCCATTTTGTGAAGTCCAGCAACAGTGTTTTGCGAGAACACTACGAATGAACCGTCGGGGCTGATAGTTGCTTTGTCCACGCTCACGCCTTCGGGAAGCGCTACTTTATCGATAGATTGAATTTCTACCAATTGAGCAAACCCAAGCATGCTTGAACACAACAACATAGCCGAAATGAAAATTTTTTTCATGGGTTAAGGGTTGTTTATTGTTAATAATTAGTAATGTTTTATGAGAAATAACTTGTAAAGTTAAGATTTTTATAGATATGATGAAGGGTATTAAACGCGTTTAACTCTCATTAACAGGTTGGGGGGGGATTACAACAATCCATCTTCAATTAGGCATGCAATACGCTCGATAATAGCATCTTCGCGGTTTTTGTTTGGCTCAAAGGTACCTTTTAGACTGACACCAAACATTTTGCCAAACATTTGCCAAAATCCAGCACGGAACCCACCAAGGAAGGCTTTAACGATATCGTAGGATGATTGATTGGTCTCACGACGAATCAACTTCACGAGCACTTTGGCTTGGGTGCGAGTAAATTTTTTAAGTGCAGGTTTGTATTGTTTAAAAAGCGCACCCTCCATAGAGTTTATGTGTGCTTCGCGCTCTTCTTGAGTGGGAAAAGTTTCGATATACTCATATGTTTCGAGTAGGGTTTCACATATGAGATGGGCATATGGAAGGGCTTTGCGCACATCACGCACTGTGCGCCAATAAAATTCTTCTTCTTTCTTGTTTTTGAATATCAGTTTAGGAAAGCAATTCAGGTCGCGAATCACGACCATCAATACCGAGTCGCCAGTTTCGTCAACAAAATGATATTGCCCTATATAGGCGCGTTTCACTCCAGTCCCTAATTCAGAGGTTGCATTAGGGTCGATGTCTTGTGCCGATGCAATTGTGGCGCACAAGAAACAACTCAATAGGAGTGTCAAGAGTCGGTTGAAGGGCATTTATCGGTTTGAACAGGTGGATAGTCGATAGTATAGTGAAGTCCTCGCGATTCTTTTCGTTCTTTGGCTTGACGCATAATGAGATATCCCACATTGATGATGTTGCGCAGTTCGCATATTTCGCGTGAAGCAATAGAGCGTTTAAATAATCGTTCGGTTTCTTCATAAAGAAGGTCAAGGCGATTCCAAGCACGATTTAAACGAATGTCGGAACGCACAATACCCACATAGGTACTCATTATTTGGTTCACCTCTTTGATGCTTTGAGTAATCAACACCATCTCTTCGGGTAGTTTAGTGCCTTCATCGTTCCACTCGGGAATGTCGTTGCGGAAAGAGTAGTGATTAACCATTTCCATTGCATGCACGGCAGCGGCTTGGGCATACACAACAGCCTCAATGAGAGAGTTTGACGCCAAACGATTGCCTCCATGCAAGCCAGTGCAGGCGCATTCGCCTACGGCATATAATCGCTTGATTGATGACTCGGCGTTAGAGTCAACTTTGATACCACCACACAAATAGTGAGCGGCAGGTGCTACGGGGATATAATCTTTTGTTATATCAATGCCTAATGAGAGGCACTTGCGGTATATATTGGGGAAATGTTTTTTAGTTTCTTCGGGGTCTTTGTGGGTTACATCGAGATAGACATGGTCGTCGCCATGGCGTTTCATTTCGCTATCGATAGCACGAGCCACAATGTCGCGAGGAGCAAGTGATAGACGAGGGTCGTAGCGATGCATAAACTCTTTGCCACGCACATTGCGCAACACTGCGCCATAACCACGCATAGCCTCGGTGATGAGGAACGATGGTCGGTCGCCAGGGTGATAGAGTGCTGTGGGGTGGAATTGCACAAATTCCATATCTTGCACTGTGCCTTTGGCACGATACACCATTGCAATGCCGTCGCCAGTTGCGATGAGAGGGTTGGTGGTAGTTTTATATACAGCCCCAATGCCACCAGTGGCCATTACTGTGATTCGAGCTTTGAAGGTATCGACCTTGTCATTTTTGGGGTTGAGGATATATGCACCATAGCAAGTGACATCACTTGTGCGACGAGTTACGATGCGTCCCAAGTGGTGTTGCGTGATTATCTCAATAGCAAAGTGGTTTTCGTAAATGTCGATATTGGGATTTTTCTTTACGGCTTCAATGAGGCTTTCTTGTATCTCGGCACCGGTATTGTCTTGGTGGTGAAGAATGCGAAATTCGCTATGTCCACCCTCTTTGTGAAGGTCAAATTCACCATTTTCGTTTTTGTCGAAATTCACACCCCAATTTATGAGAGCATTAATTTCGGTAGGAGCCTCGGTGACAACTTTTTTTACCGCTTCGGGATCGCTCAACCAGTCACCGGCAATCATAGTGTCCTCAATATGTTTTTCAAAATTGTCAACTTTGAGGTTAGTAACCGATGCCACACCCCCTTGAGCCAAATAGGTATTGGCTTCGGGAAGCTTGGTTTTACATACCAATGCCACACGCCCGGTGTGAGCAACTTTGAGTGCGAAACTCATTCCGGCAATGCCGGAACCTATAACGAGATAATCATATTCGTAAGTCATAACCCTTACCCTTTATATTTTACTACTACAAAGATATAAAATAATTCATAATGCATTATTCATAATGCCTAAATTTTACGCTAAACAACAATAAAGGCCATCAAGATTGATTCTTGATGACCTTTATCGGTGTTAATTGTATATCTTAATTAGAATACCAATACTTTGTTTTGGTTTACAATATACAAGCCAGCAGGGAGGTTGATAATTGCGTTGCCATCAACAACAATAGTTTTTACCAACATACCTTGAGCGTTGTAGATATTGAAAGAAGTTTCTTTAGTTGTGTTTATGCAGATTGCGTTGTTTGTACCATAAACTTTAGTGTCGTTGCTTGTGAAGCCTTCTACGCTTGTAGTCATTTTCCAAGTAGCAACAACATCGTTTTCAGCCCAAGTGCGGTTAGCAACATCGGTAACGCCGTCGGCCTGCATTTCAACATAGTCCCAACCTTCGCCACAAGTATATTTGTAAGCCGAAGATTTAGTTACATTATCGAGAGTGATAGTGTAGAGAGTTTCTTCAACTTTCTCCATAGGCACAAATGCACCCCACTCGTTGAAGTCACCTACGATGTAGCAACTTGGAGTACCTTCGGGAACAGTAACGTTGTAAACAAGTGTTTCGGGTGTTTCAGGGTCAGTGCTTGGAACGGCTTTCCAAGCTGCTACTACATCGTTTTCAGCCCAAGTGCGGTTAACCACATCGGTAGTACCATCGGCTTGCATTTCAACATAGTCCCAAGATTCGCCACAAGTATATTTATAAGCAGAAGCTTTAGTCACATTGTCGATAGAGATAGTGTAGTGTGTATCGTCAACTTTAGTCATAGGCACGAATGCACCCCACTCGTTGAAGTCACCTACGATGTAGCAATTAGGAGTGCCAGCTGGAACGGTAACATTGTAAACATAAGTTGCAGGTACATCGGGTTCGCTTGAGCCATAGATTTTACCTGTGTTTCCGTTTTTGTTGTAGATTGCGTTGTCAACCCACACGAGGTCAGATGTTTGAGTGCCACTATTGTTGTGGAAAAGAAGACCAGCACCCGCAGGAGATGCTTCACTTTTTACTGTATATACAAAGTAGCCTTCTGCGGTTTTTTCGGTAACTTCAGTTCCAGGCCAGGTTGAGCCAATGCCATTCCATGTGTGGATATATACTTTTGACCATTTTGAAATGCTATTATCGAAATAAACTTTATATTCAAAGATTTCAACTTCACCACCTCCATAAAGTTGGCCAGTAGAACCATTCTTTGTATATATCATATTGGTTGTCCATTTGAGGTCGGCTGTTTGTGAGCTACCGTTGTTGAAGATGATTTTACCACCAGCAGCACCTGGGTCAGAGTCTGCAGTTACGGTAACTTTGATATAGCCTTCGGGAGTTTTTTCGTAGTTGGTAATGTTTTTACCAGGCCATGCACCAAAGTCTAAGCCACCATCCCAACCATAGATGTTAACTTTTGACCATTTAGCGCTGTTGTCAAAGTAAACACTATACTCTGCAGCATTAGAAATCATTGCTGACATAACAAACAACAATGATAGAAATAAAGTAGTAATTTTTTTCATTGTAATTGAATTATAAAGTGTAAATATAAGTAAGTTAATTATTTATCTAAAAATTTTAAGCCAAAATCGTTAGTGAAAAGATTAATTAAAAATGAGTTGTCTCTACACTATTTAATAGCATTATTTCAATTAAGTTTCGTTTGGCTTTGGTAAAATGTAAGTATTATGCCCCACAAAGTTAATAAATAAAAATGAAAAATTTAAAAAATAGAGGCAATTAGGTGTGTAAAGGGTGAAATTTATCAACCCAATGGTTGAATATTGCATCAAAAACGAGTAAAAGTTTTGATTTTTAGATGATAGGCATAGAAACTTATGCTTTATTTCGAGGGTGGAAAGTGAGGATTTCTTCGCGTAGGCGGGTGCGGTCGATGTGGATGTAGATTTCGGTGGTGGAGATGCTTTCGTGTCCGAGCATTTGCTGAATGGCGCGTAGGTTGGCACCCCCTTCGAGTAGGTGGGTGGCAAAAGAGTGGCGCAAGGTGTGTGGGCTTATCTCTTTGCGAATGTTGGCCAAGATTGGTATGAGATTATGCGCCACATTGTGCCGATAAGAATCTAATTATCTATTTTTAGTATCAAATACTCAAAATATAAAAAGCCGAAGTGGAGTAAAAATTTCTGAAATATGGAATATGCGATGCCCATTTCCACACTTTGCGTGGTTTAAGTCCAAATTTCTGTTTATAATGAGGGTTGATGAACCATAGCGAACGATTCGTTATTGAGAAACCACATTCCTTTACCAAGCGTTCAAACTTTTCTACCGGCATTTGAGAGCGTTTTATGCTCATTAATTCGTCAATGGCATTTTGTGGAACTTTGCTCAATTTTAGCAAACCTCGGTAAAGAGGATTAGGTAGAAGATGGATAAAGGGCAGTTTTGATGCAAAACCACATGTGATTTGTTGATGCCCACCAAAAGGATTTTGCCAAGCAGGAAAACCCATAAACACGATGCCGTTTTTACGGAGGAATGGTTTTATGTTGCTCACAAATTCATGTTTGAATTTAGGCTCTATATGTTCAATTACATCGTGAATCAGAATTAAATCAAAACGATCATCTTCGGATTGTGGTTTATTGGCAGTAATAAAGTTTTGGCAAATAAATTTACCAGAGGCATTGTAATAGTCAAAAAACTCTTGAGCTTGCTCAATGCGAGTTTTGCTAATATCTATACCCATCACTTCACAGCCCAATTCGGCAAAAGGTAGTAGGTTTCCTCCTTCCCCACATCCTATTTCAAGAACTTTGCACTTATTTGAAACATTAAAATGATTTTTAAGATAATTAATGTAATATTCTCGAGTAGTATTAGCCAACTCGGTGAAATATTGCAATCTATTAGAATGTCGAAGTTGCATAATGCATAATGTGAAAATTACCACATTGACTCCCTAAATGTGGAAATATAAAAAAAAGCGTGAGAGTCATACTTGTTTCTCGTCCCACACTCAGAGGCCCTGGATTGCCCATCACAGTAGAACGAGCAACGCAGAAGCCTCACGCTGAATATGATAAAATACACCGATTAGCACGAGTACTAACCCATGAATATATACATATCCTAAGGCATCTACCATTGCTTCATCCTTGACTGTGATTGAAATTTTCCAGATTTCTGAGTGTCAAGAAAGAGCGTAAGTAAACGCTTTCTAAAATGTCTGCCTACCCACCCACATTTACCCATATCGGGCTTCTGCAAGCGATATGCGTCACAAAGATAAGGATTTTTTTAATAAAACAATAGGGAAACTTAAACAATGATAAAATTCAAGTATAACAAAAGTCTATTATTTATTTCTTGGGTGGAAAGATAGAATTTCTTCGCGTAGGCGAGTGCGGTCGATGTGGATGTAGATTTCGGTGGTGGAGATACTTTCGTGTCCGAGCATTTGTTGGATGGCACGAAGGTTGGCACCCCCTTCGAGTAGGTGGGTGGCAAAAGAGTGGCGCAAGGTGTGTGGGCTTATCTCTTTGCGAATGTTGGCCAGTTCGGCCAGCTGCTTTATGATATAAAATATCATCACACGAGTCAAACGGCGTCCACGGCGATTGAGAAACAATATGTTTTCCTCGCCCGATTTTATGTCGAGATGACGGCGATCGTCGAGATAAAGTTTTATCTCGTGTATAGCAGTGGGAGAAATGGGTACAATGCGCTCTTTGTTACCTTTCCCCTTGATAACAATGTATTCTTCTTCAAGAAAAATTTTGTTGATTTCGAGGTTAATCAGTTCGCTCACTCGCAATCCACAACTATATAGTGTTTCGATAATGGCTCGATTGCGTTGTCCCTCGTTGGTCGATAGGTCGATGCACGATATCATCTCATCGATTTCCTCAATAGAAAGCACCTCGGGCAGTTTGCGACCCACGCGAGGAGATTCGAGGAGTAGAGTGGGGTTGGTGTTGATGTGGTTTTCAAGTTTAAGAAACCTGAAAAACGATTTTATGCCCGAAATGATGCGTGCTTGTGAGCGAGAAGATATGCCCAGGTCGTGAAGAGTGGCAATGAAATTGTGGAGATGGTCGAGCGAAACATCTTTGAGTGAAAGGTTGTTTTCGTTGAGGTAGTTTAACAATTTCTTGACATCGTTGAGGTAGCCTTCACGGGTGTTATTTGATAAGCCGCGCTCAAGCAATAGATATGCCGAGTATTGCTTTAGAACCATAACGAAAAATGTTGCAATGGTAGATGTTTAAAGCCCACGATAATGCCTATTTTGTCGTTGGAGAAACTCATTCCATGAGTCATCGATGATTTTATTTCACCCCACGATTTTTTTATAGTGTTGTTTTTGTTGATATTGCACACTATTACGACGCCACCGTTGAAAATTGCTTGAGAGGCTGTTTCGACGACAAGTTTTGCACCCTTATCGATGTGATTTATTAATATAAATGGGGTGTCGGTGTCTTTTAATGTCGAGTTATATGTCTCAATAGCCGAGGCGATGTCATCAAATTTTGTTATGCGGTGGGCTATGTCGGTAGTTGCCGATTCATATATTTTGCGTTGATAGCCAATGCCAAGGTAGGAGTATAGGTGTGATGATGATGAAACGCTCAAGAGTGCCTTTGATGCAATGCCATGGCTTGTGCCTATTTGTAGCATTGCTTGGGGATTGAAATGACATGCTGTGCGAAAAATCATCTTTGCATATTTAAACGATATCAAGTGCTTGCGCTCCTTGGCCGACGACAATCGCGATGCTTCCCAATGTGCGGCATGGATATCATCGTAGGCATAATATGGGTTGCGCTCACGAAGCACTTTAAGCACGAAGTTAAAGGCAAATGGCGAGTGAATGCCAAAGCCTTTACTTCGGTTATAGCGTCGCAAAGCTGAATAATATCGTTTAAATTTTATCATTTAGAGACTTTCTTAATCGATGTTGGGTTTTCATCCTCTTTGGGTTTTCCTATCACGGCAAACACCGTTGCTGCAATCAATACAAGATAGATGATGATGATTGCCACCGATGCAAGTGTGGTGGTAGTGTGGATTGATTGAGGATTGAAGTGCATTTCGATTTTGTGGTTGCCGGCGGGGACTTTAAGTGCGCGTAGCACATAGTTCACGCGAGCCAATTGTGCGGGTTGGTCATCGATGGTCACATTCCATCCCCATGGGAAATATACTTCAGAGAACACTGCGATGCCGCCGTTCTTACTCTTGGCGTTATAGGTCAAGCGGTTTGGTGCATAAGAGGTGAGGCTTATTGCGTCGCCCTCTGAAGCAGGGGTTGCATCGCCAAGTATTGTCTTGAATTTAGCATCGGCAACAGCAGTTGTAGCAGGATTGATGCTATCGAGAGCCGCCATTTCGCCATTGGCATCGGGAGCGTATATCACATTGTCAACCCACCAAGCATTACCAAGTGCATGAGGATTGTGTTCGAGTTTTTGTTCGCGAGTGATAATGTAGCGAGCATTGAGCATGTCGAGAATGCGATATTTTTGTTGTAGCATTTTGGCAGTGCCTTGTTGGTCGGGCGCATATAATGATACAACTGAGTCGCTTCTTAAGTCGGCAAAATAGTCAATATTGACTACAGGACTGAGTTGACGGTCGATGAGGTCTTGATATCGAGTGAGTTTAGCTGCATGATATCCACCTATCATTTTGTGATGATAAGATGGATGTGGACGATGAAATTCGGGGATACTCATCACGCGATAGTGACTTGTGGTGTCGGCAAGAATTTGATTGTCGATTTCGGATTTAGCAAATGGATCACTCACTGTGAGTTCGGGAACAACAAAATCATCGTGGTTGAGGTATCGTTTGCCCACGGTGTAAAGGTCGCACAACACTAATGCTGCAATGATTGCTGCTGAAACTTTTGGCGATAATTTTTTTGTGCCGAAAAGAGCAATAACGCCGAGTGTGAGTGCAATAAACATGAAACTACGCAAGCTGTCTTTTTCAACCATTGTAGCTCTCACATGTTCAATAGCAACAAAAATTTGAGGGTATTGTTTCTTAAGGTCAACTTCACCTTCTCCCACAAACGAACCAAATACCGATGGAGAAACAATACCTATTAAGCATATGAGTAATGTCACGCCAAAAGATGCGATGATTGCCACTTTGTATTTTTTCCAAGGCTCTTTTTCTTCAAATAGTTGCTTAATGGCAAGCAGTGCAAGCAATGGCATGGTGAATTGTGCTATCACAAGAATGCTTTCAACGGTGCGGAACTTGCTATACATGGGTATATAGTCGATAAACAAGTTGGTAAACCACATGCAATTGCGACCAAGGGCAAGAAGTATTGAGAGCAATGTGAGAACGATAAGAGTCCATTTCATAGGACCTTTAACGATGATGCATCCAAGCAAGAATAGTGCGCAGATAATAGCGCCTACATATACAGGCCCACTTGTACCCTCGGCTCCTCCAAAGTATTGTGGAATTTGACTCAAGTAGTATTGATCATTTTGAGACATATTTTTTGCTTCGTCCACTTCAATAAGAGTGTTTTGTGAAGAGCCACCTTTCACATCGGGGATGAGAAGTGTGAATGTTTCGGCTTGTCCATAACTATATTGAGTTATATAGTCGCGGTCGAGTCCCGATGTTTTGTTTGGGTTGTTGGCGTCGGTAGCATTAGTGAGTTCAGAGTGCTTGCCACGCATTGTGTCCTTTGAATACTCATAGGTATTGTAAAGGCTTGGCGAGTTGGCAGCCAAGGCCAGAACAGCAGCCACGGCGAGTGTTCCGGTGGCAATGCCCCATTGTTTGAATTTCTTTTCTTTGATTGCCGAGATGAGAAATGCTATAACAAATCCCACAATCACAAATGCAAAGTAATAGGTCATTTGCACATGGTTAGAAGCCAATTGCATCATTGCAAACATTGCTGCAAGAGCGCCACCAAGTAGATACTTGCCACGATAGCAAAGCACAATACCTGCTATTGTGGGCGGGATATATGCGAGAGTGACAAATTTCCATATGTGTCCGGCTCCAATGAGTATTATGAAGTAGGATGAGAATCCATAGGCTATGGCTCCAATGAGGGCTTGCCACCATTTCATGCCAAATGCCAATAAAAGGATAAAGAATCCCATCATCATCATCATCAATAGATTGGCGGGAGTGGGGAGTCCACATCCATAGAGGGTGTTCACCCATTCAAAAAGTGCATTTGAAGAATATGAGGGAGAGATTTGAAACATGGGCATACCCGAAAATAACGAGTTGGTCCACCATGTTTTCTCACCTGTTTGCTCTTGAAACACTTTTGCTTCGTGTCCGATGGCTTCGCCTTGTATCATATCATATTGTTGCAACACATTGCCTTGCGCAGCATCGGGGTAAAAGTAGCAAAATGATATGACTATCATTATTATAGCCGAAACAAAGAATCCCCACACTTGTGGGCATTTGAATTTGTCGATAATTAATTCAATGAAATTTTTGTTGGTTGAGGTGTTCATTTATAATGAATTTAAATTATTTCGTAGGGGGTTGTAACTCCGAGAGTGTTTTTGTGACAAATGGAGTTGATTTGATTGAACTGGCTTTTAATAGATACTCAATGGCCAATGCCTTTGATTGGGTATCGCTATTATCATTGACAAAAGCAGAATAGTAGCAGTTGCCCAGCTCTATTAGTGCATCGTAGTTATTGGCATCAAACTTGAGAATTGAATTGTAGGCTTCGATAGCCTTGTTTTTCTCTCCTTGGAGCAAATAAGCGTTGGCGAGTATTTCTCTAAAAGGAATGCTTTCGGGCTTGTTTTCTATGCCGTTGAGCATCTTTAGTGCATACTCTTCCATTTTAGTTCCATTGCGACGGAATGAGTAGTATTTGAGTAGTTGTGAATCAATATTTCGCGACAGCCATGGATAACTCATTTGTGTGCGCAATAGAAAGTTTTCATATAAATCGGTCTTTCCGAGTTCAAAACTTAATGTCTTGACATGGCTATAGAGCGAATCAAATGGGATATGATTTTGGAACGATTTTTCAAGCAAATCAACTTGCATGAGGGTGTCGTTGCGCATCGCAGCCGAAATGATAGCTCGGCTATAGGTATCGACCACTTGAGGGCGTTGGTCAATCATGAGCGTGTACATTGCCGATGCACTGAGCCATTCCTCTTGGTCGTAAAACATTGTTGCTCTACGCTGTAGCACATCATAGTCGGTGGCCGATGCTACGACCGACATGAGTGTGGTTAGTAATATGAAAAGTTTTAGTCTCAAATTATAAATATTTTTCGCCAAATTTTAGTTTGCAGTCATTAACCATCTGCTTGATGCGTTGTTCTTCGCTTTTAGGGCACACAAGCAACACATCGCCAGCATCGGCAATGATATAATCTTTTAACCCTTCAACTACAATGAGTTTTTCGCCTTCAACGGCAAAGATGTTGCCAGTAGAATTGTAAGCAAGCACATTGCAGCGTTGAGTTACATTGTGGTCGGAGTTCTTTGGAGAGTTGTCATAGAGAGCGCTCCAAGTGCCAAGGTCGTTCCACCCAAATGTGACGCATTCAACATAAACATTGGGGGCTTTTTCCATGATTGCATAGTCGATAGAAATGTTTACACAAGCAGGGAATTGCTCTTCGATAAACTCTGTTTCGCGAGGAGTGCCAAAGAGGTCGGCACCGGCATCAAATTGTGCTGCAATGTTTGACGCATGTTGGTAGAAAGCATTTTTTATCGATGAGACTTTCCACAAGAAAATGCCCGAATTCCAGAAAAACTCACCTGTACTCAAGAATACTTTAGCAAGTTCAAGATTAGGCTTTTCGGTGAAAGTTTTCACTTTGCTTATGCTTTCGGCAACATTGTCGCCAATCTGGATATATCCATAGCCAGTCTCGGGGCGCACGGGGGTGATGCCAAGAGTGAGTAGCGCATCGTTGTTCTCAACAAATTCAAATCCTTTGATGATGCTGTTTTCAAAGTCGCGTTCGCGAGTGATGAGGTGGTCGCTTGGAGTTACAATCATGCTTGCCTCGGGGTCGCGTGCGGCAATGTGCCATGCAGCCCATGCGATACATGGAGCAGTGTTGCGACGAGCAGGTTCGAGCAATATTTGGTCATCTTGCAAGTCGGGTAACTGTTCTTTTACCAATGGGGCATATTGAGCATTGGTAACAACGATAACATTTTCTTTAGGTACGATAGGTAACACTCGGTCGTAGCTCATTTGGAGCAATGTGCGACCAGTGCCAAGGAAATCTATAAATTGTTTGGGGCGGTCGGTACGGCTATAAGGCCAGAAACGGCTACCGATACCACCACACATTATCACGCAATAACGATGATTATTTATCATGTTTTAATATAAGTTTTAGGTTAAGAGTTCTTTGATAGTTATTACAATCTGCTAAGTTAGTCATTAAAGTTGGAATGTTCCAAATTTTTATTCACAAATTGCCTTAATGAATATTCTTTGAGTAAATTTTGCAAAATATCGTTTTAATGTGTTATCTTTGTCGTAATAACCTCAAATAAAAAACAACAACAATGAGAACTAAATATAAAAGAGTATTGCTAAAACTCAGCGGTGAGTCGCTAATGGGTGAGCAAGGTTATGGTATTGACACCAAGCGATTGGGCGAGTATGCAACTCAAATTAAAGAAATCGCTTCGCAAGGAGTGCAAGTGGCAATCGTGATAGGTGGTGGAAATATATTCCGTGGCTTGTCGGGTGCATCAAAAGGTTTTGACCGTGTAAAAGGCGACCAAATGGGTATGCTTGCCACAGTAATCAACTCGCTTGCATTGAGTTCAGCACTTGAAGCAGTGGGACAACCAGCCAAAGTGTTTACTGCCGTGAATATGTTCCCTATCGGAGAGCATTATAGCAAATGGAAAGCAATTGAAGCCCTCAATAATGGAGCAGTATCAATTATGGCAGGTGGAACAGGTAACCCATTCTTCACTACCGATACAGGTTCGGCATTGCGTGGCATCGAGGTTGAAGCCGATGTGATGTTGAAAGGTACTCGCGTTGATGGCATCTACACTGCCGACCCCGAAAAAGATCCTACAGCAACTAAGTTTAGCGAAATTTCTTATGATGAAGTTTACACTCGAGGCTTGAAAGTGATGGACTTGACAGCAACAGCATTGTGTAAAGAAAATAATTTGCCAATCGTGGTATTTGATATGGATACACCAGGAAATTTAGCAAAGGTTATTGCTGGTGAACCTATTGGGACATTGGTGTATTAAACTGTTGAAAATTAATTAAAAAACGATAATATTATGGCTGAAGTAAAAGATTATTTGGAACCTGCTGAAGAAAAAATGGAATTGGCAGTTGAGTATCTTGATGAAACTCTTGCTCGTATTCGCGCAGGTAAGGCTAACGCAAAGATTCTTGAAGGTATTCGTGTGGAATATTATGGTAGCGGTGTGCCCATCTCAAATGTGGCAAACATTTCGGTGCCCGATGCTCGCACAATTGCAATCACACCATGGGAAAAACCTATGTTCAAAGAAATTGAAAAAGCAATCATCAACTCTGAACTTGGTATCACTCCCGAAAATAATGGTGAAGTGATTCGTCTCACTATTCCTCCATTGACCGAAGATCGTCGTAAGGCTCTTGTAAAACAATGTAAAGCTGAAGCTGAAACAGCTAAAGTATCGGTGCGCAATGCTCGTCGCGACGCTATCGAAGGATTGAAAAAAGCAGTTAAAAACGGCATGCCCGAAGATATGTCGAAAAACGGCGAAGAAAAAGCTCAAAAACTTCATGATAAATACATGAAACGCATCGATGACCTCTTCGCAGCAAAAGAAAAAGAAATCCTCACTGTGTAATTGCGTTAATGCTCTATCGGTTACATAACAAGAGTAACCACAAAATATATAGCCACGCCATTTGGCGAGGCTATTTTTTTATGTCAATTATGATAGCCAAAAATCAACCCAAAGGTCTTTGATATCAATAGGTTCCTCGTCAATATTTATAAATGTGTATGATGGTTGAGGTTTTAAAAAATATCCGTGAGTGAAGATGTGGTTGTCGGTTATCGAGGAGTCAAACTCGGTTTGGAATGTTGACTCAAATTGAGATTTGATTGCGGTGAATTTATCAGAACAAGGGAACGGATCGGCTTTATATGCATCCTTGAGTGAAAGCATCAAATCGAGAAAAAGACCATATTTTTGCGCCACGAGCCCTGGGTTTTTAATGTGAATAACAATGGCTTTTTCTTTGCGCAAAATCTCGGCTTCGTGTGAAAATGTGAGTTCAAGAATGTGGCTTGCAAATTGAGTGAATTTTAGATTTTCTTGTTCTAAATATTCATGTCGAATGGGGTCGGTTGCTAAATTTTCAAAGATATAGGAGCATTTTAGATTTTCGTCTAATAAATCGTCTGGGTCGCTATTATATCCTATTACGAAATGTTGGTTATAAAGATTTGGCTCGGAATAGGTGAGGGAAATGAACGAATAGTTATGGCTCGCTCTTAATGAAATATTATTTGGCCCAACATCTTTCCATCGTCCCATAAATGCTTCGTGGCGAAGATGTGGCAATGAAATGGTGAGGTGTGAAGCCTCTTTGCGATAGAGCCATAAATGCTCCCTCTCATAAAACCAAGATATCGGCTTTAGATTAGTTTCGATTAGGTTGGTTAAATATAGGAAATTGCTAACGAGGTTGGCATAGGTTGACCTGATGGTTATGGTATTATTATAGCTGGGGAAGATATAGGCAATAATGTTTTCTTTCCACAATTCATTAAGAATGAAATCAGAGAAAAGATAGTCGCAATCGTGAGGAAGGTCTATTTCATTAAAATGGCCTTTAAAGCGATATTCTATATCTATGTTGGTGCAGTCAAAGTTGGGCTCATCGGAGTAGTCGTGAGCGGCAATGCGAAATAAATGAGAGTGCCTATCTGAATCTATAAAACGAACTTTTATTTCGTAGGTTTTGTAGAAATATTGAATGTCGATGTGTTTTAGTTGAAAATTAGGCGAATTTTTCTCCTTGAATATCTGTTTAATTTTGTTAGAAACAAGAGTTAATAATTGATGCTTTGATTGGTTTGGTTTCGAAGTATCAATAAAATTGGGAAAGGTGTTATTGTCTTGCATAGCGTGATAAATTGTATGTTTTTTCGTGATGTAAAGTTATGAAAAAAGATTCATATAACAATGAGGAAATGTAGAGACACAAGGCCAGTGCAAAAATAAAAAAGGCTACTAATAGGTTGCAATGATATCGTAATATGCTTTAATAAAGGCATATAAACCAAAAGAGAGTTACAGAAATGTAGCTCTCTTTTGTGTGGTGCCACCAGGAAATGAGTTTCATTTCTAAATGACTCTATATCTTTGCGTTAAAGAATCGCAACAAACGTAATCTCCCGCTATTGCTCCACCTAAATTCTGCACCATTTTGCAGTGTCTCGCAGAGTCGAGTTCCTACTTTGATGCAAAGGTAGTGAAATAAATTCAATTGCAAGTATATGAATTACCTGTAAAATGCAATTTTTTTATATCAGGATTGTCAATAACTTGTGTTACATACTTTGAAGGCAAGCATAACCCATACCCCATGATGTCATAACGGCCACTAGCACTACCTCCTTGACTGTCAAATGGCGTTTCTACGACAGTACCTATTACCTTGCCCCATTGGTTAATTACTGGACCACCACTATTACCTCCCTTGACCCTTGCATTAATGATGAAATAGTCTAATTGGGAGAAGTAATTCTTTGCAGGAGCCACCACTTCGCCTATAGCGCTTTTTTGTTGTGGAATTACAGCTCCAACAGTTGCTGTTTCTACGGTTTGTATTGGAAGCATTCCAGGAACAGGAGGATATCCAATAACAATAACTGGGTCAAGAACATAGACCTCATCAAACTTTAACGCAGGGAGATTGATTTCTTCATCTGCAATAATAACAGCAATGTCATATAATTGTGGATCCACATCTTTTGCAAACCAAACCTCTTTTAACTTTATTGGTTCTTCATTGTTTAGTAGCAGATTAAATGTTTTTAGCCCATTTATACAGTGCGCTGCTGTAATGAACATATTACCTCCAATATAATATGCACTTCCTATATCTTCGTCCTTGTTTTCTTTTTTACCGACTATAGGTATAATTGATTTTTCAAACCAATTCCTGGTATATACAAATCCTTGATATTTGAAATCATAAGAACCATATTCCAATTCCTCCAAGAATGCCGCATAGTCGCCTATATTTGATTCTCCTATTGGGTAATAAACATGAGGTAGACAGAATGTAGGATTTGTTTTGACAGGAATCAATAACATATCATTAGCCAT
>JAZTZO010000056.1:0-12035 GCA_045637505.1 Muribaculaceae bacterium | reverse complement strand
CATGCGTCCGCACTTATCGTGTGGTATGCTTACGCCTGATGAGATGCATCGCCAAGATAAAAAAGAAATTATAACTTACAGAACCAAAAATGACAACACGGCATGCCGTGTTGTCATTTAAAAAACTTTTAGTATTTTTGTGTCAAATCCTGTAACGGTTTTTCAGGACGACACAGTTTATATATTTATCAAACAATTCAAAATTTATTATTTATGACAAATATAGAATCTTTTTTATTCAAAATTGAAACGAAGCGACATACTCCATTTCAAGGCGGATTACTTGTTGCAGAGCCTTTTCTGCGTGAAGATTATTTTTGTCATGCGGTCATTTGTATTGTAAACTATGAAAAAGGGAAATCTTCAATGGGCATAGTGCTAAATAAACGCACACATTATACTCTAAATGAATTAGTTCCCGACATCGTGGTTGAATACGATATCCCTGTATATTGCGGAGGTCCTCTTTCTTGTGATAGACTATATTATATACATATGCTGGGCAATATCATTTCTGATGCAGATGAAATTGCTAATGGCTTATATATAGGTGGCAATTTTGAAGAACTCATTTCCTACATTAATGCGGGAAATGATACTAAAAATAAGATTCGTTTCTTTTTGGGATACAGCGGTTGGGATCCACTCCAATTAGAAAATGAAATAAAACATAATGTATGGGCGGTTACAAATCACCATAATAATCAAGATTTATTATGTGGCGAGAATGACAAATATTGGCATCGATATGTCAAATCAATGGGCGACGAATATAAGGGTTGGCAATACCACCCTGAAAATCCCCAACTTAATTAGAACCTAAAAACTCTCTAATTTTTTGATATGATTATCTCCCATATCAATACTCAACAATGGAACAGAAACATAATGATCATTGAGATAAACACGAGGTCGTGACACAAACGCCTTGCTTGCTACCGAATAAGAATCATTTCGATACATCGTTTCAATACCGGCAACATTAAGGATTGTGTGAAAAAACGATGCACTCGATGATACTTGAGCATGACTATTTGCTTTTAATGACGACAAAATATTAGGATAAGATTTGTTATACTCTTCATCTAACCACACTAACATAGGCACATGCAATTGATAATATGACGGGACTGTTGATGAATGGAAAATCACCTCTCTTTCATCATCAAAAAGTTCTTCTCCGTGGTCGCTAACATACAACAATGAGGTGTGAGCATCTTCAACTCCTTTCAACATATTAATTATATCATATAATACTTTATCGGTATACCTTATGGTATTATCATATGCATTTTTCAATTTAGACAAAAACTCTTTATTAGGGGTATATGGTGAATCGGGCTTAAAATAAGCCATTTCTTGAGGATATCGAGCCGCATAATTATAGTGTGAACCATATGTATGCAATACTATTAATTGCTTCATATCTCCTTCACTTATAAAATCTTGAGCCAACTTTATAAGTTCACTATCAAGTGGATTGAAATTAACATCAGCTGAACGATCTTTTAAATATTCAATTTTATCTGCCTCGAGGCCAAAATTATCTACCAAAGCCTCTGTATGTGCCTGATTTGAAAAAAATGCAGTTTTATATCCAGCCTCCTTAAACGCTGTTATCAAACTTTTTTGTGAATATATCTTATCATAATCTTCAGCTGAAGCCGAAGATAATAACATTGGAACAGTTTTATGAGTTATATTAGACTCAGTCAAAACACTATCAAAAACCACTAAATCACCAACTTGTTTTAATAGTGGATTTGTAGGTCTATTATAGCCCAACAATTCCCAATTACATGCTCGCGCAGTCTCTCCTATTACCACCACATATAATTCTCTTTGTTGTGCCGAATGCGATGATGAAGCATTAAATTTAAAATCACTTGACGTTATTTTATAATTTTGTAGCATATCGTGGCGAGATACTGCCTTATACATATTATAGCATGCGTTTATTGGATACACTCCAGTCTTCACCGAATAAGCATCACTCGCAGCATAACACATTCCCAATAATGATACTCCAACTAATGCAATTGCAATTGCTAAATTTCTATTTTGTCGAAGAAATCCTTTTTTTAATTTCTTCTTCTTGAATAAAGATATTGTTGCTAAAACCAACGGTGTAATATATAAAAGTACTACTACCGAAAGTATCATCAATATGCTTCCTAATAACTCTTTTGACTCTTTAGCATCAGTAGTTACCATATTTAGAAACATATCAGTTGCAACTACCGATTTTCCATATATATATAATAAGACCACCTGAAAACCAGCCAATAACGACATTGGACACAATAGCCATATTGACCACCCAAGACGTCGGGAGAGTGTAAATATTAAGTAATAGCAACTCAACGGGAAAACTACGCTACACACTCGTTCAAGTGTTGTTAATGGCTCGGTCACTGCCAATAATATGTTGGGAATCATCAATACTACCAAGACGATGTAAAACAATACCTCTTGATACATTAAAACACTAAACCAAGATTTAATCGTATTTAAAATCTTTCTAATCATATTTTTTTCTGAAATAAAATTGCATCACAATATTGATGCCCTCTTTTTAGCCACCATTTCATTTGTCCCACCTCAATATATTCAAGAGAGCGAAACAATAATAACGATGCTTCATTATCAGTTGCAACGGTTGCAACCAATTGATTTAACGAGATATGTTCGTGGCAATATGTTTCAAGCAATGTCAAAGCACTTGTCCCATACCCTTTGTGTTGATAACATTTGTCAATTAAAATTCCTACATTTGCCCTACTATTTACTGGATCAAAATCATATAAATCAATCGTGCCAATTGGCTGATTTGTTGAAACTTCAACAATCATCAAGCGTAATTGGCGAGTACGATATATATCTCCGTCATAGTTTTCGATATAATCCCACAACTGTTTTCGTGAGAATGGAGTAATGGTTGCACTTGTATGCCATAAATCAACATCATTTTCCCATTGATAAAGTTTATCTAAATCAGTAGGTTCTAATGCTCTTAACATCAATATATCATCGTGAATATTCATCGGCCATTATTAAATGAATCAGCAAATAATGTACGGTTAAGCAATGAACGACCTAATGTAATCTCGTCGGTATATTCAATTTCATTACCCACCGACACTCCACGCGCAAGTTGAGTTATTTTTACCGGTAATGTCCCTAATTGGCGATAAATATAAAAATTTGTCGTTTCGCCCTCCATGGTTGCACTCAATGCCAAAATTACCTCATTAATTTCACCCGTTTTTACTCGTTCTACAAGCGATGAAATTTGAAGTTGGTCAGGACCAATACCATCCATTGGCGATATTACACCACCGAGAACATGATAAACACCATTATATTGGCGAGTATTCTCAAATATCATCACATCTTTCACGCTTTCAACTACGCAAACAGTTGATTTATCGCGTGCTGGAGATGAACAAATGGGACAAACATCAGTTTCTGATATATTATGGCACACCGAGCAGTATTTTACCCCTCGGCGCATATTGATAATAGCCTCACCGAGAGCCACTCCTGCACTTTCATCTTGACGCAAAATATGCAATGCAAGACGTAAGGCAGTCTTACGCCCCACACCTGGCAATCGCGACAACTCAGTCACTGCCGTTTCAAGCAATATCGATGCAAATTCCTGTTCCATAAAAACAGCGCAAAGATACATCATTTATTCCATACACACAAAGGTATAAATCTCCCAACATATTCTATTATACTTATTTTAATAGTTTGATAAATAGTATTAACAAACATTAATCACATGATATAGGTATCTACATAATTAACGAACCGTTCTCATCAATACACAGACAAACTAAATTAGAATCAATATTTTTTCTTTATTATAATTATGAATTATGCGTTATTATGTGTAATTTTGTAGCGTAAATAAGCTTATTACCATCAAAGAAATGGAAATCATACGTGAAGTTGCACTCCTTCGCCGTCGTGTTGAGGAGGAAAAACAATGTGGACGCTCGGTGGGTTTAGTGCCTACTATGGGTGCCCTTCATGCTGGTCATGTGTCATTGATTGACCGTGCACGCAAAGAAAACGACATCGTAGTGGTGAGTGTATTTGTTAACCCCACCCAATTCAATAATCCCGAAGATCTTCGCACATATCCTCGCACTGAAGAAGCCGATTGTGAGAAGATGACCAATGCAGGTGTTGATATTGCATTTATCCCATCGGTTGAAGAGGTATATCCCGAACCCGATACTCGAGTGTTTGACCTTGGGCCAGTTGCAGAAGTAATGGAAGGTCCAATGCGTCCGGGTCATTTCAATGGTGTAGCTCAAATTGTGAGTAAACTCTTTGATATGGTGCAGCCTCATAGTGCTTACTTTGGAGAAAAAGACTTTCAACAAATTGCAGTAATACGTCGCATGGTGGAACTTGAAGGATTTAATATTGAAATCATTGACTGCCCCATTATGCGCGAGGCCGACGGTTTGGCAATGAGCAGTCGCAACGTGCGTCTCACATCATCGCAACGACAAATTGCACCTGCTATTCATAAAGCGCTCGTGGCAAGTCAAGACTATGCTTTATCACATACTGTTGCAGAAACGAAACAAAGTGTAATCAACGAAATCAACGCACAACCCGAAATGGAAGTTGAATATTACGAAATCGTTGACTCTCTCACAATGCAACCAATCGCCAATTGGGACGACAGCAAGTGCCCAGTAGGTTGCATCACTGTGTATTGTGGCGAGGTACGACTTATTGATAATATTAAATACAATAAATAATGATGCAAATAGAAGTTGTAAAATCTAAAATACATCGTGTCACTGTAACAGAGGCCTGTCTTGATTACATTGGCAGCATCACAATCGATGAAGACTTAATGGATGCGGCAAATATCATTGCCGGCGAAAGAGTCTATATCGTAAATAACAACAACGGAGAACGATTTGATACCTATGTAATAAAAGGTGAACGCGGCTCGGGTGTGATATGTCTCAATGGCGCTGCTGCTCGCAAAGTGCAAAAAGGCGACATCGTAATCATCATGAGTTATGCAACAATGCCATTTGAAGAAGCTAAAAACTTTAAGCCTTGGGTAGTATTCCCCGATACAGCGACTAATCGTCTCATCTAACCACAGAATAATAAAAAAGTAAAAATATATGTTTGAAAATTTAAGCGAGAAACTTGAGCGTAGTTTTAAACTCCTCAAAGGACAAGGCAAGATTACCGAAATTAACGTTGCCGAAACTCTTAAAGATGTTCGCCGTGCACTTCTTGATGCCGACGTAAACTATAAAGTAGCAAAACAATTTACCGATACTGTTAAGGCTAAAGCTCTTGGCCAAAATGTGATAAATGCCATCAAACCGAGTGAATTGATGGTTAAAATCGTTCACGATGAATTGACTCAACTTATGGGTGGCGACACTGCACAAGTAAACCTTTCGGGCAACCCAACAGTGATATTAATGTCGGGGCTTCAAGGTTCGGGTAAAACTACTTTCTCAGGCAAACTTGCTCGCAAACTCAAAAGCGAAAAAGGGAAACGCCCTTTGCTCGTAGCTTGTGACGTATATCGTCCTGCTGCTATTGAGCAATTAAAAGTTCTTGCAGGTCAAATTGAAGTTCCTGTTTACACCGAAGAAGGCAACAATAATCCTGTAGAAATTGCTAAAAATGCTATTCAATATGCTAAAACTAACCACCTTGATTTAGTAATTGTCGATACTGCTGGTCGTCTTGCAGTTGACGAACAAATGATGGATGAGATTGAAGCAATCAAGAAAGCAATCAATCCTCACGAAACATTATTTGTTGTTGACTCAATGACAGGTCAAGATGCTGTTAACACCGCTAAAGAATTTAACGATCGTCTTGACTTTGATGGTGTAGTTTTGACAAAACTTGATGGTGACACTCGTGGTGGTGCAGCCCTTTCTATACGCACAGTTGTTACCAAACCTATCAAATTTGTGGGTACAGGTGAAAAACTCGATGCTCTTGATCAATTCCACCCATCTCGTATGGCCGACCGCATTCTCGGCATGGGTGACATCGTTTCACTTGTTGAAAAAGCTCAACAACAATATGACGAGAAAGAGGCTCGCGAACTTCAACGCAAAATTGCTAAAAACCAATTCAACTTCAATGATTTCTTGAATCAAATTCAACAAATCAAGAAAATGGGTAACCTCAAAGATTTGGCATCAATGATTCCTGGATTGGGCAAAGCGATTAAAGATGTAGATATTGACGATGACGCATTCAAAGGCATTGAAGCAATCATTTACTCAATGACTGAAAAAGAACGTGAAAATCCTGAAATCATCAATGGTAGCCGTCGTCAACGCATCGCAAAAGGTTCGGGAACATCATTACAAGATGTGAATCGCTTACTCAAGCAATTTGAAGACACTCGCAAAATGATGAAGGCTGCAACTGCAATGAAAAGCAACCCTATGAAAATGATGCGTCAAATGCGACAAATGCGTAGAAGATAAATCTATTAACTTTTTAAACATATTACTATGGAATTAATTGATGGCAAAAAAATCGCCGATGATATAAAGAAAGAGATTGCAATCGAAGTTGAAAAGATGGTTGCTGAAGGCAAAAAACGCCCTCATCTTGCCGCGATACTTGTAGGTCACGATGGCGGTAGCGAAACATATGTTGCACACAAAGTGAAGGCTTGTGAGCAATGTGGCTTTACCTCTACCCTCATTCGCTTCGAAGATGATGTTACCGAAGAAAAGCTCCTTGAAACAATTGAGGATCTTAACAACAATGCCGATGTTGACGGTTTCATCGTGCAACTCCCTTTACCCAAACATATCTCAGAACAAAAAATCATTGAAGCGATTGACTATCGCAAGGATGTTGATGGATTCCACCCTATCAATGTGGGTCGCATGTCAATTGGACTACCTTGTTTCCTTTCGGCTACACCTGCTGGCATTATTGAGTTGCTTCGTCGCTACAATATCCCTACCAGAGGTGCTAATTGCGTAGTTCTTGGTCGTAGCAACATCGTAGGCAAGCCAGTAGCAACTTTAATGATGCAAAAAGGATATCCTGGTGACGCAACAGTAACCGTGTGTCATAGCGCTACAAAAAATCTTAAAGAAATATGCGCTCAAGCCGATATCATTATTGCTGCTCTTGGTTCTCCCGGTTTCGTTACTGAAGATATGGTAAAACCTGGTGCAGTGATTATCGATGTGGGCACTACTCGTGTTCCCGATGCTACTCGCAAAAATGGCTTCCGTCTTCGCGGTGATGTAGATTTTGAAAATGTAGCCGAAAAATGCTCGTTCATTACCCCTGTCCCTGGTGGCGTAGGTCCAATGACAATTGTGTCGTTGATGAAAAATACATTGTTGGCTGGTCAACATGTAATTTATTAATCTAAGGACAAACTATGACATCTCTATTAGTCACATTAGTCATTTCATTGTCGTCATTAATATTTGGAGGCGATGAAGTCGAGATAGTATTTGCGGGAGATGCAATGCAACACGAAGCCCAAAACAAAGCGGCCAAACAAGCCGATGGCTCATATTCATTTGATGAGTGTTTTGCCTCAATTGCTCCATATGTGCAAGCAGCCGACTATGCCGTGGTAAATCTTGAGATGCCACTCGGTGGATCACCATACTCGGGTTATCCCATGTTTTGCGCTCCCGACAGTTACTCTGAAGCGTTGAAAAAGACAGGGTTTGACCTTATGCTCACAGCCAACAATCATGCTCTCGACAAGCGCGACAAGGGTGCGAAACGCACTCTTGATGTTCTCGACCAACAGGGACTTGACCATGTGGGTACATATCGCAACAAAGCTGATAGAGAAAAGATATTGCCATTGATTAAAGATATTAATGGTTTCAAAATTGCATTCCTTAACTACACCTACGGAACAAACGGCATCAAGGTGCAAAACGATGTGGTGGTTGACTATATCGACAAAGCAAAAATCAAAAAAGATATTGCTGCTGCTCGTGCTAATGGTGCCGAAGTGTTGTGTGTGTGCATGCACTGGGGCGTTGAGTATGTTTTATTACCCAATGTACAACAAAAAGCATTAGCCGATTTCTTGACCGAAGAAGGTGTAGATCTCATCATCGGTGGTCACCCTCATGTGATTCAACCTATGGAAATGCGTTGGAGCAAGACTCACAATAAGAAAGTATTCTTGATTTACTCTCTCGGCAATCTCATCTCAAACATGACCACAAAGGACACACGCGGCGGAGCATTGGCCAAGGTGAAACTTGTGCGTGATGAGAACGGCAACCCTATTGTTGATAGTGCATCATATCGTCTTGTGTTTACTCTACAACCTGGTGGTGGATCAAAAAACTTCAGACTCATACCTGTTGAAGACTATACATCAGGCCCATTGAAAAGCCAATGCAATGTGTTTGTTAACAATGCCGAAAAGATTTTCTACAAGCACAATGTAGATGTGCCTCGCGACACTACTTCCATTAGAGTTAAGTAATAACGTTGATTTGCGAATTTTATATATTAGAGTTGTCATTGATATGGCAACTCTTTTTATATGTGTCATTTAAGTCCACTGTATCAACTAAGGCTACTCGGTAATAAACTGAAAGACGTGCTTGTGTTGATTAATTGTGAATTGAGTTTTGAGATTATGCGACTATTGGCTTTATCAACTATTGTGTTACTGATTGAGGATAGATAGATTTGTGTTGTTTGCTCGGAGTCATGCCCCATTCCTTGACTGATAATGGATATTGGAATTTGTTGATCACGTGCCACACTTGCCCATGAATGCCGTGCCACATACATTGTGAGCGGCTCATCTATACCAGCGAGCTGAGCAACATGTTTGAGGTTATTATTTACACGAGCCATAACACTTTTATAGCTTGCATGTGGTTCGTCGCGTGATTTACAGATAGGCAATAGAAAAGAACCATGAGAACAATACTTATATTTATCTACAATTTCTTGCATACATCGCTCCCACCTTATTTGGAGTTGCTGTCCAGTTTTATGACGCCTATATGTGAGTGTATTATATTTAATATTATCAGCAGTAAGATACGCCATATCAATAAATGACATGCCCCGAGTATAAAATGAGAATAGGAACATATCACGAGCAAAATCGAGCGATGTTGTTTTCTCAAGATTAAGCAATTTGATGCGTTGTAAGGCTTTGAGGGGTAATGCTCGTTTCATAGTCTTTGCAATGCCAGTATAGACATGCCTAAAGGGGTTGCGCTGAGGTGTGATACCTTGCTCTACAGCTTGATTATATAAGGCTCGGAGGTTACGCATATAAAATGAGATTGTATTGGGCGACACTCCACGATGGGTAAGATATGCTTCGTAGTGTTGCATCATGTCGGAGTCTATCTCGGCGAGGTTTATGTCGCAGTTTTCACGAAATTTCATAAAACTTTTTAGGGCAGATGCATAGTTTTGTGCTGTGCCATGACGATTAATAACCGTTAGGTGGTCGATAGTATCGTAAATAAAGTCAAAGAACGAGATAGAACGACGTTGGCGGTAAAATGAATTTGCGACCCTAACCAAACGAAAGTGTTGACCCGACTCGCAATAATCGCGATAAATATCTTGTATTTGCATAATATCGCATTTTATTTCGTTTTCAATCGCTTTTAATACGTTTTTGCGAGGAGAAGATTTACGAGGCATTCGAATGGTGTTGCGATAGTGATTCCACTCATTTGGATAGATATAGTGAGAAGTGTTGATGTGAGTAGTATCGCCTTGACGATTTGATAAACGATAAACTAAGCGTCCCGGCTCGTTGGGCGTGTCGCCAGGATAAAATATTGTTTTAATTTTCATAATTGAGTTACATTAATTGTTAAAGTATAAAATTAGTGTTGTTTGCAAACATGATGCAAAGTTACAATGCAAAAAAAGGGAAAAACTGCGATAATGACAAAAAATGAATTATACTTAAAAATCAAAAGTTATTACTCTTTCTTTTTTAATCTTTGTTTTATGTCTTCTATGTCAACTGAGACTACTATGACAACTAATTAGCAGAGAAGCTCCGTTGTGGATAGAAAAAAGGTCGTGACATTTCGCCACGACCTGTTCACATAGGAAATTCTAATGATTAATGTTAATCTTTTTATTTAACAAACTCTTTGCGAGTCGAGCCATCGCTCATTTTGATGATATTGATACCCTTTGTTGGTTCGATAAGTAAGCGACCATGAATATCATAACGAGCTATTTCAGTAGTGTTATTATCGGCTTCTACTTGGGAAATGCCAGCTGCATCAATTTCAAACGTTCCGGTGTAGTTGCTTAATGTTTCGCCGGTTTCTGATTTTGCCACAACGTCATAGTAGTAAGTACCATCTTCAAAACCATCGATTGATAATTCAAGCGAAGTTGCCATCGGGATAATTTTGCCTGTTGCATCATAGTTGGTAGTGGCTACCAATTGAGTCATAGCTTCATCTGAATATACATTAACTGTATATGTTACAGCTCCTTGGGCTGTAGGGATTTCAAAGGTGGCATTATTTTCTTGAGTTGAAACATCTACAGTAGCAATCTCTTCGATATTTACAAACCGCCCCCAACCAATAGCAGTTGAGTAAGCCTCTTTAGAGCCAGCAGGAATTTGTAAAATACAACTACCTGGAATGTCTAAAAACCAATCAGCATAGTCAACAATACATATTGGAGGCTCTTGACTTAATGATTTTATCGTTTTTATTCCATTGCACTTTGCGAATGTATCAAAATAAATGTATTTAACAGAATTGGGGATTATAACATCCGTTAAACTATCATAACTCCCCCAAAATGCACATGAACAAATTAAACGAGTCGATTTTTTTATATTTAATACCCCTGAAGGAGCTTCACCTTTATATCCAACACAGCAATTATCTAAATATAGAACGCCATCAGATTGATTTTTATACCATTCAGAGCCATTAAACACTGCGTAGCCGATGTCGGTAACTGATAGAGGTATCTTAGGATCTAATAGACCACTCCCCCTAAAAGCATAACTGCCAATTTTTGTAACTGAGTTTGGAATGATCGTATTTTTACAACCTGCAATCAATGCATTTGTTTTGGTTTCAATGATAGCGTTACAATCATTTCGAGAATCATAATTGGGATTACCACTTTCTACTTTAATTTGAGTCAAGCTTGTGCAATTTCTGAACGAATAGTCAATCTTAATTACTGATTTTGGAATAGTGATAGAAGTCAAGCTTGAGCAGCCTTCGAACGCGTAGACACCAATTGATGTTACAGAATTGGGAATGTTTACCGAAGTCAATCCTAAGCAACCTTCAAAAGCATTGTCGCCAATCGAGGTTACAGAATTAGGGATAATACTATTTTTGCAACCTACTATCAATGTATTAGTAGATGTTTCAATAATAGCATTACAACCATTTCGAGAATCATATTTTTTGTTGCCTCTTCCTACTTTAATTTGTGCCAAATTAGTACAATAGAACGCAGAGAAGCCAATCGAGGTTACTGAAATGGGTATTGTTACAGATGTCAATTCAGAGCAATGGGCAAACGCATAGTCGCCAATCGAGGTGACGGAATAAGTTGTGCCACTATATGTAACAGATGAAGGGATAGTAACTGAACCAGTGTATTCGTTGGAATAATCAGAAGAGAAACTTCCTCTATGTGTCACCTCAACAGTTTTTGCTGTTTTGTCGAGGTATTTGTAATAAATGCCACCGACTTCAAAGTCGTGGGCGAGTGTGGGGAGTGCCACACAGAGCATTATCGCTATCGCGAGGATTGCTCTTGAAAATTTGTTTAATTTGTTCATGATTAGTTTATTTTAGAAATTTATTTTTTGCCATCGAATAATTCGTTGTGGTAAGATTTTCTTTGTGATATAATCGATATATTCTTGTCGAGTTAATAGTAGTGAAAAACTTTTCTCTTTTGCTTTTCCAACTCTCCATAGGAAATGGTCAAAGAGAGCAAACTTTGTGCGACGAGTGTTTCGCTGATTCCACAATTGT
>JAZTZO010000055.1:0-3754 GCA_045637505.1 Muribaculaceae bacterium | reverse complement strand
CTCCGCTCTCAACTTCTCGGACTACTTGCAATTTGAAACTCATCGGATAATCTCGTTGCGTTCGCTTGATATACAAGCCTTTAACATTTTCTTCCATAGCTTTACTCTTTTTAGTGTAACGCTATTTCAGGACGTGACAATTTCCTATATATAATAAAGCCACCTTTCGGGTGGCTTTATTTATGCTATACTATTTACAAAGTCAGTGATTTTATCTATAACATCATCAGAGTCAAGATGTCCATCTAAATGCGACTCAAGAGGGCATCTACCCGAACCATCTCGATTGTTTATTTGAGCGACTAATTCTCCATACTTACCTTTAATACCTTTGTTTTTTAAAATTTCAAAAGCGCCTCTACTTATTACATTTGTGTAATACTCCTTGATTCCTCCTAACGCCATTAAGGTTGCAGCACCAGTTCCTATTACTTTATCTGCAATTATTGCCCCATTTAAAACCTCAGGAGTATTCATATATATATTATGCAAATCTTTCACTCCTCGCCCGTCAAAAGTAAGCACTTTTCCTCCTTTGGTTTCAATAACCAATGAATGATTTCCCGCTAAGAGTTTATCTTTTATCAAATCTGTTACTTGCTTTCTTTGCTTTAAGGCTTCGGTATAAGTATGAATCTTCTTCATTTCTTCATCAATAGCAATTCCTTGTGGACAATGGCTCAAACACTTTCCACACGAAGTACAATGCCCTGCTTGACGCAAACGAGGAACTTTTCGATCATATCCCACCAAAAAAGCTCTTCGAGCAGCATCATAATGAGGATCTCGAGTATCATCAGTCATATTGCCCTCATTAATACATTTATTATAATGCGTAAAAATTGAGGGAATATCTAGACCTTTAGGACATGGCATACAATATGCACACTGTGTACATGGTATAGTTGGAAATTCAAGCATAAATTGAGCCATTTTCTCAAGAAACATAGCTTCATCATCAGTTATTGGTTCTAATGGTGAGTATGTCGCTAAATTATCATGCAAATGCTCCATATATGTCATTCCACTTAACACAGTCAATATTCCTGGTTTTGAACCAGCAAACCTAAAAGCCCATGAAGCAACACTATCTTGAGGACGTCGTTGTTTCATTTGCGCCACCACTGCATCATTTAAATCAGCCAAACGACCACCTAATAATGGCTCCATAACCATAGCAGGAATTCCTCTTTTTTCCAATTCTCTATATAGATATTCGGCATTGGTATTTCGCTCATTGATTTCCTTGGCATGCTTCCAATCCATATAATTAAGTTGGATTAAGCAAAAATCCCACTTATATTCATCATGCTTTGATAGCAAATAGTCAAATACCCTTATATCACCATGATAAGAGAATCCTAAATTTTTTATTTTACCAGCCTCACGCTCTTTTAATAAAAATTCAAGCACACCATTTTCAACATATCTCGCGTTATAAGCCTCCATCCCATTCATGCCAATACCATGTAGGTGCAAATAATCTATATATTCAGTCTGTAATTCCTTAAAAGATTTATGATACATCTCCAAGGATTTTTCTCGAGACCAAGTTGATTCGGCAAAGTTTGACAATTTTGTAGAGAGAAAATAACTTTCACGAGGATAACGACTTAATGCAATCCCCATAGCACGCTCCGACATCCCTTTACAATATGCAGGTGATGTATCAAATAAATTCACACCATGTTTTATTGCATAATCAACCAGTCTATTAACTTCCTCTTGATCAATTTCATCTTCACTATCTCGAGCACTCTCATTTGAAATTGTCGGCAATCGCATACATCCATAACCCAAAAGAGATACATTTTCTTTGGTCTTAGGATTTACGCGATAAGTCATTTTCCCTTTTATAGGACGTTGAAGATCTTCTACAAAATCTTCATTATCAGCTTCATTTGTTGAGACACAAGATGCAACAGTTGCAGCTGTAGCTCCTAACCCTAAAAATTTTAAAAATTTTCTTCTATCTATACTTGATTTATTTTTATCCATAATTAAAATTTTAGGAGATTAAATATTTCTATGTATTTCATTTCCATTCACATGTATCGCACTAATTGGTCGCACAGGACAATAATATTCACACGCACCGCAACCAATACACTTTGATTCATTTACAACGGGCATATAATGTGAGCTTTCATTATTGGGATCTGTAGGCACCATTTTTATTGCTCCTGTCGGACATTTATCGGCACAATTTCCACATCTTTGTCCATGAGAAGCTGCAATACAAGCATCAAAATTTACAACGGCACATCCTATTTGAATGGCACTTTTTTCTTCTACCGTAATTTTATGGAAAGCTCCAGCTGGGCAGACATCTGAACATCTCACACATTCTGGGCGACAATACCCTTTCTCATACCCAACCACCGGCTGCATAAATGTTGATAATTCTGTTGATGGACGAAGAACATCATTTGGACATACCGATATACATAACTGACAACCAGTACAATGGCGTTGCATATGAGATAAACTTACAGCTCCAGGAGGTAAAATTCTAGCTTTTCTTTGAGGTTTTTCTTTATCAATTATTTTAGCCAATCCTCCATCAGTTACCTTATCCGATGCTTTGATTGCCGATGTTGTTGCTAATGCAATTCCTGTTATAATAAAATTACGACGACTATCATTAGCGCACTCTTCCTTTTCTACTTTTTCGTTGGTCAAAAGTCTTCGTTGTAATTTGATTGCACCCGTTGAACAATTTTCTATACAGTTCATACACATAACGCAACGAGAATAATCTATCGCATGATTTTTTGCATCTATACATGATGATTTACAATTTCTTGCACATTTTGTACATCCATTGCATTTTTTTATATCAATTACTGGCTTTAATAACGAAAAACGACTTACACAGCCAAGAATAGTCCCTACAGGACAAATTGTATTACAATAAAGTCGTCCACCAATCCAGCTCATTATTCCCACCACCAACAACGTTACAACCGCTATAATAGTTAATGGCAAATAATGATATAAATCAATATGGTAAAACCAATAACAATTAGTATCAACCAATGCATCAGCTATAACATTATTACCTACATTATAAATTGGAGCAAAAATATGTGATGCAATGCGCCCATAAGCGCTATATGGGTCAATAAAAAATGTTATTGAGGTTCCAATAATATTACATAATCCAAGGATTATCATCAATATGAACATAGACATAACGCTTATTCGCAACCATGTTTTTGGCTTGCTATATTTAAATCTATTTTTTCTTCTACCTTTTTTCCAAAACCAACCTCTCACATGGATTATAATATCCTGCAATATCCCCAACGGACAAATAACCGAGCAATATGCCCTACCCAATATAATAGCTAATAGCAATAGAAACACTATAGCTACAACATTTAATGCTAAAAATGCTGGAACTAATTGAATTTTAGCAATCCAACCCCACCATTGCTGTACAAAACCTGTAAAATCTAAAAACAACAAAGTAACAGCGATAAAACTCAACAAGGCAAGTACTACTCTTAATTTCTTAAACATATGTGATTTATTTTATATTTATTGCAAAGATAATAATTTGATTTTTATAAAAAAAAACATTTATCTATATCTATTTTTTTAAAGAAAGTTTGTCACGTCCTGAAATAGCGTTACACTAAAAAGAGTAAAGCTATGGAAGAAAATGTTAAAGGCTTGTATATCAAGCGAACGCAACGAGATTATCCGATGAGTTTCAAATTGCAAGTAGTCCGAGAAGTTGAGAGCGGAG
>JAZTZO010000054.1:0-5685 GCA_045637505.1 Muribaculaceae bacterium | reverse complement strand
ACTGACTCTTTTCGATTAGGGGGCTTGTAAATCGAAAAAAAGAATCTCAACCGCATTAAATCTGCGATTGAGACCCTTTTTATATACTTTATCGATTTTTATCGGACAGCAATAATTTATTTATCATACCTACAATCTCGTTAATATCCTTAACTCCATGACGTAGGCAATAATCTTCCATATAATCAATTATTTTCATAGTAACTGAAGGATCCACAAAATTAGCAGTTCCCACTTGAATAGCACTTGCTCCAGCGAGCATAAATTCAATAGCATCACGGCCATTCATTATACCACCAAGTCCTATCACTGGGATATTCACAGTTTTAGCAACTTGCCACACCATGCGCACTGCAACTGGACGAACAGCCGGACCAGACAAGCCCCCTGTAATTGTTGATAGATATGGGCGTTGACGTTCTACATCAATAGCCATACCCAATAAAGTATTAATCAATGAAACCGAGTCAGCTCCTTCGGCTTCAACAGCACGAGCTATTTCAGTTATATCAGTTACATTGGGGGATAATTTTATAATTACAGTTTTGGGGAATGCTTTTCGAACAGCCTTTGTTACTTGTGCAGCCCCCTCGCAAGTTGTGCCGAAAGCCATACCACCTTGCTTCACATTGGGACATGAGATATTTACCTCTATAGCGTTAATTTTATCAAGTGGAGCAAGTTTTTCACACACAGCAACATAATCATCGATAGTTGCACCCGAGACATTAACAATTACATGTGAATCAACATCTTTTATGCGTGGATAAATATTCTCAACAAAATAATCAACACCTTTATTTTGTAGGCCGACAGCATTAAGCATACCCGATGGGGTTTCAGCCATACGAGGGTAGGGATTTCCTTCTCGATGGTTTATCGTTGTACCTTTAATAATAAAACCACCCAAACGATTTAAATCGATAAAGTCGGCAAACTCTTCTCCATATCCAAATGTTCCCGACGCAGTCAAAACCGGATTTTTGAGGTTTAGACCACCTATATTTACACCTAAATTTACCATGTTAATTCCTTTATATTAAACACCGGACCTTCGGTGCATACACATACATTTCCTTTAACTGTATTTTCAACGCAGCATAGACATGCGCCAAGTCCACAAGCCATCATATTCTCCAATGACACTTCACAATCAATATCTCTATCTTTTGCGACCTTTGCAATAGCCTTCATCATTGGAGCAGGGCCACAACAAAATATCTTATCAATATTTGTTGCTAATATTGTATTAGTAGTTACTAATCCCTTTTCTCCCATTGAGCCATCTTCGGTAGATACAAATACTTTTCCTATTTTTTCAAATTCGTCAAGTTGCAATACATCTTTTGCTGAACGAGCTCCTATTAAAAATTTAGGCTGAAAACCTTTTGTTTTAAGTTGAGCACCCCAATATAACATAGGAGCAACTCCTACGCCACCTCCAGCTAAAAGAATGCTATCATTAATGTCTTTAGGTAGGTTGAATGCATTACCCAATGGCAACATTACATTCAATGTATCAGATACATTTAGTGCCATTAACGCCTTTGTTCCTTCTCCAGCCATTCTTACCAACAACCACAAGTGGTTGTTTTCGCGATCGACATTATTAATTGAAATTGGACGGCGCAAAAAAGTCGTTTTAGAGCCATCAACTGCAACCTGTACAAATTGTCCAGGCAACATTTCGGGAAGCATAGAACCATCGGCAGGAGTTAATATGAGTAACGTATATAACTCATGTATCCTACGATTTTCCACAACCTTTAAATCTAAGATATATTTCTTCATAACACTGTTATTATTTGATTTCAGTCTATTAGTTTTATATTCCACGTATTAAGAACAATTGTTTCACCTTCTTCTTTACGACGTTCGTAATAGGTAGCAATAGGCCATCCTTTTTTGCTATCAATCACTTGCGTAAATTTATCAGTGACTGGGATAGGGGAGTCATTGGTTTTATAACGATATTTAGTAGATGTTGTTACTGTAATTAACTCATAATTTCCCAAATTTCGAAAATCTTGAGTTACAACCATATCTGACTCTGATTTTATTGAATCTTTAATTCCAATAACATCTCCACTAACAAATGCCATACCATGATAATGGTAATTTAACCTTAATTTTTTACCATTAAAAGAAAGCATTGCTACATATGGGAACAATGTGGCAGAGGTGACATCAACATCATTTTGTCTCCATGCTAAATAACCATCCCAATTCAATACTTTTAACAAAGCGCCATTACAATTTGTCATAAGACGTAATGGAGATTCGTCCAACGGAATTGAGTCGCCTATTGAGGGCATATTTATACGGACATAATTCAACGAATATAAATGTTGTGTAGAATCATCCACTATTATTTTAAACCTACGAGCAATATTCTCTGCACTTATTGTGTCAGTTCCTTTTATCTCATAATTACATTGAGAATAATTAAATTGATGTTGCTCGTTCTTATTCCACGAAGCCAATACCACAATAGTACTATCATCTAAGATTATCGCATGTGCACAAATACATATATGCGATAATATCAACCACACGATTAGTCTTATATAACGAGTCATAAATCTATTGTAATATCATATACAAAGATAGTTCTTATAATTCATAACTACAAGAATTAATTTTATAAAAAAGCCTTCTCGAACAAATCAAGAAGGCCCCAACTTTATCTTTTATATAATTTGTTTTACTATTTTTTTTGAGGAACAAAAATTTCATAGCTATTATCATCATAGAAAACCCTAATCTCTATTACTCTCTTTGATTTTGCATTAATTACCATTGGATTTGGCGTATTTACCCCTTTACTTACAGCAACCTTATCAGATTCACGATATTCCACTTTCTGAACAGAGTTTTGATGAGGAATATTGACTGAAATTTTTTCTGGTTGACTTTCTATAATAGGAGAATCAAAATCAAAACTACGCATTATTGATTCATCTTCAGAATTTTGCTCATTATTAAAGCTAACATTATCTCCTATTTTAGGCTCAGAGATTTTAATATTTGACCCCACCATCATATCTCCCTCGCCAAACATTAACCATAAGACAGATAATTGAGGATAAGCCTCATGAATTTTACTAATTAACTCATCACTTATCTTCTTGTTTCGACCATTAAGTATTTGAGAGATAGTAGGGCGTGGTATACGGCAAGTATCAGCAAATTGAGAATTTGCAATATTTAATGCTACCATGAATTGTTTTAAGCGAGTTACAATATCCATTTGCAATTTGATTTTGTAATTATTTAGAGATGCAAATGTAATCACAAATATTTGATTAACCAAATTTTCAATGGTAAAAAGCCAATCTTTCCATATTTGTTTCCGTAAATACGCCAATAGAGGAGGGGAGAATAGGATAGTCATATGGTCAAACTAATTCTTTAAAAATTACAACATAAAACATTAATTGCTACACACTTAACCCTTCAATCATAGTTAATTATCATTATCACACAACAACTATTAACCTATAACTTTAACCTATTTATGCTAACTGCATGTAAATATATCAATTACATGTGCATGTAAAAAATACTTAACACGTAAAATTACTTGTTTTAAATCGTTATATGTCGTAAATTACCAATTTAATATTACTAACTACTAAGTTGGGCATATAATAACTTGGTTACTTTTGAATAATTTAAGCTATTATTATATGTAATTAGTCTGTTGCATTTGTAATTGCGAATAGTTTAAGTAACAATGCATGGGTTTGCAATTTTAAACTCAAAATCAAAGTGGATTTTCTAACGATATTTACATACATCTACATGAATTCAATTTAAATATCAAAATCTAAAAGCAATAAAATACCATATAAATCATTATAAATTCTCCTTTTAAAATAGGTTATTTTATTTAGCTCGATTGAAATTGTTAGAAAAATAGCAACCAAAAAATCAAGCAATATACTACAATGGTTATTATTATATATACTTCGTCAAAGCTTCATGTAAAATTTTAGTCGATCAATTATTGAAGGTAATTTAAAGACTGATAATTTTACCAAAGAAAAATTAGTATAGAATACCTCAACACAAACAGCTCTAAATAAAACTATATTTGGAGATTTAAATGAGGGCAATAATGGAGGGGGATATTTTCCACTTATCTTCTTTACTCTCTAAAATCACTATTTAACATAATATGTATTATGGGCAAAATATGTACTATGTTTTAATATTGTGTTTTCATTGTAAAGAGCCCTACGAATTTAATAGAATTACGACATACACCACTAACTTATTAAGTTACAAAATTAATAATCGGCTCTCTCAATTTTTTGCGATAATGTAATTATTGTTTTTTATTAGTGTCCGATAAAACTTTTTTTGATAGAATAAAAAATTAGGGCTGATTCCATTTGCAGGATTCAGCCCTTTGTGGTTATTTTGGTTTTGCAACAAACTTTATAACCATGAGCAAAAGTAAGCATTTTATCGGACAGCCGCTATATTCTCAAGTAATAAAATTGCTTGACAAGTCAAAAATTCTTCAAATCAGCCAAGATTTGGGTGGAGAACGCTACACAAAACACTTTAATGTGTGGATTCACTTGATTGTAATGCTTTATGCTGTAATCAAACGTTTTGATTCTTTGCGCGAGATAACTACGTCGTTATTAGCCGACACTAACAAGTTGATACATATAGGAATTAAGTTTAAGATTAGCCGTAGCACGCTTGCCGATGCCAATAAACGACGCCCAGAAGCAATATTTGAGGCTATATATCGCGATTTGTATACAAAGTATAGGCATGAACTTATATCGGACAGCCGACGCCGTAAGCGCCCAAAATGGATGGACAGACTCCAAATCCTCGATTCTACTACTATAACACTGTTCTCTAATCTAATATTCAAAGGAGTGGGACGGCACCCTAAAAGCGGCAAGAAAAAAGGTGGAATAAAGGTTCATACGGTAATACATGCAAATGAAGGTGTTCCATCTGATATTAAGTTTACATCTGCGGCAACCAATGATTCATTTATGCTTAAGCCATCGCATTTGAGCAAAGGGGATATTATTGCAATGGATAGAGCCTACATTGACTATGAGAAGTTTGAAGAACTTACCCAAAAAGGAGTTATATACGTAACAAAGATGAAAAAGTCGCTAACTTATTCAATAATAAGCGACACGATGTACCAAACGACTGATGGGTTAATGGAAGTTAGGATACAGGATGTTCTATTTACAAAGAAAATAAGTGGTGGTGAAACTATTGTCCATAATGCTCGAATAATAACGCATGTTGACATTAAAAAACGCAAACTAATATCATTGCTAACTAATGATATGGACTCAGATCCAAATGATATTATCGCTATTTATCGCCAACGATGGGAAATTGAACTGCTTTTCAAGCAAATCAAGCAAAATTTCCCCTTGAAATACTTCTATGGAGAAAGTGCTAATGCCATTAAAATTCAAGTTTGGGTTACCTTGATTGCCAATTTGCTATTAATGATAATGCAAAAACGGTTGGAACGACCTTGGAGTTTCTCTGGATTGGCTACAATGATACGGATTACACTGATGTATTATGTCGATTTCTATAGTTTGTTTAACAATCCCGAAAAAGATTGGGAAAATATGGGGATTTTAGACGAAAATCCACCGCCTCAACTGACTCTTTTCGATTAGGGGG
>JAZTZO010000053.1:0-15197 GCA_045637505.1 Muribaculaceae bacterium | reverse complement strand
GTCTCCTTTTTTTGTATTGCTTGTTTATCTACAAATTCACTCTTTGGGGCTACGCGCCCCAGCCGTTTGGCAAACCTGCGGTGTTTTTCATGTTATTATTTTTTTTACCGCAAATTTTGCACTTCGATTTTGAATGTAGGATTCTTGTGTAAAGAATAAAGAATTATAGGCCTATTATGTTATTTTCAACACAATAGGCCTACTATAAGGTATAATTTGCATTAATGCTTATTATTGGGCTGCGACAGCAAGTTTGCGAGCACCCGAACTGAAGTCTTGTCCGTTGGTAGATATAGATGCTTTATACACATATATACCACGATTTACGCGTCGGCCCACCATGTCGCAAAGGTTCCAATTGATAGGTGTAGAGATGAACATATCGCTTTGACCAGTGCGACTTGATTGCCACACGAGTCGGCCCATGAGGTCAAATACTTCAATCGTAACGGTTGCCATAGCGTTGGGGCGGTCGTGTTTGATGTAGAAATTCACATCGGTGTGAGCAGGGTTTGCGTCGGTGTATATATCAAACATATTTGGAACCATTCCGTTGACTACTTTTAACGAAACGGTTTTCTCTGATGAGTTGCCCGATGTGTCCCAAACTTTTAATTTGATGGAGTGATTTCCGTCGGGGATATTTTCGATTGGGTAGTTAATAATCCCACTTGAAATATCGCTAATAATAGGGGTATAGTATAATGCTACATCGTTGAAGTCTTTTTCACCATCAAGGCGTATTGACATTTGGTGACCCACACCTGCCGATGATAGGTTGATGCTCACATTGTCAGATACTTGGGCAATCAATAGGGGTGATTCGTTTACGACATCGCCATCGGCAAAACCTTCGTGATTGAGATAGATGTATTCAATTACGGGGGCGATAGTGTCGGGTAGTGCCGAGTTGTCAAAACCATATATGTAGAAACTCCTATTGCACCCTATAGCTTCCATTCCGTTATCGGCTTGAGCATAAAGGTTGAGAGTGGCTTCTCGGAAGTTGTTGGCAATCTCCGTGGGCATGGGTATTGTGATGGTGAATGTCCCATTGATGACCGAGTCGCGACCGGCATAAAGTTTAGATCCATGCTCCTCAAATACAACTTCTTTGCCATCGTCTTCATGGGTATAGCCGTGAGAAGTGGTGCTCTTTTCGGCATCATATAGAGTAGAGTGAATGATGCCAGTGAAGTTAGAAAGGTCTTTGTCGTTGACATCGGTAATGCGGCCTTTGATAACGGCATTTTGGCGGGCTTGGATAGTACTTTGCTCTCCTTGGTCAACATAAGCACCGTTTATCTCCGACACTTTGGCCAATGAAGAGGGTATGGCTAAACGCATAGCAGGGTCGCCCATGAGTGTGAAACGCAGTTTATTGCGGTCTTGAACATTTGCTCCGTTTTTAGAGAGATTGTTTTTGGCTTGTTGTAGTATCTCGCCAAGGGTGAGGGGTCGGCCACTTTCATCGCGTTTTAGTGCAAAGTTGGCCACTGCTATTGAGAGCAGACCATTGTTTGCGATATAAACCGGACGAGTGGCTGATATTGCACCAATGATACCACCATCGGGTATGTGATACATCACTTCAGCACCCGATGCCGAGTTTCCATCCCAACGAAGATAGTCGCAAGTTGCAGCATAAAGGAATGGTATTTTTTTGAGATATAGACTACTCATCTCGGTGTATGATAGCAGGCCATCGTGAGTCCAAGAAGTAGTGTTGGCGTGGCCTACATAGTTCCACCAAAGAGTACCTTCTTCAAGCAGACGGAACATTTGGGCCTTTGCTTGAGGATATGTGTTGCCTTCGCGAGTAAAGGCATCAATATATACTTTATTGTAAATGAAGTCTTTGCCCGAGGCGCTTTGTGACATAATGTTCCACATCTCTTCGGTTTGCTCCATGTGGATACCGTTGTCCATATCATCGGCAACGAAAAGTACTTGGTTTTTCCATTCGCTCTTGTCCGAAGAGTTAACATATCGGTAAAGTTTGTCAACGGCCGACTTGGCTTCCTCTTCGCTACGCACAGGGATGCGGCCTACGGCGACGCAATAATGGTCGCTACCAAAATTAGTGCCTGAATTATCGTTTAGGAATGCAAGAATATCATCGGTACAGAAACTTTCATTGTCGTCAAGACCTTTGTCGGATTGCCAAATGGGTATTGTTTTGTATCCGAGAGTTTGCATTTCGCTGGTTAAGTGGCGATTGTCAAATGTTCCGCGACCAAATAAAAGGACATATTTGAGAGGTGATGACGTTTCTTGTCCACGATCCCATAGCATCTTGAGCATTTTGCGGAATGCATTAACATCGGGCGCTCCCGATGCAAACTCGTTGAATACCAAGTCTTGATTTACAACTAATACATTGAGTGAATCGGCTGAGTTGCGATGTAGGTCGGCAAGTCGCTCGGCTTGAGAGCTCCACTCGTCAACGGTGAAAATTACCATGTCGGGCGTCGCAAGGCTGTGTAGATTTTGGTTGCTCACTTTGCCCACAAATGTAGGAGAGGGAAGTGTTGCATTTTCGTTCCATGCCACATATTCACGAGCCCCGGTATAACTGTTTTTAAAGGCAATGCCGTCGCCCGATGAGATTGTTTTTATTGCGCTGATTTCAAGGGGTTTGGTGATATCCCATACATGAGTTGTGCTATTACCACCAGCAAGTGTCAACAAAGGTTTTTTGGCACGGAATTTAAGCATGCCGTTGTGAAGTTTTAACTTGCGAGTATAGTTGATGGTAATATAGTTGAGATTAGCAATTTGTATAGATGATTGTGATGAGATTTTAATCCCTAACGACAACTCGTTGTTGGAAATATTAAAAGAGTGGCGAGTTGTAGTAGAACGAGCATGAATGTAGGCGCTCTCGGAGCAAGCTGGTATCTTGTCGGAAGAAAATCCTTGCAAAGTCTCACCATTGGCAGTGAAAGTTAATGTTGATGGTGCAGCTACTGATTTTGCAACAAAGCTACATTCCATCCACACTTCTTGGTTGGTGTCAATGTCGGGTAGGCTGAACTTAAATGTTTGCGATGGGGAATATTTAAAGTCTTCGCCCACTAATAAGTGCCCTGTTTCTCCGTGATTTACCATGTCTTTTTCGTGATAAATCGATTCGATAAAAGAGGTTATGGCATCGGTTAAATCAGATTGTGAAATGTCTTTGCCTATAACTGGGATTTCGGAAGATTGAGCCGACTCACGGTCGCTGATGAAATAATACCCTTCGGTTGAGAATGGGTTGAGTGATTGAACATAATTGCCATCGGTTGTGGTCCATGTTTCGGGTCCTTGGGCATAAAAAACAATGCCTTTATCGGTGTGATGGGTACGCACGATGGGGAGGTCGTCGATGTATGTTGATGAACTTAAGGCATCGGGGAGACGCTTGCCTCCATAACCATAAATATTCACCTTTGAAGGGTCGCTAAATCCCCATTTTTGAAGGTCGGTGTTGGAAATAAGATATACTCCCGATTTTGGTACGCTGATTTTGGCCCAATTTCCTTCGCTCAATGCCGAGTTTTCACTATATGTGGTTAGTGATAACGCATTTAGTGATAGCGGGTTGATGATAAAGAACAGCCCTATGGTAAATAGTGCTATTCGTGATATTATGTTGTTGATATTCATATAAATTTTAAAAACTGCAAAATGCGATAAAACGCTATTTATTCCTACGTATAAACGCAATTATGGTGAATTTATTGTGTAGCAGTTGATAAGAGATGAAAAGTGAACAATAAATTAACTTTACATAAGTAAAATTCTGTGGGAATGAGCGTGAGAAAAAGAATTTTATTTGTTAACTTTGCATTCTTAAAAAATAAAAGAGGTATGAGCACTTTAGACATAGTGATGATAGTGGTAATAGTAGTGTCGGCAGCATATGGATACTATAAGGGCATATTGTCGCAAATGGGTGCGTTGGCGGGTGTGCTTGTGGGGATAGTTTGTTGTCGTTTGTTTGCGGTAGAATTAACCTCGTTTATGAACGAAACACTCCTCGACCCAGCAACATCAAAAGCCTCTTCGCGTTTTATGAACTCGGTAATAGCTCAAGTTGTTTTGTTTTTAGCTGGATATTTTGGCGCTCGTTGGGCAGCTTCGCTAATCGCCAAGGTGCTCAAAACTATTAAATTGGGCGCTGTGAATAGGTTTGCCGGCGCTGTGTTTGCAGTAGTGCAATGGCTTGTGGTATTGAGTTTGATGCTAAATGTGTGGATAGCAATATTTCCCGAAACCGAGTTGCTTAAATCATCGAGTGGTATTGCCGATGAACGATTGATTAATCTTGCTCCCGATATTTTTGGGTCGGAAACTGCTCAAGAAATATTTGAGTCGGCAACAGAATTGATAAATAACGACAAATGATAAATGACTTATCTCACAGTATGAAAGAGTCACAAAAAGATAAAAATAAGGAAAAAGATAAAAAGGTCACTCCACCATCGAGCGATGACATCATCAACGATGTTACATCGGGCGATTACAAATATGGGTTTGTGACTAATATTGATACTGAAATCATACCACAAGGATTGAATGAAGATGTGGTGCGATTGATTTCGCAAAAGAAAGGTGAACCCGAGTGGTTGCTTGAGTTTCGTCTTAAAGCATTTCGCCATTGGCTCACTCTTGAGGTTCCCACATGGGCACACCTCGACATTCCCGAGATAGATTTCCAAGCGATAAGCTATTATGCTGCGCCTAAAAAGAAAGAGGGACCAAAGAGCCTTGATGAGGTAGATCCTGAATTGCTCGACACTTTTAATAAGCTCGGAATTCCTCTTGAGGAGCAAAAAATACTCTCGGGCATGGCAGTTGATGCTGTGATGGACTCTGTGTCGGTGAAAACTACCCACAAGGAGAAACTTGCCGAATTGGGAATCGTCTTTTGCTCATTCTCGGAGGCTGTGCGCGATTATCCCGACCTTGTGCGTCGTTATCTTGGCAAGGTAGTATCATATCGTGATAATTTCTATGCAGCACTCAACTCGGCTGTGTTTAGCGATGGCTCATTTGTGTACATTCCCAAGGGGGTGCGTTGCCCAATGGAACTATCTACATATTTCCGCATCAACGCATCGGGCACAGGACAGTTTGAACGCACACTCATCGTTGCCGACGATGATGCATATGTGAGTTATCTCGAAGGTTGCACGGCTCCTATGCGCGACGAAAATCAACTCCACGCTGCTATTGTGGAAATTATCGTTGAAGATCGTGCCGAGGTGAAATATTCTACAGTGCAAAACTGGTATGCTGGCGATAAAGATGGCAAGGGCGGAGTTTATAACTTCGTGACAAAACGAGGGTTGTGCCGTGGCGATAACTCAAAACTTTCGTGGACACAAGTCGAAACCGGGTCGGCTATAACTTGGAAATATCCCAGTTGCGTACTCGCTGGAGATGGAGCAATAGGAGAATTTTATTCGGTGGCGGTGACTAATAATCGCCAACAAGCCGATACTGGAACAAAAATGATACATACAGGACGCAACACTCGCTCTACAATTGTATCAAAAGGTATATCGGCAGGATATAGCCAAAACTCATATCGTGGGCTTGTAAAGGTGGCTCCCGATGCCGATGGATGTCGCAATTACACTCAATGCGATAGTCTATTATTGGGGTCGCATTGTGGCGCACACACATTCCCTTATATTGATGTGTTGAACGACACAGCAGTAGTTGAACATGAGGCTACAACATCAAAGATTAGCGAAGACCAAATATTCTATTGTAACCAACGAGGTATTCCCACCGAGGAAGCTGTGGCATTGATTGTCAATGGATATGCCAAGGAGGTGATGAATAAATTGCCTATGGAATTTGCGGTAGAGGCGCAAAAATTATTGCAAATAACTCTTGAGGGGTCGGTAGGATAATGAAATAGAATGAATATAAATTGAATCATCAACCAATGGATATGGACAATATATTATTAGATGTAAAAAATCTTCGTGCCGGTATTGAAGGCAAAGAGATATTAAAAGGGGTAAACCTCACAGTGCGCCCTGGTGAAGTGCATGCTATAATGGGGCCTAATGGTGCAGGAAAAAGCACACTTTCATCGGTGCTTGCTGGCGATCCTTCATTTGTGGTTACCGAGGGCGAGGTGAATTTCCATGGAGTAAATTTGCTTGACCTTGCGCCCGAAAATCGTTCTCACGAAGGGTTGTTCCTTTCGTTTCAATACCCAGTGGAAATTCCTGGGGTGTCGATGGTGAACTTTATGCGTGCTGCACTTAATGCCAAACGCAAATACTTCAATCAAGAGCCTCTCTCGGCAAGTGAATTCCTTAAACTTATGCGCCAAAAACGCGAGGTGGTGGAACTCGATAATAAGTTGGCTTCACGCTCGGTAAACGAGGGTTTCTCGGGAGGTGAGAAGAAACGAAATGAAATTTTCCAAATGGCAGTGCTTGAGCCTCGCCTTTCAATCCTTGATGAAACCGATAGTGGACTCGATATCGATGCATTGCGCATCGTAGCCGGTGGTGTAAATAAACTCAAAACGGCCGATAATGCCACTATCGTGATTACCCACTACCAACGATTGCTCGATTATATTAAGCCCGACTTTGTGCATGTGTTGTATAAAGGTCGCATTGTTAAAACTGGTGGTCCTGAACTCGCACTCACTCTCGAAGAGCGTGGTTATGACTGGATTAAACAAGAAATTGATAATAAATAATTGCCAATAGTGAAAAAACTATGAGTGCATTATCTCAATATATAGAACTTTTTGACTCACATCGCGACACAATCGAGAGCAAGTCGGCTCAAGTGATGAATGATTGTCGCGCAGCTGCTCGTCAAGCTCTTGAAGGGAAACAATTGCCCAAGAAAGGGTGTGAGGGATATGAAAAAACATCGATTGATGAAATGTTTTCGCTCGATTATGGAGTAAATATCAATCGTGTTAATATTCCAGTTGATGTGTCGTTGTCGTTTAAATGTGATGTGCCCAATATGAGCACTATTATGGCATATGTGGTGAATGACACATTTGTTGCTTCATCAACATTGCACAACAAGATGCCCCAAGGGGTTATTATTGACTCGTTGGCAAAGGTGGCTCAAGAACAGCCACAATTGGTGAGCCAATATTATAACCAACTTGCCGATAATGAAAATGTGGGGGTGGCGCTCAACACAATGTTGGCGCAAGATGGAGTGTTTATTTATGTGCCTCGTGGAGTAGTTATGGAGCGTCCTATACAGTTGGTGAACATATTCAACTCGGCAGCATCGTTGATGGGTGTGCGCCGATTATTGATTGTTGTTGAAGAGGGTGCTAAAGCCCAACTATTGATATGTGACCACACTCAAAATAGTGAATATCGCTACTTGTCATCACAGGTGCTTGAGGCATTTGTGGCACAAAATGCCTCGCTCGATATTTATGATATAGAGGAATCGTCCGAGACTACATCGCGCTATTCGCAACTATATGCTCGTCAAGAATCTCACTCTACATTACTCATCAATGGGGTAACACTCACATCGGGCACTACTCGCAACGATTACCATATTGATTTAGTGGGTGAAAATTGCTCTTCAACACTTGCTGGCATGGCAATAGGTTCGGGTCGTCAGCACATTGATAATAACTCATCTATTCGCCATCTATCAACTCGTGGCAATAGTAATCAATTGTTTAAATATGTGCTTGATGAAGAATCGACAGGCGCATTTGAAGGGGCTATCTATGTGGCCGAGGGTGCGCAATATACCGAGGCCTATCAAAGTAATCGCAACCTATTGGCTTCGAAGCAAGCACGCATGCACACCAAGCCTCAACTCGAAATATATAATGATGATGTGAAATGTAGCCATGGTGCTACCACAGGGCAACTCGATGCCGATGCATTGTTCTATATGCGCTCGCGTGGTATCCCCGAGCAAGAAGCACGCATGATGTTGATGCAAGCATTTATGGTTGATGTCATTGACATGGTGAAGATGGATGGTTTACGTGACCGTTTGCGTCATCTGGTTGAAAAACGTTTCTATGGTCAGCAAGCAAAGTGTGCCGATTGTGGTGCTACTTGCCACGATGTGAAACAAGATTGAAAAAAGAAAAATTGATATGGAAGGTCTTGATATAACACAAATACGCAGTGAGTTCCCTATACTTAATCGCACCGTGTGTGATAAACCTATGGTGTATCTTGATAGTGCGGCAACATCATTCACACCTCAATGTGTGGTTGATGAGATAACACGAGTATATACTACATGTAAGGCAAATGTACATCGAGGAGTTCACACTCTTTCGCAAGAAGCCACCGACCTTCAAGAGGCTACGCGTGAAAGCGTGAGAGAGTTTATCAATGCCAAGTCGATACAAGAAATTGTGTTTACTCGAGGCACTACCGAGGCAATCAATCTTGTGGCTTCGTCATATGGTAGTTTGATTGAAAATGGCGAAGAAATTATTATTACTGCAATGGAGCATCATGCCAATATTGTGCCATGGCAATTGCTTGGTCGCAACAAGCGCGTCATATTGCGAGTAGTTCCAGTGAAGAAAGATGGTACGCTTGATATGGTTACATATCGTTCATTCTTTAACGAACGCACTAAGTTGGTGGCTCTCTGCCATGTTTCAAATGTGTTAGGAACGGTAAATCCTATCAAGGAGATGATTGCCGAGGCTCATCAATATAAAGTGCCAGTGCTTGTCGATGGGGCACAAGCTGTGTCGCATCACAAGATTGATGTGCAAGACTTGGATGCCGATTTCTATGTGTTCTCGGCTCATAAAATGTATGGCCCCACAGGAGTAGGGGTGCTTTATGGAAAGCGTCATTTGCTTAAACTTATGCCTCCCTATCAAGGAGGAGGTGAAATGATAGGCACAGTGAGTTTTAAGAAAACAACCTATGCCGAACTGCCATTTAAATTTGAAGCCGGAACTCCCGATTTTGTGGGTATCGCAGCGTTTAAAAAGGCTATTGAATTCATGCAACGACATGGAGTGGAACGCATTGCTGCACATGAACAAGAATTAATGCGCTATGCAACCGAGCAAATGCAAGAGATTCCCGGGATGCGCATATTTGGTGCAGCCCCTCAAAAAAGTGGAGTGATATCTTTCCTCATAGGGAATGAACATCATTATGATTTAGGGATGTTGCTCGATAAGTTAGGTATTGAAGTGCGCACAGGGCATCATTGTGCTCAACCATTGATGCAATCACTCAAAATTGACGGCACTGTTAGGGTTTCTTTTGCAATTTATAACACAAAAGAAGAAATTGATACATTTATAGCCGCATTGAAGCGAGTTTCCGCAATGCTTGGTTGATAATAATCTCTATTTTTATAGGGAGAAGGGCCATTTTTTAGATGTTAACACCATTGGATTGGTAAAAATGGCTAAAATTACATTTTTTAAGACTTTTTATTGGCAAAAATGGATTAACTTTGTTCTGTCTAAAATAAAAAATGATGGAACAATCTTTGCATATAGCCCAGTTGAGTGGCATAAAACGATTTTCGTTTGATTATAGTAAGTTTGGTGAAGACTATATGTTTTCGCATTTCATTCCCGGAGAGCAAACATTGGAATACTTTTTATCGCCAGTGAGATTTGATGGGATGCTTTTTGTGTTATGCTTAAAGGGAAAATTGGAGTGTGAAATAAATCTTGAAAAATTGGAGTTGACTCAAGACTCGTTGTTGATTTTGAGCCCCGACAAGATTATCTCTTCACAACAAAAAAACTTCTCTGACTTTGAAGCTTATTTCTTGTTTATGTCGCCCAAATTTCTACGAGATATAAATATAGATGTAAATATAGTTAATAATGCAAGCCGATTTGCATCATTGAAAAATAGTCGCCGACCTATAATGCCTCTTGATAAATCCGAGTCGGAATTATTGCAGAAGTACATGGAATTACTGCATTATAACACTGCTGAAAATGTTGATGAGGTGTATATTAAAAGTATATCTCGTAATATCATTGCATCGGTGATATATCAAATATTTCAATTTGCGGCAAAACGCGCTCCACAAGATGAGATTGAAGAGCGTCCTCTTTCTCGCCGAGCTAATTATGTACAAGAGTTTATGAACTTGGTGCATAAGCATTATAGCAAAGAGCGTTCGGTGGGATTTTATGCCGATAAATTATTCATTTCGCCCAAGTATCTATCGCTAATAATAAAAGAGGTGACTGGGCGTTCGGCTGCAGAGTGGATTGATGAATGCGTAATTCTTGAAGCCAAGAATTTGTTGCGCTACTCGGGCAAAAACATTCAGCAAGTAGCCTATGAGTTGAATTTCTCTAATCAATCATCATTTGGTAAATATTTCAAACATCTCACAGGGATGTCGCCATCTCAATTCCAAAAATCGTAAAAGTTCTTTCTTCTCAATAAATGTTTTTAGGTTAAATAATAAAGTAAGCGAGTAAAACTTTGATAGTTTTACTCGCTTTTGTTATGAGAATAAGAAATAATTTGAGTGTATATACACTTGCTATAGTGCTTGGCAAGTGGACTTATTCGTCGGCAATGATTTTATGGAGATACCATTTACCATCGATGCGTTCAAACTGGAATGTGTGGGTGAGATATGAATCAACCCATCCGCAATAAAGATAAGTCTTTTGGTATTGAAGTTCGCCCCATGATTGGTAATACATGTCATCATCTTTTGCAAAAGGTTCTTTTGCGGTGAAATTAGATGGAACAAGCAATTCGGCAAATTCGGTGCATTGATCTTCGCTGAGTTTGATGCGCGACTTCATAAATTCTTCATCGGTAGAGAATTTTGCAATAAAAGTGTTAAATGCTTCGGGGCCTTTGTTGCAAAGAGCTGTTTTGCTCTCCATCTTGGCAACAGTTTCTTTTACTTCTTGAGCAGTTTGGGCATTAGCCGATGCCATTCCTAAAAATATCGCAATAATGGCGAGAATTAATGATTTGATTTTCATATGCTATAAAATAATTGGTTTTAAATCGATTGGAATAAAAAATAAATAACAAGATACACGATGCCAACAACTATGAGCAATGTGCTTGAAAGAACGATGCCGCCTATTGCCATGTTCTTAAAACGACCCTTTACACCTATAGCCGAAAGAAGTAACCCTATAGCGGCACATGTCAATCCTCTCCATTCATAGTGATAAAGTGTGAGCCATGCAATAATTGCAATGATTATACCCACCAAGCCGAGAATGTTTCCCTTTTTGGCTTTTGAAGGAGTAGTGTTGTTGGTCGATTCGCTCATAACTTGTTATATTTTAACGCAAATTTAGGGAATTACACTCAAATAACCTAAAATGCAACTGATTTTTTGTATATGACTATTTATTGCCGTGATAGTTTAATCATCTTAAAACCAAAGCTAAATTAATGAAACAAAAATATTTGTTTTGACTAAAAAAATTATGTAAGTTTGTGTTGATATATCAAATCTATCAAGATGGAAAAGTTGATGCAATATGTGTGGCAGCATCGTTTGTGGATGCCACAAGCAATGTTGACGGTTGATGGGCGCAAAATTCAAGTCATCGACCCAGGAAGGCTAAATACCGATGCCGGCCCCGACTTTTTCAATGCCAAAGTGAAAATTGATGGTGAAATGTGGGTGGGAAATATTGAAATACATGTGCGCGCAAGCGACTGGTATCGCCACCACCACGACACCGATAGCGCTTATGATAATGTGATACTCCATGTGGTAGAGAAGGATGATATGCTCGTGAGGCGAGCAAATGGCGAGGTTATCCCTCAACTATGTATGCCATGCTCGGCACAGTTTAGTGAGCAATATTCGCGATTGGTGGGTAGCGCGGCAAGCGAATTGCCATGCGCTCAAGAGATATCATTATTGCCATCGATTTATATAACCGATATGATTTCAACGCTCGGGTATGAGCGATTATATTCAAAGGTAGAACGCATCGAATCGCTACTATCTCGATTGGCAGGCGATTGGAACGAGGTGTGTTATGTGTTGCTGGCTCGTAGCTTGGGTTTTGGCGTCAATAGCGATGCTTTTGAACGCTTGGCTCTTGCAACTCCGCTCAAAGTGCTTGCTAAACATAGCGATTCGCTCACAGCAATAGAAGCGATGCTGTTCGGCCAATCGGGGTTGATTGATAATGCCCCCAACGATGATAGTTATGTTGCAACATTGAGAAATGAATACAACTTCTATGCACAAAAGTTTGGATTAAATCCACCTACTACATTAGGGTGGAAAATGGCACGCATGCGTCCTCAAAACTTCCCTCATCGTCGCATTGCGGTGCTTGCTGCGATGATTGAAGGAGGATTTAGCTACGCCTCAAAGATGATGACAGCCAAGAGTGTCGATGAGGTGAAACAATTGTTTAAGGTAGAATTGTCGGGATATTGGGCAACTCGTAGTTCGTTTAATGCTCCGGGAGGAGGAAGGATGGCAAATGGGTTGAGCGAAAGTTCGATAGATATACTCATTATAAATGCCGTTGTCCCCATGATATATGCCTATGGTCGATTGCAAGGCGATGAAGTGGCGTGCAATCGAGCAGTTGAAATGCTACAAGCGTTGAAGCCCGAGCGAAACTCTGTGGTGGAGTTATTTACTCGTGCCGGAATAAAGTGTAATGATGCATTTACCTCGCAAGCGTTAATTGAACTTCGTCGCAACTATTGCGAAACACGCAAATGCCTATATTGTCGCATAGGTCATCGCATGCTCGCCCGCCACGCTCGCAAAAGAGTGTGAACGCGCGAATGATGAATTCCTAAAAATAAAGATTACCCCTATTTAAATCGGTTGTTGTAGTTGTCGAGCATATACTGGATGTTGAAGTAGAATCCAGTAGGGGAGTTGTCGGATAGTTTTTTGAGTATTATGTAGTCATAATATGGCTCGACAAATTCTTGATGGTCAACGATGTAATTGGGGTTGATGAAGTTAATCAATGCATATTCGTGAGGGATGCTTATGACATGCCATGCCGACTCGGGTTTGTCGCCTGCTCCAGTTGATAAAATGGCATTCACGATGTTGTTGAGGCGTGTTTGCCAATGCTTTGCCAAGTTGTGTTTCTTCTTTGTTTGATAGGCATAGATGAGGTAGTTCATCTGTTGCAAATCAAATGGATCTTCTTCAAGCGAAAGTTCGGCATATTTGATTATTGAGTCGCAGTCAAGGCGATTTAAATGTTCTTTATAATAAAGTGTTGATATTGACTTCGAATAGTCAGTTTTATCATATGGGCTATATTCGGGTTGGAATATGTAACCAAAGTATAGTTGTCGATAGTCATTAACGGTCAATGATTTGTCGTTATTTTCATAACGAGTCATTAGTTTATTATATTTGCGTGAGTCTTTAGCAAAGTCGCGAATCTTTTCCATATCAGGCGACTTGCCCACAGTAGCGTTAGCCTGTGCGTTGATTGTCACACTTGTTGCAAGTGTTGATACAATCATAATTAGTGATATAAAAAGTCGTTTCATGTTGTTATATGTTTTTAGTGTTGAGATATTCTTTATTTCAAATAAATGCTTACAATCGTAAGTAGTTCGTTGAGGGTTGTTCCTATGATGCTCATCGAAACTATAATGGGCAACCCTTTAGCGGCAAGTTGCATAATCCACTCTTTAGAGGGGAATCGCAAGGCGTGTCCGTTGGGGGTGCGACAATATGCCATAAGCCCCATTGCTGCTCCTAATGCCGAGCCTAGGATAATGCCAGCATGTGACATTAACATACCCACCACGCAACCCACTAATGCTCCGGTGGCTATGTAACCCATTCCATTGCTATCGGGTTTGTTGTGTTGTTGTCCCATGCGTATCAATAGCACCATCATTGTGGCAATACCCCAAAATAGGAGTGTGTTGCTACCGATGTATATATGTTTGCCATAATTTAGCACCCACATTGCCACATAACTCAATATCACCGAAGGCACCCAAGGGCGATAAGCCGTAACGATAGCGCCTATCAATAACATGCTTCCTAATATGAGACACAATGTTGCCATAGTTACCCAATCTATTTTTTACAAATGTACTAACAAACGAGCAAAATATAAAACTTGTTTTAATATTTTTGAGCGAGTGTAAGGTATATTTGTAGTCTTTTACAAATATAATGAATTATTTTGTAAAAAGTTGGCACTCTCTAAATATTTTGTTAGATAATTATATTCTTGATGGCGCAAGAAGAATGTTTTTTAGGCTTTATCCCCTACTGACTACGACTAAACACTCCCTTTGGGATTGTTATTGCTCTTGAAAAAATTAGCGGACACCATAATTGCTAATATTTAGCTGATTTATGGAATATATAACTTTCCTCTATTCTTTCCTTTTTGTAGTTTTAATAAAAATTGCTAAATTTGTGAAAACAAACTAATGTTAAATCTTAATACTAATATCAGTCATGAGGAAATTTACGGTTATCACATTGTTACTTCTTTGCATCTTTGCGCTTAAAGCCAACACAAATCAATCTTATACCGAAGTGGTAAATGGCGTTTCTTTCAAAATGATTAAAGTAGAGGGTGGCACATTTAGAATGGGTTCCAATGACCGCGAAGCATTCGAAGATGAAAAACCAGTTCACAGTGTTACCTTGAGCGATTACTATATAGGTGAAACCGAAGTGACACAAGAATTGTGGGAAGCGGTGATGGGAAGCAATCCGTCAGCTATTAAAGGTTCAAAGAATCCGGTGGAGTTTGTGTCATGGTATGATTGTCAAGAGTTTATTGAAAGGCTAAATCAACTCACCGGCAAAACCTTCCGCCTCCCCACCGAGGCAGAATGGGAATATGCTGCTCGAGGAGGAAATAAAAGCAAAGGTTATAAATATAGTGGTAGCAACACCATAGGCGATGTGGCGTGGTATGATGTCAATGCATATGATGTCGGCTTAGGCAGTTCAAACTATGGCACCCACCCTGTTGGCACCAAATCACCTAATGAATTAGGGATATATGATATGACTGGCAATGTGCATGAATGGTGTAGTGACTGGTATGGTAGTTATTCATCGTCATCACAAAGCAATCCTACTAGTCCATCTTCGGACTCTGGCCGCGTGGGTCGTGGTGGCGATTGGGACGACGATGCGCAGTACTGCCGTGTGGCTTATCGTGACGCCTATACTCCCGACTATCGCTACTACTACCTGGGGTTTCGCTTAGTGTG
>JAZTZO010000052.1:0-30632 GCA_045637505.1 Muribaculaceae bacterium | reverse complement strand
TTTCATGACCACTGATAGATGGTCACAAATTCTTGACCAAGTCAGTGACCAAGATATAGCATTGCAAGGGTGGCAGAGCATCAAATCGCACACACTTGGCGAGTTTATCAAGCTCTCGCAAGTACTCGAAAAAAAAGACTTCAATTACATCATAAGTATCTTTTTCGTGACCTCACGAAAATGGTATCAACGACCAAAGATGCCGACATTGTGGGAGGTGGCGGTGAGGCTCAAGTGGCTATTCCGTGAGTTCGAGGAAATCAACAAGTTTTTTGAAGGCTTGCAAATTAAACAAGATGCTGAAGAAAGACAAGCAGGCAATGGTATCAACTTTCTCAATCCTTATATGTCGATGCTCATCTTTGCTCAACAAAAATTCTTTCTCCACTCCCTCGAGGATGCCGAGAAGGTCAAATTGAGCGAGTATATGGCAATGAAAAAGAACGAGGTTGATAGCATCAAATATCAACGCAACTTGCAAAAAATCTACCAACAAAAACACCAACAAAAACAACCGAAAAGATGATAAATTTCATTAAACAAGCAGTCGAGAGTGTCGAAGGCATCAAGTCCTTCTTGTTCAACACCGACTATCGCAACAATTTCGACCTTCAAAATGTCGAGTTTCCTTGTTGTGTTTTGACTCCTATTATGCGCACGAATTATGACCTCAACAACATCATTCGTGAAAGCGCAGAATTGCAGTTGTCGGTTGTCGAGTCTGCTCCTTATGATTATTCGGGCGATGACCTATACGCAATTAACAAACGATGCTCCGACCTCGCTTTGCAAGTGATTGCAAATTTGCAAGTCAAATCGAAACTCGATAAAGAGTTGACATTTGAGTTTATCTTGCCGAGTGGGGATGAACTTGTGAGTGGAGTAATGTGCAATTTGCAATGCACAATGAAACAAGGCTCTTGTATCGGCAAACCTTCGTATGTCGAGGTCATTGTGCAACCAATCAAGCGAGAGAGTATCACAAGCAACGGCAAACACATCATCTCTCCAAGTAGTGGATTTAATGCGATGAAAGAGGTTGAGGTGGAGGTGGATGTTGAGATACCGAAAATCGAACCTACAAAACAAGTTACATTCACCGATAACATCACAACGACAATAACACCAAGCGAAGGCTATGATGCTATTGAGAGTGTCGAGGTTGTGGTTGATTTGACCGAAAAAATAGAGCAGGAAATTATAAAAACCTTAAACGATATAGAATATGGCACTTACTGATGGAATTGAAAATAAACTTAAAAACATAGCCGATGCAATCCGCTTAAAGACCAACAAGAGCGAGGAACTTACTCTTGAACAAATGGCGAGTGAGATTGAAATGATTGACTCAATAGAGTATCATATTGAAAAACTATCAGAAGGACTTAATCTTGCTATAAATGATGGTTATTTAACTGACGAGGAAAAAGATAGGATTGTTGACTATTTTGTTAGAAATAACATAAAAACAAATTATAATGAATGGGATGCTCCTTATTATATTGTAAATAAAGGTGACGATTTGTCATCAGAAGGAAAATATAGGGTGCTTGTTTTAAAATACCCATTGCCATACACAAACCCAAATAAAATTAGTGCCGATGTCATAATATATGCTTCTATATACGATACTGGCAATCCAAGTGCCTTTTCTTTGTTTTGTACATATTTACTCATTAAGAGTGATAAATTTATAACAGGAGTATCTTTATTTGCCGGCAATCAATTTATAAAAAAAATTGATGGGGTTATTAAATCAAATAAAGGTATTCTTTCCGACATGATTGCTTATTCAAGTGTCGAAGAACTTCCTCCTGTAACATTAGTTTCAGATAACTACATAAGTAATATGACGAGTTTTGCAGAGTATAACAGGGCTATAAAAAAAATTGATGGTTTACCGCCTATAAATTGTAGTATGTCAATATCATTTCAAGGAGCAAGTGCGTTAGAATGTGTTGATTTAGATATTACAACTAATTATATGTATAGAACATTCATTATGTGCTTGAGGTTAAAAAAAGTCAAAACGATAAGATTAAACGGAGCATTAAATGCCAACATTTTTTTTCAAAGTTTTATGGATTGTATTGCTTTAGAGGAATGCTTGATTGAAGGATATAGTATTTATAATTTATCATTCTCCGATAGCCAAAACCTTTCCGCAGAAAGCATCAAATACATCATTTGGCACGCACTAAACGGGAATAACACTCTCGGCTTTGAAAATCAAGGAGCAACATCAAGAACACTTCAATTACATGCAACTCCTTATGCATCTTGGGAAACTTGGAAATTAACTAAACCATCAATAGAAGATTGCGAGTTTCTTGGTATTAGTGAAGAAGAAATCACCAAGTATGGAGAATTAACTTGGGAAGATATAGCATTAGATATTAAACTTATAACGATAGCAAAATAATATGGAAATTCTAACAAAAGTAAAATTAGTAGCAAGTGAGGGTATGTATCTCATAAAGAAAAATCGAGATGAAAATCAAGAGCCACAAATGCTCAAAGTAGCAGACTTGAATAGCGCAGAAAATCCCGATGATTGGACAGAAATTTCAATCGAAGAAGGCGATGCAATAGTGGCTCGTTGGAATGCCGAGCAAGAAATCAAAATGCAACAAGAAATGAATAATGCAACTCGATAGCCTCAAAACAATCCTCGACAAAATGGTCGCAGAGATGTGTGATAACCTTGCGAAAACCAAAACCAACGCAAGCGGTCGCACCTCTGCATCATTGCGAGTTGTGATGACCGACACAGGGGGACAAATTTGGGGGCGCAGATATTTTCGAGGAACGGAGCAAGGGCGAGCAGGGGGCGCAGTGCCGAGAAATTTTCAAAGTATCATTCGCCAATGGATTGTCGACAAAGGGCTGACACCTTCGGCAATTCCATATAAGCGGAAACCTTCTGCAAATTGGCAACCGAAATATACACCCGAAGAAAGAGGACTGCGACAAATGGCATCTGCTATCGCTCACACTATCGCCAAGAGTGGCACATCACTCTATCGCAGTGGCGGAAGAAAAGACATCTTTACCAATGTAATTGAGGAAAATAGAAACGACATCCTCAAAGTGGCAAAAGAAATAATAACCGAAAATCTATACGGAGCATACAATGACACAAAGTGAAGAAATCATCCTTGAGGTTAACCTCGTTGACAATAACACCGCTCAACGAATTGCAGATTTGAGCAACGAATTAAACTCGCTCAAAGAATCGCAAAAAGCATTGAGTGAGGAAACCAAAAAAAGCGGTCAAGTGTCGGCAGAGCAGGCGAAGGTAATGACCGAAAACAAAGCTCGCATTGCCGACATTAACAAGGAGCTCAATGCTCATGTCAAAGCTCTGCAAAAGGAGCAACAAGAGCAGAAGAAGAATGCCGATAGTTTGAATGCGATGCGTACTCAATTAAAGAACATGATTAAAGAGTACGACAATATGAGCAAGGCAGAGCGAGAGAATGCCGAGGTTGGCGGAAAGCAAGTCGCAATGATAAATCAATTGACCGACCAAATCAAGGAGCTTGAAGAAGGCACTCAACGATACCAACGCAATGTCGGCAACTATACGAAGTCAATGCGTGAGGCTCTTGTTGGTCAAGTACCTGCAATCGGTAAAGTGAGCAATGCGATGGTTATGTTGAAAACTTCGACAGGTTGGATTGGCATTGTCATTCAAGGCGCAGTTATGCTCTTCGGGGCTTTGCAAATGGCTTTCAAACGCACCGAGGGCAATGGCGATAAATTGTCGGGCGGTCTTGCTAAAATGAAAGGCTTGTTTGTGATGATGCAACAAGCACTTGAGCCACTTGTCAAGGGTCTTGTCGATGGCTTTGTTGTCGCTCTTGACAAGGCATTGCAAGCAGTTGGGTGGTTGGGTGAGAAGTTGCAACAATTCCTTCGTTTTGTTGGTGCTGATGAATGGGCTGACAAGCTCGGCACTTTTGCACAAAAAACAGAAGAAATGGCAACTGCATCGCAAGAGCTCGCAATAGCCGAAGAGCAACTACATCGAAAACAACGAGAAGCTCGTAAAACGATGCTCGAATACCAACGACAAGCCGAAGAATTGCGACAAATTCGTGATGATGCAACTAAATCAACCGAGGAACAAGAGGAAGCGAACAGGAAATTGCTCGCTCTTTTGCAAGAACAAAAAAATGTTGAAGGTGGCATTCAGCAAGAGGCAATTCGGGTGGCAAAATTGCGCATACAACTCAATGGCGAAACTACTGAAAATCTTGATGCCCTCACAGATGCCGAAACTGAATATGCCGATGTCATCGAACGCATAACAGGTCAATCTTCGGAGGCTATCAAGTGGCAGAACGACCGACTTGCAGTGCTTAAGGAAGAAGCCTTGATTATCGAAGAAATCACGCAGAAGATGCTTGATGTTAATTCCGTTGGTCATTATCGTGCGCCAAAGCAATCATTCGAAGATGAAGAGGATGATGAAGAAATAATCGATGAGGCAAGCAGACTGCAAGAGATTAACAACATGCGTTTGCAATATGAGCAAATGGGATTCGATGAGCGATTGAAATTGCAACAAGAAAATCTTGACATCGAGCATGCTCGCAGAGTGGCAAGTGGCGAGGATGCTATTGCGACTGAGATATGGTATCAAGGAGAGCAAACTCGCATCGCTAAAGAGAATGCAGAGGCAAGGCGAGAGTATATGGTTCAGCTTGCAACGCAAACCGCATCGGCAACATCCGATATGATTGGAGCTCTCGAAGAACTCGCAAGGGAGAGCGGAGCAAGCGAGGAGTATATGAAGAAACTCGCCGTTGCTAAAATTGCAATCAACACCGCCACCGCTATCGCACAAGGTGTCAGTGGCGCAATGGCAGTTCCATTCCCTGCTAATATACCTGCTATTCTTGCAACTATCACCGCAGTAATCAGTGGTATCGCACAAGCAAAATCGGCACTCAACCAAGCAAATGTTCCGAAATACGCAACAGGTGGTCTTGTTACAGGCGAAGGTACTGCAACGAGTGACAGCATACCTGCAATGCTCTCGAATGGCGAAAGTGTGATGACTGCACGAGCAACATCGGCATATAGTGGCATCCTTTCTGCTCTCAATACCTCTGTCGGTGGTGCTCCTATTGGCGAATCGACCAAAACAAAAGGTACTCAACAACTCGTTCAACAATTTGCCGATGCAGTCGCAAACACACCTATTTATACAGCAGTCACCGACATCAACGAAGGTCAAGCGAGAGTGGCGAAAATAGTCGATAATTCAAACTATTAACATATGAGAACTATTCAATTCAGCAAAAACACATATCGAGGCGAAATCCGCACAAGCGATTTGATTTGTCCTGCATTTGGCAACAACTACCTCGACATCGCATTCGTGCAGAAAAGCCAAGAGATACCCGACAAAGTGACCATTGAGGTCGAAGGTACTACATTGTCATTCACTCTACCTGTGCGATATTCACAACTCGCAACAGAGCAACTTGATGGAGCTTTTTTTAATCTCGAATGGTTGAAATATTATGCTCCAACAAGTGGTATCAAATCGACAGAATTGTCAGTGTATGCCGATGATGTGCTTGTTGCAAGTGTTGAATATAAACTAACGGCAGGAAGAGGAGAGGTTGAATTGCCTGTACACACATTCGAGATAAATGGTGTAACCTACAATGAAGGCGATTTCTTTCGAATTTGCCCGGCCGAACGCACAAAGCATTGGTCAAATGTTGAGATGCTTGCAGTACACGACCTCGACAATTATCTGCTTGTGTATGTCGGTAATGGTCATCCAGAAACCGAATATAACAACAACGGCATCGTGTCAGTTGGCTATTTCGCAAGTGGCGGATTTGAAGATGGTTTTAATGTCATTCTCGTTGACCAAATCGAAGGTATTAATGGCATTGCTTTTCGTATGCCAATCAAAGAAAACTATTGCGCAGATATCGAGCTACGAATAACCAACCGACATGGCTTGCGAGGTGTTATAGGGGGTAAGATAGTTGATGCAAGCGAAGGTGACGATGATGTCAAATCTAACTTCAACAAGGTAACACCTTACGCAGGTATCTATGAATGGAGCAAAAAAGGCGCAACGATCAAAAAAGAGGTAGGGTTTAATTTTGAGGGCGATGAGGGATTGCTTGGGTTACTTCGTGATGGCTGTGTGTATGGGCGTGTTGAATGGTACGATGAACGCACAGAGCAATGGCTACCATGCCGAATTGAGGAGAAGTCAATTGGCAATAACGCATGGGATGAACAAATAGTAACAATAGTATTACAAGAGTTATGATTGATATTTTCATTAACAATCAAAAGGCAGATTTCTTCGGCTCGCTCACAATCAAAAAAGACAATCCTTTGTTTTCTAATTTCGATGCCGAGCCTACCGAACATACATACACTCTCACACTGCCGACAACCGCCACAAATGCGAAGATATTTTCGCTTGTGCAACATACACTCGCAACACCGCAAAAATTACCTGCACGCATTGAAATTGATGGCGTGCAAGTACTTGAAGGTAGTTGCAATGTGCAGTCGTGGAGTGATAGTGGGTATAGTGTGTATTTTTCGGGAATTGCTCCGTATGAAGATGTCAATATATCACCTATCAAGAAGATGCTCGGTGATACTCGCATGATTAGCGATATTTTATCATTCGGGAGCATTCGAGTTGATAGCGGTGATACCGCAGGTTCTATTGACAATGGATTAATTCTCGGATTGGTTTATGCATATACAGAGGGTGAAAATGTTGAGCTTATTACATCAAATGTCGCTTTTTCGATACCATTGTTAATTCAGCGTATTGCTAATTATTATGGCATAAATATTCAACAACTTGATAGCCTTGCAGATTACTATATTGTTTGCGCAGGAAAGCCTTCTGTGCGCATTGAAAATTTTCAAGGAATACCATTATATTACATTGATATCGATAAGAGTGTACCAAAAATTAAAGCTAAAGAACTAATCGAAAGTGTTGTAAGCGCATTCGGTTACAAGATTAAAATTGATTATATAAATAAATATATATCATTTTATTCTCTTGATGATTTCAAAACATCATCAGTTGCTATATCTCATTCAAAGTGTAGCATTAATTTCAATGATGACATTCCAATTGTTGGTAAATTTAACTTTGCACAATATAATGATTTTGAAATAAGTACAGATGATGGGAAAAAGAAATATCCATATACAACCTTAAATAACATTGAAATTTCTAATGGAACTGCTAAATATGACAACAGGCTGTCGGTTATGCAAATGCGAAATAATGTTATAATAATGCCACGAGATAAAGAAGGTGAAGAGGATAAAGAATTAATCGCATTATGCAGAATAGCATCGTCAGATATCTATACATTAACAATGAACTCATATGCAATTCCTGAATTTAAATTATACAAAAATATCGCATCTCGCAAAATGAAATTGAAATTAACATCACAACTCAACCCTATACAATTCACAACACTCAATATGTGGCGACCAATATACCTTGACAATATCGGCAGTGTGTTTATCAATTCAATCAATTTCAAATCCGATGGCGAGAGTGAAATTGAGGCATACCTCTATTAGTGGCTCGTTAATTCTTTTTTGTTTTTTTCATAACTTTGGCAAGCAGTTTGCAATTCCATTAAGTGGTTTGCAAACTGCTTTTTTTTATTATTAACCCTTAAATCTTATTATTATTATGGACAAAACCTATGTATTTAATTCTGATGGCGGAGCTAATGGTTTCGCTAATTCAGTACTCCCTCTTTTACAACAACGAGGAATCGACCCTGCTATTCTATTGAATGGTAACAACAGCGGATTCGGTGGTGGCGGATGGAACGACATTATCGCTCTTATCGTTGTAGCTGCTCTTTTTGGTAATGGCAATTTCGGATTCGGTGGTGGTAACAACAACCAAAACACAGCAGAACGTGAAATGTTGATGTCGGCAATCCAACGCAACGGAACTGACCTTTCACAACTCGCTCAAACTATTGGTTGTTCAACAGGTCGCTTGCAAGATGCCATCGGTCAAGTGGCAACTCAAATCTGCAACCTTGCAGGTCAACAAGGCATGTCATTTCAACAAGTGATCAACTCGATCCAAATGGGTAACTCACAACTTTCAAGCCAACTCGCATCATGTTGCTGTGACATCCGCCAGGCTATCAATGGTGTCAATGTTGGTCTTGAACGTGGCTTCTCATCTGTTGCATACGAAACTCAACGCCAAACTTGCGACATCGAGAAGGCTATCGCTAACTCAACCGAGGCTATCCTTGCAGGTCAACGCAATGCCGAAATGCGTGAAATGCAGAACAAGATTGATGCACTTCGTGAAAAGAACTCTCACCAAGCAGTAATCTTGAACAACGCACAACAAACCGCTCAATTCTCTGCAATGCTCGCTCCTATTGCGCAAGACCTTGAAAAAATCAAATGCCGATTGCCCGAAACTATCACAATTCCGACACCGAATGACTATGTGCGTGTAAATCGTGACATCTTTGCTCCATTCTGCGGTGGATTGCTCGGTGGATTATTCGGGCTTAACGGCAACCCATTTGGCGGAAATAATGGTTGTAATAGTTCTCTTTGGGGATAAAGGAGGGGTCTATGTCAACACTATTACCATTGAGAATTAATGTCAATGTCAACGGCATCCCGACAATATCAAGTAACTCGGTATCGGTAAACACTGCAGGTGATGTTGTATCGTTTGACTTCAATAATCACCCAAATGTTGGATCACCATTCAGAGGCTTGTTGATTGTTCGATTAAACCAAGCAGTCCCAACAGGTACTGCTGACACTGCAGAGGTAGTATTTACCACCGATGGCGGTAGCAATACACCCGCATTTGGCTACGACAACGAGCCGTTGACACTTGCCAATTTGCGAGGCACAGGTATCTATTTGTTTTGGTACGAAAGCCAAACACGATACTTGCAATTGCTAACAGGTAATTTCTAACAATTAAATCTATTAACTATGTTTCAAAACTTAAGGCAAGGCACAACCCTATATGTGCTCAATAAACAAGATGCCACACTCGACATCGGCAAGGTGGCTGATGTAACACCGCCACAAATGATATATCCAAGTAACTATCAAGGTGGCAAATTCGCACCTCCGATGATGTGCGTTGATATAACACTCAACTCTGCCGATAAGGTCATTACATTGCAGAAAATAGTGGCGGATGCCACCATTGACGACAAGAACGGCATCATCGTGGCGGAAAGCAGAGATGCAATCTTAAACGAGATTGAGGTGTTGATGAAGAACAGCCAACGCATTGTCGAGAGTTGTGGGTATCACAACGAAATCGTAAGCAAGTGCTCGGCATTGATTCAAGAACTCAACCCCGAATTAAAAAAAGAAGCGGAACAAGCTCGTGAAATCAATGACCTTCGTCAGCAGTTGAGCGACATCAAGGGCATGCTCGCTGATGTTTTGAACAAAAAAACAAAGGAGGAATAATATGGGATTCTCACACATGAAATCAAGAGGTATAGACTTCGAGGAACTCAAATCACAACTCGAAGAAGTCATCGAAACCCTCGATAAAGTCTGCGATAAAATCGAAGAAATGGAAGAGGAATTCGGTGAACGAGATGGTGGCGGTGGCGGTGGCATGAGTAATCGTGGCGGTAGCTACAATGAACGTGATGCCTACATGCGTGGTGGCGAATTTGGCGAGCGAAGAGGTCGCAGAGGTCGCTAATGTTTAATCGGTGGGGGCTCGTTGCAGTCCCCACATTTAATATCAAATATTATGGAAAGAATGGATTTATATGAACGCAAGCCTGCGGGCATGGAGAACTACCTCGCTAACTATGGATGGCACTTCTCTAAAGCGATGTGCATGTGGGCAATATCGATGATGAAAGACCGCAAGGGCGAGAGGGTTAAACCTCGTGAAAAGGCTGAAATCGAAGAACTGCTCAAAGCTAATGGTGTGGCGGTCGACACCAAAGGTTATGATGCCGTGTATGTGTATGCTATGGCAAAAGCTGACTATGGAGGTAGCAGTATAACTGATGAGGGTCGCTTGGCAAAATTTGTAGGCGATTATCTCTCCGATCCCGATGGCTATGATGGTATCGCCTTCACTCGGTTCTATGCCGACTGCATCGCAAAAGGTATACCAATACAATGGGATGACATGTTATGATTTATCGAGAAGTCCACATTGAGGGAGCGGAGTGGACTGCGCATTTCTATTTCGCTATTGATACCTATTGGGAGAGTGAAATCCTCGCTCGATTGCGTGCGATGGGAGCAAGTCGGCAAGTTACCTCCAAGATAGCTCGAAGTATGCACGACAATAAACTTGATACAGGTTTCACCTATTCCAAACCAGCCAAGCGAGAGAGTATCGTTGTCGTTGGTCGTGCGAGCAATGGTGGCGAGTTCCTCAATAGTACCACCCACGAAATCCGCCACCTTGTCGATGATATAGCGAAGACCGATGCCATGCCGATGTGTGGCGAAGGTGTCGCCTACCTCACAGGTGATATTATCAACGAAATTGCCGACATTGTATGTAAATTCTCGTGCGATTGTTGCCGAAAAAAGGCACATTTTCACAAAAAATCGTGATTTCTCGAAAAATTTCGACCCAAAAAATACCGAAAAATGCCCTATTTTGAGTGTTTTTCGGTGTTTTTTATGCGCATTTATAGGTGTTTTTTATGCATATTCATGTAAGTGTTTGATTTTCAACGAGAAAAAAGTTGCATTTTTTTTGAAAAAAAACCTTGAAAAGTGTTGCACAATTCAAGAAAAAGCCGTATATTTGTATCAACAAAATAAAACAATACTAACCTAATAAAACGAAACGATTATGATTACTAAAGGTACCGCTGAATATAAAAAAGCACAAGAAATTGCAAACACATTGCAAGATATGGCGAAAACTGAAAGATGGAATAGCAACACATTATTTAATCTCTATTTCGAGCCATTTTGGAAGGCATTAAACGAGGTGAAAAAACTTGGCAATTTTGCTTCACAAGTAGCAGAGAGCGTTGATAAAACATGCGACCCCTATGGTTATAAGATCGCAAGCCTATCAAGCAAACAAGCATGGATTATCGCATGCGCAATCGTTGAGAATGATATCGAATTGAAATATATTAACGAAAAATAATACTAACCCAGTAGGAGGGCAACCTCCTACTATTAAAACAAAAAAATATGAAAACACAAATCTCAAACTTAATTGATGGCGGAAAAGTTAAACGCATGATGGAGCATCCAAAATATGCAGGCTATAAAATTCATAATGGGAATTTCATAACCCTTGCTGGGACTAATCACATTGACAGAGCTGAAATTGCCAATAGAGTTATGAATGAAAATGAAAATCTTATTATCGAACTGCTCGGTCATCGTTACGAATTACAACGACAATCATCTTGCAGTGGCAAAACAATATGGTGGAGCTGTGAGATAAGTGAGGAGGATTTCTTTGAATTGACTGAACATGGCGGTATCGTTGAAACTTACGAAAAGAAATATACTCTAACAATATCACAAGACATGTATTGCACAATAGCATCTTATGCTCGCAAAAATGCAAATAGTCAATGGAAAGATAGAACTTACACAAAAATAGATACCGCTTATATAACTATATTATGACAAGAAATATTAAAGCTACCCACGGAGGAGCTCGCCAAGGAGCAGGTAGAAAGGCTCACGGAGGAAAGCGAATGATGTTCCGAATTAGCGAAGAGGCTCAAACCATCCTCGAAATGGTCGATGACAAGAGCAGATTTATAAACGATTTAATATTAAAGGCTACCCGATGAAGGTAGCCTTTTTTATAATGATTGTAATTTTGCTCGAGCCTTTCCAAGAGCTTTATATATGTCATTCATGCTTGGGAATACTTGAACCTCGTAGATGTCATCTTTAATTCTCAACCACCACGATTGACCTTTGGTTGCGTCTAACTTTGTTTTGATAAAATAACCAACCTCAACAACATCACCAACGACAGGGTTGAGGGTGTAAAACTTTTCGAAGTTGTCGCAATTCAAATTCATGTTGCCGACCTTGATTTCATCTATTTTTTTGAGCAGATCTTCAAGTTCTTGCTCGCTCATCGCAACGCCAAAGGTGATGCCTGTTGTGTGTTTTGTGCGAAGAACGCAATATTTATTTGTGACATTATTGCAAGTTTCGACACGAGCTATAACTTCAATTACAGGTGATAGTCCTATTTTAGCTATATCATATTCCGATTTCATCGTTACTACTTGCGCCTGTATACTAACCACCGCAAGTATGGCTAAAATTGCAATAAAAAGTCGTTTCATAAGAATTTTTTTTTGAAGGTTAATTATTAAAAATATTGAACCCCGTTGCATGCTGTTGCATAGGGGCATTTTTTTTGGCACGATTATTTCAAATCTTTAATCGCCGACACATACATCTTCATTCCGCAGTTCGGGCACTCGATGAGATTGGTCACAACAGGCTCATTATTGGCGCAGTCAGTTGGCACAATTTGCTCGCATGGCTCGATGAGGAGGTCGACAACTCGGCAATCGAGAAAATCAGCTATTTGCCCTAAAGTAGTAAGACCAATATTGCCACGAAGGCGAGCAAAATAGGCAGAACGAGTGATACCAATAGCATCACAGAAATTCTCGACTATTAAGTTTTTATCTCGGAGTCGGCAGTTAATATTGTATTTGATAATTTCATTTAAATCTTTCATGTCGCAAAGGTATAACTTTTTTGACACTCTCGCAACAAACGAAAAAAAAATCTTTGTATTTTTAATAAATTTTAACATAAATAATTTGCAAGAGTGAAAGAAATGTTGTATCTTTGCATCGTAATTAAAACACTAACCTAATAAACGAAACGATTATGAAAAAGTATTATGTAAATGGTAAACAAATTACCGAACAAGAAGCTAAATCTATCGAAGCAAAAAATCAAGAATACATGAATAGCAATGATTGGTCATTGATTGCAAAATGTCAATTTATCATGGTTGTTAACAAATAAAAGGAGGGGGTCAACCCCTCCACTTAAAAAAGAGTATTAACATAATAAAACAAATAACTATGAAACTACCACTATCACAAGCGGACAAGCAACTTATAGACTATGTCGAGAGTTGCATCAAAGAAAAGGCTGAATATTTCAGTTATTCCGATTTCAGCCTTGAATCTTGCACAGGAACCCAACGACAAATTATCGAAGTGAATGGATTGCAAACTAACGGCAAATATGAAATTGAATGGGTGGCAGAGTGTTGTTATGATGTTGAAACTTCATTCGATGGTGGCAATTACTTCGCCCCTCCGAGCTTCGATGTTGACGATGTGAAATTTATTGATTTTGAAATTAAATTTATAGGAGTCACAGAATTAGACGGTGAAGAACGATATTTTGAATATGAAAATTAAAAAATATTATGAAATACGCAGGATTTATAACAGGTATCGTCGCAACAACATCCGTTGCAGGTCTCGCAATACAATGCGCTATACATTGTACATTCGGAATAGCACTATTATTCGCCACTATGGCGGTAGTTAGTGGGTATATGACCTATTATGAATATAAAGAAATAGAATAAAACACCCACCGAGCAGATAAACCTATCGAAGAGGATAGAGAAATTGAATGTTGCACGGGATGCTCTGTGTACGGTCTGATAATCTGGAACTCGCCTGCTCGGTGGTATTTTTGAAAACATTATTAACAATTGAAAAATAAACATTATGGAACACAAACAAGAAATCATCAACACCCGCACAGGCGGTCTCGGGTCAAGCGATGCAAATATGGTAGTCGGCATCGCAGAGAGAGGAACACTTAACTATGCTGACAAAGAACGCATCGCAGTGATGCTCGGACTTGCAGAAAAAAGACAAATTTCGAGCAAGGCAATTGAGCTCGGAAACATAATCGAAGATGCAGTATTTGAGGTATTCAAAGCCCAATTTGGCGATAACATCACCTCTAACCCTCGCTATACAATGGAAATCGCAACAATCAGCTACCGAGTAAGCAATCACATTGACTTTGAGATTAGCACACCGACCGAGTTGATATGGATTGAACATAAAAGCACCATCCACGGCATCAATCAAGCTCTCGATAGTTATAAGCATCAACTTGCATGGCATGCGATGTTGGGGTATGACAAAGCTCAGGCAGAAGGCAAGAAATTTCGCTTGATGCTATCTCACTATGATACCAACGAGTTTGATGGTATGTTTGAGGCAAACAAATTGAGCATCGTTGATGTTGCTCCAAACTACCACCTCATCGATAAAATATGCAAGGGTCTGCTCATAATTAACGAGCAGATACCTACATTCGAGTGGCAACCCAATGAGGGTATTTTGCACGCATCATCGCTACCTGCCGAAATCAATGACAAATGCGAAATGATGGCAGACCACCTACGAAAAATCAAAGAAATGACCGAACAGGTCGATGCTTTCAAGCAACGTATGTGTGAGCTGATGGTGGCGAACAATGTTAAGTCTATCGTGACCGATGCCTTCACAATCACACTTGTCGAGCAGTCAGTATCGACAACCTTTGATAAATCAAAATTCGCAAAAGAGCACTCCGATATGGTTGCTCAATACGAAAAAAAATCAATTCGCAAACCTTATGTAACAATTAAAATTTGATAATTATGACAACACAAGCAACACAACAAGTGCAAAAAAGTCCTATTCAAGTGTTCACAGGAATACTCAACCATCAATCAATGCAAAAATATTTGCTTGAAACTTTAGGCGACAAAAAACAAGAATTCGTGGCAAACATCACCACCCTCGTAAGTAATGATGTCAAATTGCAGGAATGTGAGGCAAAGAGTGTCATTTTTTCGGCACTCAAAGCAACTGCTCTCGATTTACCTCTCGACCCAAACCTCGGAATGGCATATGTAATACCTTTCAAAAACACAAAGAAAGGCATCAAAGAGGCGCAATTCCAAATAGGTTATAAGGGGTTCACCCAGCTTGCTATTCGTAGCGGTCAGTTCAAAACTATCAACGTGAGAGATGTGCGAGAAGGTGAGATTGTAGGAGAGGACTTTATCAGTGGCGAAATGCAATTCAAAAGAGTAGAGAATAGAGAAGATAAACCAATTATCGGCTATGTGGCATATTTTCGATTGATAAATGGGTTTGAAAAAATGTCGTATTGGCGTGTTGAAGAGCTTGTCAAACACGCACAAAAATACTCGCAAACATACACCTCACAATATCAAAATGTGAGAGATAGTAGCAAATGGACTACCGACTTTGATGGCATGGCAAAAAAAACAGTCATCAAGTTACTCCTCTCAAAATATGCTCCTCTCTCAATTCAAATGCAGTCGGCAATCAAAGCAGACCAAGCAGTTATCACCGAGCAGGGCGAGCGATATATCGACAATGAGCCTCAACAGGTATTAATCCCAGCAGACCAAGTAAGCAAAGCAACCGACATGCTCAAAGGGGCATTTGATGCCGAAATTGTAACCGAAACCGAAAAACCATAACCAACAACAACTACATTATTTGAATAATGGCAAATGCCTTCTACATACAAGAGGAATGGATAACCAACTATAAGTTGAGCGGTAATGACTTGCTAATCTTCGCACGATTAGCGAGCTTTACCCTCAATGTAGGAGGTTACAATGGGAGTATCGAATGGCTCGGTCATAGTGTCGGAATTACCCGAAGAACTGCCGTTGATTGTGTTGCAAGACTTGAAAAAATGGGATTGATTGAGCGGGATAAAAAAATAACAAAGTGTGTATTTCAACCACTCTCACAGGGTGAAAAATCTACACAAAAATGTGCAAAAATTGCACAATCAAAAAAGGCGGATTTTGCACAAAATAGTGCAAATTCTGCACAAAAAAAGGCGGATTTTTCACCCAAATATAATAAAGAATATAATTACACTAATAAGTGTAGTGATAGTGTAATAGATAGCGAGCCTACACACACCCTTACACACACCGAGAATTTTCTCTTTGATTTTTTCAAATCTAAAATAGTCAACGATGCCGATGAGAGTTGCATCCGCAACCTTGCAAAAAAATTCGCAAATCTCGAACAAGCTCAAATATTCGCCGAGTACTGCGATGAAAAAAAACCAAACCTGCACCTCGGTATCATCACACAGCTACACGATGAGCTATTCCGCAAGGCTTGCGAATGGGATGCGCAGGGCAGACCTCGGAGAGTGCAAAAACAACCCGAAATCGCACCACAACCACAACCGCAGATGCTCCCGCAACCGAAAACCCCCGAAAATAGCGCAAATGAGGCGGAAATCCGCAACTTTAACCAATGGAGGGGACAAGTTATCGACTGCATCAAAACCAACCCGAAATTCGCAAGAAAATCGCTAATGCAGATGATGCGCATCACAACACAGGTAACCGAGCAATTCCCGACACCATGCGAGCTCGAAAAAATTAACGAATATTTGAACGCAATATGATAACAAAACAACCGACAACAATGACACCTGCACGCAAAAAAATACCGAACTTCAAATTGAAGGAGATTGTGAGCGATATCATCGACACTCCGACAACGGAATGGCAGAGCAATAAGATAGTGTCACTTGTTAATGATATAAACTGCGAGCTGAAAATAGCACACAACAAACATGATGCTCGCCTGCTCCGAATGTATGGGATGAGCCTATATTGCGAGGCTTGCAAAAAATACGATGTCAAACCGACTGACTGCGTGGGCAAGCCTATTGATGATGTCAAATTCAATAGATGGCTCAACTGCTCGCACAAGCTCACATATCACTATCAATATCGGGAGGAGTTCCTCAAGCCGATGATGTATAAATTAAATCAGCTATGAAATCAATGCCAAATGCACAATATTCGACAATAAAGCGGATACTCGCAACATTTGCCGAACTCAAAAACAACCATCCTCACCTGTGGCAAGAGCTTGTCGAATCGAGTAAATAGAGCAATTTGATTTCGCCTAATTTCAAATATGGAATGACACTCCAAGAGGTAGAGCGAAAGATTAATAATTTAGAATTGAATAACAAATTACAATTAAAACTTGAATTATGAAAACAAAAATTGAAATCAAATCTATATTCGGAGATTTAATCTTTGAATACGAAAAAGAAAACAACGCGATTAAAGATACGTTGTTGGAGGCTATTAAAAATGGCGCGGACTTGCGTGGCGCGGACTTGCGTGGCGCGAACTTGCGTGACGCGAACTTGCGTGGCGCGAACTTGCGTGACGCGGACTTGCGTGGCGCGGACTTGTATGACGCGGACTTGCGTGACGCGGACTTGTATGACGCGGACTTGTATGGCGCGAACTTGTATGGCGCGGACTTGCGTGGCGCGGACTTGCGTGGCGCGAACTTGCGTGGCGCGAACTTGTATGGCGCGAACTTGCGTGGCGCGGACTTGCGTGACGCGGACTTGCGTGGCGCGAACTTGTATGGCGCGAACTTGCGTGGCGCGGACTTGTATGGCGCGAGTAAAATTGAAGATTGGATGAGCCACGACAACATCGGCAGTCGAAAATCGCGCACATTGTTTTTCAAAACAGACAAAGGAGTATTCGTGCAATGCGGGTGTTTCTTTGGAAATTTAGAAGAATTTGTTGCAAAAGTCAAAGAAACGCATCAAGGCAATAAATATGAAAGAGATTATCTTGCGCTCGTTGAATTTATTAAAGTTAGATTTGAACTATGAAAGGAATAATGTTTAACGAAAAGTACGGACTTGAAAGTGCCGTACTTAATGGAACTAAAACTCGCACTTGGCAGAGATAAATTATTTGAATTTTTGAGAACGCAATCTTGCGACTTGAAAGAAGCAAAAAAGTATGTGAAATCATTAAAGAAATAAATTATGTTATTAGGAATAGAATTATCTTACAGATATGTATTTAATGTTATACCTCATATTAGTGGCACATTAGGGAAAACAATTTATATCACTATAGATTGGCTTAATTTTGAATTGACAATTAAGCATCTATCCAATGATTACAATGCCAAACGCATGTATTTTGGTACTCCAAGTATAACTATCAATCAGTATATAAATAGTGGTTATCAGTTCATTTTTTGAAATCTGTATCTTTGGTTACACCTATAGAAAGGGGTTGTTTGGATTAAAAGATAGAGATGTGGAGCCAACTGATAATACGTATGGTTTTGTTGATATAAGTTGGTTTGAACAATTTAGGAAAAATGATAATGGAGATTTAACAGCAAATCTTATGGAAGAGTTGCAAAATATGATTAAAACACTTAAAGATAAATTAGAAGATAATGGAAGTAAAAATTAAGAAATTAATTATTGCTCAAATGAAAAATAATTCGTAACTTTGCAACGCATTTGAAAAAATGCAAATCATTTCGTTTCGTGCCTCAAGGAGTAATCTTTGAGGCTTTTTTATTGTGGCGGACAAATGGCGGACAAAAACGAAAAAAGAAAAGCAGTAACTACTATTATTTGAGTAAATTACTGCTTTTTTTCTGTTGTCTCACGAGGATTAAAATGATGCAATATGATGCAATATGATGCGATAAACGAGGCAATAAAATGCTTGTGGCAAGGTGTTTGCTTATTGCATTGTATCGCAAAAAATTCATCAGTGGCGGACAAATGGCGGACACGGAATGAAATTTTTTTGTAACTTTGCACCGCACAAATTTATCTTACTTATGGCAACAATAAAATGGCGATTGTCATCACGCACAAATGCAGATGGCAAGAGCGAGCTATACCTACGACTGACTTGGTCGAAGGATGGTCGGGCGAGAGCAGGTAGTGGTATATTTATCACCGCCACGAAATGGTCTGCTGAACGAGAGCAACCAAAGAAGGGCATCGATGTCGAATGTCGGCAAGTGACTGCATCAATGTCGGAGCTCGAAACGCAAATATTGTCGGAACTCGTGGATGCCGACCCGAATGAACTCGGCACGGAGTGGTTGAAATTGCAAATCAATAGATATCATCACCCGACACTATACATCGGCAAGACAACAACTCGACTGCTCGAATGGGTGGAGTGTTTTATCAATGGAGCGAGCGAACGACAACAAAATAATGGTCGCGCGATAGGCAAGCGAACTATCGACCATTATCGAGTGACACAACGAAAACTCACTGCCTTTATTCGTGGTATGGGCAAGCGAGATATTCCACTTTCGGATGTGGATGCCGACTTCTATCAGCGATTTGTTTCACATCTGCAAAAACAAGGATATGCTCACAATACTATCGGGCGAGAAATAAAAACTATCAAGGTATTTCTCAATGCTCTCGACAATGAACGAAAACAACTTGTTGACATCAGCAAGTTGCGAGTGTTGAAGGAGGAGGTGGATAACATCTATCTCAACGAAGAAGAACTGCAACTCATCAATGATGCAGAACTACCGCCACATCTTGATAGAGTGAGAGATTGTTTTTTATTGCTTGCGTGGACTGGATGCCGATATAGTGATCTACAACAAATCGACAAATCGAATATCAAAGGCGAGGTGTTATCATTTCGCCAACACAAGACCAATAACAAGGTCGCAATCCCGATACACCCTGTTGTTCGTGAGATATTCGAGAAATATAACTATGAATTGCCGAACGAAATATCAAATCAAAAATTCAACGATTATTTGAAGGATGTTGCTCGGCTTGCAGGCATCACATCAACCGAAACCAAGACCCGAACTGAAGGTGGCAAGCTCACAACAACGAGGAGCGAAAAGTGGCAACTCGTGACATCGCACACAGGGAGAAGGTCGTTTGCAACGAATATGTACAAGCGAGGTCTGCCGAGCATCATGATTATGTCGATAACAGGTCATAAGACCGAGAGCGCATTTTTGAAATACATCAAGGTGCGACAAGAAGAGCATGCCGAAATGATGGCAGATATTTGGCGGAAGATATACGAATAAATTTCGCTACCTTTGTCAAAAAAAACTATGAAAAAAATGAGTTATTAAGAATTACTGAACTACTGAAATTGTCGGTAATCGTGGTGGAGCAATACCGAAGATGCAGAAGGTATTTAATAGTGTCAATATTTTTCAATATTTTACTGCTCGTGTTAAATATTTTTTGTATCTTTGCGCTTGATTTAATGTGAGCCATAAGAATAAATTTGCGCAGAGCGAGAGGAGCAATCTTCTCGCTTTTTTTATTGCATGTTTATTTATGATGTGTATTTTACGCAATAATATTGTGTATTTGAAATATTTTTTGTAAATTTGCATTACAAAACGAGTTTGGCACATGATTTGATTTTTATATGGGTAGAAGAAACCAATAAAAATCATCATTATGGAAAAAATGTTTATCGTGGATGAGCAAACTTTGAATAAATTTGCTGAACGAATAGTCAAAGATGTGTGCGCAAAATTAAATGTCGCAGAAGGCTCAACCAAAGGCGAGCAATATATCAGTCGCAAAACTGCAAGTATACTCCTCGAACTTGATGAGGCAACGATTTGGAGATATACCAAAGCAGGCATCCTCAAATCTTATCAAGTCGGCAATGCAACTCGTTACAAAAAGTCGGACATCGAAAAAATGATAAAGGAAAAATGAAACAACAAATCATCAAACTATCGAAGATTCTCGAGAACAAAGGACAAATCGAAGGACTACCTCGCAACCCTCGACAAATCAAGGATGAAAAATATAAACTCCTCAAAAAGTCAATCGAGGATGACCCCGAAATGCTCGAACTTCGTGAGTTGCTCGTTTATCCGCACAATAACAAGTTTGTTGTCATCGGTGGCAATATGCGTTTGAAGGCATTGCGTGAGCTCGGTGTTGCGGAATGTCCTTGTAAGGTAATACCCGAAGAAACACCTGTCGAAAAACTACGAGCATACACCATCAAAGACAACAACTCATTCGGCGAGTATGATTTTGACCTGCTCGGTAATGATTGGGAGGTTGATGAATTACTTGATTGGGGTTGTGATTTGCCCGACATCACTATTGAGGAAGAAACTAAAGAGGCGGTCGAGGATGATGATTTGAATGACAATGAACATTTCTCTATAAATGAAGAGCAGTTTGATAAATTCAACCGCAAAGCAGGATGTATGGCATTGCGTAGTATAATGGAGAAATATGACAAGGTTGGTTGGCAATTTATAAGCGAGGGAGGTGCTTTGCTTAATTTTATAAATTTCTGCTATTCTACAAAAGATTATCGTAGATTTAATGCAATTGCTTTTCATCCTAACATAGAAATAACGGCAAACGGCAACCACAAGAATATAATAGATGAATATAGATTAGAGGCTGAAGGTGAAAGCAAAATAAATGGGTATTTGTTCGCAACAAGCAATGGACAACAAAACACTGCATTATATTGCTCGAGCCAAGCGGTTCAAGGCGGAAAAAGGGTGTTGGATTTCCCTGCATCATTAGCTCGGCACTATATGAACAAATATGCCGATGGTGGTCGAGTATTAGACCCATGTGCGGGTTGGGGGGGGCGATTGGTTGGTTTCCTTGCATCAAGGGCAGTTGAGTATGTTTGTTGCGACCCTGCCGAGCCTCAAATAAATGGTAACAAAAGGATATATGAGTTATTCAAACCATACACACCATTCGAGAAGGAGGTATCATTTAATTGCACACCATTTGAAAAATACGAAAATCCCGACAATTATTTCGACATGGCAATAACATCGCCACCATATTTTGATGTCGAGGATTATGTAGGAGGTGCGCAATCACACAAGGAATATTCAAATTACGATTTATGGGTTGAAAAATTTTATTCCGTGTTGATAGAAAAAACATATCATGCGCTAAAGGATAACGGAGTATTTGTTTTGCAGGTCGGCAATCAAAAATATCCCCTCGCAACTGATGCTATAAAAATTGCCGAGAAAATAGGATTTATTTTGATGAGCCGAGAAGATGCAGGGATGGGTAACAATATAGTTAACACATCCGATGAAGATAAAGAAACGGCACTTATATTCAAAAAATACAAACAATGAACGAGCAAAACCTAATACCAAACTCCGAGCGAACTCCGAGCGAACTTCGAGAGATAGCTCGCAAAGGTGGCATCGCATCGGGTGAGGCGAGGCGAGAGAAAAAACTTGCCAAGCAGATTGCTATTGACATCTTAAACGAGAAGGTCGTTGCTAATGGTAAGGAGCAAACGATGAAGGAGGTTATGATTGCTCGTTATATCACGCAGACCACAAAAAAACCAACACAAAAGGACATCGATTTTATTCTTGCGTTGGTTGGTGAGGAGGTTGAACGCAAGCAGACACATATTATCAAGCGAGGTGTGAGTGATGAGGATGTGAAGTATTTTTCGGAGAATTTCGGATTTACACCATGCGATAATAACGAGGGGGGCGAGTGAAACCGCCACCCTTGACAAAGCAAAGGCATCAATGCGAATTAGTACCTTTGCCAATTAAATCTTTTATTAACAAAAATACGACATTAAAGGAGTGTCGTGCAGGTGTAAGTCCTGCAGTTACGATGTGTGTAGTTAATAGGAGATTTGACTTGAAAATAAAAGGAAATAAAACAACTCGCAAGTCGTGAGATTGTGGCGAGTAAAACGAGGTGGCAGGAGGCATCACGGCAACGTGACAGAGTTTCGAGTACTCACACCTCACACAGCTTTTGAGAATTTATTCATAGTATTAGATTAAAGTGTATTAGTGAGTGGAGTGGTGTTGTGAAATACTGCTCCTTTTTGAAAAATAAATGCAACGACTACCAATCAATCCAATTTATATCGATTTCTTCAAGCGGACAAAGAATGAACATCGAATAGTATTGCAAGGTTCTCGAAGGAGTGGAAAGACAATTGCTATCTTTCAATTACTCGAGGCAGTTGCAAAAATGGGTTGTGCAAAAAAAATATTGTGTGTCAATCCATCATATCCCAACCTGCAAGACTTGCAAGGAGTATTCTCAAAGGTTACAGGCATTGAGCCACAAGGCTCGCTCAAATATGGTATCTCGGCAAAGATTGACAATTGCGTGTTTCAGTTTCGTGCGTTTGACAAACCGACCAAAGTTCAAGGTAGCGAGGCAGACATCGTGTATTATAACGAGTGCAATCTGCTTGATGAAACAATGGTCGATGGTTGCAATCTCGGTATTCGTGGCAAGCAAATTTATGACTTCAACCCTGCCAATCGATTTTGGATTGACAAATTCATAAATGAAAACAACTATCTCAAGACCACATGGCGAGATAATCCCTTTTTGCCGAACTACCAAAAGCAAGAGTTCCTCGACATGGAGGCACGAGCTGAACAACCCGATGCAACTTCTCGTGACAAGTATATTCGTGACATCTATTGTCTTGGAATTTATGGAACATCAACAGGCGGTTTGATATTTCCAAATTTCAAAGTCATAACAACGAGGGAGTATTTCGATATTATGGCTACCGAGATAGTCGGTAACGATTGGGGAGCAAGTGATACAAGCCGTGACCCCGATGTGTTTGTCGGAACGAAACGATTGAACAATTGCTTATTCATTCATGAATATCTATATAGCAACTCGATGACTGATTATTATATTGCCAAAGAACTTGATGAGCAGTTGGAGAATGGCACGGAGATTGTATTTGAAACCGCAACGAGTGGTATGAAGAGAGTAACCGCAATCAATAGGCTCACGAATATTCGGTTGAATTGGCGCAAGGCTACGAAGGGCAAAGGCTCGGTGTTAGCAGGCATCCGCAACCTATCACAATATCACACAATCTACATCACCGACATGTCACCGAATATCAAGCGAGAAATGGAGAATTATTCATGGGTTGACAATGACAAAGGAGAGTTGATACCGCAAGACAAATTTAATCACGCTATCGATGCTATTAGATACGCAGAGGAATTTTATTTATCAAAATATGGAACACAACAAATTCAAAGTGATTTATCGTAACATTGCAATCTGCCGAGAAGCGGAAGTGCGATTCACAAACCTCTCACTTGATGAGCGAGCAGAGCTTGTAGGGTTGACACCTGTGTTATATCGCTACTACCTCGATAAGGGTGTTAAGTTTGAAACATCACTACAACCGAGAGAACTAAACTTATTACATAGCGAATGTGAGCAAGTGAAAGAATTGTTTACGCTCCCAACTATCGATGTAAACGAACGGCCGCGACACAGAGAGTGTAAGTATCATAGTGACTTGTTGTGTGCGCAAACATATCACAAGTACCTGCTTGGCGAAGATAGTGAGTTATCTTCATATTTGTTTTGGTATTATGTTGAAAGACATAAGCAGTTATATGGTGTCGACAACCAATATACTGCGGTATTCAATGGTAATCAGCAGAGAGTTGTTGCGTTAATGCAATTACGAGGAGAGCAATCATATCGTTCAGCACCCTAATTTTTTTGTTGTCATAATTTAGATGTTTTGACCCTTGCCACGAGTTGGTGAGGGTATTTTTTGTTGGTACTATAAAAACAATAAAAAGCCACTAACCGACAAAGCATAATTCGTTAATTGGCAGTAACTTTGTATAGAAATTAAAAAACACGCAATAATGGGAATACTTAATAGCATATTCGGCAAGAAAAAACAAGACCTATTCACTCCTTTTTGGTCGGCATTTGGTCGGTCGTATGGGTGTGGCAACTTGCGAATATCAAACAAAAAATATTCAGAAATCACTCTTAAGAGTATTGTTGGGCATATCTGTAACGCCGTGGAAACTATCGAGGTGTGGGATACTAACAAAACAAACGAAAATCAACTCGAGGGATGGGGCGTGAAAATGGCTCGCAAAATAATCAAAGATAATTTCCGTGAGATTTTCTTTGACTTATACTCAAAAGGCTATTTTGTTTTGTTGCACAATAGCGATTCCACCGACATCGAGTATTTACCTGCAAAATATACGCAAGTTCGAGCAGATGGTAGTGTGTATGTCGAGGGGGGCAAGATGAGCGAGGGAACACGAGCATATTTGTTTTATGAAAAGAATTACAAAGTGGATGGTAGAACAATGGAGCAAGTATGCAAAACGACACTTGATTATATCGACAACATCCTCAATACTGCCTCAACAGGTAATGCTCGACTTGGCAACCTTACAATCCTCACACCAAGCTCAAATCAAATGGGTAGCGAGGTGTTAAGAGATAGCGAAAAGAAAGAGATTGAAAAACTTATCAGCGAAAGCTATGGTGGACTTGATAGCCAATCGAATTTGATGTTATTTCCAAATTCACTATCAACCACCACCATCTCTTTTGACTTTAGCAAACTACAACTTTTTGAGCAGTTGAAAATGGAGGTGATGCAATTATGCGACCATTTCAACGTCCCATACGACATTCTTCCGATATCGGGGCAGTCGACATTCAACAACCAAGATAATGCATATACGATGCTCTATGTAACTGCCGAGCGATGGGTTATGATGATACAAGATGCGTTCAAGTCGTTGGGCGTTGAGTTTGAATTTGAGTTGAAAGGCAAACCTAAAACCGAAGCTCAAAAACTCGAGCAGGCAAAAAAAGATGCAGTTTCTACAATGGCGCAAGCAGTGTCGAGTGGATTGCTCACAACCGAAGAGGCACGAAAAGAATTAGAAAAGTATTACGATATTAGCAAGGAGAAAGCACTATGATAAGAACAAAAAACTCAATTAAAAATCAAGCAGTATCGCATATCTACCTTTATGGCGATATCGTGAGCGATTCAGATGTGTGGTATGATTCCGATGTATCACCAATGAGAGTGAAAGAAATGCTCGATAAGACGAGCGATGAAATAGTGGTGCATATCTCATCGTATGGCGGTGATGCGTTTGCAGGCATCGCAATTTACAATTTACTTAAAGATAGTGGCAAGAAAATCACCACTCAAATCGATAGCATCGGAGCGAGCTCGGCAAGTATCATCGCTATGGCAGGCGAAGAAATCGTATTCGGCACAGGTGCTCAAATTATGATACACAACCCATCGACATGCTGTTGGGGTGACAAGGTAGAATTCGAGAAGGTGATTAACTCGCTCGATGCCTGCAAGCAATCAATCATCGACATCTATGGCTCGCATGCCGTTGATGGTGTTGATTACGATTCGTTGATGACTGCGGAAACTTGGGCAACCTACGAGCAAGCGCAAAACATCTTCTCTAAAGTCAGCACAAGACCATCAAGCGAGAAAGGTGGTGCTATTACTAATCGATTCACAACACGACAACAACAATTCAACAATAATATTAACCCTCAAAACTCACAACAATGAACAAAGAACAAACTTTGGAATTTCTCGACATTTTGATTGCATTGCTACCCGAAGAGGATAAGCAGGCACTTGTCGATTTCCGTGCAAAAATCGCAGGTGACGAAGAACCTGTCGAGGAAGAAGTGATTGAAAACAAAATCAAATCACTCATCAAAAACCAATCATTTGTCACAATCAAGCAATTTGAAGAGCTCCGTGACAAAGTCGTTAATTCGTCTAACAACCAAAAACCACAACTCACAATGGAAAATCGCAAAGCAATTTTGAATTCAAAAAGCTATACTCAAGCATTTTTGAACATATTGATTCAACACGGCAACGACAAGGATGCTCGTGTTAATGCAATCAAACAATTGCAAATTACTAACGGCATTACAGGTGATGAAATCTTCTATCCATCGGAAATCCTCACAGGTATCGAAGACAACCTCACACGTGATAATCACTTCTTGGGTCGCTTGCGCCACCTCGGAACAAAGGACATCACTATCCCTCGTGCATTGCTCGGAGATAACGAAGAGACTGAACGTGCGTATGGTCACAAGAAAGGCAACGAGAAATCAATGCAAGTTGTCAACCTCACATCGAAAATGTTGCACTCGCAAGAAATTCTCAAAATCATCGAGCTCAACTACGAAACTATGCGTAAAGTTGACGGCACTATCGGCTTGATGAAGTGGGTGATCGATGAACTCACAACTAACATCATCAATGAAATCGAACGCGCAATCCTTGTTGGTGATGGTCGTGATGTAAGTTCAGACCGCAAGATTTCATCATTCGAGGTGCTCGCTGACGCTAAAGATGCAAACTACATCACATCGTTCACTACAACCGACAACTTGCGTCTTGATATTCGCAAAGCGGTTAAAGCGGTCAAAGGTGAAGGACCTCGCACATTGTTCATCAGTGGCGAAACACTCATCGCATTGCAACAATTTACATATGCATCGGGAGGTACAACTACCTTCACCGATATCGAGGTATTGAAACGCGAACTCGGCGTTGACAATATCGTTGAAAAAGATTACATCAATCAAGAAGATAGTGGCATTGCTGCTATCGTGCTCAACGAAAAATATTACGGCATCGTTGGTGACACCGCTCCCGAACGCATCGAAGGTTACGATATTAAGAAAAATCAACAAAATATCGAAATGGTCGGTTTGTTTGGCGGTGGTTTGATTAAAGTTCACACTGCATCTGTTGTTAAATATGCATAACATATGAGGTATGCAAGGCACTCGCCAAAAATACTACTTTCGGATGAGGTTAGCCTTGCACCTCTTTTTGTCTAACAATTAAATCATATAACTATGGCACTTTGTGATATTCTTATAGATGCAAATATTCAAGCATCATGCGACAACCCGATGTTCGGAGGCTACGAACAAATCGGTTGGATTATCAACAAGAGCGATGTGGCAAATACTACCATCGAGGAAGGTGTTGTGTCTGCAATCTCGTTGAAGGAAGGAGCAAAAGCATACCAAATCCAATCGACAGGTCAACAACCTACTCCGACAACTCAAACCTTCGTGAAGGGTAATTTCGCAAATAAATGGAACAATGTTGTAACAATGACACTCCTCGACAATGGTGTCGATGCTTACAACAATGTTATCAAACCAATGGCATCGGGAGCGAAATTCGTGGTAATTCTCGAACACTCACGCAGAAATGCCGATGGCACACCTCTCTTTGAGGTATTCGGTTTGTCTAAAGGTTTGACCCTTCAAGATGGGGCGAGCCGTGAAGAATACAACGAGGACTTGGGTGGCGGTTGGAACTTGCCACTCGAGGAGAATGGCGCACCAACACCATCGTATTTCATCACTGATAAGTCAGTTGTTGAAGGTCTTGAAACTCCTGCGGTATGATGAGCAGACTAACTATATTATCCGAGTTAATGGGGCGAGCCAACACTCGCTCTCTAACTGCGGATGATAAGCAACTAATCAAACAACTCTCGCAAGAGTATAACATGCGATTTCGAGAAACCAAGTGCAATGAGTGTTGGAAAGACCAAGTGAGATTGCTGATATTGCACACACGAAAACTAATCAAGAAAGCAGAAAACAAATGATACACCAAGATATAGAATTGACCGAATTTCAAGCACTCGGCAATTTCTCAAAAAACATCGACAAAGACCTGCTCACTCGTGCGTTGGTAAATTGCGAAATATCAATCTTGCAAAAATGGATGGGATTGAAAGCAACTGCTGAATTCGATGATTATTCCGATAGCATCAAGCAAATTATATATAAGGCTCTCGCATTACTCGCATCGGGTTGGGTAATGAAAAACAATGTGTATGTCAGTCGTGGCGGAGCAGTTGAGAAAAGAGATGCAGAGGTTAGTCGCAATCTAACATCGGCAGAACTCAACACACAAGTGTCGCAGTTAAGACTTGAAGCTCGTGAGCTTATGACACAAGCAGAGAAGATGGCAGTGGCGGAAGGTCACACTTGCTATGAGTGGCGCAGAGAGGTGAATGTATTAGGTTTATGGTCACAATCATTTTAAGATAAATTATGCACGAAAAAAATATTATCAATGGCACATTTGCAGTCTTTTTGAGTGGTTTTTTTGAATTCCTTACACCGCTCAAATGGCTTGCGATATGTGGCATTATTCTTATAGTAGCAGACCTTCGTTTTGGTGTAATGGCATCGAAGAAGAGAGGAGAAACAATCCGAACGAGCCGAGCAATTCGCAGGAGCATCAACAAACTAATTGATTATACCTGTTGGGTGTTACTCGCTTGTGCTCTCGAGCATACCTTTGGCATACCTTTTCATATACCACTGATGCCGACTATCGTGATGCTTGTTGTGTATGGTGTCGAAATAAACTCAATCTTTGCAAATTATTTTGAATACAAAGGATTGAATTTGAAAGTCGACATCTTCAAGTGGTTCAAGAAAAAAACAGATGACATCATCGATATAAAGGAGGTAAAGTATGATAAATGATAGACTAATTGCAGTAATCGCAGGGCATAGAGGGCAAGGCACAGGAGCAGTAGGCATCATCGATGAGGCAGTCGAGAATGTTGAGATGCGCAACCTCATTTGTGAGGAATTATCGCAGAAAGGCACACCTTTTGTTACTGATTCAATAAAAGATACCCTCAACGAGATAGTCACAACCTTGCGAGCAATGCTGCAAAAATACGATATCGCTCTCGATATTCATTTCAATTCTTGTGGTGACCCATCGGTTGGCGGTACTGAGGTAATCATTCCAAACCGCTACACCAGCGATGAGTGGCAGATTGCTGATGAATTGTTGACCGCAACTTGTCAAATTCTTGGAACTGCTGACAGAGGGATTAAAACAGAGCAACAGACCCCACACGAGAAATTAGCGATGCTATCAAATTACGACGCTTGCAATATCTTGGTTGAAATTTGCTTTGTCAACAACAAGCGAGACATCAACTCTTATCGTAAACACAAAGGCGAATTGGCGAAAGCCTATGCCGAAATCTTATCTAAATGGTCACGAAAATGAACGCAACACTAAATAATGCTCCCGAATGGGTAAAGGTAATCATCGGCATTGCCGTGATGGCGGTGATGATATTATTCTCGTTACTCCTTACAGGTTGCAGGACCCAACAACCGCAAATAGTTGAGAAAATTGTCACAAATACTGAATATATTAACCGCCACCACTACGATAGCATCTACATCGACAACTATGTGTATGTCGACAAAGGTAGTGACACCATAACGATAACCAGGACAAATATCGAATACCGATATAAAGTATTAACCGATAGTGTTGAGGTGTTGCGAGTTGATAGCATTCCTTACGAGGTGAGAGTGGTTGAGTATATCGAGCGAATGAACAACCACCAACGCACAATGTATTGGCTCGGATGGCTCGCAGTTGTGATTGTCGGGTTGCGACTATTTTGGAAGGTGTACAAGAAATTTAAATGATACATCACCTTGCTTTCTTGCAAGGTAAGCAATGCGAGAGGTGACACTCTCGCTCTGCACAACTGCTAAAACCTGCTAAAATTGGCTAAATTAGCAAAATTAGCAAACTTTCCAATTTTTAAAGAATTGGAAAGAATTTGAAAGAAACACTGATACTTTCTGATAATTTTGTAAAAACTATCAAAAATGAAAATAACAAAACAAACACCACTGAACGAGGTTATTTATTTCATGACCACTGATAGATGGTCACAAATTCTTGACCAAGTCAGTGACCAAGATATAGCATTGCAAGGGTGGCAGAGCATCAAATCGCACACACTTGGCGAGTTTATCAAGCTCTCGCAAGTACTCGAAAAAAAAGACTT
>JAZTZO010000051.1:0-192285 GCA_045637505.1 Muribaculaceae bacterium | reverse complement strand
GGGCGAAGCATTTGTGGCTGGAACTACTCATCGTGTAGAGATTCCTATCTCGGCACTTGGCGACCCTAAAGATTTGATTCTTTATCCTATCACTTTGCAATATGTGCGCTTCATGATTGAGGCTAATACAGCCAACAAAGGAGAGCAATCAATCAAGGTAACCGAATTGAGTGCCGAATACAACAACTTTGCATCGGTTGAAAGCATCACCATAGGCGAGGGTAGTGGAGCGAAGATTTATCCTAACCCTGTAGATGGAGGCTCATTTACAGTGACATCTTCACAAACAATCAATAAAGTTGATGTTTATTCAGTTGCAGGAGCAAATATTGTATCAAAGTCATGTGACGACAATAGTGTAACCATTGATGCATCGGCATTGACAACTGGTATTTATATGGTAACTGTTGAAACTGAAGGTGGTACAACCACATCAAAATTGATAGTGAAATAAAATCTAAAAAAAAATAATGTTAGGGCCGAGTGTTGAAGTAAATACAGCACTCGGTTTCTTTTTTTTAGTTAAAATAGTCAGTGAAAATGGTTAAAAACAAAACAAGAAGATAAAAAACTCGTTTTTGAGCATGGTTAATTCCGATTATTTTCAGTATCTTTGTCAAAATATATGCTTTGATTAGAATAATTGGGTGTATGTGAAAATTAAATAAGGAAAACTAACAAAAAACAAACTTAATAATACCAACATTTATGAAAAAACTACTACTCTCAGTAATGGCATTTGTAGGCGTTGTAACCATGAACGCTCAAATTGCTAAAGTGGAGTCGGTAACTCCTCTCCTTAAAGGTGTTGAGAGCGAAATGTACAATCCAGTGTTGAGCGCTGATGGTTCACGCCTTTTGTTCTCTAATTGTAATTATGCAGGCTTGCGCATGTATGATTTCAATGACAATGTAGTGACTAAAGTGAGCACCGAAGCTCGTGCCGGTTTTGACGCTACATTCTCTCCCGATGGCAATGAAATTTATTTCGTAACTCAAACACGCGATGGAAATCGTAATCTTCGTCAAGTGAAGAAATACGACATTGCTTCTCGTGAAACAATTGAATTGACTCGTCAAGGTCGTGTTGTAGGTCGTCCAGTTGCAACTACCAAAGGTTTTGCAACTACAATCGATGGCCAACTTGTGGCTACTGATAGCAAAACAACTCGTGTGCGCACCGAAGGAACTCAATTATTTGTTTCTAAAAATGGTGTTGAAAAAGCATATACTCCTATTGAGGGTAGCGTAGGTTACATTTGGGCTTCACTTTCGCCCGATGGAAACAAAGTGATGTTCTTTGCTGCTGGTTTTGGTATCGTTATTACCGACCTCAATGGCAAAGTGCTTTCTACACCTGGCAACTATGAAGCACCTGTGTGGTATGGCAACAACCACATCGTGGCAATGAATGCAACTAACGATGGTCACAACTATCGTTCATCACAAATAGTGCTTCTCACAGCCGATGGTTCTCAAAAACAAGAACTCACAAAACCCGAGTCGATGACAATGAATCCTACTGCATCAATCGCAGCAGGCAAGATTGTATATGCTACAATCGACGGTCGTCTTTATCAAATGAATATTAAACTTAAATAAGAAGGAGGACACAAGATATGAAAAAGAAATTTATTGCATTCGTAGTTGCTGGTCTTGCTGCTATTTCGGCTATGGCAACAAACTATAGTGACCTCATTTTCTATATCAACCCAGGCCATGGTGGTCATGATCAATCAAACGACCGTAATGTGGTGATTTATCCTTATGAATTGGGCGATACATCGGGTTTCTGGGAATCAAACTCTAATATGCACAAAGGTTTCTTCTTGCGCGATATGTTGCAAGAACTTGGTGCAAAGGTAGTGATGTCGCGTGTTACTAACACAAGCGCCGATGACCTTGGATTGGAAACAATCGGACGTTTGGCAAATGCTGCTGGTTCCGACATCTTCCTTTCTATTCACTCAAATGCTACCGGTACATCTAATCGTGTAAACTTCCCTATTATTTTCTATCGTGGATATGACAATGAACCAGTTTATCCAGATGCAAAAGTGTGGGCTATAAATATCGCAGAAAACCTTTTGGTAAACGACGCAACAATTTGGACCAGCACAACACCCAACTATCGTGGTGACTGGTCGTTCCAACCCACTTGGGGAACTCAAGGATATGGCGTGTTGCGTGCACTCACAATCCCTGGTTGCTTGTCAGAAGGCTCTTTCCATGACTATATTCCCGAAACTTATCGTTTGATGAGTCTTGATTATAAATGGATTGAAGCTTGGAACTTCCGTAAAGCTCTTGATGACCAATATGGTCTTCCTGGTGTAACATATGGCGCAGTTGCAGGTCGTTTGAACGATAGCCGTTTCCCACGCGTGGGTGACTACAAAATGATTGATGATGACAAATTAGAAACTGTTGATACTGCATTTGTTTCATTATGGGACGAAACAGGTACAACTAAATTGCAAGAAACATATAGCGATATGGTGTTTAATGGTATCTATGCATTCCGCAAAGTAGAACCAGGTAAATACATGCTCAAAGTGAGCGGTAATCGTCACTATGAATCAACTGCAATGGTTGAAGTTGTAGCCGATGAAATTACATTTGCTAATTTCAAAATGAACAAGATTCGTAGCACAGCACCTGTTGTTGAAGCATATTCACCAGTGTGGAAAGAAGGAGAGCCTGGAGTGCTTTGTAATTCACCAGTAGTGCTCGACTTTAACTGGGATATGGACACTGCAAGTGTTGAAGCAGCCTTCTCTATTACACCCGAAATTCCCGGTGAGTTTACATGGGAAAATAATAACCTCCGCATGGTGTTTACTCCATCACAAACATATCAAACAAGCACTATCTACACTGCTCGTCTTGATGTGACTGCTAAACATGCCAGTGGCATGGCTATGGAAGCTCCATTTGAAATGTCGTTCTACACTGCCGATCGCAACTATATGTCAATCCTTGGTCAATTCCCTAAAGATGGCGAAAAAGTTCACTTCGACAATCCTTCAATCGAAGTTCGTTTCGACAAATTGCCTAATGTAACACCAATTCTAAAACAAGTTTCAATCGTTGACGAAGAAGGAACAAAAGTTGCTCTTAACAATCGTAAAATGACCTATAGTAAACTTGGCGCTGAATATGGTTTCTTCCGCATTCCATTTACTAAAGATTTGACTGTGGGTAAAAAATACAAAATGACTCTTTCAAATGAAATTGCCGACAAAGATGGTATTCCATTGCAAGATAGCGTAGTGGTTAATTTCACTGCAGTAGATGCTGGCGAAGATAAACTCGGTGAAGCAATCGACGAAATGGAAGATGCATCGGTTTATGCACTCAATGAACAAGGTTCGGCAAATGTAACATCGGCAAACATCACAGCCGACGGAACTAACAAATTGTTTGGCTCATCATGTGTGAATGTAGCATATGAATTCCCCGAAACCGAAGGTAGCGAAATGTTGATTTCACGCGCTGCTGTATGTGAAACAAAATTGACCAATAATGACGCAATAGGTGTTCATGTGTATGGTGACTTGACTGCTAATGAAGTTTATCTCGAAGCTATTGCCCCCGAAGATGTTAAATATATCCCAATGGGTCAAATGGACTTCCTTGGATGGCGTTACTTTGAAGTGCCATTGACTATGCTTGAAGGCGAAAAAGAATATCAAATTTCGGGTATTAAAGTGGTTCAAACTCCAAGCTTAATGAGCCGTATAGGTGAATTTAAAATCGACAATGTAAACTTCATTAAAGATGGCGCAGGTATTGAAAATGTTGAATTTGCAACAGTTACTGTATATCCTAATCCTGCATCAGAACTCTTGATTGCAAATGCCGATGGCTTAATTGATAGCGTAGAACTTATAGCAATGAATGGAACATCGATTGCTAAAGCATCGGGCAATGTAATCAATGTGAGCGAAATTGCCGATGGCGTTTATTTTGCGCGTATCCATGTCGGTGGTAAATACACTTTGAAGAAAGTAGTTGTAAAACATTAATAACTAAATAATAATATCAAAATGAAAACAAGAACTTTTATTTTAGCGGCAGCTTTAGGTATTTGTGCTTCAATGAGTGCAGCCGATATTACTGCCGTTTACACAAAGAAAGTTGATGTAGGATGTGATGCTCACCATCCCACATTGAGCCCTAATGGGGAAGTGGTTCTCTTTACATCAGAGGACTATACTGGATTGAAATCATTCAATTTGTCAACTCAAGAAAAAAGCGTGATTGATCAATCACCCAAAGCTGGTTTCTTTCCACGTTTCACTGCCGACGGTAACGAAATCGTTTATCGCACTTCGGTTAAAGAAGACGGTATTTCGCGCGATGATGTGAAGCGTTATAGCTTCGTGTCAAAAGACAAAGCTCAATTAATGAAGCACTCAAAAGCTGCAGTTAACACTCCCGCTCTTGTTGCTGATACTTATGCTTATGCCTTTGCAAATAAGCAAGCAATGGAAGTGTCAATTAACGGAGTGAAACGCGAAATCAACCCTATTGAATATGGATATCTTTATTTGTGGCCATCGGTTTCTCCATCGGCTACAAAACTCGTGTTCAACGAAATCTATTCGGGTCTTTTCGTTTCAAATGTTGATGGTACTGAAGCAAAATTCCTCACAAGCCGTGGCGAATTCCCATGCTGGGTAGGTGATAAATTTGTTGTAGCATTGAGCACTAAAGATGACGGCTATGTTATCACAAGCGCTAAAATCATCGCTATTGAAGTCGCTACAGGTAAAATTACCGAACTAACTGACGATAGTGTGCGTGTAGATGGTCTCGCAGCAGTAGAAGATAAAATCATTTATACTACTGAAGATGGTGAGATGTATGTAATGAACATTCTAATTAACGAATAATTATGAAACGTATATTATTTATCATATTAGCAGCTTTAGTAGCAACAACTGCTGTTGAAGCAAAGAAAATGAAAGATTTGACCGTTGTTGTTGACCCTGGTCATGGTGGTTATGATGGTGATGACCGTCCTATTAAAATTCACCCTTATGAACAAAACTCAACCGATGGTTATTGGGAATCAAAGAGTAACCTTGTTAAAGGTCTTTACTTGAAAGCTATTCTTGATTCACTTGGCACTAACTGTATTCTTACTCGTACTCATAACACCTATAATGAAATTGATGGTGATGGTATTCCAGATGAGCCAGGTTTGACTACTCGTTCATATGTCGCTAATAACAATAATGCCGACTGTTTCTTCTCAATTCACTCTAATGCAGGTGAAGGCGTGAATTATCCATTGATGATATTCCACAAAGGTGGTAGCTATGATGACTGGAGTGGCCAATTGACTACTTATAAAGCAGAAAATGAAAGACTTTCTAATGTAGTTAATGATGTGTTTAATACAAGTATCTATTCTAACTGGGTAAACTACAAGGGTCAAACAGGTACAACTAACCCAGGTCGTGTTACAGCCGATAAAGATTTGTTAGGCTATAGCCTTGGCGTGTTGCGTAACCTCCATGGCATAGGTATGCTTTCAGAAGGTGGTATGCACGAACACCGTCCTCAAGCTCACCGCTTGATGAATGATGACTACAACTGGCTTGAAGCATGGTACTTTGCTAAATCTCTTATGATTCACTTCAATACTGAAGATCGTTTCGTAACTGGTAATGTTGCTGGTGTTGTGTATGACAACCACAATCTTCGCGAATTTACTTATCCTACTACATTCACATATCTTGGTCGTGATAAAAACGCTGCTATCAACTTCGCTCATGTTGAGTTAATCGATGCTCAAGGTAATGTGGTTCAAGAACGCACTACCGATAAAGATTATAATGGTGTATTCGTGTTCCGTAACATCACTCCTGGTGAATATACAGTGAAAGTAACTCACGATAATTACTATACTGAAGAAACAAAAGTTACTGTAGTAGCTGATGAAGTAACATATCAAGATATGCCATTGTGCTACAAACGCCCTGAAAAATTGACTATCAAAACATATGGTCCTATTGGTCAAGATGGTGCTGCAGTGAGCTGTGCTTCAACTGTTGATTTCGAATTTAACTATGACATCGATGAAAAATCATTTGAAGAAGCTTTCACAATTACTCCTGCTGTAGAAGGTTATTTCGTATATAGCAACTCTTTCCACAAAGTTTCATTTATTCCTTCTCTTTCTCTTGAAACTGAAACAGAATATACTGTAACATTGGCTAAAACTGCAAAAACTCCTGATACATATACAACCGACCCAACTCTTGGCGAAGACTTTACATTCAACTTCAGAACACTCGGTCGTAACCGTCTTGAAATGATTGACAACTATCCAGCTGATGGTGGTGCTGTTCACTTCGACGCTCCTGTATTTGAATTCCGTTTTGATAAAACTATTGATTACTCTGACTATCAAAACCAAATCAAAGTTTATGATAAGAACAATAATGAGTTGAAAATCAATACTCGTAGTTCTAAATTCAACCAATTGTCAAATGGTTATGGTAACGCAATGATTGTGTTGCAAAACGACTTGACCGTAGGCGAATCTTATCGTGCTGTTATCTCTGGTGCATTGCGTGATAAAGAAAACCTTCCAATGAATGTTGATGTAACTCTCAACTTCACCGCTAAAGATGTATCGGGTGAGAAAGAAGGTACTATCCTTGAAGGATTCAACGCTGCCGATTTGTTTACTTATGATACAACTTATACAGTAAACAACCTTGCAAAACCAACTGCTGCAAAGAGTACCGCTAAATATCTTTATGATAAAGCTTCAACTCGTTTAGCTTATAGCTTTGCCGATAATCACGACTGTCAAGTAGTATGGAACTTTGTTGCTCCTGATGAAACTCCTCGCACATATGCTAAAGGTGATGTACTCGGCCTTCACGTTTATGGCGACTTTAATAACCACGAACTTTGGGTAGGTGTAACTCAAGGTACCGACACTAAATATGAAAAACTTTGTGATCTTAACTTCCGCGGTTGGGAATACAAAGAAGTAACATTGAATTCTCTTGAAGCAGGTTATGACTATAACTTTAGCAACATTAAAGTGGTGCAAGTAACAAGTCCTATCACTCAAAAAGGTGAATTCTATATTGACAACCTCATCAAACGCACAGCCGAAGAAGGTGGCGTAGAAGGAGTAGTTGCTGATGCCGATGCAGTACGCATTTATCCTATCCCAGCAAATGATGTATTCAATGTAGATGCTCCTGCTGCAATTAACAAACTTGAGTTGTTTAACATTCGTGGCGAAAAAGTTGCAGAAGCTCTCAACGCTAACAAACTTAATGTATCAGAATTGCCACAAGGTGTTTACATCTTGAATGTTAATACTATTGAAGGTGAAACTTCTCACAAAGTATCTATCTGTCGTTAATCCTCGTTAGACACATAACTTCATAAAAAGTGCCGCTCGATATTTCGGGTGGCACTTTTATTTATTTGGCCATTTGGGTGATGCGTTTTTAAGTGAAGAAAAATCAATTTGGTTATATTTTAATAATTTTATAATTTTGCATTTTATAGGATATTATTGATAAAAAAAGAAAGAGAAATGAAGGTGATTGCTGACAGCAGTTCGACGCGCACAGAATGGGTGCTTGTAGATGGAGATAAAGTGGTTGAGCGCGCATTTACTCAAGGGTTGAACCCTTATTTCCAAACTCGCAGAGAGATTTCTCATAGCATAAGATTGGAACTTCCTGAAGCGTTTTTTCGTCGTCGATGGGAGCATATATATTTCTATGGAGCAGGGTGTGCCAACGCCGAGAAAACAAAGGTGATGGAATCATCGCTTGTAGCCCAATTTAAGACTCCTGTAACGGTTGAAAGTGACTTGCTCGGTGCTGCAAGAGGATTGTTGGTAAAAGAATCAGGATTGGCATGTATATTAGGCACTGGATCCAATTCGTGTTATTACGATGGTGAAAAAGTTGTAAAAAATGTGCGACCATTAGGTTTTATCCTTGGCGATGAGGGTAGTGGTGCATGTCTTGGAAAACAATTTTTGAGTGATTGTCTCAAGGGAATAGCTCCCAAGCAAATTATCGATGCCTTTTTTGAGAAATATAAGGTTACACCCGACGAAATAATGGACGCTGTATATACAAGTCCATTACCTAACCGTTCTCTCTCGGCTTATTCTCATTTCTTGTCGGAAAATCTTGATAATGAATATGTATATCAATTGGTTTACGATGCATTTTTGAGTTTCTTCGCACGCAATATATCGGCTTATAACTATAAAGAATTGCAAATATGTTTTGTGGGAGCAACTGCAACGACATATGCCGAAATTCTAAATAAAGTAGCGGGCGATTTTGGAGTTGAAATTGCAAAAATTGTGCAAAGTTCGATGCCTGGGTTAATTCAATACCATGCAAACTAAAGTCGCAGAATGCTAAAAATATATAGTTAAATATTAATAAATCTTTAATTAGAGATTTTTTTCTCTAATTATGGTGTTTTTATTTAATCTTTGTATTATCTTTGTAAATAATCGTCATAATAATCGTTAATAACCTGATAAACCTATAATGAACCGATTTACACTCAAAGGCTTAGCCCTTTTGCTTGCAGTGTGTGTGTCAGTTTTTTCACAAGCTCAAAATGTGGAAAAGGATGCTTGTGCTGCATTGAAATCTTTGCAACCATCTTATAGCAACATAGGATCAATAAAAGTTGAAGCGGTTCAAATCAATAAATCAAAAAAACTTGTGACAGTGAAGTGCAATGAAATGGTAGGGTATAACTCAATCGATTCAGTTGCACTTTGTGATATGAAACAATCGGTATTAGCTTCATTAAAAGGCGATTATAGTGATTATGATGTGAAAATATATGCTGGAAAACACAATCTTGACGATTATTTAGCGGTAGATTATGACGAAATTAATGGGCCTACCGAAAAAGACCGTTTCATTACTCCTGTAGGTGGGGTAGAGGCTCCATCGGGGCTTGAAGGTAACAATATCGCTATGTGGCAAAGCCATGGGTGGTATTTTGAACCCTCACTCAATCGATGGGAGTGGCAACGCGCTCGTATTTTTGAAACCGTTGAAGACCTTTACACACAAAGCTATGTGATACCTTTCTTAATGCCTATGCTTGAAAACGCAGGAGCCTACGTGATGAGCCCTCGTGAACGTGACTTTAACGCAAACGAAGTAATCGTTGACGGAGATGGCGCATTGGCGCAAGCAAACTATACCGAGGTGTCGGGCTCTGAAGCTTGGAGTGACGCTTCTGTAAAGGGTTTTGCTTATAAAAAGGCAATTCTTAAAGATGTGGATAACCCTTTCAAAGACGGATTGGCGAGAATGGTTAACACAGTTACCCAAAACGACAATGTTTCAATCGCTAAATGGCAACCACAATTACCCGAGGCAGGGAAATATGCTGTTTATGTGTCGTATGTAACACTACCCAACTCTGCAACTGATGCACTCTATCGCATTCACTCTCGTGAAGGAGTTAAGGAATTTAAGATTAATCAAAAAATGGGTGGAGGAACATGGATTTACCTTGGCCATTTCCCATTTGATGTTGATGGTGATGGAGCTCCGTTAATTGAATTGGTTAATCTTTCAAGCCAAGAAGGTGCAGTTGTTACTGCCGATGCTGTAAAAATAGGTGGTGGCATGGGTAACGTAGCGCGCAAAGTGAAAGATGGAGAACCCGGAGTAGAATATGACTATGTGAAGAGTGAGTATCCTCGATTTACCGAGGCTGCACGCTATTGGATGCAATGGGCAGGTGTGCCTGATTCAATTTACACTCCATCAAACAATGTAAACGATTATACCGACGATTATAAAGCTCGTGGAGCTTGGGTGAATTATCTAATGGGTGGCTCTTCGATGTTGCCTAATTATAAAGGCTTGAATATACCCATCGACCTTTCACTCGCATTCCACACCGATGCTGGTACAACTATGAATGACTCGATTATAGGTACATTAAGCATCTATTATAGCGACAATGGTGGCCGTTATGCCAATGGTACACCTCGATATGCTTCGCGTATGTTGACCGATAGCATTGCAACAAATATTGTGGATGATATACGAGCAGCATATGAACCACGATGGACACGTCGTGCAATGTGGGACAAAACCTATTATGAAGCTCGCGTGCCTCAAACTCCTGCTTTGTTGCTTGAACTTTTGTCGCACCAAAACTTTGCCGACATGAAGTATGGACTCGACCCTTCATTCAGATTCACAGTGAGTCGAGCAATCTACAAAGGCATGTTGCAATTTATTGCTAATCGCGACAATCGTGCTTATGTGGTGCAACCATTGCCAGTTAGAGCATTTGCTATCACAAAAAATGCTTCATCGCAATATGTCTTGTCGTGGAAAGCTACCGAAGATAAGCAAGAACCCACAGCTATGCCTTCATATTATATTGTTCAAGAACGTATTAATGACGGCGAATTTAAGGAAATTGCACGAGTTGATTCGGCTCAATATATAGCAAATATCATTGATGATCATATTCATTCATATCGCATTATTGCAGCAAACGATGGAGGTGTGAGTTTCCCATCTGAAGTGCTTGCCCTTTGTGATAAAGGCGAAGGCGCAAAGACTGTGACTATCGTTAACGGATTCACACGCGTATCGGCTCCCGATTGGTTTGAAGCTGGCGAAATCGCTGGGTTTGATGACCGAAAAGATCATGGAGTGCCTTATGTGTATGATATAAGTTATATTGGCGAACAAACTGAATATCGCAGAAGTATTCCATGGATGGATGATGATGCAGCCGGATTTGGTGCAAGCCGTGCTAATTATGAAACAAAAGTTATTGCAGGTAATACCTTTGACTATGTTTATTGTCATGGAAAATCAATCGCTAATTTAGGTTACTCATTTGTGTCATCAAGTGCCGAGGCTTTTGCTCAAGCAACCGATACTCCCCAAATTATTGACTTGATACTTGGTAAACAAAAAGAGGTAAAAGTGGGTACTGGTGCTTATGGTACAAAATATAAGACTTTCCCTGTAGCGTTGCAAAATCGCTTGCGTCAATTGGCTAAAGCAGGCACAGATATGTTTGTTTCGGGTGCTTATGTTGCCACCGACTTATGGGATAATCCTCATTCCAATAAAGCTACATTGGCAGCCGATAAAAAGTTTGCTGCAGAGGTGCTTGGTTTTAATTGGCGAACCGACCAAGCAGCAACTACCGGAGAAGCATATGAGGTACAATCGCGTTATGCCCAATTTGGTAAAAACAAATTTCAATTTAATAACAGTTTGAATGAAGCGTGCTATGTAGTAGAGTCGCCCGATTCATTCTATCCTGCAAATGACAAGAATGGAGCAACAATTATGCGATATAGCGAAAACAATTTGATAAGCGGTATCGCTTGTGATAAAGGTACATATCAAACAGTAATTGTTGGTTTCCCATTTGAAACAATAGTTGATGAAGCACAACGCGATGCGTTAATGAAGTCAACCTTGGAGTTCTTCAAACGACAAAAAACAGCTAAATCAACTGCAACAAAAACAAATAAAACAAAAAAATAACGAAATATTTAAATAATTATAAATCATTTTATTAATACATTTACAATGAAAACTATCAACTGTTTTATCCCTTATGCTGACGCACAACAAGTGCAAGCAACTGTTGACGGCCTTCGTCAAAATGCTTTAGTATCAAAAATCTTCCTTCTTGCTACAGATGCTAATGCTGCTGCAGTAGAAGGTTGTGAAGTAATCAACATTGATGCTCTTAACAGCTCAGCTACCATGAAAAAAATCGCTGCTGCTGCTGAAGGCGATTACACACTTTTCTATACAAAGTATAACAATCTTGTAATGGGTTATTTGGCTCTCGAGCGTATGGTTCGTCTTGCTGGTGACTCAAAAGCTGCTATGGTATATGCCGACAACTATCAAGTTGTTGAAGGCAAAAAATCAAACGCTCCAGTAATCGACTATCAATTCGGTTCACTTCGCGATGATTTCAACTTCGGTTCAGTTCTTTTCTTCTGCACTAAAGCATTGAAAGCTGCTGCTGCTGAAATTGATGTTGAATATACTGCAGCTGGTCTTTATGACCTTCGTTTAAAAGTATCTCGTCAAGGTGACCTTGTTCATATTAATGAATATCTCTACACTGAAATTGCACTTCCTGTTGCTACTGAAGGTGAATCTCATTTTAGCTATGTAGATCCAAAAAATCGCGGTGTGCAAATCGAAATGGAACAAGCTTGTACCGATCACCTCAAAAAAATCGGTGGTTACCTTGAACCAAAATTTGAAGAAATCAACTTCAACCAAGGTGACTTTGAATTTGAAGCATCAGTTATCATCCCTGTTCGTAATCGTGTTCGCACAGTTCGTGATGCTATCAAGAGCGTACTTTCTCAAAAAACTGATTTCAAATTTAACCTCATCGTTATCGACAACGGTAGTACAGACGGTACAACTGAAGCTATCGACGAATTCAAAGATGACGAACGCCTTATCCACATCATCCCTGAACGCGATGACCTCGGTATCGGTGGTTGTTGGAATGCAGGTGTAAACCACCCAAAATGTGGTAAATTCGCAGTTCAACTTGACTCTGACGACGTTTACTCTGATGAAAATACTCTTGCTAAGATGGTTGCAGCGTTCTACGAACAAAACTGCTCAATGGTAGTAGGTACTTATATGCTCACCGACATCAACATGCAAATGATTCCTCCCGGTGTAATCGACCACAAAGAATGGACTCCTGAAAATGGTCGCAACAATGCACTTCGCATCAATGGTCTTGGCGCTCCTCGTGCATTCTATACTCCAATGCTTCGTGAAATCAATGTTCCTAACACAAGCTATGGTGAAGACTATGCACTCGGTCTTGCGTTCTCTCGTCACTATCAAATCGGTCGCGTTTATGATGTAGTTTACTACTGCCGTCGTTGGGAAGACAACTCTGACCACGCTTTGGATATCAACAAAACTAACGCTAACAACCTTTACAAGGACCGCATCCGTACTTGGGAACTTCAAGCTCGTGTTGAATTAAACAAAAACAAATAATCATTACGACTGTGATAAATTCAGAAATGATAAACAAATTTATTGGCGAGCAGCTTGCTGAATGGCAAACTGCCGCTGATAATTTTGAAGCTCTAAAGGGCGTAAAAGTAAAAGAACTTGATGTTGATGGAATGAAAATCAAAGTGCAATTCAACCCTGCACGCATTATTTCTTCATCGGCAAAAGTTGATGCAAAATCTCTCGCTGAACGCAAGTGTTTCCTTTGTGCTGAAAACCGTCCTTCGGTTCAGCGTGGCATAGAGTGGGGCAATGGTTATATCGTTCTTATCAACCCATTCCCTATCTTCCCTCGTCACTTGACAATTCCCGACATGGGACATGTTGATCAACTTATCAAAGGTCGCATTGCCGACATGATGAGCCTTGCTAAAGAACTTGATGAATATACAGTATTCTATAATGGTCCTAAATGTGGCGCTTCAGCTCCCGACCACATGCATTTCCAAGCTGGTAACAGTGATTTCTTGACTATAGGTGAAGCTCTTGATGGAGCCGAACTCAAGACTATTGCAACCGATGGTGATGCTGTGTTGGCTGTATGTGACACTTTGCCATTAAATGTATTTGTTATTGATTCAAATGACCCTCAGGCAGGTGAACGCTTATTTGATCGTCTTTATGATGCAATACCTGTTCCTGAAGGTGAAAAAGAACCAATGATGAACCTTCTCTGCTATGCAACTCCTGCAGGTGTGCGTCTTGTGGTTATTCCTCGCAAGCAACACCGTCCTTCTTTCTACGGAACTGAAGGTGACGACAAGATGTTGCTCAGCCCTGCATCGGTTGATATGGGTGGTGTGTTTATCACTCCTCTTGAAAAAGACTTTATCAAACTTGATGCAGAGTTAGTAAAAGTAATCTTCAACGAACTTTGCCTTTCTAAAGAAGATGTTGAGGAAATTGTAAACAAAATTAAGTAACAAAAACAATCAATGGAAGAACCCAAAATTAAGGTCGGCATCATGAGTGCCGCAGAGGTTAAATTTATCCTCGACGGTGAATTCCATGTTTCAGATACTACTGTCAGTGGTAGCCAAGTGGCTACCACCGATGGTAAATCTATTATTTGGAACAATAAAGAATATACCGAACTATTTTTTGAACCAGCAAACGATGAAGTTTCCTTTTGGCTTGAAGATGTGACCATTGGGGTAAACTTCCACTGGGAACGAAAAGAAAACCAACGCTTCAAAGGTGCGCTCAAGCTCATCGTTGAAAATGGTAAAATCACTCCTATTAATATATTAGGTGTTGAAGACTATCTTTTGAGTGTAATTTCATCAGAAATGAGTGCTACAGCTTCGCTTGAATTGCTCAAAGCTCATGCGGTTATCTCTCGTAGCTGGTTGTTGGCTCAAATAGATAAAAACAAACGCATCGTTGACGCAGGCGAACAATATTCGGCTGTAGAAAAAACATCCGACGATGAAATGATTAAGTGGTATGACCGCGAAGACCACATCAACTTTGATGTGTGTGCCGATGACCACTGTCAACGCTACCAAGGTATCACTCGTGCATCTACTCCCGAGGTTGCTAAAGCTATTGAAGCTACTCGTGGCCAAGTGTTGATGGATGGCGAAAACCTTTGTGATGCTCGTTTCTCTAAATGCTGTGGTGGTGTTTATGAGGAATTTGAAAACTGCTGGGAACCTATTCATTATGACTATCTTGCAGCTCGTCGCGATGGTGAAAATGAAACTGATTTCCCCGACTTGACTATTGAAGAAAATGCTCGTGAATGGATTTTGACTCGTCCCGAAGCTCATTGTAACACTTCTGACGCTGAAATTCTTTCACAAGTTCTAAATAACTACGACCAAGAAACTACCGACTTCTATCGTTGGGAAGTTACTTACACTCAAGAAGAAATCTCTAAATTGGTGAAAGAACGCTCAGGTATGGATTACGGTAATATCGTTGACCTTCAACCTATCGCTCGCGGTACTTCGGGTCGACTTTATAAACTCAAAATCGTAGGTACAAACAAAACTCTCACTATCGGTAAAGAACTTGAAATTCGCCGCACTCTTTCTCCTTCACACCTCTATAGCTCGGCTTTCGTGGTAGAAAAAGGTGAAAATGATGCAAACGGACTTCCCTCAACTTTCACACTCAAAGGTGCAGGGTGGGGACATGGTGTAGGTCTTTGCCAAATTGGTGCTGCTGTGATGGGTGCTAAAGGATATAACTACAAAGAAATCCTTCTTCACTACTTCGTAGATGCCGAAATCAAAGAATTATATTAATAAATCAAATAAAAAACTAATAAAAATGGCTAAAGCAACAAAACGCAATCCTTGGGCGTGGATTCCTACGCTCTACTTTGCACAAGGGATTCCATTTATCTTCATCAATATGGTGACAATGGTTCTCTTTACACAACTCGGTATGTCGGAAACCGACGCTACTCTTTACACTGGTTGGTTATACCTTCCTTGGGTAATCAAACCTTTCTGGGGGCCAATCGTAGATATTATTCGCACTAAACGTTGGTGGACTGTTACAATGCAAATATGTGTAGCTGTAGGTCTTGCTGCAATTGCATTTACACTACCATTGCCTAACAAAGAAGAAATCGCAAATGGTCTTCCTGTTAACGCATTTATGCTTTGTCTTTTCTTCTATTTTATCACTGCATTCTGCTCGGCTACTCACGACATCGCATCTGATGGTTTCTATATGTTAGCTCTTAACACATCAGAACAAAGTATGTTCGTAGGTATCCGTTCAACATTCTATCGTTGTGCTAACGTGTTTGGTCAAGGTGGTCTTGTTATTCTTGCAGGTATCCTCCAAACTCAAACAGGTGATGTAGCTCTTGGTTGGAAATATACTGTAATTATTTGTGCTGTATTCTTTGCAGTAGTATCACTATACCATGCATTTATTCTTCCTGCTCCAGTAGCAGATAAAGCAGTAGGAGGCGAAGACACTAAAAAGAGAAGTGTTGGAGATATCGTTAAAGAATTCTCTGGTTCTTTCGTGACATTCTTCCAAAAGAAACATGTTGTACTTGCAATGTTGTTCATGCTTCTTTATCGTCTTCCTGAAGCACAAGTAGTAAAACTTTGTCAACCATTCCTTCTTGCTTCTCGCGATGCTGGTGGTCTTGGCATGACTCAAACCGAAGTAGGTTTTGCTTATGGTACACTTGCTATCATCGGTCTCACAATTGGTGGTATCATTGGTGGTATCGTGGCTTCTAAAGGTGGTCTTAAGAAATGGATTTGGCCTATGGCTCTCGCTACTTCACTCAACTGTGTAGCTTACATCATCCTTTCTAACGTACAACCTTCATATGCTGAAATCGGTGGTAAAGCTATCATCTTCAGTGCAATCGTTCTTGAACAATTTGCTTATGGATTTGGTTTCACTGCATTTATGCTTTATATGATGTACTTTGCTGATGGTCCTTACAAAACATCTCACTATGCAATCTGTACAGCATTCATGGCTCTCGGTATGATGCTCCCTGGTATGGCTGCTGGTTTCATCAAAGAAGAATTGTTGGGTAATTCTTACATCAACTTCTTCTGGTGGGTACTTGCTTGTAACTTCGCTACTTGGGCTGTTACTGCTCTTGTTCGCAAGCACATCGACCCTAAATATGGTGCAAAACAAGTTGAAGAAAAAGAATAAACATGACTTCATTGTTTAAGAAAATATCAGTGCTCGCCATTGCCGCTTTTGTGGCAATGGCAGCTTCTGCTCAAGTAAAACCAGGCGTTGAAACTCTACGCGATGGTGGATTTGAGCAATTGAAAGGCAAACGCGTGGGGTTGATTACTAACCCAAGTGGTGTTGACAATAACCTTGTGTCAACAATCGACATCCTTGCTAACGCTCCAGGCGTAAAACTCACTGCACTCTATAGCCCTGAACATGGAGTGCGTGGTGATATTGCTGCCGGAGAAAAAGTTGACACTTACACCGACTCTAAAACAGGTGTTACTGTATATTCATTGTATGGCAAAAACAAGAAACCATCGGCCGAAATGCTTAAAGATGTTGATGTGCTTGTTTATGACATTCAAGACAATGGCTGTCGCTCATTTACATTCATCAGCACAATGGGCTTGTGTATGGAAGCTTGTGCCGAAAATGGTAAAGAATTTATGGTACTTGACCGTCCAAATCCACTTTCGGGTTTGAAAGTAGAAGGTAACCTTGTAGAAGAAGGCTTCTTCTCATTGGTGAGCCAATTTAAGATTCCTTATCTTTATGGTTTAACTCCCGGTGAACTTGCGCTTATGCTCAACGACGGAATGTTGAAAGATGGCAAGAAAACAAAATTGACAGTTGTGCCTATGACCGGTTGGCATCGTTACATGACATTTGATCAAACAGGTATGCCTTGGATTCTTCCTTCACCACATCAACCATATCCACAATCGGCCGTTTATTACCCCACAACTGGTATTATTGGTGAATTGTATTTTGTGTCAATCGGTGTAGGTTACACAATGCCTTTCCAATTGATTTGTGCTTCATGGATTGATGCAACCGAATTCTGCAACCGATTGAATGCATTGAATCTAAAAGGTATTATGTTCCGTCCTATTCACATCAAGCCATATTATAGTGTAGGTAAAGGCGAAAACCTTCAAGGTGTTCAACTTTATGTAACCGATGTACTCGATTGTGAATTGACAATGGTACAATTCCACGCAATGGAAATTTTGGCCGAAATGTATCCCGACAAACGCCTCCTCGATGAAGATGGTCAAGGTACATTGGGCAACCGTTGGAACATGTTTGACAAAGTGTGTGGTACCGACCAAATTCGCATTAAATTCTCCAAGAATTATAAAGTAGCCGACATCATTGACTATTGGAACAAAGATGTTGAAGCATTCAAAGCTAAATCGGCTAAATATTATCTCTACAAATAAAGACATAAATAAAATCACTTATGGAACTTGCTTATAAAGAGTTTTTAAAAGACATAAAAGGTATAGTATCTAAAGATCGTATCTATACCGATGACCTTCGTCTCCTCGCATGGGGTACTGATGCTGGTTTTTATCGCATGATACCTCAAATCGTTATTCGATCTAATAATGAAGAAGAGGTGTCTCAATTGATGAAAGTAGCATCAAAACACAATCTTCCTGTTACATTCCGTGCCGCTGGTACGAGTCTTTCAGGGCAAGCCATTAGTGATTCAATCTTGATTGTAGCTGGTAAGCATTGGGAAAATTATGAAATAGGTCCTGGTGCAGAAACAATAAAACTACAGCCGGGGATTATAGGTAGCCGTGTAAATGACTACCTACGTCCCTATGGCCGTATGTTCTCTCCCGACCCCGCCTCTAAAAACTCGGCAATGGTAGGTGGTATTGTTGTAAACAATGCTTCGGGTATGAACTGCGGCACACACGCCAATAGTGACAAGATTTTGAAATCAGTACGATTGGTATTTGCCGATGGTACTGTGCTTGACACTGGCGACGACCGTTCACGCCAACTATTTGCGATGAACAAACCTCAATTTGTTGAGGAAATTATGAATATACGCAACGAAATTCGTGCCGATAAAGAACTCGCAGAGCGTATTAAATATAAATATAGCATTAAGAATGTTACAGGTCTTAATCTATTGCCATTTATCGAATTTGACGACCCATTTGAAATTATTGCACATAGCATCGTGGGCTCGGAAGGTACATTGGCATTCCTTTCAGAGATTACTGTAAACACTGCACATCTCTATCCACACTCGGCAAGTGCAATGCTTTATTTCAGCGACTTGGAAGAAGCTTGTAAAGCTGTGGTGGCAATGAAGAAAGGCCCGGTTGCCGGAGCTGAACTTCTCGATAAAAAATCACTCTCGGCAGTTAATGACCCAACAGGCGAAGGACTCACAGCTGTGCTCACCGAAACAAAGGCCGATACTCCCGAAGAGTTACAAAAGAATATCAACGAAATTCTTGAAATTCTTAAACCATTTAACCTATTCAAGCCTGCCTACTTTACCGATAAACCTGAAGAATATTCACAATATTGGAAAATTCGTTCAGGAATCTTCCCATCGGTAGGAGGTACTCGTCCTCTTGGAACAACTGTGCTCATCGAGGATGTTGCATTCCACATTGAAGATCTTCCAAAGGCAACTGTGGAGTTGCAACAATTGCTTCAAGATAATGGCTACACCGATGCTTGTATCTATGGTCACGCCCTTGAAGGAAACTATCACTTTATCATATCACAGTCATTTGACTCACAAGAAGAAATCGATCGTTATAAAGAGTTGATGTTGGCTGTAGAGCGTCTTGTTGTTGATCGCTACGATGGCTCATTGAAAGCAGAGCATGGTACAGGTCGCAACATGGCTCCATTTGTTAAGAAAGAATGGGGTGAAAAAGCTTGGACGATGATGAAACGCGTCAAAGAACTTTTTGACCCACAAAATATTCTCAACCCTGGTGTAATTTTCAACGATGACCCCGAGTGTTACATCAAAGGATTGAAACCAATGCCTTTGACTAATCGTCATGTAGATAAATGTATCGAATGTGGATTCTGTGAAGTGAACTGTGTAACTTGTGGTTATTCTGATTCACTTTCATCTCGTCAACGCATTGTAACTCAGCGCGAAATTACTCGACTCAAAACATCGGGTGAAGACCCTGAACGCTTGGCGCGTCTTGAAAAGCAATTCAAGTCATATGGTAATTCTACCTGTGCTGGCGATGGATTGTGTAGTGTGTCGTGTCCAATGGGCAACAACACTGGCGAAATGATTCACGATTTGCGTCAAGCATCGTTACCAAAAGGAAGCACGGGATACAAAATTGGCGATTTCGCCGCTAAAAACTTGCACACAATTACTGGCGTGTTCCGTCCAGTGCTTTCTATGGCCAACTTTGCAGGTAAAGTGCTTGGCGATGGAGGTGTTAATGCTATAGGTGGCGCTCTCAATAAGGTGGGTGTGCCTTTGTGGACTCCTTCTCTCCCAGGTGCATTCTATTCGCCTAAAGTAGAAGTAAAACCAGCCGATCGCAAAGTGGTATATTTCCCAAGTTGTATCAACCAAACAATGGGGCAATCACGTGAAAAAGGCAAAAAAGTGGAAACTCTTGTTGACACAATAATCGCTCTTTGTAATAAGGCTGGGTATGAAGTTATCTTCCCCAAAAATATGAAGAAACTTTGTTGTGGTATGATTTGGGAAAGTAAAGGCATGCCCGATATTGCCGACCGCAAGACAGCAGAACTTGAAAAGGCATTACTCGAAGCTTCAGAGAATGGCAAATACCCTGTGCTTTGCGACCAAAGTCCTTGTTTACATCGTATGCGCGACCACATCACTTCAATGCCACTCTATGAGCCCGCCGAATTCATCTATGAATACCTTGCTCCTCATTTAGAGTTTGCACCTATTGAAGAAACTATAGCAGTTCATGTTACTTGTTCGTCTCGTCGCATGGGATTGGCCGATAAAATCATTGCACTTGCTCGCATGTGTTCACGCAATGTAGTGGTGCCAAGTGAAGTGGGTTGTTGTGGTTTTGCTGGCGACAAAGGCTTTATGATGCCCGAACTCAATAAATATGCGTTGCGTAAGCTTCGCCCACAAATTGAGTCATCGGGTGCTACTCATGGCTATTCTAATAGCCGCACTTGTGAAATAGGTTTGACCACTAATAGTGGCATACCATATAAATCAATCGCTTACTTGGTTGATAGTTGTACTAAATCAAAAAAATAAATTAGATATGGCAGAAGTTGTAAAAAAACAAAGTCAACGCATGCTTGCTCTCGATATCCTTCGCGGTATCACTATTGCAGGTATGATACTCGTTAATAATCCAGGTTCATGGAGCCATATGTATCGTCCACTCGGTCACGCACCTTGGCACGGCTTGACTCCTACCGACCTCATTTTCCCATTCTTTATGTTTATAATGGGTATCTCTACATTTATCTCAATGCGTAAGTTTGAGTTTAAAATGTCGGGTTCATTATTGTTTAAAATCATCAAACGCACCATTATCATCTTTGCAATCGGACTTGGAATTGCATGGTTTAGCAAGTTGTGTTACGGAATAGCAGGTGGTAAATCTTTAGGTGAAGCTGCTAATTCATTTGACACTATTCGCATACTTGGTGTTATGCCTCGCTTGGCGTTGTGTTATGGTGCTGCATCTATCATAGTGTTGATAACAAGATGTAAACACATCCTATGGGTTGTGGCTACATTATTGGTTGGCTATGGTGTGATATTGCTTGTTGATGAATATGGTCTTGTGTTCTCAGAACAAAACATAGTCTCAGTAATTGACCAAGCAGTTCTTGGAATCGATCACATGTATAAAGATACTATCGACGGCGTTAAACTCGCGTTTGACCCCGAAGGTTTATTGAGTACAATTCCTTCTATAGCTCATGTGTTGATTGGATTCTGGGCTGGTATGAAAATGATGGAAGAGAAAGATATCAATATGCGTGTTAATCGCTTGTTTATCATTGGCGCTGTTTTGATGGTTATTGGTTTCTTATTTGACTATGCAATCCCCATCAACAAGAAATTATGGACACCAACTTATGCTCTTGTAACTTGTGGCCTTGCTTCTACATTATTGGCATTGCTCATATGGATTATTGACATTAAAGGATATAAAAAATGGTGTCGTTTCTTTGAAGCATTTGGTATCAATCCATTGTTCTTGTATGTGCTTGGTGGTGTGTTAGGCATCATCTTCGGCTCATTTAAATTTGGTGCAGCCGAGCTATCTATAAAGGGATATGTATATAGCAAATTCTTGGTGCCTATGCTTGGCGATGAAACACTTGCATCGTGCATCTATGCAATTCTATTTATTGCCCTTTGTTGGTCAATAGGATATATCCTCTATAAGAAGAAAATCTATATAAAAATATAATAACAAAAATAATAATACAAAACATGAAATTAATTGCAGATTGTGGCTCAACCAAAATCCAATGGTGTGCCGTTGAAGATGGAAAAGTAGTTAAGGAGTTCTTCACTCCTGGTATGAACGCAATTATGCTCACCGAAGAAGAAATGGCTGAGCGTATGGGTAACGAGTTGAAACCCGAAGTTGAAGGTATGACATTTGAAAGCATCTATTTCTATGGTGCAGGTTGTATCAACGACGATGTGTGTGGCAATGTGCGTCGCGCTATCGCTGCTCATGTTCCAGCTCCTGTTATCGAAGTTTACACCGACCTTCTTGCTGCAGCTCGTGCTCTCTTTGGTCACGAAGCGGGTATCGCTTGTATCTTGGGTACAGGTTCTAACTCTTGCTATTACGATGGTGAAAAAATCGTTGACAATGTGTCTCCACTCGGTTACATCCTTGGTGACGAAGGTAGTGGTGCTGTTCTTGGTAAATTGCTCGTGGGCGATGTGTTGAAAAAACAACTTCCCGAACATCTTTGCGAAAAATTCCTTGCTCAATACGACCTCGATCGTATGAAAATCATTCAAAAAGTTTATCGTGAGCATCCAGCTAACCGCTTCCTCGCTTCAATCACTCCATTCTTGATTCAAAACATCGAGGAACCTGCTGTTCACCGTCTCGTATTGAACGCTTTCAAAGCATTCTTTGTGCGCAACATTGCTAACTACGATAACTATAAAGATTATAGCATTAACTTCGTAGGTTCAATCGCTCACTACTATCGCGAAGTTCTTGAAGAAGCAGCTGATGCAGTTGACTGCAAAATCGGCAAAATCCTTCAAGCCCCAATGGAAGGACTCATCGCATATCATTCGTAATTAAATAAAAGGGAATATGTTATCACATTATGAAATGTTGCCTTTGGCAGAAAAAGAAATTGAAAATATTTTCCAAAAAAAAGAGAATCCTACTAAATTAAATTATAATTTAGTCCAAATTTCTGACGTTGAAAATGGAGGTCTATTTGAATGCAATGGTGTGAAATTTGCGATTACTAGAAGACGGAAAGTTTATGAGAAATCTGGTAGAGATAGAGATCGTTGCTATATAAAATTCCCAAATAAGAAAGTTTCATATTTTGATAGCATTACAAAGTTAAAAGAACGAATGAAATCAAATTGTAATTTATAAATTAATTAAAACAAATATAATATGGCATTTGTAAAAATCAGTGAACAACCTTCACTTTACAATGACTTGGAAAAGAAATCAGTATTGGAACTCCTTACTGATATTAACAATGAGGACAAAAAAGTAGCTCTTGCAGTAGAAAAAGCTATTCCTCAAATCGAAAAACTCGTTACAGGTATCGTTAGCCGCATGAAAAAAGGTGGCCGCATCTTCTATATGGGTGCAGGTACTTCAGGCCGTCTTGGTGTACTCGACGCATCTGAAATTCCACCTACATATGGTATGGACCCATCATGGGTAATCGGTCTCATCGCTGGTGGTGATGTTGCTCTTCGTAACCCAGTTGAAAACGCTGAAGATGACACTAACCAAGGTTGGAAAGACCTTGAAGCTTTCAATATCAACGAAAAAGATACCGTTATTGGTATCGCTGCTTCAGGTACTACTCCTTATGTTATTGGCGCACTCAATGCATGTCGTGAGCGTGGCATTTTGACTGCTGCTATCACTTCTAACCCCGATGCTCCTATCTCACAAGCAGCCGACATCGCTATCGAAATGATCGTTGGTCCTGAATATGTAACAGGTAGTTCTCGTATGAAATCGGGTACAGGTCAAAAAATGATTTGTAACATGATTACAACATCAGTTATGATTCAAATGGGTCGCGTGAAAGGTAACAAAATGGTGAACATGCAACTTTCTAACGCGAAACTCGTTGACCGTGGCACTCGCATGGTTGTTGAAGAACTTGGTTTGGAATATGAAGAAGCAAAACGCCTTCTCCTCCTCCATGGCGAAGTAAAGCGCGCCTGCGACGCCTACCGAGCTGAACAAGCATAAGTTCATTTGACATAAGTAGAAAAAGAACATAAGTAACAAAGGGTAACTCTCACGGGTTGCCTTTTGTTGTTGTATATAGGGATAGAAAAATACTTTCTTATTTTAATTTTCTTGCAATATGGGCAGAGATATTGCCCACGTGTGGTGTTATCTTTGCAAAAAAATACACACATTGTTTATCTATATGGAGATACGCGAAAGAACACTACAAATTTTAAAGGCAATGACTGCCGATGCCTATGAACGTAATGAGGTAATGGCGTTAAGTTTATTGAGCGCGCTTGCCGAGGAGAGTATATTTTTGCTTGGATTGCCAGGAGTGGGAAAGAGTATGATGGCACGCAAATTAAAATTGGCGTTTGAGGGTGCACGGTCATTTGAATATCTAATGTCAAGATTCTCTACTCCTGACGAGATATTTGGACCAGTGAGCATCACAAAATTGCGAGAGCAAGATACCTATGAACGCATAACAAAGGGCTATCTGCCCGAGTCGGAGATAGTGTTCCTTGATGAGATATGGAAGGCTGGGCCGGCGATCCAAAATTCATTACTTACGGTGCTAAATGAAAAGATATATCGCAATGGGGATTGTGATATGCGTTTGCCTATTCGAGGCATCATTGCTGCGTCAAACGAGTTACCTGCCGAAGGGGAAGGACTTGAAGCGTTGTGGGACCGTTTTTTGTTGCGATATATAGTGAAACCAATTGAGGTGCGAGAGAATTTCAATAATTTGATATTGGGTGTAAAAAATGCGTCAAAGGTTAATGCCGTAGCACAATTCACTCAAAAGGAGTGTGATGAATTGCGCGAGAAGGTGCGTGAGTGTGAGATGCCGCATGAAATCGTCGACATGATGTATGACTTGCGCGAAAAAATGAATGCATTTGCTAAAACGGAAACGGATGATACTTCAAAAGAAAATATAAATGAGATGAAATACTATGTGTCAGACCGTCGTTGGCGAAAAATGGCTCATGTTATGAAGGTGTCGGCGTGTGTAAATGGTCGCAAGCGCGTAGATGTTTCCGACTTTATGTTGCTTGTGCATATGTTGTGGAATAGCGATGACTGTTGCGATAATTGTCGTAATGCAGTGGCACAATGTGTTGCAATGCATTGTTTGCGAGATTATATGAAGTCAAATTCTCGCAAGAATAAGGGACGCGCCGAAACACTTGTAAAAGATGATGGCACTCACTATGTGGTTGATTGTAATGGTTATACCTTTAAGATAAAGATTGCCGACTATGAAACTATGTTGAAAAATCCGCGCGAGGTATATTTCGGACATGAGGTGAACGATGGTGAGATTGAGATGGTTGACTATGGTCCATTTGTGATTCAAGTACATAAAGAAGGATATGTGAACATCAATAGTTATAGTTTCCCATTGCGACGAAGTGGTGAAACATTAGCCACAAATGCACCACTTTGCACTAATGAATCCGTTGAAGATGTGTATGCTTCATTGTTGAGATTAATTAATGAGAATATGTTTGTGGCAAATTCTAATTTCACGACTGTGTTGCACAATCTGTTTTCTGAATACGATAAGAAATTCCGACAAATACAACGATGAAAGACGCACATATAAAATATTTGCAACGAGGCATAAAAGCAAGGATTCTAGGCAATAGGGTAGAGATTCGCAGTAATAGCCGACTCAAATCGTATAAGATGCTCGACACGATACTCAATGATGCTCGTTTTTATATTACGCTTGACTTTCGTCGGCAGTGGATAGGATATGCCACTAAACGAATAAATGATTTTGGCGATTCAATTTCGGTTGAAGAGTGGCGCGATGAAAAATTACTTGACGAGAGAATTGAGCGATTCTTAATAGAATGGTTCTTAACTCATTTTGGCGAACCAGTATCCTTTGATGAAGATGAAGAAGTCGCTAAAAAATCGAAGGAGAAAGCAACTATTGATGGAGCAAACGATAATGGAGAAGAGGACGAAGATGATGACGAATTAGATGTAGATGCTGAATTAGATGAAAATTTAGTGTCGGATAAAACATCAAAAGATGTCACGCGTGAAACAAATTTAAATGGAGCATGTTTACCTATGCCAATGCAAGATTTCGCCAATAAGGAACCTACGGAGAAAACTGTGGTCAAATATCTTGAATCAATAGATAAGTCAATAGTTGATTTAGCATTGAAATTGGGTAGAATAGGAATGTCGACCTTTTCTACATCAACTACATCTAAATTTTCCCATTCATCACGAAGTGATATTAGCGGAGTAACAATAGGAAACGATTTGAATGCAATGCTTCCGACCGAAACGGCATTGCTTGGCGATAGCGTTACCGAAAATGTCTTTTATCGAAAGTATGTAGAGAAACGTTTGCAAGTGTTGGCATCGGCATCATCGTCGACCAAGGGCGAGAAGAAGCGTGGGCCGATAATAATGTGTGTCGACACAAGCGGTTCGATGACTGGCGAACCAACTGAAATGGCAAAGCAATTGGCATTGGCGGTGGCAATCGTAGCGCAACGCACACATCGCACTCTATGTCTCATAAATTATTCAGATGCTCTTTCATACTTTGTGTTGACCAATATGAAGCAACAATGCAAGGCTTTTTTAGCCTTTCTTGCTCGATCGTATGGCGGTGGAAATAATGAAAATCTATTATTTACGTTTATATTTCGTTCGCTGTTGAAAGGAAGAAAACATCAACATCTCAAAGACCGTCTTGAAGGTGCTGATTTGCTCGTTATTTCTGATTATAATTGGAGTTGGATTTCAAAATATGTAGTAAAAGACCTTGATAAGGCTCGCCTCAATGGTATGAGATTGTATTCGTTAAAAGTAAATGATTTTAGTGAACAGAGGAGCGAATATTCGTTTGTGGTTCAAGCTGCACGAAAATATATGTGGCGATGCTATGAGAATTATAAGTATGTTGGGGGTAAATGTATTAAAGAAAACATTAATAAAAAATAGGTTATTATGATAATGCGTCTTGAACAGGCAATTGTATATGTATTAGCAAATGCCGGACATGGAATGACTACAGCTGCCATTGCGCAAACTATTAACGAAGAAATGTTGTATGTGAGAAATGACGGAAAACCTGTGAGCGACAAACAAGTGTATGTTATGGTGAGAAAGTTTGAGCAGGTTTTTGCTCGAGAAGGAGGATTGGTGTATCTTATTATGTAATATTAAAAAATAGATAGTTATTGCATGCCAATTAATAATTTATCAGTAAATTTGAGAAATAAACTTATATGCCCACCAATTGAGAGATAAGTTTACTAGATGAGTACGCGATTTAGTAAAAATATATATGAATTTAGAAATTAAATTATGATAGGAGCAATTCTTGGAGATATTGTGGGTTCAAGATTTGAGTTTAACAATACAACGAATTACAATTTTAAACTTTTTGACGAACAATCTAATTTCACAGATGATACTATTTGTTCAGTAGCAGTGGCTGACGCAATTTTGTCGGGTAATATGGATTATCAATACTCGATGCGAAAGTGGTGTCGTCGCTACCCTCACCCAATGGGGGAATATGGGAGTTATTTTTTTAATTGGGTTATGCGTCCCGATCCATATCCATACAATAGTTTCGGTAATGGTTCGGCAATGAGGGTTAGTCCTGTCGCATGGTTGTTTGAAAATGAGTCGGATGTTCGTGAACAAGCTGAAGCCTCTGCGGTAATAACACATAATCATCCCGAAGGAATTAAAGGTGCAGTAGCTATTGCCGTAGCAATCTACCGGATGAGAATGGCTGAAATTAAATGTGCAGAGATTTTAGAAAACGTCGCCAAAGAATTCTATGGAGAAAATGCTTTCACAAATCTTCCCAAAAGAGGATTTTTTGATGTTACATGTCAAGGATGTGTCCCATTGTCTCTTTTTATTTCATCTATAGCAACCAGCTTTGAAGATGCGATTAGACTAGCTATTATTTATGGAGGAGATTCGGATACGATTGGAGCTATTGTAGGATCATTAGCCGAGGCTCGATTTGGAATTCCTCAAGAAATTATTTACACTGCAAAAACTTATCTTACTCCTGATTTGCTATCAATAGTTCATCAATTTAACGAAAAAGTGAGATAACGATATTTATTTTTTTGTAGCATGTTGGCAACATCACAAAGGAGAATGACATTGAAATTTGATATTCTCTGCTTGTCAATTAATATTTTATTCGTAATTTTGAAGAATAAAATAGCAATGATATGAAAACTAAAGAGATTGAATTGATAATGGTGAATATCTCGGGGTATGACCGCCCTGGGGTTACTGCGGCATTGACTGGTATTTTGGCGAAGTATGATGCTGATATACTTGATATTGGGCAGGCTGATATTCATCATTATTTGTCGCTCGGAATTTTGTTTAAGACTGATAGTTCGGTGTCGGGCGATATCATGAAGGAGTTGCTGTTTAAAACGTCGGAATTGAATTTTCAAATTCATTTCACTCCCATCTCGGTTGAGGAATATACCGACTGGGTAGGGCGTCAAGGTAAGCAACGCTGGATTATCACTACACTTGGGCGCGAGTTGACATCGCGTCATATTGCGTTGGTATCGGATGTAATCTCTCGACAAAATCTCAATATTGATAGCATTCGCCGTTTGACTGGGCGTATGCCTTTGGAAGAAAAAGAAAACCCATTATCAAAAGCATGTGTTGAATTTTCGGTGCGTGGCACTCCTCGTGATCGAGCCGAGATGCAATCGCAATTTATGGAGATGTCGGCCAATGAAGGCGTGGATATTTCGTTGCAAGAAGATACGATGTATCGTCGCTCACGTCGCTTAATATGCTTTGATATGGACTCTACTTTAATCGAAACCGAGGTTATCGACGAACTTGCTATTCGTGCAGGTGTAGGCGATAAGGTAAAGGAAATTACCGAGCGCGCGATGCGTGGCGAGATTGATTTCTGTGAGTCGTTTACCGAGCGCGTGGCATTGCTCAAAGGTCTTGATGAGAGTGTGATGAAAGATATTGCCGAAAATCTCCCTATCACAGAAGGGCTTGATCGCTTGATTGAGGTGTTGAAACGCGTAGGGTATAAGACCGCTATACTTTCGGGAGGTTTCACTTATTTTGGTAACTATCTCAAGCAACGCTTTGGCTTTGACTATGTGTATGCCAACGAGCTAGAAATCGTTGATGGCAAGCTCACCGGTCGTCACCTGGGAGATATAGTCGATGGTAAACGCAAGGCCGAATTGTTGCGCCTAATAGCCCAAGTTGAGAACGTAAACATAGCACAAACAATTGCTGTGGGAGATGGAGCAAACGACCTACCAATGCTTGCTACCGCTGGACTTGGTATCGCATTCCATGCTAAACCTAAAGTGAAAGAAACTGCCGAACAATCGCTTTCAACAATTGGGCTTGATGGAATACTTTATTTTTTGGGTTTCAAGGACTCTTTTATCTCATAATAGACAAAATTTTTTAAAAAAATGATGATAAGGACAGTTGTCAAAGAGAATTGGCAACTGTTTTTTCTTTTAGATTTTGAGCGAAAATTATATCTTTGTGCTGTTATATAGAAAATTAGGAGAAATGAAAAAAACATATACAATATTGATGATATTAATGGCAGTGATAATGCCATTAAAAGCCTACGCTGTTGAAACTGAACAATCGCAGTCGGTGGGTTTGGTGTTGAGTGGAGGTGGAGCTAAAGGTATCGCTCACATTGGAGTAATTCAAGCTCTTGAGGAGAATGGGATACCTATCGACTACATCGCTGGAACATCAATGGGTGCCATAGTAGGTGGATTATATTCATGTGGTTATTCGCCACAAGAAATGATGGACTTGATATGTAGTGCCGAATTTGCTAATTGGTCAACAGGTAAGATTAACGAAAAACTCACCTATTATTTCTCAAAAGATAATCCCACACCAGCTATGTTGAAAGTGCCTCTATCGAGAGGAGATTCTACCTTGGTTTCGTCAATATTACCGTCGAGCTTAATTTCTCCATTGCCAATGAATTTTGCTGTAATGGAATTGTTTTCTACATATTCGGCTCAATGTAATGGCAATTTTGATAATTTATTTGTTCCATATCGTTGCGTTGCATCTGATGTTGTAAATAAGCGTAAAATGGTGTGCTCGAGAGGAGATTTGGGTGAAGCAATACGAGCCTCTATGACATTCCCAGTCGTATTCCAACCTATTAAAATGGACGGAATGTATGTGTATGACGGGGGTATATATGATAACTTCCCCGTCGATGTGATGCGCACCGATTTTGCTCCATCGATAATGATAGGTGTTGATGTGTCACCTTCAGATGGTTCAAAAATGTCTAATGATGTATTGACTCAGCTCGAAGATTTGATAATTCAAAATAGTAACTCCGACTTGCCCAGTGAAGACGGAATAAAAATGAGCCTTGACTTGAAAGCATATAACCTTCTTGATTTCCCCAAAGCAAAGGCAATATATAAAGTGGGATATGATAAAACAATTTCAATGATTGATTCAATAAAAGGTCGTGTCACAAAACGCATATCGGCCGAAACACTCGCACATAATCGAAGAGTGTTCAAGTCAAAAACTCCACCTTTGACTTTTGGCAAGGTAAGTGTAGAAGGTGGTACCGAGGCCCAAAATGAGTATATAAAATACCTATTTGATGAAAATCAAACCGATACATTTGGTGTAGAGCACGCTCGCGATGCATATTACCGTTCTATATCAACAGGAACACTCAAGAACTTATATCCAACGGCCGAATATAATGATTCAATTGGTGCGTTTGACCTAAATTTAGATGCTACGGTTAAGAATAAATTTGTAGTAGGTTTTGGAGGATATATTACATCATCGACTAATAGCTATATCTTTTTGTCGGGAGCATATAAACCATTGCGATTTAACGCTTTTAGCGCAAATCTTAATGCTTGGATAGGGCAGAGCTATATGGCTGGGGAACTATATTCTCGAATGCTGTTGCGCACACACTTGCAATCATCAATTGATTTTCAAGGTGTATTATCGCGACAAAAGTTTTATGAAAGTGAAAACCTATTTTATGAGGACAATATGCCCACATTTATTTCTGCCACCGAAGCATTTGCACGTGTGAAATATTCCATAGCGGCAACACGCAATGGTAAAGCTAATTTGACTGTTGGATATGGTCATCTTGAAAACAAATTCTACGAAAATAATAATGTGGATTTTGCAACAGCGCAACGTGATAAATCGGTGTATAATTTGGGACAAGTAGCGCTAAACTTTGAGTATAATACACTTGATAATAACTTTTATCCCACAAAAGGCGCGTTTTATAAAACATCGGCAATGGGGGTGCTTGGAGACTACAAATATATGCCAACAAATGCCCAAACAATACCTACAAACGAGGATGTAAAATGGGCGCAAATAGAATTGATTGCCAAAAATTACTTCTCGCTTGGTAAACGATTCTCTTTTGGTACTGAAGTAGATGTATATGCATCTACCAAAAAACTATTGTCAAATTATAATGCTACTATAGTAAATGCCACTGCGTTTAATCCATCTCCTTCGTCATACAATGCATTTAATCCCGCATTTAGAGCTAACTCATATGTGGCAGCCGGCATAGTACCCGTGTGGAAGATTAATGAAAATCTTCAAACTCGAGGCTCATTCCATTGCTTCTTGCCATTCCAAAAAATATGTGAAAATACAACCAATTTCACTCCATACTATGGTAAATGGTTTTCAGATCCTGAATTTTTTGGCGAACTGGCTGTGGTATATAACTTCCCATTTGCGGCATTATCGCTTTATGGAAACTATATGAGTTACCCCGCGCATAATTGGAACTTTGGAGTTTCCTTTGGCGTATTTATACTCGCCCCCAAATTTATGAAATAATCAAAAATAATTAAAATACCATGTTTAAGAGTCGATTAGTGTTACTTGTCGTTTTTTGTTGTATTGCTATCTATGGCTGTTCTCAAAATTCGCCTAAAGGGATTGATGTGTCGCACCATCAAGGGGATATCAATTGGAATAAAGTAGCAAAAGAGCCAATCGGATTTGTTTATATTAAAGCCACCGAAGGCGCTACATATGTTGATTCTAAATTTAAAAAGAATATTATAGGTGCTAAAAAGGTTGGGTTGCCAGTAGGTGTATATCATTTTTTTAGAATGACAAGTGGAGCACATAAGCAATTTAGTAATTTCTATAACACTGTGAAGATATATAAAATTGACCTCATCCCTATGGTAGATGTGGAAACATCTGATGGAAAATCGATCAAGGAACTTCAGGACAGCTTAAATGTGTTTATTTCATTAGTTAAAGCCAAGTTTGGTGTAAGCCCAATGATTTATGGCACACAACGCTCATATAACACCTATTGTGCTCCTAAATACAACAACTATCATTTATATATAGGTCGCTATGGTAAAAATAGTCCACAAATTAACGGCAAAGGAACATATACCATATGGCAATATACCGAGACTGCCAAAGTTAATGGTATTCCCAAACCGGTTGATATGTGTAAATTTAATAATAAATATGGGTTAAAAGATATCCTCTTGCCCAAAAAGTGAGAAGCAACATGAATAGTTAATTAGTAAACAAATCGAAATCCAAAGTCAAGAATTGAACATGCCTATCAGTTGTTCTTGATGATATAAAACAAACGAGGAGATGTGTGGTGCATCTCCTCGTTGTGGTGGGGGTTGAACCCTATTATTTTTTCTTTTTAGATTTAGACTTTGAAGAAGACTTTTTGCTGTTGCTTGATTTCTTGCTTGAAGATTTTGATGCAGAACTTTTCTTCTTGCTGTCTTTTGATGACTTAGTTGCGTTAGATTTCTTCTTGTCTTTAGACGAAGATTTAGAAGCAGATGTTTTTTTCTTGTCTTTAGATGACTTGCTTACTTTAGATTTCTTTTTGTCTTTAGAAGACTTTTTGCTTGAAGCTTTGTCTTTGTCTTTTGACGAAGATTTTTTGCCATATTTTGACGATTTTGTGCTACTGCTTTTTGAACTTGAAGCCGATGATTTTTTTGACTTGCTATAGCTACTGCGTGAGCGACGTTTGTCGGTCTTATAAGTGCTACCGGTGTAACTATTGTCTGACTTAACTTTTGAAGAACTGCGGTCGGCGTAGCTTGAGTTTCGTTTCTTTTTAGGATATGGCACTGGCTCATATTGGCGTTCTTGTTTTTTAGGTGCAGGAGGCACAACGGTTGTTTGGCTTTGTTTAGCGTTGTTTTGTGCCAATGAACTATTATTGTCAAGGACTTTCTTGTATGTAGTGATTTTGAGCGATTGACCACGGCTCACAACATTGCTTGTGAGGTTATTGTCTTTCTTGATGCGAGAGGTGTTTGTGCCATATTTGTTGGCAATAGATTTTAGTGTTTCACCACTTTTTACCTCGTGAATAATAATTTCCTCTTTAGATGTAAACCCTGCATTTTCGTCGGTCGATGTTTGAGCGTTTTGAGCAACTTCACTGGCCGATTGAGCAACATTGGCTACTGCTACATCGTTTCGTTGGTCATTGCGACTCACTCCAGGCTCTGCAGTTTTGCGAAGAGCATATTCTTCAGCATCGTGGAGAGTGATAGTGTTTTCACTCATTAGGTAGCTGTAAACTTGTTTAGAAGGAAGAATGAGCACATAAGGCTTGTTGTAGCTGCCAGGAATAATGTTTTTGCGATATTGAGGGTTGAGTGTCTCGAGAGCATCTACTTCAAGGTCAATCACGTCAGAGATTTGTTTGAAATTAAGACGTTGTTTAACCCATACAGTATCGGTGAGGATAGGTTTTTTTGCGAGAGCCGAACTGATGCCATGCTCGTTGTGATAGTTCATCACATATGCAGCAGCGATGAATGCAGGCACATATCCGCGAGTTTCTTTTGGGAGGTAGTTGTATATTTCCCAATAATCTTTTTTGCCACCACCCGAGCGACGGATAGCTTTGTTTACATTACCAGGGCCACAGTTGTAGGCAGCGATGGCCAATGACCAGTCGCCATATGTTTTATACAGACTTTTAAGGAATTCGGCTGCTTTTTGAGATGCTTTGTATGTGTCGCGACGTTCATCTATTAAAGAGTTTACTTCGAGTCCCATGCCACGGCCTGTTGAAAGAATAAATTGCCATAGTCCGGCAGCACCTGCAGGTGATACTGCATTGGGGTTAAGTGCCGATTCTATAATAGGAAGATATTTCAACTCGAGAGGCATATCTTCTTTCGCGAGAGCTTCTTCAAAGATAGGCTCGTAGTATAACCACATACCGAGCATTTTTTCCACAAGCGCTTTGCGGCGATTGCTTGTGTACATTTCAATATATGATTTCACTACATTGTTATAAGGCATTTCAATGGTGAAACCACCTTCATTTTGCAAGCGTTGCAAGCGCTCGATGTAAATTTCATCGGTGGGGGTGATGATTTCTTTTGATTTTTCTTTTGGTTCGGCCAATTCGGTATAGTTTTGGATATACCAATTGTTTTGCATTTCTTCAACATTTGTTTCAAAACTATTGGGAGGTACAATGTTGTCATCCTTAATAGTGTTGCGCAAATCGTTGATAGGTAGGGCCGACGCACTTAAGGCTCCTAATGAAATAAATAAACTTAATACAAATTTTTTCATCATAAATAATAGAGAGAGTTTTAAAAGTTTATGGCCCACTGAACACCCACCGATGGCAGGCGATCGTGAGACTCTTTGAATACGGCTGGAGCTACATCGATTGACAAATCGGGGCTTATGTCGAAATGCGACAACGACGCATCAACATAGGCATCAACCATTGCAACAAGATAAACTCCTACCATAGATATTATACATAAATCGCGATTACGGCGATAAAAATCTTTTCTTGACTTCAATACTTTTGTGAGCCATGTTTTGTCAAGGCTACTCTCGGGGGTAGTGGGTGGAAAAAAATCCATGTAACTATTAGTTGCCGGATCACTATCCATTATATCGCTATATGCGGCTGAATAGTCTCTCAGCATGCCATTGTTCCATGTAGTTGCATATGCAAGCCCCATGTATCCACCTACTATAATCGGTAGTTTCCAATAACGGCGATTATATATCTGTCCCAAGCCAGGGAATAGAGCCGAAAGCCATACGGCTTTAGTGGGGTTGGGGTTAAATGCAACTTCACGTTCTACCCATTCCTCAATCATTGGTGTAATGACAACGCTGTCAATTATAGAACTATCGCAAAGGGTGCTATCACAAAATAAAGAGTCGTAATCTTCCTCCCATTCGCTTATAGGTAAAACGCTAGTTGAATCGGACGAAAAATTACTTTTTTCACGATTTGGGTCCCCCTTTTTTACGGGTAAACGAGGCGTTTCGCAAAAAACGTTAAAAGTTGATAACAACACAAAAATTAATGTGCTGAATGCCACTTTTTTAGAAAAAACGTCTTTTTTGCTCTTTTTTGCTCTTCTAACCGTTGTCATTGATTAAACCATTGACCATCAATTAAATAAACTAATAAAATGGTCAATTTTATGAGAGAATTTAATTGTCTTGAAGTTTTAACGCGTCAAAGATAGTAATTAATCTCTCAAGTTCATCCTCATTTTTGAAAGGAAATGTTATTTTTCCTTTACCATTGTTATCGCAAGAGAACTGAACGGGGGTTTTGAAGGTTTTAGAAAGGTGTTTCTTAAGAATATCAAAATCGCTCGAAGAGTATTTGCTTTTTGCCGTTTTTTCGGTGGTGTCTTTTTCGGTTGCAGCTTGGTTATAACTACGGGCAAGTTCTTCAACTTTTCGCACCGAAAGTCCGTTTTGGATAATCTCGTTATAAAGTTTAAGTTGCAACGATGGTTTTTCAACCGATAGGAGTGCTCGAGCATGTCCCATATCGACGCGTTTGTCGCGAAGACCGAGTTGAACTTCGGCAGGAAGTTTTAGCAAGCGAAGGAAATTGGCGATAGTTGCACGTTTTTTACCTATGCGTTCGCTAAGGCGTTCTTGTGTGAGGTTATATTGGTCAATGAGTTTTTTGAATGTCAAAGCAATTTCTATGGCGTTGAGGTCTTCGCGTTGAATGTTTTCAATCAAAGCCATTTCGGTGAGCTCGGTGTCGTTGACGGTGCGAATGTAGGCAGGTACCGATGTGAGGCCTGCGCGTAGTGCAGCACGATAACGGCGTTCACCGGCAATGATTTGGTAAGAATCGGGACCCATTTTTCTCAAAGAGAGTGGTTGTATGATGCCGAGTTCTTTAATAGAAGATGCCAACTCGTCAAGGGCTTCTTCGTCAAAAGTTGTACGAGGTTGATCGGGATTAGGGCTTATTTGCGATAGAGCAATATCGTTGATTGCCGACGAACCACGAGCGGGGACATCGTCCATTGAAATTAGCGAGTCAAGACCTCTACCCAAAGCATTGCGTTTAACTGCCATAATGTATTAGTTTTAAAAGTTTAAGACTGACGTTTGTGTTTCGAAATAATTTCTTTAGCAAGCATAATGTGGCTTGTAGCACCACGGCTTGAGGGATCATAAAGAATTGCTGGTAATCCGTGGCTTGGTGCTTCGCTCAATCGTATATTACGAGGAATAACGGTGTTGAATACCATATCACCAAAGTGACCTTTTAATTCTTCATATATTTGATTAGCAAGGCGCAAACGAGCATCATACATTGTCAACAAAAAGCCTTCAATTTCAAGAGTGGGATTAAGTTTTGATTTAATGATGCGAATTGTGTTGAGCAACTTGCTGATACCTTCAAGAGCAAAATATTCGGCTTGAACAGGGATTATCACCGAGTCGGCTGCTGTTAAGGCATTGACAGTGATAAGTCCAAGCGATGGAGAACAGTCAATGATAATATAATCGTATAAGTCTTTTACTGGTGTTAATAAATTGGCAAGGACTTTTTCGCGATTATCTTTATTTACCAATTCCAATTCAGCACCAGCCAAATCAATGCGCGACCCTATGAGATCAAGACCTTTTACGCAAGTCTCTACTTGAGAGCCACTAATGGGGTAGTCATCAACAAGACATTCATAAATAGAAGAAGACATTGATTTAGGGTCAATGCCGTAGCCTGAAGTAGCATTGGCTTGGGGATCGGCATCAATGATAAGCACTTTTTTGCCTTCGTTGGCAAGTGATGCCGATAGATTTATAGTAGTAGTGGTTTTACCTACACCACCTTTTTGGTTTGCTATTGCAATAATTTTACTCATATATGTAAATAGATATAGTTTCGCAATGCAAATTAATTACAAATTTTTTACAAGAGCATAATCCAGTAATCGCAAATTGACATAATTGTTGATAACTGACGATAATTGTTGATAACTATGGCGATTTAATACTTGTGAATAGGTAATGTTTGTCGTTGAGAAATGAGTAGTTATCGGGGTAATTTTTTGTTAAAAGTGAGAATTTATCCTAGTTTGTATAGTAAATTTTGCAGTTGGTAGAGACACAAAAAAGTTATGTTGTGAGAAATAATCAAATTGTTTAGTTTTGTGAAAATAACGACTGAAACCAAGAACAACCATGAATTACTTGCTCAATAGATTTGACCCTATTTCATTAGATGAAATGAGCGGTATAAAGTTGATGAATCGCACCGACACAAAGTTTATTACTACAGTGGCACGATTGGAGGAGTTATTGGTGAGAGCGCAAGAGCAATATTGGGCACAAGAGGTTGATGGTAGTAGAAATATGCCATATTTTACTCGCTATCTCGATACACCCAATTGTGCCATGTATGTGTCACATCAAAATGGGAAAAAGACTCGCCAAAAAGTGCGAGTGCGCAGCTATGAGAATAGTGGGTTGACCTTTATTGAGGTGAAAAATAAAAACAATCATGGGCGAACAAAGAAGAAACGCATTTCACTTGAAAATAAGGATGTGGCGCAAGAGTCATATAATGATTTTTTAAGCCTTCATCTCAACTATAATCCTCAAATATTAGTGCCTCAAATAGAAAACAAGTTTAATCGCATCACTCTTGTCAATAAGCAAAAGACCGAACGATTGACTATTGACACTGGGTTGCAATTGAAAAACCTTGTAACAGGAAATGAATTAACGCTTAATGACCTGGTGATAATAGAACTGAAACGAGATGGCAATGTATATTCTCCCATTAGAGACATTATGCTCGATTTACGCATTCAGCCACAAGGATTTAGTAAATATTGCATGGGTATGGCGTTGACCAATGAGGCGTTGAAACGAAATCGATTTAAAGAGCGATTAATGCTTTTGGAGAAAATGAAAGTAATATAATAACCTTAAATAATAGAAATAAATGGAAGAATTAGAACAAGCTATGACTGGCGAATCAATACAATCGGCAGTGGAGAGTGTGATTTTTATGGGAACGCCTCTAGTGAATATGACCGATTTTTGGTTCTTGATTATACGCTGCTTGTTTAATACAGCGATAGTGTGGTTTATTATTCACTTTTTATATCACAAAAAAAGTCAACGTCGCGATTATTATTTTACATTTATGCTCATTAGTTTGAGTATATTCTTCTTGATATATTTGCTTGGAAGTGTGAAAATTAAGATAGGCTTTGCTCTTGGTCTATTTGCTATATTTGGGATTATCCGCTATAGGACAGAGTCTATGCCGGTGCGTGAAATGACTTATCTATTTGTAATTATAGCGATATCGGTAATAAATGCGCTTGCAGGGCCAGTAAGTTATTTGGAACTTATAACAACAAATCTAATCTTTATGTTAGTGATATGGCTTTGTGAAGGGAATAAATGGATTAAGCACACATCGTGCAAAACTGTTCAATATGATAAGATAAATCTAATTACCCCCGAGAAATATGACGAAATGGTAGAAGACTTGACAAAACGTCTTGGATTGAGTATTGTGAAAGTTGAGGTGGGTGCTGTCGATTTTCTTCGCGATATGGCCGTATTAAGGGTTTACTATAAGCCAACATCTGAAGATGTAAATACAATTGACAATATTATAAAATTAAATAAAGAACAATGGGCGCAAAAAGATTTATAATAGCAAGCATATTGGGCCTTGCAGTGACTATGCCATCGGTGGCTCAAAGTAACCCCTTTGATATAGATGATGAGATAAGCGACTTTGGTGTATGGACATCGGTAGGCGTTGAAAAGAAAATCAATAAAAAGTGGGGTGTCGAATTTGAAGGAGAATTTCGTACAGCCGATGCTCTAAACGAAGTGGCTCGTTATTCGGTAGGAATTTCTACCGATTATAAAATATGCTCATGGTTAAAAGCCGATGTTGGGTATATCTTCTTGAGAGATTTTAATAGAGCAGAGAGTTCATTGCAATGGAAAAGTGATGAGTATGACGATGATGACTATCAGTGGTCAAAATATGAATTAGATGAAAATGATGCCTTTTGGCGTAGCCGACATCGTTTTAATGTGTCATTTACTGGGAGCATGAAATTGGGCCGTTTTAAATTGTCACTCCGTGAACGTTGGCAATATACATATCAACCCGAAGTGTCGTTCTCCAAGGTTGAATATGATGTGTTAAGATATAACATTGAAGATTGGGGCTGGGCTCAAGATGCAATGGGACTTGTGGAGCATGATGGATATTTGTGGAAAATAAGTGAAGAAGGTGAAGCAAAAAATGACTCAAAACGAGCAAAACATTCTCATGTGCTTCGTTCGCGTCTTCAAGTTGCATATGATATAAAAGGCGTTCCTTTCGAACCATATGCATCAGTTGAAATGTATAATGATTTTGATGGATTTAAAATCAAGAAGATGAGATACACTATTGGAGGCGATTATAAAATCAATAAAAAACATTCAGTAGGATTGTTCTATCGACATCAAGATTTCTCGGGTGATGATGAGGGAGAAAGCACTCACATTCTGGGAGTAGGTTATAAGTTTAAATTTTAAATCAAATTAATGTAATAGTGTGTATAGTATAAATGCGAAGAGTGCCTATTAAGGCACTCTTCGTTGTTTATGTATTTCGGCTAAATAGTTTAGACTATTTCTCGGTTGAGGTGTTTATTACAGGTTGAGCCGATTCGTCGGCACAAAGCACTACGAGAAGATTGCCCACCATTGATGCGCGTTTTTCTTCATCAAGTTCAATGCCTTCATTTTTGAGTTTGTCAAGAGCAAGTTTAACCATTGATACAGCGCCCTCAACAATCTTTTCACGAGCAGCAATTACAGCGGTAGCTTGTTGACGACGAAGCATCACGGCTGCAATTTCGGGGGCATAAGTGAGGTAATTGATGCGAGCTTCTTGCACTTCAATACCGGCAAAAGCAAGGCGCTCATTGAGCTTTTCTACAAGGATTTCGTTGATTTCAGCGCCGCCCGAGCGTAGTGTCAATTCGTTATCGTCGTCGGTTGTGTCTTTGTTGTCATCATAGGCATAGAGTCCGGCCACTTCGCGAAGGGCTGCATCACCTTGAATGCGCACATATTTTTCAAAAGCATTCATGCGAGTTGAGGCAGTTGCACCTGTAGCACCACCAGCAATGCTTTGAGCATCGATTTCAAACATCGCTTTATAAGTGTCTTTCAATTTCCACACTATAACCATACCTATAAGAATAGGATTACCCTCTTTATCGTTTACTTTGATAGGCTCAGCATCGAGGTTGCGTGCACGCATAGTCAATCGCTTGCGCGACATAAATGGGTTTACCCAATAGAAACCATGTTGATTAAATGTACCTTTGTATTTGCCAAAGAAAATCATCACAGCTGCCTCGTTTGGCTCAAGAGTAAATAATCCCACGAGGGCAATAAAACAAAGGATTAAGGCCAAAATGCCTCCACCAATAATCCATCCACACTCGGTTATCCCACCCATTACGATGGCGTAGATAGATGCTGCAGTTAATAACAAAAATAGTATTAATGCCACAAAACCATTCATTTTGAATCCGCTATATGCGTGTTCGTTCTTTTCTGTTGCCATAATTGTTGTAATTTAGTTAGAATTCAAAGCAAAGGTATAAAAAAAATTAAAGCTATACTAATTACTCAAATAATATGTGTAAATTTGCGTATTATTCACGAAATAACAATTTGCTATGAAATTATATGATGTATATCCTTTGTTTGATATAGAAATAGAAAAAGGAGAAGGTTGTTATACCTACGATACTGAAGGAACAAAATATCTTGACCTTTATGGAGGTCATGCCGTTATATCGGTGGGACACTCTCACCCTCATTATTTAAAAGCATTAAATGAACAAGCATCAAAGTTGGTGTTTTATTCTAACTCGGTAATCAACTCTTTGCAACAAAAGTTGGCCGATAAACTTGGCAAAATTTCGGGATATGATGACTATCAGCTTTTCTTGATAAATTCGGGTGCCGAAGCCAATGAAAATGCATTGAAACTCGCGTCGTTCTATAACGGAAAAAAACGTGTGATAGCTTTTGATAAAGCGTTTCATGGTCGCACTTCACTTGCAGTAGAGGCTACCGATAACCCTAAAATCGTGGCACCTATTAATGCTAACGGACATATCACATTCGTTCCACTCAATGATATTGAGGCAGTGAAAGCCGAGCTGGCAAAAGGTGATGTGAGTGCAGTTATTATAGAGGGCATTCAAGGCGTAGGTGGTATTCGCATTCCCGATGTTGATTTTATGCAAGCATTGCGCGAAGAGTGTGACAAACACGATGTAGTGCTCATTGCCGATGAAATTCAATCAGGCTATGGCCGTTCAGGTAAATTCTTTGCTCATCAATATACTGGTGTTCGTCCCGATGTGATTACAGTGGCAAAAGGTATTGCCAACGGATTCCCAATGGGAGGCGTATTGATTAGTCCTAAATTTACGCCAGTATATGGTCAACTTGGTACAACATTCGGGGGTAATCATCTTGCTTGTGCTGCAGCTATTGCCGTGCTCGAGATTTTTGAACAAGAAAATCTTGTTGAAAATGCTCGCAAAGTGGGTGAATACCTAATGGGCGAATTGAAACAAATACCAGGCATCAAAGAGGTGCGTGGTCGTGGCTTGATGATAGGCATGGAATTTGATTATCCGGTTAAAGAACTTCGCACACGACTCATTAAAGAAGAAAAAGTGTTTACTGGAGCAACCGGCACTCACATGATACGCCTATTGCCACCACTTGTGTTGACAATGGAGCAAGCTCAAGACTTTATAGGTAGATTAAAAAATGCGCTTGCAAAACAAGCATAAACTGTTACGAATATGAAGATTGCAATTATTGGAGCAGGAAATATGGGTGGAGCAATAGCTCGTGGTCTTGCTCACAGCAATATGGATATAAAAATTGCGGTCGCCGACCTCGCCCAAGATAAACTTGACGAGTTGAAGGCTGAATATGACGCAATAGAGGTGTCAACCGATAGCAAGACCATTGTAACCGATGCCGATGTGGTGTTGGTTGCTGTAAAGCCATGGCTTGTTGAACCAGTGTTGAAAGGTGTGTCGCCTACGCTCGATTTATCGCGTCAAATTGTGCTTTCAATCGCTGCTGGAGTGGATATTGCAACAATAACATCTTGGCTTGGTAATGATAAAGCAGTTGTGTTCCGAGCAATTCCTAATACAGCCATCTCTATTCATCAAAGTATGACTTTTGTGAGCCATAATGCCAATGCAACAGCCGCCCAAGTGGCACAAGTAGAAGCAATATTTAATGCTCTTGGAAAAGCCGCCGTAATCGAAGAACGATTGATGGGAGCTGCTACTTCGCTTTGCTCATGTGGCATAGCTTTTGCTATGCGTTATGTGCGTGCAGCAACCGAGGGTGGGGTGGAACTGGGTATTTATCCCAATGATGCAAAACAATATGTGTTGCAAACTCTTCGTGGCGCAGTTGAATTACTTGAAGCAACCGGAAACAATCCCGAGGTAGAAATAGATAAAGTTACAACACCAGGAGGAATTACCATTAAAGGTCTCAACGCAATGGAGGCTAATGGATTTACCAATGCTGTTATTGAAGGACTAAAAGCAAGCAAATAATACTATTAACAATATAAATAATAAAAACACATGTCAGTAAACAAAGTAATTTTAGTAGGAAATGTAGGGAAGGATCCCGAAATTCGTTATGTTGAGAGTCGCCCAGTTGCATCATTGACATTGGCAACAACCGATCGTGCCTATACAACTGCATCTGGAGTACAAGTACCCGAGCGTACCGAATGGCACAATTTAGTAATGTGGGACAAATCGGCCGAGATTGCCGAAAAATATATTCGCAAAGGAACTAAACTTTATGTTGAGGGAAAACTTCGCACACGCATGTGGGAAGACCGCAACACTATCAAACACTATGTGACCGAAATCATAGTTGATCAATTTGATATTCTCTCTCGCCCACAACAAGCACAGCCCACACAAGGATAATATAATTGGGAAATTCACATATATCCTGAATCTGATAAAATAAAAACCGCAAGAACGATATTGTATCTTGCGGTTTTTGATTAATAGGTAGAAATACTAAGATATAACTCAACGATAAAAATCAAAAAAGTATATATAATCCTGGATTCGCTTCGCCATATTCTCCCCATATGGAATAACTAGAGTTGTTCTTGCGAGCTTTATTATACCATTGTTTGCTAATGCTCTTGTTTTTAGAGACTCCTTTCCCTTCTTCATAGCATCTACCTAACATATATTGTGCGTCACCATGATTTTTATTTGCTGCCTTTTTGTACCAATATATAGCTTTAGAATAATCATCTAAAGAACGAAAATAGATTTCTCCTAAACGAAATTGAGCTTCAGTATGTCCCTGTTCGGCTGCTTTAGTATAAAAAAACATAGCCTGCTTGAAATCTTTGCTAACACCATGTTCTTCTATATAACATTCCCCTAAATAATATAATGCTTCGGAATCTTCTTTTTCTGCTGCTTTTTTGAACCAAGAAACTGCTTTTTTGTAGTCGGGAAGAATTCTACACTCCCATTTTGCAGAAATAACACTAAATGCTCCTTCATAATAACATTTTGCAAGTGATGTTTGTGCTTTAACATTGCCTTCGTTTGCAGCTTTACTATACCATTTTATTGCGTTTTTATAGTCTGATTCTTTTTTTCCAGTCTCAATATATAAATCTCCACATTTTATTTGAGCATCAGTATGCCCTTCTTCTGCAGCACGTTCATACCAGTATAGAGCTGAACCAAGACTTTTTTCTACACCATTTCCATTATAGTAGCAGTTGCCAAGATTATATAGTGCATCAGGGTGCTTTCCATAGAAAGCAGCTTCGAGATACCATTCAAAGGCTTTTTTATAGTTTTTTTTGACTCCTTTCCCTTTTTCGTATAGAACACCAAGACAATATTGTGCATAGGAATTTCCTTGTTCTGCACTTTTTTTATACCATTTGATAGCTTCTATATAGCTCTTTTTGACGCCTTCTCCTTTTTCGTATAGTTCACCGAGACTGTGTTGAGCATTAGCATCACCTTGTTCGGCTGCCTTGCGAAGCCATTTTGCAGCATTGCTGATACTTTTTGATACACCATGTCCAAAATAATAGCATGCTGCAAGATGGTATTGAGCTGGAGCATACCCCTGTTCTGCGGCTTTTTGAAACCATTTCACTGCTTCTGTATAGTTTTTCGTAACCCCATTGCCATTGTAATAGCATATCCCAAGATTATATTGAGCTATAGTATCCCCCAGCTCTATGGCTTTTTTAAAACATTTTACAGCTTCAGTGTAATTGTTGGCAGTATAGTATTCATGACCATTGTTACAGAGTTCTTGTGCAGTTTGGGCTGGAGCTGTTAGCCTAATTAGCATTGTGATTAGAAGAAGAAGTTTTCTTAGTCTCATAATTTTTTTTCGTTTTGAGTCTTTAGGCAGTACTCTAAAGACGGTTCGTTATAAAATAAAAACGTGAACTGCAATGCCACGTTTTAATCGAAGGTCCTGAGAATACCCTAAAAACAAAAGTGAAAAGCAGTTCACGCATATAGCATAAACCGCTATGATTCTCTTCGTCTTTATTTTTTTCGAAAATTTCTCAGGTTCTCGATTAAAAGAAAAGCATAACGTTTTTGTTATAATTCAAATGAGATGATGGCAAATTATGGCAACTCTTTGCACATTGCTATCAGTGACAACAAAGTTAGTAATAAATGTTGAAAAAGGAAAATCTTTATAAAAAAAACAACAATGAGATACACAAAGTATATCTCATTGTCTATGTCTAATGGGGTTGTGTTTAATTATTTTTTATCCAAATCTTTGAGTAGGGTTTCAACTGCTGTGCGGAGTTGAGTGTCTTCGCCGGTTACGACTGTTGCAGGGTCGTTTGCTACTTTGATGTCGGGCTCAAGTTGGCTGTTTTCGAGGTATGAGCCATCGGGTAGGCGATAGCCCACTACAGGGATACCAAACACCAACGATGGGTCTTGCAATGTTACCCAGTTTACACTTGTCATTGTGCCAGGAACAGGCATACCTACGAGTTTGCCCAATCCACGATGCTTATATACCCAAGGTGTGCCATGAGCGTTGCTGTAGTTGGCTTCGCATTGTACCATAATACTTGGTTTGTTCCAGCGGCGGCTTGGCATATCGCATGCTTCAACACCACGCACTACTTGGGTGAAGTATTTTTTGCCACTAAACAATACCTCGATATCTTCGTGAAGGCGACCACCACCATTCCAACGAGTATCAATAACGATACCTTCACAGTGGTTGTATTTACCAAGAACATCGGCATAAACTTCACGGAAACTTTCATCACTCATTGATTCAATGTGAACATAACCCAATCGGCCGTTTGACCAACGCTCAACATCAGCTGCGCGTTGTTTAATCCATCGATTATAGAGTAATGAGTTTTGTGCGCCCGATGTGATAGGCAACACTACTTCGTCCCAGCGTTCGCCCGATTCGGGATTATATATTGATACAAGAGTCTTTTTCTTTGCAATGCCGTTAAATAGGACAGTATAGTCTTCGTTGGCCTTGATTTCGGCTCCATTAATTTTTTCAATTATGCAACCAGCTTTTACTTTTGAAGTAGAGCGGTCAAATGGACCTTTCTCAATAACTTCGGCTACTTTTAAACCATCTTTATCGTGGCTCCAATCATAGAGTAACCCAAGTGTTGCAGTTGCATCGGTCGCAGGTTTGCCTCCGTAGCGACCACCTGTGTGCGACACATTGAGTTCACCGAGCCATTCGCTCAACATTTCGGCAAAATCATAATTGTTGTTGATATGAGGAAGGAAACGACGATAGTTTTCGGTCATCATTTTCCAGTCAACACCATGCATATCTTTTACATAGAACATTTCGCGTTCTTGGCGAGCCACAAAGTCAAACATATATTCGCGTTCGGCAGGAGCGTCGAGTTTCATTGTTGCTGAGTATGAGATGTTGGTGAGTTTGTCGCTTAAAGGCGTAAGTTTCTTCATCATGCGACCACCAAGCAAGTATATGTTACCCGATTTATCCATTTCCATAGAGAGGTATCCGGCATTTAATTTGCTCACAATTTTGGCTTCGGGTTTGCGAAGTTTGATTTTCCACAAATCATAACCTTTTTCTACTGCCGATAGGTAATATAGGTTTTCTCCGTCTTTGGTAATGATTGCGCCACCTATATTAGAAGAGTTAGGGGTAAGTCGCACGATGCGATCTTCAATACCATCGAGTTCAACATTGACATCTTTAGATGATTTAGTAGAGTCGGCTTTCTCCGATTTTTTATCATCTTTCTTTTTCTTATCATCTTTTTTCTTTGCTTCGGCCTCTTTCTTTTGAGCTTTTTCTACCTCTTTGAGAAGAGCATAGTCTTCTTCATTGAGGCGATATTTGTCGTAGGCATCTTGATTGAGGAAAACCAACATTGCATCACTCATTGAACCCCACGATGCATGGTTACGCATACCATAGCGTTCCGAGAGGAAAAGTATTGCGTTACCGTCCATAACCCATCGTGGTGATTCATCAAAGTAACCACTACGGGTGATGTTTGTGATTTTACCACCTTTAGCGCTCACGATAGCCACATCGCTATATGGGTCGTGCATATTATCAACTACCTCAAGTGTAAACCATTTTCCATCGGGCGACCAAGTGTAATAAAAACCACCATTGCGACGAGCATAAGTAGAGCCGTCGGTCACTTGACGCACTTTTTTGCTCTTTACATCCATTACCATCAACTTGTTGCGGTCTTGAATGAATGCAAGTTCTTTACCATCGGGCGAATATTGAGGATAAGTGCGTTCAATATTGTCGTTAAACAATTCTTTTTCAATGATAGTGGTCGCATTAGGGAAATTGGCATCTTCCTTACGCTCGATAGTTGCTGTATAGATATTCCATTTGCCATTGCGTTCGCTCATGTATGCTATAGTGCGATTGTCGGCAGCCCATGTAGGTTGGCGTTCGGCTTCGGGAGTGTGAGTGATTTGTTTAGTAGTAGTGTAGTCGGTTGAGGTGACAAACAATTCACCACGATAGATGAATGCTACTTGTTTTCCGTCGGGCGATACGGTTGCAGACGATGCACCTGAAGCAACATTGAGTTTCTTGATTGATGCTTCATCATCACTTATGATATTGATTGCAACTTTTGATGGTTTTTGCGACCCTTGTTTGGTGTAAATTTCACCATTGTAAGTAAATGCTAAAGTGCCATCGGCGCCTTGTGAAATGAAACGAACAGGGTGATGCTTAAATGAAGTGAGTGATGTCACATTTTTAGGGTTATCAATAGGAAAAGAGTACACATTCATTGATCCACCATTGCGCTCACTCAAGAAATATATGGTTTTCCCATCAACACCTACTACTGGGTTGCGATCCTCTCCGGCATGATTGGTGAGATTGCTGTGTTTGCCAGTTGTAGCATTGTACAACCATATGTCGCGAGCTATAGATGAAGTGTGGTGTTTGCGCCATTCATCTTCCATCCCTTTTTGATCTTGATACACAAACGACTTGCCATCGGTAGCATAACTAATCATTTGAGCAGGAGATGCAAGCACCATCTTAACGCGACCTCCTTCGGCTGGTATGCTGTAAAGTTCGGTCAGGCGGCGAGAAGGGAACAAGGCACTTGAAGCGGGGTCTTGAAGCGCTGCCGAGAAAATGATATTTTTCCCATCGGGAGAAAAAGCCTCAGGAGTTTCGCTCTCTGAAGAAAAAGTGATGCGAGTGGCTTTCCCACCATTGGCACTCATTGTGTAAATGTCTTGTCCACCATTGCGGTCACTTGTAAATGCAATTGTTTTTCCATTGGGCGACCATATAGGGTTTGCTTCATATGACTCTAACGATGTAAGTCTTATTGCATCGCCACCTTTTGTGGCTACTTTATAAATGTCACCTTTGTAGGTAAAAAGAATTTGTTTCCCATCGGGCGAGATTTTTACATCACGCAACCATAGAGGAGTCTCGGCCGATGCACCTATGGCACATGCAGCCAGTGATAATGAGATGATTAATTTTTTCATTGTCATATGTTGTGATTGTTATTAGTCGTGAGCAATGCGAAATCCAAGAGATTCCGATTTGTAATTGGTTGTGCCTTGAGTGCGATTTGAAACACGGCAGAATTTTGTACCTAAATTATATCCACCACCATGGCCTACGCGAACTTTTGAACTTGTTCCGTAGCCTTGTGGGTTATATACAGCACCATAATCATAATGGCCATATTTGTCGTTACACCATTCAAACACATTTCCACTCATGTCATATAATCCGAGTTCATTGGCTAGTTTTGTTCCTACATCGTGAGTGGTGCCACCCGAATTCCCTTTGTGCCAAGCAACAGCATCGGCATCATCGCTACCACTATAAATGTAGTAATGAGATTGATTGCCACCACGAGCAGCAAATTCCCATTCGGCTTCGGTGGGGAGTCGGTAATTTTTGCCTGTTTTAGCATTTAGTGCTTGAAGGAATGATTGACACTCATTCCATGAAACATTTTCAACTGGCATTTTTGCCCCTATATTACGCGATGGATTATATCCCATCACTGCTTCCCATTGTTCTTGAGTAACTTCATAACGACCAATTTGATAACTTGATAGGGTTACCTCATGGGCCGGGAACTCTTGATTCATAGCATAAGCCACTTGCTCGCTTGTAGCGCCAAGCATTAGCGTGCCACCATTAATAGCCACCATGTCAGATTCAAGACGCCCTATTGGGTCTTGTGGAATGATTTCTTCTTCAGTGATATAATCAAGCGTAACAGGCTCGTTTGATTCGTCTTCATTAGAACTGAAAATTGCAATAGCTGAAGAAATAACCACTATAGATAAAAAGACAGCAGATGCTGTGATTAATAAAGTGTTGCCTCCCCTTCCTTTTTTGGGCTTTGCAATTGGCTCCTTAGTTGTGGGAGTGGCTTGTGTATTAGGTTGGGTAGCTGGAGCCGGTGCCGGTGCCGGCTTTGGCTCTAATGTTGATTGTTCGGGTTGAGGAGAGGGTTGTGTCACTGATGTTTGCTCTGCAATTGGAGGAGCAGTGTTGGCAACAGCCTTGACAGAAGCGGTCTTTTCATTAGAGAAAATATCTTTTAAATAAGATACACTTTCGGCATTTTCCCAGTTAGCCATACCCTTACACCATACTTTGGTTTTAGAAGTTATGTTCATTGATATAAGTTCGTCAATAGAGAAAGGACCTTTTCTCTCCTTATTTGCGACGATGTAAAATTTTAAGTCATTAGCATTATCCATATCTCAATTTATTTAAGGTTGTTAGATTTATGTATAACTACAAAGTTAATAATTATTTTGTAATATGAATCATGTTTAGGCATTTCGTTGAATAAATATTAAAACTTTCGCTATATTTGTAAAATATAGAGTAATGATATTACGTTATATATCTTAAGGTGTGGTGTGACCACTCTATAATAAAAAGATTTTATGAAAAGGATAATATATTTTTTAGCAATAATATTGGCTGTGGCATTGACAGGTTGTCGTGGCGCAAAGTTGTCGGTTGCCGATGAACAAATGGCTCGAGGTGAGTATTATGATGCATCAAAAACTTATCGCAAGGTATATAATAAACTCACAAAGAAAGAGGAGCGTGGGAAGCGTGGTGAGGTGGCATTCAAAATGGCTGAATGTCATCGAAAACTCAATCAAAGTGCGCGAGCAGTTGCTGCATATCAAAATGCTATTCGTTATGGCTGTGCCGACTCGATGGCACAACTTCATCTCGCCGAAATGTTGCATGCCGAAGGTAAATTCTCGGCTGCAATAGCCGCATATAAACAGTATTTGATGCGCGACCCCAACTCATATGTTGCTAAAAATGGTCTTGCAGGTAGTGAAATGGCTCTTGAAAATCAAAAGTCAAAGACTACTCGCTATGTGGTAAAAAATGCGAAGATGTTTAATTCGCGTCGAGCCGATTATGCTCCTATGTATTTTGACAAAACAAGTGATGCACTATATTTTACCACCACTAACGAAAAAGTTACTGGCGATAAGAAAAGTGAAATCACTGGCATGAAAAATGGCGATGTATGGATGGTGAAGAAAAACGAAAAAGGGGAGTGGCAACGAGCCGAAACCGTAGAAGGTGAGTTAAACACCGAACTCGATGAAGGTATAGTGGCTTTTTCACCCGATGGCAACACAATGTATCTCACAAAGGCTCGTAGAGAATTGAACGCGAGCACAGGTGTGGAAATTTACACATCGCAACGCTCTGATGCCAAGTGGAGTGCTCCAGTGAAATTTGAAGTAACATCCGATACTGTGTCAAGTTATGGCCACCCTGCAGTATCGCCCGACGGAACTTTTCTTTATTTTACTTCTGACATGCCTGGTGGCGAAGGAGGTAAAGACTTGTGGCGTATTAACTTGAAAGAGAAAGCTGGTTCGCTTGAAAATATGGGTAACATATTGAATACTCCAGGCGATGAAATGTTCCCATTTGTGCGCACCGATAGCCTTTTGTATTTTGCATCTAATGGACATCCTGGATATGGAGGCCTTGACTTATTTAGAGCCGAACTTCAACCCGATGGACGATGGAAGGTGATTAATATGGGCACACCTGTAAATTCATCGGCCGATGATTTTGGTATTACATTCGGAATGGGCGAAAGTGGATTCTTTAGTTCAAATCGTGGTGATGGCCGAGGTTATGACCATATCTACTCATTTGAACTTCCCGAACTAAAAATCTCTATTGCAGGTTGGGTGTTAGATAAAGATGAAGAGCCTGTGCCCAATGCTGTGATACGCATTGTTGGTGATGATGGTTCAAATCAAAAAGAAGTGGCTCGTGATGATGGCTCGTTTAAGTTCCCATTGAAACGAGGCGTGAAGTATGTGATGCTTGCGGGAGCCAAAGGATATCTTAACTCAAAGCAAGAATTTGAAAGTGATAATGCCGAGGAAGATGCCGAATATGGTATTGACTTTTTCTTGTCATCAATAAATAAACCTAATGTGGTTGAAAACATCTTCTATGATTTTGACCAAGCAACATTGCGTCCCGAGTCAAAAGAGGCTCTTGATGAATTGGCACAAATTCTTCGCGATAATCCTCACATTACGATTGAAATGGCATCGCACACCGACCGCTGGGGCGAAGAAAAATATAATATCGACTTGTCGCATCGCCGTGCTAAATCGGTTATTGATTATCTCACCGAGGTGGGTATAAGCGCCGACCGTTTACAATATCAAGGATATGGCGAAACTCGCCCTAAAACTGTGACAAAGAAAATCGCAAATGATTATCCTCAATTTGAAGAAGGAACAATCCTAAATGAGGAGTTTGTAAATACTTTGAGCGAGGATGACCAAGAAATTGCCGACCAAATAAATCGTCGCACAGAGTTCTCGGTTTTATCGGTTGATTATAATATCTATTAATCATGTCAAGGGGTTTTCGCACAATAGTTGAGCCATTAAAGCATCAAGGTCTTATTAATCATCGCAAAAGGGTGATGATGTTGGGTTCTTGCTTTAGTGATAACATAGGCGAGAAACTGCAGCAAGCATGTTTTAATGTTGAAATAAATCCTTTTGGGACACTATATAATCCTGCAAGCATTGCTTGTGGGATTGATGATATAATAAATCGACGCCATTTTACTCCCGACGATTTGATGCAAGTCGGTGGAGACAATCGTTGGCATAGTTTCAGTCATCACTCATCTTTTTCGAGTATTGATGCCGAGGGAATGCTTCTCCATCTTAATGAGAAGATTGCTCAAGCCTATGAGGCATTGAGCGAGGCCGCGACGTTGATAATAACATTTGGCACTGCATGGGTGTATGAACTCAACGAAACTGGCAAGGTTGTGGCCAACTGCCATAAACTACCAGCCAATAACTTTACTCGTCGATTGATGTCGATTGAAGAAATCGTAATGCAGTGGAATGGTGTTATTGATAGAGTGCGACAAGTAAATAATAATATTAATATAATATTTACTGTGAGCCCTATAAGGCATCTTCGTGACGGAGCGCATGAAAATCAAGTTAGTAAGTCAATATTGCATATTGCCATTGAGCAATTACTGCAACACAATGTGGGACTTATTTATTTCCCTGCTTATGAGGTGATGAACGATGATTTGCGCGATTATCGTTTCTATGCTTCTGATATGACACACCCCTCGGAGGTAGCAGTAGATTATATTTATGAATTGTTTTCGCAATCATTCTTTGATAACGATACAATAAAATTGGCTGCCGAGTGTAGTCGTTTATCAAAACGCTTATGTCATCGCCCTATGAGTGATGATACGCAGGCTATAGCTCGATTTGAAACCTCAACACAACAATTAAAAGCACAAATGTTGCAACAATATCCATTTTTGGAGCAAGCAATTAAGAAAATCAAGAAGTAATGACATATTCAATCTCAACAATAGCACAAATTTTGCATTTGCCCGAACCCCAAATTCCGGCTTATAATATAAGTATCTTATTGACCGATAGCCGTTCGCTGACCTATCCCGAAGATAGTCTATTTTTTGCTTTGCGTACGCGCAATAATGACGGGCATAGATATCTACATGATTTGCATGAGTGTGGAGTGCGCAATTTTGTGGTTGATCACATTCCAGCCACTATGCAAAATGTTGAAGATAGTAATTTCTTGATTGTTCCCGATGTAAAGAAGGCTCTCCAGACGATAGCCTCTTATCATCGTGGTCGTTTTACTGCTCCCGTCATAGGTATTACTGGTAGCCGAGGCAAAACTATTGTCAAAGAGTGGTTATATCAACTACTTTGTGCCGATTATAGCATGGTGCGTAGCCCACGAAGCTATAACTCGCAAATAGGTGTGCCATTGTCGATATGGGAAATGAATGAGAACACCCAACTCGCAATCTTTGAGGCTGGTATATCTCAACCTAACGAAATGGTATCGTTACAGTCAATGATTCGTCCCAAGTTGTCAATTATTACCAATATTGGTGATGAACACGACGAGGGGTTTGCTTCACAACGATTGAAATGTGAAGAAAAAGTGATGTTGTGTCGTGATTGCGACTGCATTGTGTATAATGGCGATGATGAGTTGATTAGCGATGTGGTGGCAAATGCTGGCCTAACAGTAAAAGAGATAGCATGGTCGCGTAGAAATCCCGATTCGCCATTGTTTATATCATCAATAAAGAAATCTAAACATACCACAACTATAAAATACTCCTACTTGATGTATGATGGAGTAATTGATATTCCGTTTGTGGGTGATTATGATATAGAGAACGCTATTCACTGTTTGGCAGTAATGTTGTATCTCTGCCGTCCGTTTGATGTAATTGCATCACGCATGTCGTCATTGACAACGGTGGGCACTCGATTGAATGTAATTGAAGGGGTGAATAATTGTCTATTGGTATATGATGCATATACATCCGACTTCCATTCATTAGCACCAGCACTCGACTTTATGAGTCGCCGAGCCACCGATTCTCACACTATGACAGTGATATTGAGCGATGTGATGCATGAAACTAAAAGTGGAGAAACACTATATAAATCAATAGCACGCCTGTTGCACCAAAAAGGAGTGAATAGAATAATAGGTATAGGCGAGGAAATTTCGTGCTATAAAAACCTATTTGGCGAAAATGCTTCATTTTATCCTTCAACCAGTGCGTTCTTGTCATCAACGATAACAAGCGATTTTCAAAATGAATTAATATTGATAAAGGGTGCATCGCATTTCCATTTCGAGTCATTGAGCGATGTCCTTGAGGCAAAACAACATGAAACAGTCCTTGAGGTAAACCTTGATGCAGTAGTTCATAACTATAACTTCTATCGCTCATTAGTAAAACCCGAAACAGGGATTGTGTGTATGGTAAAAGCCTCGGGTTATGGTGCAGGCTCATTTGAATTGGCCAAAACATTGCAAAGTCAAGGAGCTGCCTACCTTGCAGTGGCAGTGCTCGATGAAGGTGTTGATTTGCGCAAGGCAGGTATCACTATGCCCATCATGGTACTTAATCCTAAAGTGGGCAACTATAAAACATTGTTTACCTATCGTTTAGAGCCCGAAATATATAGCTTTGACATTCTCGATGAAATCATAAGAGAAGCCACAAAATTTGGTATAACTAACTATCCTGTACATATAAAACTTGATACCGGTATGCACCGATTGGGATTCCTTGAAGAAGATATGCCCCGATTGGTTGAGATATTGAAAGGTCAAAATGTAATCCAACCCCGTTCGGTATTCTCTCACTTGGCAACAGCCGATTGTCCCGATATGGATGACTATACTAATAGCCAATTTGAATACTTCTATCGTTGTTGTGAGGTGTTGCAGAGTGGCCTTGACGAACCTATAATGCGTCACATCCTAAACTCAACCGGTATAACACGCTTCCCTCAACATCAATGCGACTTGGTGCGTTTGGGAATATGTCTATATGGTATACCCACAATGGACGATGCTTCGCAAGATGATTTGCGACCAGTGTCATCATTGCGTAGTGTTATAATCTCGATAAAAGAGTGGAGCGCAGGCACAACTGTGGGCTATTCGCGAAAAGGTGTGCTCTCACGCGATTCGCGCATCGCTACAATCCCCATTGGTTATGCCGATGGCATTGACCGCCACTTGGGAAATGGTAACTCTTTTGTGCTTGTAAACGGACATCGTTGCCCAACGGTGGGAAATATATGTATGGATATCTGCATGATTGATGTAACCGATGTGCTTTGTAATGTGGGTGATGCCGTTGAGATTTTTGGTGAGAATATCACCGTGATGGAACTCGCCGAAAGGTTAGACACAATCCCCTACGAAATCCTCACCTCGGTATCGCAACGCGTGAAGAGGGTATATTATAGAGAGTAAAAATTTGATATTTTACACGACACGAATGGAACTATAATAATGGCTTGCGGTGGTAGATAATGTTTAAAACTACGCCTCTAATCATTAAGTAGCCTATAAAAGCCAACCACAATGCATGATTGCCCATAGATGGAAACAAGGTGAAGTATATAACGAAGAAACACACCATCGCTGTAGCCATTGACAACAGCATAGCGCGTGTGCGTGTGGCGCCTATAAATATTCCGTCCCAAGTAAATGCCATAAACCCACATAATGGTATCGATATAGCCCAATAAAAGTAGTCGTTTGAGGCTTTTATAACCTGCACATCACTACTCAATAACGATAGAAAATCATCGCCACCTATTGAATATATTGCAGTGAACAATAACGCCATCGCCAATCCCCATTTAAATAGGGCAACGATGCTTTTGCGCAATTCTATTGGTTGTGATGCTCCTATATATTTACCCGCAATGGCTTCTCCAGCGAAGGCAAATCCATCCATGAAATAAGAAAAAAGCATGAATAGTTGCATCAAGAGTGTATTCACGGCAAGAATGATATTCCCCTGTTGCGCGCCGGCGCGTGTGAACCATATAGTTACAGCCACAAGGCAGAGGGTGCGTAGAAATATGTCGGCATTTATTGAGAAAAAGCGTTTTAATTCTTGGCGCTTTAGAATGTCGGAAAAAGAAACTTGAGAGAGGGTGTATTTAAATTTTATAATCAGCAAGCCAAGGATAAATCCACCCCATTGAGCTACAAGTGTGCCTGTTGCCACTCCTGCAAATCCCCAGTCAAACCAATAAACGAGTGCTATGCTTGTTGATATGTTGAGAATGTTGATGAATATTGATGTCCACATCGTGGCACGCGAGTTTTGCATACCAATAAACCACCCCGACAAGGCAAATGAGCCAAGCATCGCAGGTGCTCCCCATATACATATTGAGAAATATTCGTGAGCGATCGATAGCGCTTCTGGGCCTATTCCCATCATATAAAATGCACATCGTGCTATGAGGTATTGGATAGCAATAATGGTAATCCCAACCGATAGGGCAACCAATAGCGAGCGATAGAGAACGAGCGTGCATTGACGATTGTCGTTAGCTCCATAGGCTTGTGCTGTCATGCCGCTTGAGCCCATTCTCAAGAATGCAAAGGGCCAGTAAAGCATATTGAAGATAGTACTACCAATAGCAATGGCAGCAATAAACACCGCACTGCCCATATTTCCCACTATTGCCACATCAACAATTCCCAAGAGAGGTGTTGTGATATTGGCTATTATAGAGGGTATGGACAGCGCAAGTATTTCTCTATGAATAGAGTTGATTTTCAAATCTTATTATGCTTTAGCGCGACGGCTATCCCACATGAGGTAACAAATGAGTAATGCGTAAGCAACTAATCCAAGTGATTGAGATACACCTTCCGATAGTGGTGATGTGTATTCAAATCCAGCAAATTTAGTGATTGCAGCAAATACACCAAACAATGCACCACCGGCAATAAGACCCGATGAAATGAGAGTGCCTCGTTCATGTCGAGCTTTGCTGAGAGCTTCATCTTTAGTGCTTTTAGCAACAAAATATGCGATAGCACCACCCACAAGCATAGGAGTGTTCAATGGGAGTGGAATAAACATACCGAGACAGAATGCCAAAGCAGGCACACCGAGCCAGTTGAGAAGAAGGGCAAGGATTGCACCCACGAAATAAAGAATCCAAGGTGTTTCGCCACCCATCATGAGAGGCTCAATTACTTTAGCCATAGCATTGGCTTGAGGAGCAACAAGAGCATCGTCACCAGTAAAGCCATAAACTTTGTTCAACACGAGGATTACTCCACCTACGGTAGCAGCCGATACCAATGTGCCGAGGAATTTCCATGTTTCTTGTTTGCGAGGAGTAGAACCTAACCAATAGCCAATTTTGAGGTCGGTAACAAAGCCACCAGCCATAGAGAGTGCTGTACACACAACACCACCAATTACCATTGATGCTACGATACCTGATGTGCCATTGAGACCAATACCCACAAATATTGCCGATGCAATGATGAGTGTCATCAATGTCATACCCGATACTGGGTTAGAACCAACGATTGCGATAGCATTAGCGGCAACAGTGGTGAATAGGAATGCGATAACTGTTACCACCAACCATGCAACAAGCGCTTGCCACAAGGTGCCGATAACACCAAGCCAGAAGAACACAAACACTACAACAAGCGCCAATGCAATATAGAATACTACTGATTTCATTGAAAGATCTGTTTGCCAACGCACTGTTTTTGCTTTAGCTGCCGAGCCTTTGAATTCGCGACCAGCAAGACCCACTGCTTGCATAATGATGGGCCATGATTTTACGATGCCTATGATGCCAGCCATTGCAATACCACCGATGCCAATCAAACGAGCGTGGTCGCTGAAAATTGATTGAGCATCCATTGCTGCAATTTCGGGTGAACCATAAGAGCCGAGCAATGGAATGATAATCCACCACACAAATAGTGAACCAGCAAAGATAACAAACGCATATTTAAGACCAACGATGTAACCAAGACCGAGTAATGCTGCTCCTGTGTTACAACTAAATACCACTTTAGTTTTTTCGGCGATTGTTGCACCCCATGAGGCTGCTGTAGTAGTAACTGTTTCGGCCCACCATCCAAATGTTGCTACAATGTAGTCATAAATACCACCAATGAGCGATGCAATGATAAGAGTTTTAGCTTGACCACCATTGTTTGACTTCTTGTCGCCACCTTCGGCGCTAATAAGCACTTGAGTAGTAGCTGTAGCTTCGGGGAACGGATATTTACCGTGCATATCTTTTACAAAATATTTACGGAATGGAATGAAGAATAATATTCCAAGAATACCTCCTAATAATGAACTCAAGAAGATTTGCATAAAGTTCACCGAAAGGTCGGGATATTTAGCTTGGAGAATGTAAAGTGCAGGGAGCGTGAAAATTGCGCCGGCAACGATAACACCCGAGCAAGCTCCGATTGATTGGATAATCACATTTTGACCAAGAGCATCTTTTTTCTTTAAAGCTCCCGATAATCCCACCGCAATGATAGCAATGGGGATTGCTGCTTCAAATACTTGTCCCACTTTTAATCCCAAGTAGGCTGCTGCAGCACTAAATATTACGGCAAGAAGCAAGCCCATAGTAACAGAATAGGGTGTAGCTTCGGCATAATTACGCTCGGGATGCATCACCGGGCGATACTCTTCCCCATCTTTCAGTTCACGAAATGCGTTTTCGGGAAGTTCAGTAGGGTCAACATCGTGGTTGGCCACATAATCTTTCTCTTTTTGCATAATGATATAGTTATTATTAATTTTCTTATTTTAATATGCGAAGATAATGATTTTTTAGTTAATAGAAGCAAGCCGATGATTAAAAACAAAATGCTACAATAAAAAAACAATTTCAAAAAGCTACTATTATAAATAAATCATAAAAAAGTAACCCACTTTTAGAAAGAAATTACCTAACTTTGTAAATATAAAATATAAAATATTTACTTATGGAATATTATGTAGTTTTAAATAAGGAACGCAAAGGCCCTTTCACAATAGACCAATTAAAAATAATGGGTTTAACTCCTAACACTATGGTGTGGCATAAAGGGTTACCTAATTGGGTAAAGGCTATGGAAGTTGCTGAATTGCACGCATTGATTACGCAGCTAAATGAACCTCCTATGGTGCCACCTCCTCCTTATGTTGAAGAGTCAAAACCTCAAATGGGAGCAGTACCTCCCGTGTATCAACACGAGCCACCTCGTAAACAATACAATGCAGTGCCGCCTCAATATGATAACGAGAAAAAGGCATCATCATCAGTTTTAATTATTGCCATTGTTGCAATTGTAGTAGTTGCAATTATCGTGGCGATATTTATGTTCCCCAATGTATTGGATATATTCAAAAGTGAATCCGATAATCAATCGCACGACGGCTTGGCTACGATAGAAAACCCTATATGGTCTACCGATGTGAGTGAATCTCAAAAAGTTGTTATCACCGAGTTGCTTAACGATATGGTAAAAGTGCCTGCTGGAGCATTTGCAATGGGTACTAAAGGAAGTGCGTGCTCTGTTGGTGACTTTTATATAGGTAAATATGAAATCACTCAAAGTCAATGGGAGGCTGTAATGGGAACTTCTATAAGTCAGCAACGAGCGATACATTCGGGCGACCGATTGACGGGTGTTGGTTCTGATCTTCCTATGTATTATGTAAATCAGAGTGAGGCTAAAAATTTCTGCAACGAATTGTCGCGTAAAACAGGATTGTCATTTAATTTGCCCACCGAAGCACAATGGGAGTATGCTGCCAAAGGTGCTGGGACTGAATATTACCGATATTGTGGTAGTGAAAACATTAACGATGTGGCATGGTATGGTGAAAATTATGCCTACGGAAGTGTTCACCCAGTAGGGCGATTATTACCTAATTCATTGGGACTTCACGACATGAGTGGCAATGTGTGGGAATGGTGCCGCGAAACCGCAAAGATAAGAGGTGGATGTATTCTTCACGATGAAAGCAAATGCAAAGTGACATGGAGTTGGAGCGAACCCAATTATTATAAAGGATTTAATCGAGGCGGATTTCGCATCGTTATGGAATAATATATTATTGAATAAAAGAATATGGAACAAAATAAACCACTGATATTAATAACAAACGACGATGGAATAAACGCTCGTGGAGTGTTTTATCTCGCTGAAGCAGTGAAAGAAATGGGCGAGGTGTATATCGTAGCACCCGATGCAGCGCAATCGGGACAATCATCGGCAATGTCAATGAAAACACCATTGAGGATAACCGAATATCCCGAGCGTGGTGGCATTAAAGTTTATTCGGTAAATGGAACGCCAGTCGATTGTGTGAAACTTGCATTGCATACAATCGTGCCACGACGCCCCGATCTATTGCTCTCGGGTATTAATCATGGTAGTAACGCCGGAAATAACATTATCTATTCGGGAACAATGGGTGCTGTGCTTGAAACATGTATGCTTGGCATTCCATCTATAGGATATTCCTATTTGAGCCATTCGCCCGAAGCCGATTTTACTAATACATTACCATTCTTGAAGTCAATAACGCAACGAGTAATTGAGCAAGGACTTCCTGCCGATATATGCCTAAATGTTAATTTCCCAAAGGGTGAAATTAAAGGTGCAAAGGTGGTGCGCGCTGCTCGAGGTTATTGGACCGAAGAGTATGCCAACTATGTGGATCCTCAAGGGAAACCTTTTTATCTGCTGACTGGTAATTTTAAAAATGCCGAACCTGAAGCAGAAGATACCGACTATTATTGGCTCGACCGTGGCTATGCATCAATAGTTCCAGCTCGCCCCGACCAATCGGCAATGGATGTAATCGAGGAATTTAAAACCCGATTTGAATAAATAAGCGTAAAAAAGATATAGCAAGAGGTCTCAATCGCAAGTTTATGTGGTAGAGACCTCTTGTTTATTGTGAACTATGCATATCAAAATGCAAGTTAGTGGTATTTATACATCTTGAATTATAAAGTGAGTTGCATATCGATAACATCGAGCGATTGACCAAATTTTTCTCCCACTTTAGAGAAATATGATGCTTGTTTAAAACCGAGTGATTCATGCATTTTGATGCTCGCTTCATTGTTGGCAGTGATACATGCTATTAGCACTTTTTTGTCATCGGCACGACATAGTGTAATGAGTCGGTCCATGAGTTTAGTGCCTATCCCTTTGCGGAAATATTTTGGTGCGAGATATATGGTGGTTTCAAGTGTGTTGTGATATGCTGCGCGTTCTTTCCATGGGTGAGCATAGCAATATCCGGCAATCTCTCCATCTTCTTCCCACACAAGATAAGGCCCATGTGCAAGTATCGACTCAATGCGATTACGCATTTCTTCTTCTGTTAAAGGTTTTACTTCAAACGAGATGGTGGTATTGATAATATAGTCGTTGTAAATCTCGGTTATGCGTTTAACATCGCGCTGTGTTACAAATCTTATCATATTGAATTGAGAATATTTGCAGTAATCAATTATGAATTATGAATTATGAATTAACTCTTGGTATTGTCCTTTCCCTTTGGTGGCATTGCCATAGGCCACAGCATGGTGTGGGCATATGTGATAGCAACGAAGGCATTGTGCGCAATTTTTGCTCCATTGAGGGCGACTGTCATTCATTGAAATATTGTTGAGCGGACATGTTTTGGCACATTTGCCACAGCCTACGCATTTATCGGTAGCATGGAATGGTCGGGGCGACATACAGTATCGTTTGAAATAGGGGTAGATTATTGCTGTTTTTACCCAAGCCCAACTGCCACGCACCACATCATCGCTATTGCTACTTGTCGCGATTTTTGAGGCAATCTCGGCAATGCGAGTAGGGGCATCGGCAAGTTTCTTTTGCTCCAATTCTTTGCTATCAACATCAAACCCATTCATCAAAGTGTAGGTATTGGGCATAGTTACCGAGTAGGCGCATTGAGCATACCAACCACGATTGCCTATGAGTTTGCGCCAATGCTTATGTGCATTGCCAATATCATCGCCACATGTACACACCATAAAGTGGCAATTGTTGGTGGGGATATTAAGTGGAGCCGATTTTATAAAATCAACAACAATAGGTGGAACTCCCCACGAATATATAGGGAACACCCATATAAATCGCTTCTCCTTGCTCATATCGTAATTAAACGATGAGGGTGAAATGAGGATTTCTCCCTGCAATTCAATTACTTGTTCGTTGAGGATTTGAGCAAGTTCGCGAGCTACATAACGGCTATTGCCTGTGCCTGAAAAACAAAGTATCATCGATGATGACTATTAATGAATCGTTACTTGTGTAGCACCAAATCCATATTCACGAAACGATGCATCTTGAGCTTGGCAACGAGGATATTTCTTCTTTAACTCTTGTAGCACGGCTTGGCGCAATACACCTTCTCCTTTGCCATGAATAAACACTATCTTTTGACCTTTGAATTTGATATTATCGGTCATTACACGATTGAATTCGCGCAGTTGAACATTAAGCATGTCGGTGTTTGACAATCCCGCAGTGGTGTCGAGCAATTCATGAATGTGAAGGTCAACAACGATAGTCTCGGGGCGTAGGGCAGGGGCACTTTTTGCTTTAGGCTTATCGGCTTTATAATTTTTCTTTGCGTTCATTGCATCTTCAAGCCCTCGGCTGTCGATAACCATTGAGCGCAAAGGAATGTCGTTTTTTACGATGTCAATGGCAATTACCGGAGTGTCGAAATAAACGTTTTTATGGAAACAATGTAGTTTGAAAAATTTGGTGGTATCAAGACGATATTCTACAGCAACAGGAGCCTTGAGGGTAAATTCTTTATCGCGTTTAAATGCCACATATTGCACAGCTACGCGGTCCATTGAGGGCAAGTCTTGATGAGTTACTTCGCAAAGGAGTAATTGCGTATTGGGCTCAATTATTCCGGCATGGCGAGTGATCCATCCTTCCTTATCGGCTCGAGTGAGATAAGTGAAATAGAGATAATAGTTTGAATCATTTACAAGATAAGCGTCATAGGTAGTGGTGTTGAGGTGTTTAATCTCAACAGGCTCATATGCGAGAACGATGTTGAGAATATCTCCATTTTCGGTCTCTTCAATCTCTTCGGTTTTTGGGGCCTTGGGTTGTTCGGGAACTAATGTTGGTGCAACAGCTTTTTTTTCTGCTTGAGGTTTAGGAGCCGATGCCGACCCTACAACAACGCATTCACGCAACAATACTGGAGTTTCAAATCCATCATCATCAACATATGCCATGTTACCATCTATTCTCACTATTTTTCCGCCACCTACAGCATTGAGGTAGCGCACCATATCGCCTACTTGTGCCATAATATCATTATTCTTTGTTTTATAACGCAAAAATACTGCTTTTTCCGTATCTTTGCACAATAAAACTGAGAATAAATGAGCAATATAAAAGATATACGCATTGAGGAGTATAATTATCCTCTTCCCGATGAACGAATTGCAAAGCATCCTCTTGAGCAACGCGACAAGTGTAAACTGTTGGTGCGTAATGCCGAAGGTGTTATTTCGGAACATATTTTCAGCGAGTTGCCCTCGTTGCTACCCGATGATGCTATGCTCATTTATAATAACACGCGTGTGATAAATGCTCGATTGCGTTTTCGTAAAAGTGAGGGTGGGGCGTTGATTGAAATCTTTTGCCTTGAGCCAGTTTCGCCTGCTGATTATGCAGTTAATTTTGCCAAGACCGATGAGTGTTCGTGGCTATGTTTTGTGGGGAATTCAAAGCGTTGGAAACAAGGTAGCCTTTCGGCCATTATTACGATTGACGGTGTAGATGTAACTCTCTTTGCTACTCGCATAAATAAGGAAGGAAACGCATCGGTAGTGCGTTTTTCATGGGATAACAATGCATTTACATTTGCTCAAATTATTGCTGCAGCAGGTGAAATTCCTATTCCTCCATACCTTAATCGGTCAACCGAAGATAGCGATAGCAAAGACTATCAAACGGTATATTCTCATATCGATGGTTCGGTGGCTGCACCTACTGCGGGATTACATTTCACTCCCGAAGTGCTTGAGGAGGTGTCGCAACGAGGAATACCTCGTCGCGAACTCACACTCCATGTGGGGGCTGGAACATTCCAACCCGTGAAAAGTGATAGCATAGGCCAACATGAAATGCATAGCGAGTTTATTGCCGTGCCCAAGTCTCTTATTGAAGAACTTGCATCGACCTCTCGCCGAGTATTTGCTGTGGGAACAACATCGGTGCGCACTCTTGAAAGTCTTTATCATATTGGATGCCTCATCTCTCAAAATGAGTGGAGTGGTGAGTTACCTCAATGGCATCCCTATAGCGAGTCGCATCCACATTTGTCGGTTGCCGATTCACTTAATGCAATAGTGAAATATCTTAATGAATCGGGAAGTGAAACTCTCATTGCCTCAACGCGGGTAATAATTGCACCGGGATATAAATATGAGATTGTAAAAGGAATTATTACCAACTTCCACCAGCCACAATCAACACTATTATTACTTGTGTCGGCCTTTGTCGGAGGTGACTGGCGAGCAATGTACGACTTCGCCCTCGCCCACGATTTTCGTTTCCTCAGCTACGGCGATGCATCATTGTTGATGTAAGGGGGGCGCAATTGATTAATAATTTAAATCATAAATAGATAATCATATGATAGTTACAGATTCAACTCCGGTTTCAACTAGAATTATTGTGAAATATCCGATAGAAGTTGTGAAAGACGCGATAGATTCTTTGTTGAAAAAATATCCTCAGTATTTTTTAGTGAAGAAAAATGGTGTAAATGCAGTGTTGGGAACATATTTGTTTGATCGCCCAAAAGGAATTGATACTCCAACAATAAGATTGATGCTTTCATCAATAGATGAATTAAATACGGCAATAGAAATAAATTGTTCTTCGGATACAGCAACTACATCATCTTCTAATTATCAAGTTGCGATATCAGAAGTTCAAAATATTTTGGTCGCAAAACTCAATGGAAAAACAGATGATGAAATGTTGGCTATTATTAAGGATAATAATAGTGGAAATGGTTTTATTGGTTGCGTAAAGACAATTGGATGTATTGCATTTATTATTATTGCGATTTTGGGTACAATAGGAGTGGTTATTAATAGCCTTTAACAAGCTCGGATCCATTTATTCTAATTCGGTTCTAATCAAATATTATATATGAGCGTTTGTCTTGGATGATTTAGGATTAGTTCTTTTTACTTTTTAATTACGACATAGTCGTTTCATACATTGATAGGCAAATATTATCTTTTATCTCCCAATATTTAATCACTAAGGTTTTAACTTATTAAAGAATGTTGCAAAATTCTCTCCTTTGAAATAATTATAGATTAATTATAGATTGGTATTATAATGAGGAATGGAGATGTATTCATTTTTGTATTATTTCTTTACCTTATCAGGATTTTTGGCAATAAATTCTTTCCACGATTTGCACCCTTTTTCAATTTGGGGGCGTGATGACTCATAGAAGTGACATAGTGCAGCCGCAAGTGCGTCGGTAGCATCGAGTTGTGGCAAAAGGTTTTCGCGTGGAATGTCAAGAATGCGACGCAACATTTCCTGTACTTGTTCTTTGCTGGCAGCGCCATTACCAGTGATTGCCATTTTTATTTTTCGTGGTTCATATTCGGTAATAGGCACATCGCGTGCTAATGCAGCTGCCATTGCCACTCCTTGAGCGCGACCAAGTTTAAGCATTGATTGCACATTCTTCCCAAAGAACGGTGCTTCAATAGCCATCTCGTCGGGAAGATATTGTTCTACGAGCATTGTTACGCGTTCAAAGATGCGCGACAGTCGCAAATAGTGGCTTTCAAATTTCTTCAATTCAATCACCCCCATAGCTATCATCGACGGCTTTTTCCCCTTGACACCAAGAATGCCATACCCCATCACATTTGTGCCAGGGTCAATGCCTATGATTATACGATCCCACTCGCGAAGCGACTTGCTTGAATTCATAACTTACAGATTGATAATAAAAGTATAATTCTCAGTTCTCAATACTTAATTTTCAATTATTATAAGATTTCCATATATGTAGTGAAGTGGAGAACTCGTTCGCCAACTTCGCGCGATAGAGCATCTTTGAGTTTGGCTGCCGATGTATCGTGCCATTTCTCGGCCTCACTATGAGATGATGCTTGCAATTGAACAGCATAACTTGTTGCTTCGGGGTCAACTTGTGTCATGATGCGAGTGAAGAGTGGATTAGATAATCCACTCTCATTCGCTATAGGAAGGTAGATTTCTTTAACCCATTTTATAAATAGAGCATCTACCGATTTATGTACATGAAATGTTGTGTTGAGGAGTGTCATTAATAGTAAAAATCGTTTGAACCGACTGATGCGGCAAAAAGACCAACACAAATTCCATAAATAATCGCAAGAACAAAAGCAACAATAGATACAATAATACCTATATTGGCCCATGTGTTAGCTTTCTTTGATTGACGGTGAGCTTCGTCATAGTTCCCAGTGCGCCAAAATTTATCTACATTATTGGCACTTACGATAGAAATAATACCGAATATTGAACCTATAATACCACAACACAATACTCCCATTACGGTTGAAATAATAGCCTTGGTTAAATGGTTTTCGGGACATTCTTGAGCCAATTGTTGGCCATATGCTGGTTGTGGTGCATATGGTTGTTGACCATAAGGTTGACCATAGGGAGGATTAGTGGGGGGAGGTGTTGCTTGTAGAATAGATGCAAGTTCGGGTAAGTCTTTGACTTTTCCCCATTGTGCCATGCCTTCGCGCCACACATTAGTTTCGCCAGTAACACCTTTACTGCGTAATTGGTCAATAGTAAATGGACCTGCTTGTTGTCCATTTTCAATAATGAAATAGTTCATAAGATGATTATGGTTATTGATTAATAATAAGCTAATTAAATATGTTGAAAGCTGAAATAGAGAACGCAAATATGAAAATATAGAATATTATTAAAAGAGAATATCCTATGCCTATTGCAATCAAACTCCATTTACCCCATGCTTTAGCGTTGCGAGCATATTCTTCAGCTCTATCAATGTCACCTTTGCGCCATTTATTTTCAACATTTAGCGCGTAGATTAAAGAAACAGCGCCTATGCATATAGGGAAACATGCAAATAATGAAACGATAGTTGCAATAATCGCAAGAGTTAAGTGGTTGTCGGGGCAAGGTGTCGTAGGAGTGGATTGTTGGTATGGTATATGTGGCGGTGGAGTCCCACCGGGCAATGGTGGTTGTGCAATGTCAATCAGTTCGGGAATGTTTTTCACACAGGTCCATTGAGCCATACCTTCACGCCATACTTGGGTGTTGGTGGTTATGCCTCTTTTTTTTAGTTGTTCAATAGTGAATGGCCCATATTGCTGACCATTCTCAAGAATATAATATCCCATATGTTATTTAATTTGAGACGCTTTCTTGTCGATGCGTCTTTGTTTGAGGAATCGAGGAATAAATTTCAAGTGGCGCAACACGGTGGGTATTGTGCCATAGTAGTAACACATTATCTTGAAGCGCTCTTTGAGTGAGGCTTTGCGATTGGCCGTTGTCAATCCTTCGCTTAAATAGTCGATGATAGTGTGGGGGATATATACATTGTTGCGTGAGTGTTGCAAGCATCTAATGCACCATTCATAGTCGGCCGAGAAACGATAGCGCAAGTCATAATGCCCTACTATCCGACGTAGAGCTATGAAAGCTTGGTGGCACACGAGCATACCTTCGGCAAAACTTTTGAGAGTCAACTCTTCGGGTGCTGTAAGATGCCGGTCGCCAATGCGTTGACGATTGGCATTGACGAGTTGAGTTTGCCCATAAACGATGCCGGGAAAATCGTGATTCATAATCACATCGGCAATCTTTTGAAGAGTGTCGGGTGAATGGAACGCGTCACCTGCATTGAGGAAGATGAGATATTCACCGGTAGCAACATCGATAGCCTTGTTCATCGCATCATACAATCCTTTGTCGGGGCTGGAAATGATGCGGGCGTTAGTGATATTGGCATCGGTGGCAAGTTGAACAGTATTGTCTTTTGATACACCATCCATCACTATATATTCATACAACTTGCACGATTGCTCTTTGACACTTGCAAGTGTAGCAGGTAATGTTTCGGCAGCGTTATATGTAACTGTGATTATGCTGAATAAAGGTGACATATCATGTAGGTGTTATTATAATGCACAAAAATAGTGATAATAATTGAGAATAACGCAAAAGTCGCCAAGATTGTTGAAAAATATGTAATTTTGCAGTCGCAAAATTTTTTAAGATATGTGGATATTATTAGCAATTGCCTCGGCATTGTGTCTTGGGGTATATGATATATTTAAGAAATTATCGCTCAATGGAAATAATGTGTTGACGGTGCTATTTTTCAACACATTGTTTGGTGCGTTATTGATGTCGCCCATAATATTTGTTGGTTTATCTCAAGGAGAGATAGGATTAGGAGGCACAGCCATAGGACATTTCCATATTTTAATAAAATCGGCGATAGTGTTATCTTCGTGGTTGTTTGGCTATTTTGGATTGAAGCATTTGCCATTGACCATAGCAGGCCCCATTAATGCCACTCGCCCAGTGATGGTGCTTGTGGGTGCAATGTTGATATTTGGCGAACGATTAAATCTCATGCAGTGGGGTGGTGTGATATTGGGCATATCATCGTTGTTCCTCATCAGTCGCATTGGGGCAAAAGAAGGTATATCAATAAAAAATAATCGTTGGTTGTGGTTGAGTTTTGGTGCTATGATTACTGGAGCCATGAGTGGATTATATGACAAGTATTTGCTACGACAATATAATCCTCTCGAAGTACAAGCATGGTACTCGTTTTATCAACTTGTGATAATGGGCATTACGATTACGATAATCAAACGCGTAAAACGCGACACAACCCCTTTTCAATGGCGATGGACTATCCCATGTATTGCACTATTTCTTACCATTGCCGATATCGCATATTTTTATTCCTTATCGCTTGAAGATTCCATGATATCGGTGGTGTCGATGATACGCCGGGGAAGTGTGATAGTTTCATTCCTGTTTGGAGTCGTAATGCTCCGTGAAAAGAATGTCAAACTCAAAATCATAGATCTATCAATTCTATTAATCGGACTTATACTCCTTGTGTTAGGTAGCCAGTAAAAAATGTAATATATAAAAACAAGAGCCTCAATCATTGCGATAGAGGCTCTTATCATATTAAAGAGATTGTTTTTAGAATGTTGTCATTTCGTTATCAATAAAAGTGATGCGTTTTTTGAGCCATTGGCGCATTCCTTCAACCATTTGAGTGTGATTTTTAGTGTTGGTCCATATTTTTGCGTCATTAGCAGCCGATGTTGCAATAAGGGCCTCATAACGGTCAACATAGTCCATCAATTGTGGATAGCAGTACACTTTAAAATATTCCCATCTATCGCGATATACTTTTACGAAACGAGGGTCGGTGAGCAAAGTGCGGAATAATTGGTATCCAGCTTTTGATTCGGCATTAGGCTCGTTGCCAAAGATGATGGGGTCTTCATTCTTAAAATATCCTTGACCTTGAATATGTCCATAAGCCCAATCATAGTCCCATGCTGGTCCCATATAATATTTGTCACCTTTTGTTTTATACATAAATAGGCTTTTGGGATGATGAATTTCATAATTGCCCACCATGTTGTTTATAATCATAATGTTGGCGATAGAGTTGAGGTCAATCATCTCACCATAGTTGCTTATCTTGACTGAATCGTTAGACAATTTCTTCTCAAGAGTTTTAAAATCTTCCATCCAATAGTCAAATAATTCTTGTGTCATATCAGGGTCTTTGACCATTACAGGCAGATTGTAAATTGGTGATTTAAATTGCCATTCTTCGTCATAGTTTTGGTCGATTTCAAATAATATACTATTGTCTTCATCAATGTCAACATTGGTACTGCTTATACCTATGGCTTCGGTCAACATATATGCACCACGATATTTACCATTGAGCGTAACTTCGACTGGAACTGCGCTGTTTACATATGGCATACCCAATAAATCGGCCATTTTAAATGCTACTGGATTGCTCATAAGAGTGGGGTCGATATAGTGAGCAATCAAAACGTAGTTTTTAGATGATTTCATGCCACAAAGAGACACTTTTTCGCTGAATTTCAATCGATAGGGGCGTTTATCGTAATACCACGTTGAGTTTCCACGACCTCTGATTGATATTTCACCAGCAATCTTGTTTTCAGCATTATTTGATTTCACACGGAATGTTGAGGTCATATAGTTCTCTTTGTCGGGGATTTCTTCTACATATTCATCGGTCATGATGTAGATGTGTGGCACTTCAGAGGGAACTGCATTGAGGTCGGCCATAACGAGAGGTCGAGCAGCTTCGGTTTTGCTGCCGTCTGAATTTATGATTGTAACATTGAGAATCGCTTTATCGCCTGCTTTAATATTCCCTGGAGGTGTTACCGCAATCATCGCATCGTTATTACATGTTCCATCGTTGGCAAATGTAGGTTGAGTAATCTTTACAATCCAGTCGGTAGAAGAATATGAACGAGTGACTATGTCGCCATTTTGACCGCTGAAAACATTTGCATATATCGCAGTATAGTCGGTTTCTTTAAATCCGTTGGGGAGTTGTAATGCGATAGATGTAGCACCCAATTGTGTTATCACAATAGCCTCGTTACTTTCATCGTTGCCAATTTTGAACGATTTATATCGTGGGAATGTTAGAGTTGTACCATTGGTTAGGGTTACGGTAATATAGTGAGGATTGGTTGTATCTACTCCGGCAAACCAACTATCGCCTTTTTCACCTTGTTCTCCTTGCTCACCTTGCTCACCCTTTTCGCCTTGAGCGCCATCTTCACCCTTGTCGCCTTTATCGCCTGTAGCCTTTACTCCAGTAGAGTACCATGTAACACCACCATCGGTCGATACTTCCCACTCGTTGGTAACTGGGTTGATGCGCATTTGAGGTGTATATCCGTCGCGTCCATCTTTGCCGTCTTTACCATCGGCACCGTCTGCTCCATCAGTACCATCTTGACCGTCCTTGCCATCTTTGCCATCGGTTCCATTGATGCCATCTTTACCATCTTCGCCGTCTTTACCGTCGGCTCCTTGAGCGCCATCTTCACCATCAATAGCACTTGCTCTCACTTTGTTGCCGTTGGCATCATAAAGCCAATCGCCATCAATTGTCCAATAGTAGAGACCATCATCGGCAAGTTTTACACCTATAACAGGGGTGTATCCATCAGTGCCATTCTCTCCGTCGGCACCATTTGAACCATTTTGACCATCAATACCATTTTTAATGATTATAGCGCCATTATTAAGGAAGCTAATAATGTAACCCGAACCATCGGCAAGAGGAGTTACACCAGTGACATAATCGCGTTGCTCAAGCGATGCAACAAGGTTTTGCAACGATATAATATTATCATTAACTTGTTTTTGCCACATTTCAAGAGCCAACACTCTATCAGCAAGTTCGTGTTGCTCATTTTTTAGAGCGTTTAATTCATCTTCGTAACATGAAGTGAGTGGTAATAGAACCAAACATAATAATGCAAAAACTAACTTTTTCATTAGGGTTATAATTTTTAGAATATAAAGTAAATTTTGACAAAGATAACTAAATTATTTTAATCAATAATATCAAGTTGTTTAATCATGACGATAAAGCGCATTTCTTTCAAAAAAGTTTTGATAAAAATGAATATTTTTTTTTGAAGTAGCCCGAAAAAATTGTAATTTTGCAGTCATCAAAATATATAACCATTTCAATACTTTATTTTATATGAAACAGGATATGATTGTGATCCTTGATTTGGGTAGTCACGAAAATACAGTAGTCGCTCGCGCAATTCGTGCGCTTGGAGTTTACAGCGAAATTTATCCCCATGACATCACGGCCGATGAGTTAAAAGCTTTGCCTAATGTTAAGGGGATTGTTATTAATGGAGGTCCTAATAATGTTATTGACGGAGTTGCAATTGATGTAAATCCTGCAATTTATGAATTGGGAATTCCTGTGATTGCTGCAGGTCACGATAAAGCATTGTGCGAAGTTAAACTTGCACAATTCAACGACGATGTTGATGCAATCAAAGAAGCAATCAAATCATTTGTTTTTGATGTTTGCAAAGCCGAAGCCAACTGGAATATGACTAACTTCGTTAACGACCAAGTAGAACTTGTGCGCCGTCAAGTAGGCGACCGCAAAGTGTTGCTTGCTCTATCGGGTGGTGTTGACAGCTCGGTTGTTGCTGCATTGTTGCTCAAGGCTATTGGTGACAACCTTGTATGTGTTCATGTTAATCACGGCTTGATGCGTAAAGGCGAATCAGAAAATGTGGTTGAGGTGTTCCGCAATCAACTTTGTGCTAACCTTGTATATGTTGATGCTACTGAACGCTTCCTTGGCAAACTTGAAGGAGTAGAAGACCCCGAAGAAAAACGCAAAATCATCGGTGGTGAATTCATTCGCGTGTTTGAAGAAGAAGCTCGCAACCTCGAAGGTATTGATTTCCTCGGTCAAGGCACTATCTACCCCGATATCGTAGAAAGTGGTACAAAAACTGCTAAAATGGTAAAATCACACCACAATGTGGGTGGTCTCCCCGAAGATATGCAATTTGAACTCGTTGAACCATTAAAACAACTCTTCAAAGACGAAGTGCGTGCTTGTGGTGTTGAGCTTGGTTTGCCTTACGAAATGGTTTATCGTCAACCATTCCCTGGTCCAGGTCTTGGTGTTCGTTGCCTTGGCGCAATCACTCGCGACCGTCTCGAAGCAGTTCGCGAATCAGATGCAATCCTTCGCGAAGAATTTGCTAATGCTGGTCTTGATAAAACAGTTTGGCAATACTTCACAGTTGTACCCGACTTCAAATCAGTAGGTGTACGCAACAACGCTCGTTCTTACGATTGGCCAGTAATCATTCGCGCCGTGAACACTGTTGATGCAATGACTGCTACTATCGAAGAAATCGATTGGGCTATCTTGAAGAAAATCACCGACCGCATTCTTAAAGAAGTTCCATGCGTGAATCGTGTATGCTACGATATGTCGCCAAAACCATCGGCAACTATCGAGTGGGAATAATCTCGAATCATTATTTAATAGTATAAGCAAAAGCGCCTCGGAATTTCCGAGGCGCCTTTGTATTTGACATGTCGGATAATTTTAGAATTACATGACAAATTAAATAATCTAAAATGCGACATTATCGCTGTTTATGGACAATATATTGATGCATGAAAAATATTGTTGTTTTAATAATATTTTATACCTTTGCTTAAAATATATTTCCATTTACTAATACTTTATTGCTATTTATTTTTAAATAGTAAATATTTAACAGTTGCGCCCGACCCGTATATAGGGAAAACACAATGAAAAAATCATTAACATTGTTTGGAGCAATGATTATGACCGCAATGACGTGTTTAGCTCAATCCGACAATGATGTAAAGTTGTTTGAGGAAACAGGTTCTCGTGATTTTGAACCTCAATTAAAAGTGTATGTGACTCCTCAAGTTTGTGATGTGAAATACCTTAGTGCGAGTCGCCAAGAATTTGGCCCTTATAAATTTGAAATTAAAGGATCGTTAGATGAAGTAACATTCTTGAATCTAAAAAATCGCGCTGTATATTTGGCAATGAAAGAATTCAAAGCCGATGCTATTCTTGCTATGGTACCTTACTCATACATTTCGGAAGAAAACGATAAAGTGTTGGTAATTGAAATTTCGGGATATCCTGTGAAATATGTCAACTTTCGTCCGTTAAATGCTCCTGATGTTGATTCTGATATAATAATTAAAGCCTATCCCCAAGGTGAGATTGATGCAAATTCGTTGTTGATACCTCAACCTAAACTCAAAAAATAAAGAAATTAAATTATATTTAAATAGTTAATAGTTATGAAAAAAATAATATTATTTGCTACGATTGTTTTAATGGCATTCTCGGCAAGCGCACAGGTGAAATTAAGTAGGACATTTGATAAAAAAACATTTAAAATGACACCAGCTACATGGTATATTCGCGCTGGTATAAATACAAGTTTTATATTAGGAGAAGAACGCAGTGATTATAATAAGTATGAATATGGCGTTGGTGCAAAAGTTGGTTTTGACCTTGCTACAGGTTTTAGGTATATGATAAAAAAATCACCTGTGTATTGGGGTGCTGAATTTGGCTTAGCTTCACGAGGATTTAGTTCAAAAGAAATTTATAATGGTATTGAAAATAATGCGTCTAAGTACAGTTGTTATTCATATAATATAAAATTTGCGCCCATGATAGGTGTTAAGAATACGATAGTCGGTGACTACGAAATAGATTTTCATATTGGCCCTTTCCTTAGCTACGATTTTATAGAAAATAAAAAAGAGTCATACGTTAGTAGTTATAACTATGCCGATTTCGAACCATTTGATGCTGGATTTCAAGTTGGTGTGGGTTTATGGTATAAGAAATATAATGTGGATGTGACTTGGCAACTAGGTCTGTTGGAATGTGCCGATGCTGAGGCGCTTAAATCGAGTCATAATAATCACTCAGCATTAATGATACGTTTTGGTTATGAATTTTAAAAAATAGGTTTAATTATAACTTGTCAATCGCTTGAATCGTTAAGACTCAAGCGATTGCTTTTTTTACTAATGCGACATTATCGCAGTTTATGACCTTTGTCGTGTTGTACCTTTGCATTATAAAATTTTATAACGAGAACATTGACAAGAGATTTTTAGATAAAAAAAGCATCAACTGTGGTTGAGTTGATGCTTTTGAAATGTATGTGAAAGAGTTTTATTTTACATTGTAAGTAATTGTTTTGGTATTGCCTTTGCTTTCGTCGGCGTGAGTGAAATTATATTTTTGAGATTTAACAACCACTTGGTCGGTTGAGGTTGTGCCATCTTCATATTTCCATTCTACATCAACTGTAATGCTATTGGGCGTGAAGTTCCAAATTTTACCTTTTTTTGCTGTACCAGTAAAGAGTACTGCGCAATTGAAGGTGTTTATCTCTTGAGCAGGAGTGAGCTTGTGTAGCACATTTTTTGCTTCTTCGGGATTGGTGAGTGTGATGGTGCCAGGGAACGCGATTTGTCCGTGCATTTTGCCTCGTTCGGTTTCAAGAGTAATAGGCTTGCCATTTTCACCATCAACGATTTCTTTAATCATAGGAGCCGATGTAGGAGCATCCTTTACAGTTGAATTTAGATTGGGGGCTGTGTTAGAAGCCTCTTCGCCCGTACGATTATTATTGGAACATGAACTGAATCCCATAACCATGCCACCAATAATGAGTGAGTATAATACTTTTTTCATCTTCTTTTTATTTAGAATGTTATTATAGCAACAAAGTTAATTATTTGTTGTCAAAAATCAATCATTTTCATTAAATTTGTGAGTATGAAACGATTTTTTCTCATATTATTAATAGTTTGTGCGACGGCATTTGCCATGATGGCGCAAAATGACTTTGAGGGAAAATGTGGTGCTCAATTAAAACAGTATCTACACGATAGTTTTGCGCCACAGCGCTATGTGTCATCAATGACGGGCGAGGGTGGCGCATGGAGTCTGTTTGCTCAATGTGATGTGATGCCCGACGGTTCGGCGCTTGACCGATATTCTTCATCAAAATATAATTTTCCTCACGATAAAACTACTGCGCCCTATGGCATGGTAGTGAATAGCGTTGTTGATGTGTCGTGGTGGGGGAGCCATGTACCCGCAACAGCTGAGTGGGATTTATATAACTTGTTGCCATGTAATAGCGAGGTGCCTCAATATAAAAACGACTATATGCCGGGAGTGGTAACCGATGTCGTTTATGCCAATGATGTGTGGTCGGTAGGATGGGGAAGTATTGAAGGTTATCGAATAAATATGTATGCGCCACCACGAGGTTATGAGGGTGATTTCGCTCGCATCATAATGTATATGGCCACCATTTATCCAGCCAATCGATGGAATGGGCAAGGAGTGAACTTCTTTGCCGATGGGACTTATCCTACCTTAAACGGATATTCAAAGGCGCTATTGCTTCAGTGGCATGCACTCGACCCCGTGAGCGATATTGAACTAACTCGAAATGATGTCATAGCAATGGCACAAGGTAATCGCAATCCGTTCGTAGATTATCCTCAATTAGTCGATTATATTTGGGGCAGCAAATCTTCAGAGCCTTATCAGCCCGGACAAGAGGACGAGGAACAAGAACAATCAAAGGAGCCTTTGCGTGCTACATATTCAATCTCTAACGATGAAAAAGTCTATTTATTCTCTCCATATATTCCCAGTGATGTAAACTGGATAGTTAATGGCACAAAAATAGAGGGAGATTTCATCGTAACAAAATCGTTGGGAGTGGGAGAGCATGAATTGCGATTCCAATCAGCAACCGTTAAAGGCAAACTCAAAATAAAAATTGTGGAATGATGCGCGATGCTAAAAATATATGGAAACTATTGTTGGTGGCATTGATATCGATTGTCGGTGTGGGATGTAATGATGCCGATGATCCTATCGAACGATTGCGACCATCGTTGAGTGTGTCGCAGCTATCTTTTGAAGTGGGTGACTCGGCAATATTGCAAGTGGTTAATGCCGATACTATAATTTCAACTACGACCGATGCACCACAGGTGGTTATGTTGCGAGTAGAGGGGACTAATGTCATCGTAAAAGCCATTGCTCAAGGCGAAGCTACGGTGGTAATAAATGTGAAAGGTGCGCGATTGAAATGCGATGTAACAGTCATTGGAATTGAAGCCCCACAAGATGATTTCGATAAAGAGTTGCTCGACGAGCGATGCCGATTTGTGTCACCATCATTATCGCTCTACTATGATACCCCAGGCACAATCGTTTCAGTTACAAATGGAAATGTGATAGAGATGCGAAGCCTCATCACTGGAGACAATATTTCATTTATCCCAGGCACAACAACCCTCCAAGAAGGATATCTTCCCAATGCCACCCTAAAAATCAACGACACACCAATTAATCTTAAACAAGCATCTTTAAAACGCCTCACTCACGATGGTTCTATGTGGTTTAGTCTCTTCGACTCAAAAGACAACCATATGATTTTGATGGTAACCGATATTTAAATTTTGCTATTATAGTTTATCTTTAAAAGTTTTTTCATATCTTTGTCGGCGAACTCGAATGGTGGTGCCCGGTGATGGCTATATGCAACCGTGGCTGAGATTATACACATTGCACCAGTACAGATAATGCTGACGCTGGAAGTTTGGAGTCCTCTTTAGGTACCCATTACCGTACCACTATTTTGAGTAGTATTAAAAAAATAGTGGTATGAATTTTCAAAAAACTTATCCAATTGTTTTATCCATAGCCGGTTCTGATTCTTCGGGGGGAGCTGGAATACAAGCCGATATCAAAACGTTTTCGGCTCTTGGCGTATATGGTGCTACAGCCATCACGGCTATAACTGCACAAAACACTCAAGGTGTAACCTCTCAAAATGCCATTAGTCCACAAATGGTTTATGACCAAATCATTTCTGTCATTGATGACTTGTCTCCAGCGGTCGTTAAGATTGGAATGTTGTCAAATGTTGAGATTGTTCATGCCGTAGCCAATGCTCTTAGTCGATATTCATTATCAATAATCCTTGACCCTGTTATGGTGTCGAGTAGTGGTCATCGTCTTTTATCACTTGAGGGACAAAAAGCGCTGAAAGAAAAATTGCTTCCAATATCAACACTTGTAACTCCCAATATCCCAGAAATGAATGCTCTCACGGGAATGTCACTCACTACATTAGAAGAAAAACAAAATGCCGCTCGCCATCTCTTTGACTGCGGGGCAAAGGCTGTGCTACTAAAAGGGGGGCATGAAGATGGCGACATTAAAACCGATATATTATACTCAGTTCACGACGGAGAGATGCAAATTAATAAATTTATATCCGATACAATTCTCACTAAAAACACTCATGGCACAGGCTGTACTCTATCGTCGGCTATTGCAGCATTTATGGCTCGAGGGTTTGCTTTGCCCGAAGCTATATCAGGGGCTAAATGCTATGTGGCCGAAGCAATTCGAGCAGGGGCCGATATTAAAATAGGACATGGATTTGGTCCGGTCAATCATGGTTTTAATCCTTTAAAAATGACAATACATGAAGTCAAACAATTATAGGCTGCAGTTTATCACACATTGTAATGAGAAATATTCCTATATAGATTCGGCTCGCATAGCATTGGAGGGTGGTTGTCGATGGATACAACTTCGCATGAAAGAAGCCAGTGAGCAATTGATGGAAGAAACGGCTCTTATCATTCAACAAATGTGTAAAGATTGTGGCGCTACATTTATCATTGACGACAATGTTGCACTTGCAAAAAAAATAAACGCTGACGGCGTGCATCTCGGCAAAAATGACATGCCCATTGCCGAAGCACGAAAAATGCTTGGCGATAAATTCATAATAGGTGGCACTGTAAACTCATTTGACGACATATTGCAGCATTTGCAAGGCGCTAATCCAAACTACTTTGGGTGTGGCCCATTTCGTTTCACTTCAACAAAAAAGAATCTTGCCCCAATTCTTGGCACTGAAGGATATAGATATATTACCGCCAAAATGAACGAAAACAACATAAACATTCCTCTTATTGCCATCGGTGGGATATGTAAAGAAGACATTGCACAATTAATAGATTGTGGTGTCAATGGCATCGCTTTAAGTAGTAGCATTCTTAATGCAAGTAATCCAATATCAGAAATGAAAGATATAACGAATATAATTACTAATAGAACAAAAAACGAAAATTATGATTGAAAGAAATGTATCAAGAGGTATTATCAGTACCTATTTTAACAAGTTAGAGAGAAATTTAGATTTAGATGTAGCAATCGTTGGTGGTGGTCCTTCGGGTATTGTTGCTGCGTATTATCTTGCTAAAGCAGGATTGAAAGTCGCTCAATTTGACCGTAAACTTTCGCCTGGAGGTGGAATGTGGGGAGGAGCTATGATGTTTAACCAAATCGTGGTGCAAGAAGAAGCCATGCACATCATCAAAGATTTTGATATTAATTATGAGAAATACGACGACAACCTATATGTGATGGACTCGGTAGAAAGTACTTCGGCATTGTTGTATAAAGCAGTTCATGCAGGAGCTACTATTTTCAACTGCTACTCGGTGGAAGATGTTATTTTCAAAAATGATGTGGTGAGTGGGGTAGTTGTGAATTGGACACCTGTTTTAAGAGAGGGCATGCATGTTGACCCACTAAATATCATGGCAAAATGTGTGATTGACGGCACTGGGCACGATAGTGAAATGTGTTGCACGGTGGCTCGTAAAAATGGCATACGCCTTGCTACTGACACAGGCGAAGTGATTGGTGAACGCTCGTTGGATGTTATAGCTGGTGAAGAGGAAGTTGTAAATGGAACAAAAGAAATCTATCCCGGACTTTATGTGTGTGGCATGGCTGCTTCTGCCGTTAGTGGCACTCCTCGAATGGGGCCAATTTTTGGTGGTATGCTCCTTTCGGGTAAAAAAGTTGCCGACCTCATCATTAATCGACTTAAAGGTTAATCGTGATAGTTGAGACCAACATTAAAATAATTGCAATAACACCACCTCATGCAATAGAAAATGAGGTGGTGATTATTAAGCGACTACTTGCTAATAGTGTTGACATTGTGCATCTTCGCAAACATCAATCAGAATTTGAAAGGATTGATGTCATTGCCTACTTGCGTGAAATTTTATCGGCACTAACATTAGAGGAACGGAGTAGGGTTATTATTCACGATTATCCTCAATTATATTATGAGTTCACATTGAGAGGAATTCATGTAAACAAAAATGTAACGAGTTTGCCCCAAAATTACACCGGCTATAAAACTCGCTCCTGCCATTCATTTGAAGAGGTACTTAAATATAAGAATGAGTATAACTACCTATTCCTAAGCCCCATATTCGACAGCATTTCCAAACCCGACTGTAAATCACCATTTACTCACGACGCCCTTCAAAAAGCATCGATCGAAGGCATAATTGATAAAAAAGTCATCGCCTTGGGTGGAGTAACCTTTGATAAAATTCCCTATCTCCAATCACTAAACTTCGGTGGAGTAGCAATGATAGGTGCAATATATGATATTGAAAAATAAGGGTATTCAAACATACTTATATATCAAAAACTGCATTTTAAGAACAATTTACTCGATTTAGAGGTCTTAATTTGTACAATAAATAAAACAACCCCCGACGCGCTGTGAGTGCCGGGGGTGGTGTATAATAGGAGTGTTACTGTCTATTATTTGTTTACTTGGAAGCGGTTTACGCCGTCGCGGAGGAATGCTACTGTTTGTTGAGCAGCTGCGATACCTGCGTTGATGTTAGCTTCGGCTGTTTGCGCACCCATTTTCTTAGGAGTGAAGAACACGCGATCGCCAAATTTTGCTTTCAACTCTTCGGCTGTGTCGGGCTTGATGTCGGCAACATATTTAATGTCGGGGCGTTCTTCCATAGCCTTTGCAAGACCTTCTTCGTCGATAACTTCTTTGCGAGCTGTGTTGATGAGCACACCATTCTTTGGCATCAATTTCACGAGGTCGTAACCAACCGATTTTTTAGTTTCGGCAGTTGCAGGAATATGAAGTGATACAAATTGGTTAGTGCTGTATAATTCTTCAACCGAGTGAACTGGGCGAACGCCTGCTTCGGTGATAACTTCATCGGGGCAATAAGGGTCAAGAGCCGATACTTCCATACCAAAACCTTTAGCGATGCGAGCCACATTGCGACCCACTTGGCCAAATGCGTGAATACCGATTGATTTTTCTTTAAGTTCGGTGCCCGATGTGCCGTTATACATATTGCGCACAGCCATCACAGTCATACCAAATACCAATTCGGCAACAGCGTTTGAGTTTTGTCCAGGAGTGTTTTGAGCCACAACGCCTTTAGCTTTTGATGCTTCGAGGTCGATATTGTCGTAACCAGCACCAGCGCGAACTACGATTTTCAATTGTTTAGCAGCGTCGAGCACTTCTTTATCAACAATGTCAGAACGGATAATCAATCCGTCGGCATCGGCAACAGCATCGAGTAATTCTTGTTTTGAACTGTATTTTTCGAGAAGGGCAAGTTCATAACCTGCTTCATCGAGAACTTTGCGAATACCATCAACAGCAACTGCTGCAAAAGGTTTTTCGGTAGCAACTAATACTTTCATGATTGAGATATGTTATTAGTGTTTTGCTTCAAATTCTTTCATTGCTGCAACGAGAGCATCTACGCTTTCCATTGGGAGTGCGTTGTAGATTGATGCACGGAAACCACCAACTGAACGGTGACCTTTGATACCAACCATGCCTTTTGAAGTTGCAAATTCAACGAATTCTTTTTCAAGTTCAACATATTCGGGTTTCATAACGAAACATACGTTCATGATTGAGCGGTCTTCAACAGCAGCAGTACCTTGGAACAATTTGCTTGAGTCGATAGCGTCGTAGAGTTTAGTAGCTTTAGCTACGTCCATCTTTTCGATTTCTTTCAAGCCGCCGAGGCTCTTGTAATATTTAAGAGTTTGCAATGCTGAATAGATAGGCAACACAGGAGGAGTGTTGAACATTGAACCTTTCTTGATGTGAGTGCGGTAGTCGAGCATTGTGGGGATAGCGCGTTCTACTTTGCCGAGAGCGTCTTCCTTAACAATGGCGATAGTTACACCCGAAGGAGCGAGGTTCTTTTGTGCACCAGCATAGATGATGTCATATTTAGATACATCAACAGGGCGAGAGAAGATGTCGCTCGACATGTCGGCTACCAATGGAACGGGAGAGTCTATATCTTTGCGTACTTCAGTACCGAAAATTGTGTTGTTGGTAGTGAAGTGGAAGTAATCAGCATCGGTAGGGATGACAAAATCTTTAGGAATATAAGAGAAGTTAGCGTCTTTAGATGATGCAACTACATCAACTTCGCCAAAGAGTTTTGCTTCTTTGATGGCATTAACAGCCCAAGTACCGGTTTCGAGGTATGCAGCTTTCTTTTTCAAGATGTTGAATGGCACCATGCAGAATTGCATACTTGCGCCACCACCAAGGAAAAGAACATGATATCCTTCGGGTACTTCAAGTAATTCCTTAACCATTTGTGCTGCTTCTTCGATAACAGCAGTGAATTCTTTGCTACGGTGTGACACCTCAAGGATTGACAAACCAGTATCGGCAAAGTTCAAAATTGCCTCAGCGGTATTCTTAATGGTGTATTCACTAAGAATAGAGGGGCCTGCATAAAAATTGTGCTTCTTCATTTCAATTTTTTTGTTATTGTTAGTTTATGGTGGCAAATTTAGTAATTTTATGTGGTATAAACTAACTTTATGAAAGAAAAAGCGCTTAATTGTAGAAAAAATACTGCAATCAAGCGCTTGTAATTACTATTAATATTATGATTACTTTTTAGAATTAATTAATTCGCCTACTTTGTCAAGAGGAATATCTCCACTCATAGATATTATAGTGATTTCATTATCTTCATCTTCATCTACACTCATTAGTAGGTATGTAATTTTCCCATTAGTTGAATATCCATATATTGAAACTTTTTCCCCTTCTTCGTTTATTCGAGCGAGTGTTTCAAGATTATATGAGCTTGCAATTTTTTTTACATAATTTCTTATTGAGTATAAGAACTTTTTGTTTTCACACACAATAATCTCAACTGAATTAAGGTTGCCGGCAATGGCTCTAATGCCAGGGTTGCCAATCATGCTTGTGCCAAAATTTTTTAGCATTGCACTTGAAATATAAACACTTGTTACGCCTTTATAGTTAGATATCGCTTCGAATGAGGGTGGGAATTTTTCTGCAATTGAAAATTCTTGTAATCTTGAGGCTAATTCATTGTATTGATCTAAGTCTGTCATCTGAAGGGAATCAAATTGGAGTTTGTTCAATGAGTTTAACCCATATTTTTCAAATTCTTTCCAGTCAATATAAATTGTATCTTGACCTTTAATGGAAATTGTTGAGAAGATTATAGCAATGGTTATGAATAAATATTTAATCGTTTTCATTATATTATATCAGTTATTGTGTTATTAACTTCGTTGATTGTTGATTGTGTTTTATTTATGCCTTCTTGGGCTTTGTTGAGTTTCTCTGAAAGCAACAACAACGCTCGCTCGGTGTTTTCGTAGGCGATTTGCTCGTCGCTAACCGATTTGAGTTGGTTTGCATTGATAACGCGTTGTCGTTTTGCTCTTTTTTTCTTTTTCTCCACTTTGGGCATTGGCTTTTCTTGGGGTAATATAGGTTCGGGAGCCTCTATCTCTTGAACGAGATTGTTGTTGCCTTTAATCGAATCGATGTTTTTATTGTCGGAAACTAAAACCACCTCTTGATTAATATGATTGTCGTTGGAGTTGAAGATTTTTAGACCTAATGTAAACAACGCAATAGCACATGCAGCTGCTGAAATATAAGCAAATGTCTTTATCCATTTTTTATTGTTTCGCTCATCGTGTTGTTGCATGTTGTCGATATGAGAAACCAACTTTTGCTCCAAATCGGTGGGAATGTCTATTTGCGTTAGTGCAGTAGAGTGAAGTGTTGCAAATAATTGCCGGTCGGGTTCAAGTTCGGCAGGAATGTCGGTCGATGTTGCAAAAAAGTCACACAACAACTTTTCTTGCTCAATAGAGGTATTCCCATCGTAATAGGCTTCCAATAACCTCTTTATTTCATTGATGTTATATTTTTGTTTCATTGTAGTAATGACTTTTAAATGTTACTATTAAATAATTCTCTCATTCGGCGACGAGCCCTACTCAGTAGAGTCCTTACATTTACTCCCGTCAGCCCGGTAATCGACTCGATTTCTTCAAAGGAACAATCATTAAATGCTCGCAGTTGCAACACTTGGCGTTGCTGCTCGGGTAACTTGCTCATTAGTAGAGTTACTAATTGAATAGATTCTCTATTGTCGGCTTGCTCATCACTGTCGTCAGAAATAAGCATAGTATCCTCGGTTAAATTGTTAATAGGATATGTTGTGCGCCGTAATCGGTCTATGCAGATGCGTCGAATTGTCGTGACGCAATAGGCTTCGGGGTTGTCAATGTTCGGTAGGTCGTCGCGCTTTTCCCATAGTCGGGTAAAGGCCTCTTGCACTGCATCGCTTGCGTCATCACTATTGCGAAGAATTGTCATTGCTGTGACATACATTTGGCGGTAGTGCGGTAGCAAGAGGCGCTTAAATGCGCTTGAATCCATTTATATTATTGTTCTTTGTTTTTATCTTTGAGGGCGTCTTTTATAATATCTTTGCCGCCAATGTTGACAATGTTGTTTTGTTGTAATAATTCGGAACTTCCATTCATATAAACAATTACACCATCTTTGTCGTCAAATACAGTGACTAACATTTCTACTTTTTCACCAAGGGGCTGAATAAATACCTGCACAGCTGTTTCATCTTCATTATGAGTTATTGCAAGCATGTCTTCGGTTTTGGATATAGTGCCTATTTCGCTTATGAGTTGTTGCTTGGTATCAATGCTTATGCTATCGATTTTAAAAACAATGATTTCATCAACTTTCTCCTCCTTTAACTTGGGCACATCATTGCTTGATAACTTTATAGGAGTGATATTGCTAATCGCTTCACATTTTGCAATAAATTCATTAAAAGTGATGGCTTGAGCCGATATATAACTCACAAATGCTATAAATGTTATAATTACAATTTTCGTTAGTTTCATCGTTACTTATATTTTTATTAAACATAAATTTCAACCGGTTTTGTAAGTAAGACGAACAAAATTGCAATTTGTGACACTTATAACAGATTTTTTTTATTACTTGCGAAAAAATCTTTTAAATAAGGCTTTTTTTGTGCCTTATTTTTTCCAACGAGCATCGTTGAGGGCTTTCATTTTTGCCTCGGAGGGGTTGTCGCAAGCGTTCCAAAGGGTGGGGTGACCAAGTTCGTCGGGCATGAATTGTTGTTGCACAAAGTTGCCCGGATAGTTGTGTGAATATTTATAGTCGCGACCATATCCCATCTCTTTCATTAGTTTGGTGGGGGCATTGCGGAGGTGTAACGGCACGGGTAGGTTGCCTGTTTGTTCCACTAACTCTAATGCTTGATTTATAGCCATATATGCCGAGTTGCTTTTGGCCGATGTGGCGAGATAGATGGTGCATTCGGCAAGAGGTATGCGACCCTCGGGCCAGCCGATTTTGTGTATTGTGTCGAATGTGGCATTGGCAAGAAGAAGTGCATTGGGATTGGCAAGACCAATGTCTTCAGAGGCAAGAATAACTAATCGACGAGCAATAAATTCGGGGTCTTCGCCACCTGCAATCATGCGCGCGAGCCAGTAGATTGCTGCGTCGGGATCGCTGCCACGCACACTTTTGATGAATGCCGAGATGATGTCGTAGTGCATCTCTCCATTTTTGTCGTAGGCAGCAGGGTTTTCTTGCAATCGTTCGGTGACGAGTTGGTCGTTTATGACCATTTCTTCATCTTGGCCGGTCGATTTTTCAAGAAGGTCGAGTATGTTGAGTAATTTGCGAGCATCTCCACCCGAAAAACGGAAAAGAGCGTCGGTGCTTTCAACTTTAATATTTCGTTTTTTGAGTATCTCGTCGGTAGATAACGCGCGGTCGAGAAGTTGTTGCAACTCGGGTGCTTCAAGAGGTTTGAGGACATACACTTGCGCACGAGAGAGTAGGGGGCGAATTACCTCAAACGAGGGGTTCTCGGTAGTTGCACCGATAAGCGTTACTATTCCACTCTCAACAGCGCCCAATAAGCTATCTTGTTGGGACTTGTTGAAACGGTGAATTTCGTCGATAAACAAGATGGGGCGACCTTGAGTGAACATGCTACGAGCATCGGCTTTGCATTTGTCGAGCACATCGCGCACCTCTTTAACCCCAGCATGAACAGCACTCAATGTGTAGAATGCCGATTTTGTGGTGTTGGCAATGATGCGTGCGAGTGTAGTTTTACCCACTCCGGGAGGTCCCCAAAGTATAAATGAAGAGACATTGCCCGAGTCGATCATTCGACGCAATATGCAATCTTTACCCACAAGGTGGTTTTGTCCTATGTAGTCATCGAGCGAACGCGGACGAAGTCGCTCGGCAAGTGGTGCATTCATTTTAAATTATTCTACAAATTTAGTTACTACGCCTCAAATTCACAAGAAAAAGACGCCAAAACCTATTTAAGTTATTGTGCATTGTTAATTGTTTATAATATGTGGCGCAGAAATTAGAGTTTTATTAGTTTTTTAATTAACTTTACACTCGCAAGTTGTGTCTTGTTGAAATGGTCAATAATTGTGCCCAAATCAACAATCAGCGTTTGCAAGTTGTTAAACATTATAATGGCGTCAATGGGCGTTGTGTAGAAATGTTTAATAAAAAAGTTAAGATTATGAGTGAACAAGAAGAAAAAGAAACAATAGAACAAGCACCACAAAAACAAGCCGATGTGGTGATAGAGCGTCATCGCACACCAAGTGCTCGTGAAACTATGCCAAGCCCTGGGCGTATATTCAAACTTATATTTGGATTTGTTATGGCTGGGTTGTATATATTAATGGGCCTTTGGATGTCGGGTTGGATTGATTTTGGTCAATATGGTTTTCCATTTGGGTTTGATGGTACAAATTTTGAGTGGATTAAGCATGTTGTGGGTGCAGTGGTTATTCTTTACGGAGTGTTCCGTGGTTATCGTTATGTGAAGGGTGACGATTATTATACAAGAAAATAATATCATTATGAAATTTATAAAATATATTTCGGTTTTACTATTGTTGTTTTTAGTGAGTTCTTGTAACAATGGCTCAAAAGTCCCCACTACAACAAGCACTTCGGGAACAATAACATTGATGTGTGATAAAAGTTTTGAAAACATCATGCAACAAGAAATTGATGTTTTCGAGTTCCAATATCCCAAAGCTCACATCCTTGCTCGATATTTGCCTCAAAACGATGTGATTGATTCGTTGATGGAGATGAAGACCCGCGCTATTGTTGCTGCTCGCGATTTAACACCTCAAGAAAAAGAATTCTTGCGTAAAAACAAGCGCATGGTGCGTTCAAAGATGATTGCAGTAGATGCTCTTGCTCTTATTGTGAATCCCGAAAACACTATAGAAATGATTTCACGCAAGGAAATAGGTGATATCTTAACCGGGAAGTTGACCAATTGGAATGAGGTTGAACCAAATAAAATGGGAGAGATTAAAATCGTGTTTGATGATGAGAAATCAAGCACAGTGCAATATATGCGCGACTCATTAATGAATGGTCAGCCATTTGGGAAAAATATCTATGCTCAAAACTCAATTGAAGGGGTGTTTGAGGCTGTAAAGAAAAATAAAAATGCAATAGGCGTTATAGGCGTGAGTTGGATTACATCGGATATGCGTAATACTGATATGTCAACCGAGCAAATGGTAGCAGAGTTGAACGATGATAAAGGTGTAAACGTGGCCGAATTTGACAATTCGGTGAAAGTGCTCAAGGTGATGGGTGATACACGCGAAGCCTACAAGCCATATCAACAATATATCTACGATGGTCGTTATCCTTTGTTCCGTCAAATATATATGATTATTGCAAGCGTGGGTGGAACGCTCGAACATGGGTTCTACTCATTTGTTACAAGTTTCAACGGACAGAAGTTGATAATGAAGACAGGAGTGATGCCAGCGGTGATGCATCCTCAAATTGTGCAAGTGGGTGAATAAACCTTTTGACAAAAAAGAAATCAAACTAATAAACTAAACAATATTAAATTTTACACAGCAATGAAAATTAAATTTTTGTTATCCCTATTTTTAGGTTCAGCTATGAGCATGTCGGCTCAAGCTTATTTGGATGGTGTAGAATACTATCGTGCTGATCAATTCTACAATTCAAAAACAATTTTGGAGCGTACTTTGAACGACGCTGATACCGACAAGGCTACTGCTTACTACTATCTTGGTCAAGTAGCATTGAAGTATAATGAAGCCGATAAAGCACAAGATTACTTTAATAAAGGTGTTGCGGCTAACCCTGAAAATCCTTATAACTACGTTGGGTTGGCAACTCTTGCATTGAAAAATGGTGATAAAAAAGGTGCTGAAAGCAATGTTAAACTCGCAAAAAAATATGCAAAGAAAGATGCTCAATTGTATGTTGACATCGCTCGTATGTATTTTGATGCCGATGCTGTAGCAAATAAAAAGGATATTGATAAAGCAATGAAAGAAGCTTTGAAGAAAAATCCTCAAGAACCTGCTTATTTCATCTTTATTGGTGATACTCTTCGTCAAGCTGCAACAACAAATACTGAAATTGGTGAAGCTGCTGCTAACTATGACAATGCAATCTACTATGCTCCTAATAGTGCAGTTGCTTATGTGAAATATTCAGGATTGTATAAAGATGTAAATCGCGATTTCTCAATTTCTAAAATGAAAGAGTATCTCGGGATTAATCCTAATTCAGCTCTTGCACAATGCGAATTGGCCGATCGTCTCTATGATGCTGGTCGTTGGACTCAAGCTTTTGAAGCATATGATCGTTATATTAAAAACCCAGCACACTTCGTACAAGATGAAGAACGCTATGCAACTCTTCTCATGTCGGGTGAAAAATATGAAGAAGCATTCCAAGTTGCTAAAGGAGTAATCGGTCGTACCGAAAATCCTAACCAAATGTATCGTATTATGATGCACTGTAAAAACACTCTTGAGGATTATCCTGAAGCTGCTAAATGGGCTGCTGAATTGATGAAATCAAAAGGTGTTGCTAAAATTATCGACGTTGACCACGTAACTTATGGCGATATTCTTGCAAGTCTTGCAAAGGTTGATACTGCTAACATGGCGCAACACTATGAAGCCGCAATCAATCAATTCAACGAAGCTCTTGCTGTAAATAACAAATGTGAAGATGCTTATAAGTCAATGGCTAATACTTATCGTTCAAAAGGTGATTATGTAAACTCTATTGCTACATATGAAAAATTTGTTGAACTTGGTCTTGCAAAAGCAGGTGACTATCACAATTTCGCTGGTGTATTGTTGAACCATGCTAACAAATTGTCTCAAACTGATGTTGCTGCAGCCGATGTAGTTTATGATCGTGCAGTTGTAGTTGCTACTGAAGGTGTAAATCGTTCAAACAGCCCTTATGCTCAAGAACGAAAAGCAATTATCCTTTATTCTAAGAACAGTGGTGTAATCAACGCTGATGTTGCTCAAGCATTTGAAAAAGTAGTTGAACTTCTTGACTCAAACGAAGCATACAAAGATGATGCACAAACTTATACTACTGCATTGAGCGTTATTGGTGACTACTATGCAAAAGAAGGCAACAACGAAAAAGCTTTAGCTGCTTATACTCGTTACACTAAATTCAACCCTAATAACGAAAAAGTAAACAACAAAATCGCTGCTTTGTCAAAATAATTGATAGCGATTTTTAACTGAAATATGTGGGAGCGGACTAGATAGTCTGCTCCCACTTTTTTTTGGGTAATTATATTATTGGTGCCTGATAAAGGTTTTCAATTATTAGTGTCCGATAAAATTTTTTCAAGAACAATATCAAACCCAAGGGGATTGTTTATTCGTAGCCGGGTTTAGCCACGCAGTGGATAAGCCCGGTAATGTATTAAATAGAGATAGATTCTGTAAGAATTTTTAATCAGTGCAAATAATGTATCTTTCAGATACAATTTCAACACTTCTCCCGCCCGGGCATTGCCTCTACGAGCCAATACCCGGCTACGCAAAAAGCATTACCTTCGGCAATGCCATTGTTCTTCAATATATGTGGGCTTGTAAATTGAAAAAAGGAATCTCAACCGCGATGTTTTGCGATTGAGATTTTGTTTTATCTGTTTTTGTTATTATTAAGAGGCTCCAATAAACAAATGTGATTTATCGAGAGAGTGTTTTGCGTGTGGATATTGTGGCTGGGTTGCCATGTAGCATTTCTTCCATTTCGGGAGAGATGTTGAACACATCCATTGGGTATTTAGGTCGAATAGATTCGTGCCATTTAAATTTAGGAAGGTAGAACAGAGATTTTTTTGCCAAATAGAGTGGGGTTACTGTCCCGTTTGATTGCGACCATATCTTGCACCGTTCAAGGTTTTGCTCATTGAATTGTGCTTCAAGAAAACTACTCTCTATGTTTACAATTTTGTTGTAGGTAGAGTCGTTTTCAAGAGGTAGATATATTGCCAATACATTTCCACTTATTTTTAGCGACTTGAGATTTTCATTTTCAAAGGTGGCAAACATCTCTTTGCCACTTAATTGATTATAAAACTCACCTTCGACATGTTCAATGGCAAACCCGAAGTCGGGCAATCGAGACCAATCGGCAGTAGAGTCATTGAAATGCACTTCTATGATGTTGCCAAATATTTGTCGTTGGCCGCTCCAAATGAAAGGGTGCTTGTGCATGAGCATGAGAGAATCTTGTTGCCGGAATGTCAATGAGTCGCATACTCCTTGTATGTCGCTACGATAAATTCTCACATGAGGATAGGCTGCGAGAATGTGTGTAGTGTCGAGGGCTGTTGTAGTAATTGTATCTTTCTTTAATGTGATTTCGTTTATAACGCGATAGCCTTTGATGGTGTCGCCATGCATATAAAGAGTGTCGCCTTTAGAATATTCTTTGGCTAATGCATGACCGGTAACAAAAGCGCTGTCGATAACTTCGTTGTAGTAGCCATAATCGCCATGGAGTTCGGTTTTGCGCTCATTGTCGATGATAATCATGTTTCCATATGCTTCGCCATATCCGTTTGTACGGTCGTAGAATAGAGTGTCGCCAACGAGAGTTTTGTTGTCGTTGGTTTCTATTTTTGAACGATTATATAATGTAGCAATCTTTGACGAGGTGTTATATTCACCTTTGTCGGTATAGATTGTGCCGTCGTTGTTTACGATTCGAGATGGGCTTTTGAGAGTTGCCATGTGGGTAGCTGTGCTATAGTCGGCAAGGTCGGTGAAGATAGTGCCATCTTTATTGGCTATTGTTGACGGGCTTTTGAGTTGAGCATAGCCAGTATTGGTGTTATAGTCGGCATTATATGTTTTGATAGTAGTTCCGTCGCTTTCAATGATGGCATCGGTGTCAATATTAGCAATTTTGGTAAAAGTGCTATAGTGTAGTGCTTCGGTGCTGACGGTGCTTATTGAACCATTGTCGTTGTGCTCAAGAAACACATTGCCATAGAAGTTGGCCTGTTTGGTCGCTGGTGAATAGTCTCCTTCGATTGATTCGAGTCGGTTTTGTCGGTCGGTCATAACCCCTCCTGTGGTGTAAAAACCAAGTTCTTGTTTGAGGTCATATTCAAAAATGTCGGTTTCGAGTTTGACATCTTTATTTACTAATTTCACTTTATTGCCTTCATATGCATAAAGCACTGCATGTTCGTCGGTACCGTTGTAATTTAACGAATCGGCATTGATGTTGAGCGTATCGCCTCGCCACATGTGAACATTGCCATAGGCATTAAATGAGTTCTGGGTATCGTAGAAGTGGGCGCTATCGCATGTTAGAAACATGTCATCGTGGCGAAATTTTACTTTGTTACGAGTGCCTATGAGAGTGAAGAAGTCGTCACCTTCGTGGCGAAGTAAAGAGTCGGCTTCTTCAAGAAACACTTTGCCGCGATTTTTTCGGTCGGCTTGTGGAATTGTAGGTTTAACCTCTACTTTTTTCTCGGTTTTAGTTGCGTTCTTCTTACTTGACTTTTTGTTGGATTTTTGAGTAGATTTGGTCGTTTCTTTTGTGTCGTTTTTTTGTGCTTGAGTTGCTCCTATCGCAATAGATGGAGTGAACACTATAAACGCACACAAAGCCATCAATATTGATGGCTTGAGTAGAGTTTTGATGATATTCAATAGGGAAGTCATTTCGACTTGTCTTTTAACCAATTATGCTCGAAATCGCAGTTTTGCCAACCGTCTTCAATGCGAATGTATGTGTCGTTAATCTTTTTATTAATCCAATCGGCAATCATTTTGTTTTTAGCCGATTTTTCATAAATTGATTTGATTAATTGATAATCTTCAGAGAGGTTGGCTTTATGTCCATTTATGCGATTGGTGAGTTTTACGATTGCAACGATGTCACGGTTACTTCGGGTATCTTTCATGATGAAAGGTTTTGAAATTTCGCCTGGTTGAAGAAGATTTACTTCGCGAGAAATTTCTTGAGGTAAATGTGACATTTCAAATCTGATTGTGCCTGTTTCACTATTAACCATTACGCCTTTGCTATTGCGAGTGTCTTTGTCTTGTGAAATTACCGGTGCAGCTTCTTCAAAGGTGAATTTCTTATCAAGAATATCGGTGCGAATAGAGTCTAATCGATTAATCGCAGCGGTTAGGTCTTTGTCAGAAACTTTAGGGCGAAGGAGGATGTGACGGGTGTTAATGCGGTCGCCACGTTTTTCAATTAATTGAATGATGTGGTAGCCATATTGAGTTTCTACGATTTTAGATACTTTCTTGGGGTCGTTGAGGTTGAATGCCGCTGCTGCATATTCGGGCTCCAAGTGGCCTCTACCCATAAAACCAATTTCTCCACCACGCACGCTGCTACCATCTTCGGAATAAAGAATTGCCAATGTGGAAAATTCGCTTTCGCCACTTGTGACGCGATTAGAGTAGTCGCGTAGGCGAGCTTTTACATCTTCAATTTCTTGGCGAGGAATGATGGGGTTGAGTGTTATGATTTGTACTTCAACTTGCATGGGCACGAAAGGAATACTGTCGGCGTGAAGTGTAGAAAAATACTTTCTAACATCGGCAGGGGTTGTTTTTAAATCTTTAGTAAGCGATGCTTGCACTTGTTGAATGCGTGATTGGTTTTTCCACATTTCGGTCAATTCTTCGCGCATTTGTGGTATTGTTTTGCGGAAGTATTGTTCCACCTTCTCTTTTGACCCAAGGTTGGTAATGTAGTAGTTTAATCGGCTTTCAACTTGTTGCAATATCATAGCGTTTTGAACTTCTACAGTGTCAAGATCGGCTTGATGTAAGAAAAGTTTTTCAAGAGCAAGACGCTCAGGAATCACGCAATATGGATCGCCGTTGATGGGCGTTTTTTCATATTGCATTTGTTGATACATTGCCTCAATATCTGATTTATAAATTAGTTGGTCGCCAATGACCCAAGCTACCTCTTCGGCAATGTTGTTTTGAGCAATCGTTGCAAATGCTGCGATTGCCGATAATATAAAGCTTAATGTAAGTCTTTTCACTTTCACGGTTGATTTATTTGTCTAAATTGTTTTATCCTACAAAGTTAACCTATCTTTTTGAATTTATTATTCTTCAAGGCCACTTAATTTAGTTTTTTCGTTTTTTTTGGCATTAAATTACTTGTTTTTAGATTTTGACTTGAGTAGTGTGGGTTGGACTGAAAAAAAAGACCTCACCATTGATGGCGAGGTCTGGTATTATTTGAAACTATTGAGTAGCCCTATTTTTGTTGTTTGAGTTTGTTAAGCTCTTTTTGGTTGATTTTCACAGGATATTTTTTGTGGAGTGATTCAACCCATTCTTTTTCAAGTTTAGCTTGATAGTCAGAAGTTACTTGACCTCTAACATCGGCAGCTTCTTCGGGTGAAGTGATTGTTTTGCCCATGTAGCCAAAGTAACTTTGCCATTTGTTCTTTTGTGCTTCGGGTTTTGGTCCGCCGAAAGCAATATAGTCAACGATTTCGTTTTCGCCTTTTGCTGCGATTACGCGTTCAACGCGAATATCTTTACGGCCAAATTGTTGGCGTAGGATAGGTGCAACTGAATCGATGTCGAGATTTTTGCCTTCCAAGAATTTTTGAGCTTCGCCCATTATTGAGTCGTTGGTTGTGAAAATCACAAAACCTTTATATTTTGGAGTAGCCCAGTTGTTGTATTTTGCGCGATTGGCTTGGAAGTATTGTTCAAGACCTTCTTTGTCTTTTGCAGCTTTATCCCATACATTGCGGTTGCTCACTTCAAACAATAGGATGCCATCGCGATATTCGTTTACAAGGTTGCGGAATTCGGGATAGAAGTCTTCAAGGTGACGGCGTTCATAGTCTAATGCGGCAGAACCCAATGTAACTTCAAGATTGCGATTAATCATGCTTTTGCCATACTCTTTGTCGGTATATAATGAAACATGTATATTTGCGAAAATTTTCTTGGCAGGAATAGTTTCGTCGCCTACTTTAATAAGTGCCAAGTTGCTGTTTTTGTATTTTGCAATAAATGTAGAGTCAAAAGCACCGTGTTTGTCGAGGTCTTTAATGATTTTCTTATAGTTCTTTTGAATGATTTCAGCATTATGCTTTTTAATCATTTTTGCTTCCATTTCTTTTTGAGGAAGAAGACCACGGTCATCGTTGTTGATTGCCATTATGATGCCATGTTTGCATTCTTCAAGAGGGGCAATGCCTTTGCTGCCAACGCGGTAGATGATGTGCCATCCAAATTGAGATTTGACTGGTTGCGACATTTGGCCATTGTTGAGTGCAAAAGTTGCAGTTTCAAATTCAGGAACCATTTGGCCTGCACTAAACCATCCAAGGTCGCCGCCTTTTTGGCGTGAACCACATTCCGACTCGGTGCTTGCGATTTCGCTAAATGCTGCTTCTAATTCGGCTGGAGTTTTAGATGCAAGAATGCCATATATTGAGTCGATTTGTGCTTTAGCTTTTTCGGCTTCTTCGGGCGATTTGCCGTGAGTGAGTTTAAGAATGTGTTTAGCATTTACTTGACCACGAGCAGGACGGCGATCATTTACAAGAATGATGTGGAATCCTGCAAATGTTTCAATAACCTCTGACACATCGCCGTTTTTTGTAGCCCAAGCTGCTTCTTCAAAGGTGTATGGCCAATGACCAGAAATAATCCAACCCATTGAACCTCCGCGATTAGATGTAGAGCGGTCGGTAGAATGTTTTTTAGCAAGTTCGGCAAAAGATCCGTTTCCGGCTTTAAATTCTTTGCGAATGCTGTCAAGACGAGCTTTGCTTTCTTTGTTTTTTTGAGGGTCTTCAGAAATGTGAATCATGATGTGGCTCACATTTACTTCTTCTTGCATGCGAGTGTAGGCTTCTTCAACAAGGCGATTGATTGTTGATTTGTCCTCAAGGTATGGATTAGCAAGTTCGTTGCGATGTCCGTTGAACTCGCTACGGAATGCTGCTGTTGTGTCGATTCCTGCAGCTTCGGCATCGGCAACTTTGAGCTTATATGTAACAAACATGTCAACATACTCGTCGATTGTTTGTTTTTGCACTTGTTGTGAGTTGTTTTTATTGTAAAGGTATTCAAATTCGCTCAACTTTACATCTTTCCCATTTACATTCATCAATACAGGGTCGTCGTTCTTTGCTGAAGCACAGAAGATTGTAGCGGCGATTAGCGCCAATGATGCAAAATATTTATTCATTGTTTATTAGTTTATAGTTTTATTGCAAAATTATAGCAAGTGTTATTACAAAAAAATATATAGAGATATAACGAGAAACCATGAGGTTTTATTATATCCCTATATTATTATTTTTTGACATAATTCAAAGAGTCGTATGAATTATGCAATATGAATCATTATTGGTGTGAAGCGCTATAGTTAGGAGCTTCGCTTGTGATTGCCACATCGTGTGGGTGGCTTTCGGCTACACCGGCGTTTGTGATGCGAGTGAATTTTGCAGTGTGTAGTTTGTCGATGTTTTCAGCACCACAATATCCCATACCTGCACGAAGGCCACCAAGGATTTGGTAGACAACTTCATAAAGTGTGCCTTTGTAGGGGACGCGAGCAGCGATACCTTCGGGAACGAGTTTTTTAGCATCGCTTTCGTTTGCTTGGAAATAACGGTCTTTTGAGCCTTTTTCCATTGCTTCGAGAGAACCCATGCCACGATAAGCTTTAAACTTACGGCCATTGTAGATGATTGTACTACCTGGAGATTCTTCAACACCTGCAAGCATGCCGCCGAGCATAACTGAATAAGCACCAGCAGCAAGGGCTTTAACGATGTCGCCCGAATAGCGAATACCACCATCGGCAATCAAGGGAACACCTGTGCCTTCAAGGGCTTTCGCTACATCATATACTGCGCTTAATTGAGGCACACCTACACCTGCAATTACACGAGTAGTACAGATTGAACCTGGGCCAATACCAACTTTTACGCCATCGGCACCATTTTCAACAAGATATTTAGCGGCTTCGCCTGTTGCGATGTTACCTACAACTACATCGATATAAGGGTATTTTTCTTTGATTGCTTTCAATACACCAACCACACCTTTAGTGTGACCGTGAGCTGTGTCGATTACGATTGCATCTACGCCAGCTTCAACAAGAGCATCAACACGGTCCATGCTGTCGCCTGTTACACCTACACCAGCTGCAACGCGTAAACGACCGAGTGAGTCTTTGCATGCGTTAGGTTTGTCTTTAGCTTTGGTGATGTCTTTATATGTAACAAGACCAATCAAATGATTTTCACTGTCAACAACAGGGAGTTTTTCGATTTTGTGCTGTTGAAGAATTTCGGCAGCTTCTTCAAGATTGGTTGATTGGTTGGTAGTAACGAGGTTTTCAGATGTCATTACATCGTCGATGAGTCGAGTGAGATCGTGTTCAAAACGCAAGTCGCGATTTGTAACAATGCCAACAAGCTTATTGTTGTCGTCAACCACAGGAATTCCACCAATGTGATACTCTTTCATCATGTTGAGAGCATCGCTCACAGTGCTACCACATTTGATAGTTACAGGGTCGTAAATCATGCCATTTTCAGCGCGTTTTACAGCGTGAACTTGGCGAGCTTGTTCTGCAATCGACATGTTTTTGTGAATAACACCAATGCCACCTTCGCGAGCAATAGCAATAGCTAATTGCGCTTCGGTTACAGTGTCCATCGCAGCCGATACGATAGGAGCATTAAGAGTGATGTTACGAGAGAATTTTGTTTTGAGGCTGACACAGCGAGGAAGAACTTCCGAATAAGCTGGAATCAAGAGGACATCATCAAAAGTGAGTCCGTCCATTTTTACACGATCTGCAATAAATGACATAAAAACGAAGTTTTAAATTTTATTGCATGCAAAGTTAAAAACTTTTCGTGAATATATCATCATTTAATGCGATATTTTGCGCATTTTTTTTGCCAAAAGTCGTAAATCACTCTTGTTTGTTTTAAATGTCGCTGTTTTGTGATTCTTTTTGATATTCTTTTTCGTAATGATTCAAAACGCTGAGGATTGCTACGAAGAAACCGATGATGATAAATGTTGCCATAATATGTGATTTTTATTGTTATTAATTTTGTTTTTGATTATGGCACAAAGGTAATATGATGTATGAGCAAAAATATGGCACACGCAAATTAATAAATGCAAAAGTTGCGATTTTTGTGCAAAATAAAAATAGGTCAACTAATACTCATTTGGGCATAGTTGACCTAATTATATTTGAGAGATTGACAATCTTATTTCAATATTGCATCGGCAAGGGCTTCCATTGCAGGAATATCGGTTTGTTTCATTGTTGAGCGTAGTGTTACGATAGGTTCAACGAGGTCGATGTTTTTCATTTTACCAATCATTTCTTTCATTACGCGTCCAGCCGATGGTGCCCATGAGCCATTTTCGATGATTGCTACGCGGCGATTTTGGAATGCTTTGAGTTTGAGATGATGCAAGAAATAATACATTGGAGGGAACACATCTCCGTCGTATGATGATGCCGCCACCACCATTCGCCCATAACGGAACGCATCTTCAACAGCCTCGGCCATGTCGTCGCGACTCAAATCGGTAATAGCAACTTTCTTTGCACCTTTTTGGGTGAGCATGTCGGCCAATTTTAATGCAGCAGCTTTTGTGCCACCATGAATTGAGGCGTATGCGATAAACACGCCGTCGGTTTCTACTTCATATTTGCTCCAAGTATTATATAGACCTATATAATAGTCGAGGTTGTCACTTAAAATAGGACCATGGAGAGGGCAGATGTGTTTTACATCAAGCGCTTCGAGTTTTTTGAGTAATGCTTGCACCGAAATGCCATATTTACCACATATATTAAAGTAATATCGACGCGCTTCGCAAGCCCAATCTTCTTCGTGACTCAATGCACCAAATTTTCCAAAACCGTCGGCTGAGAAAACAACCTTATCGGCATGGTCATATGTAACCATCACTTCGGGCCAATGTACCATAGGCGCCATGAGGAACTGCAAAGTGTGAGTGCCGAGCGGCAGTTTTTCATACTCATTTACGGCAATAGTGCGACCAGTGAAATTCACATCTTCAAAAAATTGAGGCATCATAGCAATCGCTTTAGTTGATGCTACTACTTTCATATCGGGATATTTAGCCATAGCTTTGGCTATATTTCCAGCATGGTCGGGCTCCATGTGGTGCACAATAAGATAATCGGGGGTGCGACCCTCGAGAGCAGTTTCAAGATTACTCCACCATTCATCGCTCATGCGACGATCCACCGTGTCCATGATAGCCACCTTCTCATCGAGAATGAGATATGAGTTATAAGAAATGCCATTGGGAATGATATATTGACTCTCAAACAAATCGAGCGTCACATCATCAACACCGATGTATTTAATCGTAGGAGTTATGTTCTTTATCATAATTGTAGATTTTATTGAATGTTATAACTAATATAACAAGATTGTTGTGTATTAAAGTGAGATTTTATATCAAGTTTTTGGGTTTTGTGGCTTGGAATTCTTTGAGGTAGGATGGTGTTGAGTAGGCGAGGTCGAGGAATTGCTGTTGTGAGAATGCACGGTCGGAGAGTGCCATCATGTCAACAGCCAATGGTTTTATGTCGGCAATAAATTGAGCGCCGGGATGTGATTCAAGCAATTCTTTTGCTTTGTCGCTACCATTACCAAAGAATATCATTTTCGCGCCTTTGTCGAGCCACTCGCGATAGGATGTCTCGTCGAGAATGAGTGGAGTGGGGGCGAGTTGCGATTGGAGTGCCATGTCGTAAACGGCAGTATATACTTCCATGCGTCGAGCGTCAATCATAGGTACAAAGAGCGATTCGGGGTCGATGTCGTGCTTAAACATCACCGACACAGCCATGATTTGCAATGTGTCGATGCCAATTAGTGGAATGTTGAGAGCATAGGCAAGTCCTTTAGCTTCGGATAGGCCTATTCGCAAGCCGGTGTAACTGCCTGGGCCGATGCTCACGGCTACTGCGTTAAGTGTCATTTCTTTTTCGCGAATATAGTCGAGACACGCTTTTATATAGCCACTCAAAAGGGCTGCGTGATTTTGACCTTGGAAGTCTTCAAAGTGGGTTAAAACCATCCCTTCGGCTGTTACTGCAACCGAGCAAACATTGGTTGATGTTTCGATATTTAATATTACTGCCATTTTTTTTGTAAGATTTTCGCTACAAATTTACGCATTTTCAACCTTAAAACTTAACTTTGCAGAAAATAAATATAAAAATTGTAATAGAATGCTCTTATCAATGACGGGATTTGGCAAGGCAATTGTTGAAATCCCAAATAAAAAAATCACTGTTGAGATAAAATCGCTCAACAGCAAACAACTTGATGTGTCGGCTCGAGTACCTGCTGCATATCGTGAAAAAGAACTTGAAATGCGCAATCGCATTGCGCGTCGTCTTGAACGCGGCAAAGTTGACTTGAGTGTGCATGTTGAAACAGTTGTGTCAGATACTCCAGCCACTCTCAACATTGCGTTGATGGCTCAATATAAAACGCAAATAGAAACGATGTCGCAAGAGTTGGCTATTCCGTTGCCTACCGATTGGTATAGTGTGTTATTGCGCATGCCCGAGGTGATGAAGGCCGAAAATTCCACCTCATTGAGCGATGAGGAGGGAGATGCTCTACTCAAGGCTGTTGATGAGGCTATCGAGGGGTTGATGCAATTCCGTCGCGAAGAGGGTAAGAAACTTGAAGAGTTTTTCGCCCAACGCATCGACAATATTCGTGCACGATTGAGCGAGGTGCCTCAATATGAAGGTGAGCGCGTGGCAAAAATTCGTGCTCGCATTGAAGATGGATTGGCTAAAATTAAGGAGGTTGACTATGATAAGTCGCGTCTTGAACAAGAGATGATTTATTACATCGAAAAACTTGATGTGAATGAGGAAAAGCAACGCCTCACTCAACACCTCAATTATTTTATCGAGACGATGAATGATACTCATGGTCAAGGTAAAAAACTCGGTTTTATTTCTCAAGAAATGGGCCGTGAAATAAATACTCTCGGCTCGAAAAGCAATCATGCCGAAATGCAAAAGATTGTGGTGAGAATGAAAGATGAACTTGAACAAATCAAGGAGCAAGTGCTCAATGTAATGTAACGAGTTATGGCAGGAAAAGTTATTATCATATCGGCTCCATCGGGTTGTGGGAAATCAACCATTATCAACGCAATTCTTGCCGAAGGTGAAATTGATATGCAGTTTTCGGTTTCGGCAACCAATCGCGCTCCACGCGAGGGTGAACAACATGGAGTGAACTATTTCTTCCTCACCGACGAAGAGTTTCGCAAGGCTATTGCCGAAGATGCGTTTGTAGAATATGAAGAGGTGTATCCTGGCCGCTTCTATGGCACTTTGAAAAGAGAGGTTGCGCGCATATGCGAAGCTGGTCATAATGTGGTGCTCGATATTGATGTGAAAGGTGGAGTGAATGTGAAAAAACTCTATGGCGAAGAGGCTCGTAGCATTTTTATTATGCCACCAAGCGTTGAGGAGTTGCGCCGTCGTCTTGAAGGGCGTGCAACCGATAGTGCCGAGGTTATTAATGAACGAGTAGGTAAGGCCGAATATGAAATAGGATTTGCCAAAGACTATGATTTCCAAGTGGTGAATGATGACTTGGCAACTGCTGTAACGCAAACAAAGGCTTTGATTGAAGAGTTTGTAAAATAATATACTCTTAAGAGTGATATGAAGAAAGTGGTGGGCATATTTGGCGGATCATTCAACCCTGTTCATAGGGGACACATTATGCTTGCCCAGTATTTGAGCCAACATTCACAACTTGATGAAGTGTGGCTCACGCTTTCGCCTCAAAATCCGTTGAAAGTGTCAAGTGACTTGCTTGATGATAATCATCGATTGGCAATGTTGCAGCTTGCAACAAAGGGTGTAGATGGGGTAGAGGTGTGTGATATTGAATTAACGATGCCACGGCCTTCATATACAATAAACACTCTTGAACGATTATCTCAACAATATCCCGATTGTGAGTTTCGCCTTGTGATAGGTGGAGATAATTGGAACATATTTGACCGATGGAAAGATTATCAACGCATCATAGATGAATATGGAGTGGTGATATATCCTCGACCCGGATATGAGTTAAAACCAATCAACGACAAAAATGTTGTAGTGGTAGAAGCTCCACTTGCCGATGTGTCGAGCACTGAAATTAGAGCGGCAATAGTTCAAGGTGAAAATGTTGCTGATAAGTTGCCTGCTGGTGTGTGGGAATATATAAAACGAAACAATCTATATAAATAAGAAATATGGAGTCAACAGTACTTAATAATAATTCTTTGGCGTTTATCGCATTATGTAATGAATATTGCATGGCAATAGAACGCGCTCGTGAAAGTGAACGAGGCGAATTTGTTGCCGAGATGGTGCGATTGTTGCCACGCATATATATTGCAGCCAACGATTTGCGAGTGGAAGAACTTGGCGAAGATGAGGATGCTTATCTCGAAAGTGTGCTCGATGAAGATTATTACGAGTCGGCTCGTAGAAATATCGAAACCCTATTGGGAGCTGATGATATGTATCTCGAAGTGTTTGAGGAGGATATGAAATATTCCGATACACCATTAGCAGCAAGTATCTCAGAGTCGTTGGCCGATTTGTTTCAATCGTTGTTTAACTTTGTTGAAACAATAAAAGAAGCACCTCAAGAGATGATACCCCTTGCACTTGTGGCTGTAAAAGAGGACTTTGAGGGATATTGGAGTCGTATTCTATGTAATGTGATGCGTCCACTCAACCACCTTCGCCACAAAAATGACGAGGATGAAAATGAATATTAACCGATTAAAACTCTTATAACATGGAAAATTTGATGAAATATATTAACGACCTAATGTCGTTTATGGATAGTAGTGTGGTGAATTTCTATGCTGTGAAAACAATTCGTGAACGATTGGACGCTAATGGTTTTAAATGCCTTGATGCTGCCGATAAATGGGAATTGACTCCTGGTGGCAAATATTATGTGGTGAAAAACAATTCGGCCATCTTTGGTTTTGTAGTGGGAACCGAAGGACCTACCGCTGGATATAAAATTATTTCGGCTCATAGTGACTCGCCTTGTTTCCGCATTAAACCCAATCCCGAAATGGTGAGCGATGGGGGAATGATGAAATTAAACACCGAGGTGTATGGTGGTCCTATTCTTTACACATGGTTTGACCGCCCATTGTCAATTGCCGGTCGTGTATTGCTACGCACCGATGACCCACTAAACCCCGAAACTCGATTGATAAATTTTGAACGCCCATTGTTGACAATTCCACATCTTGCAATACATTTTAATCGTGCAGTGAACGATGGCAATCCATTGTCGCGACAAAAAGATATGTTGCCAGTAATAGGTACAATCAATGATATTGCCGAAAAAGATGGATATGTGTTGCGATTGGTGGCTGAAGAACTTAAAGTGGATGCATCAGATATTATTGACTTTGATCTATCGCTCTATGATACAACCAAAGCTTGTCTTGTGGGTGTGGATAATGATTTTATTACATCGGGCCGACTTGATGACTTGAGCATGGCACATGCAGCAATGACAGCGTTGCTTGAATCGAATGATAGTAAGCAAACACGCATAATGGCAATCTTTGATAACGAAGAAACTGGTAGTGGAACAAAACAAGGGGCTGCTTCGCCTGTGCTTGAGCATATTTTGCGCCGCATAAATGGTTGTCTTGGTGGTAATGAAGAGGATTATTTGCGTGCAGTGGCTCGCTCGTTTATGGTGTCGGCCGACAATGCTCATGCCGTGCATCCCAATTATGTTGAGAAACAAGACCCCACAAATCATCCCGTGCTTGGTGGTGGTCCGGTAATCAAGATTAATGCAAATTGCAAGTATATGACCGATGCCGACTCGGCCGCTGTGTTTAAGACAATATGTGAACGAGCAGGCGTGCCATGTCAATATTTCGTAAATCATAGTGATGTAGCAGGAGGCTCAACGCTTGGCAATATCCTCACTTCACAAATCGACCTCCGTGGGGTAGATATGGGTGCTGCAATGTGGGGTATGCACTCGGTGCGTGAAACAGCCTCCACCATCGACCACATATACATAATAAAAGCATTTACCGAGTTTTTTAATTGTTAAAAGACGATTGATATATTGCTCAAATATGGGCAATCACGAAACTAATATTAAAAGGGACTGTCCTCGCGGGCAGTCCCTTTCTCGTGTTAAATAATAATACTACTAATTTTAATTGCTTCTATTGTGGTTGGAAAATACTATTTGTTGCAGTTGTTGGTGCTGAAAGCCACGAGCATCCACACCATTTTTTCTTGTTGGGCGATGTATCCAGTGAGCATATCGGCTGTTACAACATCGTGAGCTTCTTCGGCAGCCTTCAACGCTTCTTTTTCAATACCGATGAGGTATTTGTAAGAGTCGAGTATATGTTTCACTGCACAGTCGCTGCAGTTGATGCCGGTAGTCTCGGGTAATTTTGCCATTTTGAGATATTCGCTGAAACGATTTTCGGGAGTTGAACCGAGCATCAATATGCGTTCAGCTACTTCGTCGATTTTGCTTGCCATGTCGTCATACATGCTTTCAAATTTTTCATGTAGCACGAAGAATCCGCGACCTTCGATGTGCCAATGCATGCCACGAAGATTGGTGTAATGCACTTGGAAGTCGGCAAGGAGTTGTTTTAAAAGGTTAGCAACAGTAGTTGCATTATTTTCGTTCATGTGGAGATAATCTAAAGTTTTCATATTCATATTTTTTTGAGTTGTTAATATTTTTTCTTTTCTTTGTATTGCAAAGGTATAATGTGAACCATAACTTCACAACCGATGAAATCTATTGCTTTATAGATAAATTTTATATTTGAGGATAAATAGTTAAACATCATGACTTTACAGCAGTTTGAATATATTATAGCTCTTGAGAAATTTCGTCATTTCACCAAGGCGGCCGAGTATTGCAATGTGACTCAACCCACATTGAGTGCGATGATTCAAAAACTCGAGGATGAACTCGAGGTGAAAATTTTTGATCGCTCACAACAACCAATTGCACCTACACCTGCTGGCCTGTTGGTAATAAAACAAGCTAAAGAGGCACTTGTTCAAGCCGAGCAGATAAAAAATATTGTGCAAGAGCAAAAACAAGATGTAGCGGGTAAATTTACTTTAGGAATTCTGCCAACAATCGCGCCATATCTTTTGCCTCGATTTATCTCGGTGTTGATGAAAAAATATCCCAAATTGGAACTGCGTATTGCCGAGTTGAAAACACATGAGATAAAACGAGCATTGCTCAATGGTGAAATTGATGCTGGGGTATTGGCTGATATTGAAGATTTGGAAGAATATAATATCTCGCACCTATTTTATGAGCAATATATGGCTTATGTGTCAAAATCGTGTCCGTTGTATGAAAAACAGCTCGTAAAGAGTAGCGACTTGCAAAATCATCAATTATGGTTATTAGATGAGGGACATTGTTTCCGTGATCAAATGGTGAAATATTGCCAAATCAAGTCGGCGCAAGATAGTCAGATGACTTATAGTCTTGGAAGTATCGAAACTTTTATGCGCATGGTTGAAAGTGGCTGCGGTGTGACATTTATCCCATGGATGGCAGTGCAACAGTTGAGTGAAACTCAAAAAGAACTTGTGCGTCCATTTGCTATCCCCATTCCATCGCGTCGATTGGTAATGGCTACAAACAAAAATTTCATACGTCACACAATACTCTCGGCAATCATCGACGAAATCCAAGCCTCAGTGCCTAAAGCAATGCACTCACTCGCAACCTCACAAGTGGCAGTGTATTAATTGAGAATTGAGAGTTGAGAATTGAGAATCTTTGTACAACGAGATTTATTCGAGTTAATTGAGTATTTTATTGTGCCAAATATTTTGTTGTAGTTATGGACGAGTTGAACGAATATCTTGAATGTACTTGTGGCCGATGTGATGACGGCATATGTCGTTGTAGCGACTTCGATAACGAAACATTGCAAGACACAAACTATGACGACCTCGACTATGACTACGAAGAGGAAGAAGAGGATGATGATGGTTACATGATTTGAAGAACAAAGGTGCCTATAAAATAGAAATAGCCTTGCGAGTAAAAACGCAAGGCTATTCTTGTATGTTGTATATCTCAATAGAGTTATTTTGACCTGAATTAATCAGTTAATTGCTAAAATTACGCATTGAAAGTGAAATATATTGCACTTTTATTGTTTTATTAAAAAGATTCGTGTATCTTTGCATTTAAAAGTGAAATATATTGCACTATGAGGTATGGTGATTTAATAAAGGAACGAAGGGCAGAACTTGGGTTGACACAACAAGATTTGTCGGATTATACGGGATTGAGTGTGCGTATAATCAAAAGTATTGAGAGTGAAAAGGGTAATCCGTCCTTAAGCACTCTTGAGCGTATTGCAGATACATTGGGATTGGAAATTATTATAAAAGTAAAGGAGGTTAATTAATGAGACGAGCATTGGTTTTATTAAATAAAATTGTAGCAGGAACATTGACCGAGACTGATGATATGCGTTATGTATTTCAATATGATGAATCGTTTCTTGCTGATACAACTAACAGATCCATATCCTTGGCTTTCCCCAAAAGAAAGGAAGAGTATGTCTCAGAGGAGTTATTTCCATTTTTTTTCAATATGCTGTCGGAGGGAGCAAATAAAGTTATTCAATGTCAATCATTGAAAATTGATGAAAATGACTCCTTCGGATTATTATTGGCTACTGCAAAGTATGATAGTATAGGAGCTATTACAATAGAAGAGTTATGAAGAATATAAAAGTATGTCCCGGAACTCTTACGGATGGATTCAATACATATTGCCCACTATGTTTGCGCAAGGTTTTTGGTGGTCGAAAAGTGAGCCATATAATTGACCTATCTTATGAAGGGAATGATGAAATTATTACTTCTGTAAATAAGATTTCAATTTCAGGAGCGCAAGAGAAATTGTCGGCAGTAATTGATAAAGGAAAAATTATCCTCGCCCCAGAGGGAACATCGGGACATTATATCTTAAAACCTATTCCTGGTAATAAATATTTGCGTTTTAGGAATAATATACCAGCGAATGAACATCTGACAATGCAAATAGCAAGTCAAGTGTATAAGATTACAACAGCGGAAAATGCTTTGGCGTTTTTTGTTGATGGAGCGCCTGTGTATGTTACTAAACGATTTGATTATGCAAAAAATGGTTTGAAAATCAGACAAGATGATTTTGCTTCTATAGCAGGTAGAACAGAACGCAATAGTGGAAAAGATTTTAAATATTTAGGTAGCTATGAAGATATTGCTATGTTGTTGAAGCAGAATGTAGCAGCTTGGAAGGTTGAAATGACGAAATTTTTTACTTTAGTTGTATTCAATTATATGTTCAGTAATGGAGATGCTCATCTTAAGAATTTCTCGCTTCAAGAAACAATTAAAGGGGATTATGTGCTTACTCCTGCGTACGATTTAATGAATACTTCTATTCATATAAAAGACGGAGATTTTGCATTAAAAGAGGGGTTAATCCCAAAGGCTGAATATTCAGATGTATATTCAAATACATCGCATCCTTGTAAAGATGATTTTATTATGTTTGGGAACCGTATTGGGGTGTTGCCTAAAAAAATGGAATCAATAATTGAAATGTTTGCGACTGAACAGCCAAAAGTATATGAATTAATTGATAATTCATTTTTGGACGAAAAAGTAAAACGAATGTATAAGCAATCTTATCAAGAACGCTTGCATCGTTTTCAAAGAAGTGATAAATAGATTATATAATTGCTTTTAATTGTCTCAATGCTTCTTCTCTATTAGCGTTGATGAGGTGGGGGTAGTGGGCGTCGGAGTTGATGATGATGGGCACTTGGGCGTTGATGAGGCGTTTCCAATAGCGGGTGTGGGGAAAGAAGCGATTGTGCTTATCCCATGCTTTGGTGTTGATTTCTATTGTAAGTTTTTTTGCGATTATCGCGTTGATTAGATCGGTGACGAGTGCTTGATACCACGATTCATCTTCGATGCCGGGGCAATAGTGCGATGCGTTGTTGCCTATCTTGTCGAAGTGGCCAATGAGGTCAAATCCTCCGGCATTGACCATCTCGATTGATTGAGTATAGAATGTCTCAACAACATAACGAATATCGTCGGCGAAGTATCGACTCATTTTGCGGTCGAAATTTTCATGACTGCCGTCGATGTCAATCAGTTCGCCCGATTGCGATGGTATGAAATGAATTGACCCAATGCGATAGTCGAGTGGAAGGCTTTGAAAATATTCGTGCGAGGGACCCCAATCTTTGCTAAGGTAATCTATTTCCATCGAGGCGTAGAATTTTGTTTTGTCGCCGTATGTGTCTTTGATGCGATTGACCTCTTCGAGATAAACCGGCACATCAACTTTGTTCATATTGCATGAAGACTCAATGGGAATGGGGGAGTGGGGCGAAAATCCATAATGAGAAAATCCTTGTGCCACAACTTCGCGAGCGAACATTTCCATAGATGCCCGTCCGTCGCAAAATTGTGTGTGCGAGTGAAAGTTATATAACTTGCTATCGCCTATTGTGGCAAGAAAATCCATTAGTATTCAAATTCGCGTTTTAATTTGCCCTTGTTTATGCGATTTATGTAGTTGAAGAATAGTCCAAGAAGCACTATCGCAATAGCTATGCCTGAACCGACGGCAATGGGGTAGCTCAATCCGAAACCTTCGGGGGTGGGAGCAAAAAGGATATATGACACACTCACCACAGTCATAAACATTGCGGGAATGAGAGTGATGAGATATAATTTCTTATGTCGAGCAAGATATACGGTAATTGCCCAAAGGGTAAACACAGCAAGAGTCTGGTTGCACCAAGCAAAATAACGCCACAAAACCGAGAAATCAATCATCATGATGCCAAATGCAGCAGCAAAGATGGGTACAGAGATTATTAGGCGTTTAGCGACGCTTGATTGGTCGTAATGAAGGAAGTCGGCAGCAATAAGTCGTGCGCTACGCAATGCTGTATCGCCCGATGTAATTGGTGCAGCAACAACTCCAAATAAAGCCAATATGCCACCAAAAGACCCTAACCATGACATTGAAATGTCGTTAACCAAAACGCCGGCACTATTATTGTGCTCGGCCATGTATGTTGCCAATTGGTCATAGCCACTGGTAAATGCTATTGCAGCTGCAGCCCAAATCAATGCAACAACACCTTCGGCAACCATTGCTCCATAGAAAATGGGACGAGCCAATTTTTCATTTTTAAGGCAACGAGCCATCATGGGCGATTGTGTAGCATGAAATCCCGAAATTGCGCCACATGCTATTGATACAAACATCATTGGGAATATGGGTAAATTCTTGGGATGTTGGCTTTCAAGTCCTTGAGAGAAGTCGAGGTTGAGAGTGACATCTCCCCATATCAGAACACCTAAAATGCCTAAAGCCATAAATAATAGAGCGAAACCAAAGACGGGATACAAGTTGCCAATAAGTTTGTCGATAGGTAGCACAGTGGCAAGCATGTAGTAAACAAAAATGACTACTACCCAGAAGATGCGATCGAGCGACTCGGGAGTCATGCCTGCAATGAGATCGGCTGGTTGGCTAACAAATACGGCTCCAACAAGAATCATCAACATAAGTGAAAATACTCGCATCACTTGTTTAATTCCAGTGCCAAGTTCATTGCCAACGATTTCGGGCAATGACATGCCACGAGCGCGAAGAGAAATTGCTCCAGAAATGAAATCGTGAACAGCTCCTGCAAAAATTGTTCCTACTACAATCCATATAAATGCAGCTGGCCCAAACATTACTCCCATAATAGCACCAAAAATGGGTCCTAAACCGGCAATGTTGAGGAATTGAATTAGGAACACTTTCCATGTGGGTAATGGCATATAATCTACATCATCACGCATTGTATAAGCTGGAGTTTTGCGAGTGGGGTCGGTGCCAAAAATCTTTTCAACAATTGCACCATAGATAAAATACCCACCAATTAAAACTGCAAGAGCTATTAAAAACGAAGTCATTTTCTTAAAGATTATGGTTAAAAAATAGTCCCTCTATTGAATGCAGCTATAGAGGGACTTTGTGCTTTTTATTTGTTTGATTGTGCTGTTGGACGAGCTATGGTTTCACGCATAGTAGTGTCGGCCTCCATATTTTTCATGCGGTAATAGTCCATGATGCCGAGGTTGCCATTGATAAATGCTTCGGCCATAGCGCGAGGAAGTTCGGCTTCGGCTTCAATAACATGAGCACGAGCTTCTTGAGCTTTAGCTTTCATTTCTTGTTCGAGTGCTATAGCCATTGCGCGACGCTCTTCGGCTTTGGCTTGAGCAATGTTTTTGTCGGCTTGAGCTTGGTCGATTTGTAGAGCTGCACCAATGTTTTTGCCTATGTCGATATCGGCAATGTCGATAGATAGAATTTCAAAGGCAGTACCTGAGTCAAGACCTTTGCGCAATACAACTTTAGAGATAGAATCGGGGTTTTCAAGCACTTCTTTGTGGCTTAAAGAAGAACCGATAGATGACACGATACCTTCGCCTACACGGGCAAGGACGGTGTCTTCACCAGCACCACCCACGAGTTGGCGAATATTGGCACGCACTGTCACACGAGCTTTGGCTATGAGCTGAATACCATCTTTAGCAACAGCGGTTACTGGTGGAGTGTCGATTACTTTGGGGTTAACCGACATTTGTACGGCTTGGAACACGTCGCGACCAGCGAGGTCGATAGCAGTTGCCATTTTGAAACCGAGGTCAATATTGGCTTTAGATGCCGAAACGAGTGCATGTACAACCATTTCAACATTACCTCCTGCGAGGAAGTGAGCTTCAAGATCGTCGCGAGTAATGTCTTGCAAGCCAGCCTTGTGGGCTTCAATCATTGCGCGAACAATGATATTAGCAGGGACTTGACGTATTCTCATCAAGAATAATTGAATCAATGAGATGCGTACTCCACTCACTCGTGCCGAAATCCATAGGAAAAATGGCACATAATAAAAGAAGATGCATAGCACAACAAACGCTGCGCCAATAATAATTGCTAATGTTAATGATGTTAATTCCATAATTTAAGTATTTAGTGGTTATTATATGCTTTTTAGTTACATTCGAGTTTTATCACGGTGTTTCTCAAGTTTATGAGGTTATTGCGTTGTGATAAAATATCGTTTTCTAATTCAATAATTTCGTTTGAAATATTTTTGTTCCCTTTAGAATAGTTGGTGCGTAGGGTTGCCAACTTGTTCTCGGCGGTTTGAAATTTATTGAGCGCATTAAGATATTCTTTCATCGCTTCGGCTGCCTCATGGTTTTTAAAATCATTTATCGATGTGTAAATGTTGCCATTAGGTAGAGATAAATAGAAAGATTTTTCGGTTTTGGTAGATTCGGCTGTGCCTGTTTTTGACAATCGATTGAGGTATTCTTCATAATTGGCATTCTCAACCCAGGAGTCTTTTATCGAGTTTATTTTGGCCAAGTTAACGATGTTAGCATTATCAGAGGGGTAATTGACGCGACTTTCGTTGGGAATGAACATATAAATAGTTACTTTTCCGTCAATGTTGTTGCGATCTGTTGCCCACCAACCTATACCAGTTATTTCATCGATTACGAGCATATAGTCGTTATAAGGAGAATTATAGGGCATGCCCATATTTTGAGGTTGCAAAAAGCCGTCTTCATCTTTTCGAGATACAAATATGTCGTATCCACCTATCGAATTTTCCCCATCGTTGGCATAGTAAAGAGTAATACCATCGGGCATTATGTAGGGATAACTTGAATTTCCGTTACACAAATTTTCATTGAGTAATTGAGGAAGTTCCCATGTCCCATCTGATAAAATTGAAGACATGACTAATGTTTCAACTCCAAGATTGTCCTCCATCGACCATAGCATTTGAGTTTTGCTCTCGGGTTGAAATACAACTGCATTTGTGAGAGATTTAATGTTTTCAAGAGGTAATGACTCGGGATGAATTTCAACTTGAGGTGAGGCAAATGTTTGTGGGAGTATTGAAATAGGGTTGAGTGAGCCACAACTTGATGAAAGTTTGTAATGTTTAAAGAATGCATCACGGTCCACATTTATGCTATCAATGATTTGGATATGTTCAACGCGGTCAAGCATATTGCGAGCGTTTATTATGCGAGTTGAAAGTGTCTCAATATCGCGAGGGAGTTCTTTTTTGGCTTTAGTTAGCGCCTTTGTGTATTTAGCGATGTGGTTTTCGGCATCATCAAAGCGATATTGCTCATATGCAATTGTTGCCAAATAGCGTGATGATTCAGTTATCGATTTGGTTTCGGCAAATTGTAAGAAAGGAATAGCCTCGCTGATGCTATCAAGATTGTATAGACACATACCTACCCAGTTGTTTAAAGAAGCATCTTTGGGCGATTTTGATAGTAACTCTTTAAAAGAGGGTAATGCTTTGCTATATTCTTTGTTGTTATAAAAAGCCTTTGCCTCATCGAGAGATGTGGCATTAGTGCAAATCGAAAATATTATAGTAAATATAAAAATATATATGCGTTTCATATAATTCTTCGTAATTTAATATAAAAATCAAATTTACAAACAATTCTGTTTATTGCCAAATAAAAAATCATGAAAACAAAAAAACAAAAAACAAATAACCTTAAATGTTTATTTAAGGTTATTTGAGTGATATGTGAAAAATGATTTTATTAATTAGGAGTTAATCCCATCTCTTTGGCGCATGAGAGCATGTAGTTGTAGGCGGCTTCGCGTTCGTTGGGGATGATGCCGTCGAGAATAGCATCTTTGATTTTTGTTTTCAAATCGCCAACTTCACGGCATGGGGGTAGATTGAACAACTTCATAATCTCTTCACCATCAACTGGTGGTTGGAAATTGCGAATGCGGTCACGCTCCTCAAGTTCTTTCATTTTTTTGCGCACAAGAATGAAGTTGTCAAGGAATCGTTTTACTTTTTCTTCGTTCTTTGATGTAATATCGGCTTCACAAAGGGTCATCAAGTCCTCAATGTCATCTCCTGCATCAAAAATCAATCTGCGCACAGCCGAGTCGGTGACGATATCTTCGACCAATGCAATAGGGCGCATGTGTAGTTCAACCAATTTTTGAACATATTTCATCTTTTCATTGAGGGGCAGTTTCATGTCGCGAAATATGCGTGGAATCATTTTTGCTCCTATGAAATTGTGGTTGTGGAATGTCCATCCTATTTTGTCGTCCCATTGTTTAGTGCGAGGTTTGCCTATATCGTGCATGAGTGCTCCCCAGCGTAGCCACACATTGTCGCTTTTTTGAGCAACTTTGTCGAGTACTTCCATCGTGTGGAAAAAGTTGTCTTTATGTCCACGACCATTTACCACCTCAACACCAGCCATTGCTGAAAGTTGTGGGAATATGAGTTTAAGAAGACCAGTTTTCTTGAGCAAAATCCAGCCTATTGATGGGCGAGGAGATGCCATTATTTTCATTAACTCATCGGCAACGCGCTCCTTTGAAATGATAGTTATGCGCTCGGCATTGCGAGTTATGGCATCGAGGGTATCGTTGAATATTGTGAAGTTGAGTTGAGTTGCAAAGCGTATTGCACGCATCATGCGCAAAGGGTCGTCGCTGAATGTTATGTCGGGGTCGAGTGGAGTGCGAATGAGTTTGCGTTCGAGGTCACCTACGCCATCATAGAAATCAATGAGTTCGCCAAATCTATGGGCATTAACACATAGTGCCATTGCATTAATGGTGAAATCGCGACGAGAAATGTCGTCTTCAAGTGTGCCATCTTCAACGATGGGTTTGCGTGAATCGCGACGATATGATTCACGACGAGCTCCTACGAATTCCAATTCCATGTCGCGACATTTGACTTGTGCAGTCCCGAAATTTTGGAACACATTAAGTCGTGCTCTTTTGCCAAGCGCTTTGGCAGTTCCTTGAGCAACTTCAATGCCACTCCCCACGGTTACAAAGTCAATATCTTTAGATGTGCGATTGAGAAAGAGGTCGCGCACATATCCTCCCACGGTATAGCACTCGCGGTTGAGACTGTCGGCAACTTCCCCAACTAAATGAAATATAGGTTTATCGATTTTTGTAGCTATAGGATGCATTGAGTTGAATTAATGAAGTGATATGATTTCTTCGGGTGCAAGTGTTACGCATTCCATGCCGTTTTCGGTTACGATATATGTATTTTCAATGCCCACTGCGCCTATGCCGGGAATGACAAATTTAGGCTCAAGAGCGATAACATTGCCCACCGAAAGAATGTCGCGGCTACGAGGTGCTATAACTGGCGTTTCGTTGATTTCAATCCCTACGCCGTGCCCTATAAAACCGGCTTTTTGTCGATGTCCCATGAATAGGTGCTCAAGACTTTCTTCAGTAACAATTTCAATAGCTTTTTCGTATAATGATTTTGCTTCTACGCCAGGTTTTCCCATCGCAGAGAGCTCTTGGCAAATGCGGCGTGAACATTGGTGCGCTTTTATTGAGAGTTCATCAAGCGCTCCCACCGAGAACACTCGCGACATATCGGTTGTGTAACCGGTATAGTTGCCATTTACATCGACCATAATAGCCATGCCGTGAGTAATAGTTGTGCCATTGCAACCTACTGGTAATGATGGGTGTATCCCTGCACCTCCCATAGCAAAATCGTATGGCGATGGTGCATCGGCATTTTCACCACATATTACATTTCCCATGTATATCTCCATTGAGTTGCCGCTAATGCGAAACTGCCCTAAACAACCTTCAAGGCGAGATATGCGTTCGATTTCGACCTGAAACTCAAGGTCGGTCATATTTGGGTGATATATATTGGGAATTTGACTATATGTTTCAGTATGTTTTGCCCCAGAAGTTTTTATAAGCTCAATTTCATAGTCAGTTTTTATAGCTCGCGCTTGTCGCATGATACCCGATGCGTTACATATCTTTGCATTGGGGAATATTTTAGCAATGCGTTGCACCGAAGAGTAGGGCGCAAGGTCAAGTTCTAAACCTAATGATGAAGGCATAGGAAGCCCTTTTTGGATTAATATTTCGGCAATGTTTTCGGGCTTTCTAATGTATTCCAATCCTTCGCCCTCTAACTCAACAGGTCGACGAACAAAGTAGATAGCATTGCCTTGGGTGGGGATATATGTGTAGCCGTTATACACTCGTCCCGAAGTGTAAAATTTGTTAGCATTGTCGCTAATCAATATCGCATCAATCCCCTCATTTTTCATAAGAGATTGGATTTTGCTTATACGCAAAGTAGCTTCATGGACAGGTATTTGTAGCAGTTGTTCCATAATTTAGAATTATATGTATAATTTCTTAAAAAGCAAGTCAAGTAACTCGGGGAATGACTCAATGCTAAACTCGGCATCTTCACATTTGCCAAATCCATATTTTGCAAAAATCATGGGAATGCCGGCCTTGTGAGCAGCATTGCAATCGCCTTGAGTATCCCCAACATATACTGCATTGCTTAAATTATTGTTATCAATGAGTAATTTAATATTATCGGCTTTAGGTAATAAAGTTTCGCCATAGGTGAGAGTGCCACTAAAAAATGGTTCCATATGAGTAAACTTGAGGAAGTTTTTAAGCCCGTCGGCACCACAGTTGCTAACCATATATAGTTTATACTTTGCTGACAATAATTTTATGCCCTCATAAACACCATTATAGAGTTTGCCACCAAGTATAGGCATCATCTGTTGTTCGTTAAAGTCGAGCAATTTAAGAAATTCTTGCTCGTCAACATCAACTTTCACGATACTATGAAATATTTCATCAATGGGCATTCCCATGCACTTGAGAAGCTCTTCTCTTGACACAATTTGAGATTTCCCCATTTGCTCAAAAGTCATATTCCATATCGTGCAATAAGAGTCAACGGCGTCCCATAAGGTGCCATCCATGTCAAAGATTATGCTGTCAAATGTGCTTGTCATTTTTGTTTTTCGGTGAAAATAAGACCAACTTGCTCGATTGCTTCAAGTTTGTCAACTCTCATTATATGCGATATTTTGAAAGGTTTCCCTTTATATAATGTGATGTTGTGAGATACTGGTAGTTGGTATTGAAAACTTGATCCTAACCCGTTTCCATGCCAGCGACCATACACATCGGCCATTTCAATATTTACAGTGTCAATGCGAGTGCCCACGCCATTAAAGTGGCGTATTTCAAGCCATAGGTTGCTATAGGCATATGCATTGGAATGGCGAAGTACAATATTAAGTTCGCCTGTTACAATCGAATCTTGAGTTTCGGGTAGAAACGAAAGGGTGTCGCCATATTCCCAACCATCGGGGTGAATGTTGTGGAAGTAGCTATAATCATTGTGCCCGGGGCCACAAGCACCCAAGCACAATAATATAATTGATATGAAACAAAACCTAATTATTGGGTTTTTCATCATTGTTCCTTTCTTTGCGTTCTCCGTTTCTATTGCGGTTGTTTTTGCGGCGGAAGTCGTTGTTGTGGCGGTTGCGACGAGAATCATCTTGGCCATTTGGTTGAGCATTGTTGCTCGAATGTTGGTCATTATTGTTCTTGTTGCCTCCTTTGCGTTTTTTCTTCTTTTTGTTGTCAAAACGTGTGAGACTATCTTGTCCAACAATGTCGCCAAATTCTTTTGGTTGTTCGTTTTGCTTTTCTTCGCCATCGCGTTGCAATTTCAATGGTTTTTCTCCATTTTTATTCATTGCAATAATCTCAAATGCTCGCTGAACATCAATAGTAACCAAATTGGCAGGAATTGACTTATCGGTAGAATATGTGATTTCGCGTTTGAATACATCGCTCTTGAAGTGGAAGTATGTAGCATCGGCCGTTTCAAGTTTGATGTCTTTGGCAGGCATACGCTTCACGGCTTCGGCATATGTGTCAACCTCAAAGTTAAGACAACATTTTAGTTTAGCACATTGTCCGGCAAGTTTTTGAGGATTCATAGAAATGTCTTGGTAGCGTGCTGCACTTGTTGCGACTGAAACAAAGTTAGTCATCCAACTTGAACAACATAGAGCTCTACCACAAGGACCTATGCCACCTATGCGTCCAGCTTCTTGTCGAGCACCTATTTGCTTCATCTCAATTCTCACTCTAAACACCTCGGCGAGATCCTTGATGAGCTGACGGAAATCAACGCGTTCATCGGCAATATAATAGAATATCGCTTTGTTGCCATCGCCTTGGTACTCAACATCGCCAATTTTCATGTCGAGATTGAGAGCCTCGGCAATTTTGCGAGAGCGTATCATCGTGTCGTTTTCTTTCGCTTTTGCTTCCTCATATTTTTCGAGGTCGCTGGGTTTGGCTTTACGGAAAACGCGTTTTATTTCAGTATCGGGTTTTATGTTGGCTTTTTTCATTTGAAGCTTTACAAGTTCACCGATAAGTGATACTTGTCCGATGTCATGACCGGGACTAGCTTCAACGGCCACCATGTCGCCAATTTCGAGAGGTATATTAGTGCTATTCTTGTAAAACCCTTTACGAGTATTTTTGAATTGCACCTCTACAATATCAAAGTCGGCAAGGCCTCCAGGTATATCATCAAGCCAGTTGTGGCAATGAAGTTTCCCGCGGGGACATTGTTTCGGCTCAATTATTTTGCTCTCTTCGGCGGCAGCTGAGGCATTATTTTCGTTCTTAATGTCGGTTGCCATAGTTAGTTAGCCTTTATTATTTAGCGAAACTTACTGCGCGAGTTTCGCGAATAACTGTAATCTTAACTTGTCCGGGATATACCAACTCGTCTTGAATGCGTTTAGCAATTTCGGCCGAAAGTTTTTCAGTTTCTACGTCATCAATCTTATCGGCACCTACAATTACGCGAAGTTCGCGACCAGCTTGAATTGCATAAGTCTTGATTACACCAGGGTAAGAGAGTGCAAGTTGTTCAAGGTCGTTGAGACGCTTGATATATGCTTCAACGATTTCACGGCGAGCACCAGGGCGAGCACCAGAAATAGCGTCACAAACTTGTACGATTGGAGCAAGAAGGGTTGTTTGCTCAATTTCATCGTGGTGAGCACCTATCGCATTGCAAATTTCGGGTTTTTCTTTATACTTTTCAGCAAGTTTCATACCCAAAATTGCGTGTGGTAATTCGGGATCTTCATCGGGCACTTTGCCTATATCGTGAAGCAGACCGGCACGGCGAGCCTTTTTAGGATTAAGACCAAGTTCCGATGCCATAATTGCACACAAGTTGGCTGTTTCGCGAGCGTGTTGCAAAAGATTTTGGCCGTAACTTGAGCGATATTTCATTTTACCTACAAGACGAATCAAGTCGGGGTGTAAACCATGGATACCCAAGTCGATTGCAGTGCGTTTACCTGTTTCAATGATTTCTTCTTCAAGTTGTTTGCGCACTTTAGCCACCACTTCTTCAATGCGAGCAGGGTGAATGCGACCGTCGGCAACGAGCTGATGTAGTGCAAGACGTGCAGTTTCTCGACGAACTGGGTCAAAGCCCGAAAGAACGATTGCTTCGGGGGTGTCATCAACGATGATTTCAATGCCAGTAGCAGCTTCGAGAGCGCGAATGTTGCGGCCTTCACGACCAATGATGCGACCTTTGATTTCATCAGAGTCGATGTGGAACACTGTTACAGAGTTTTCAATAGCGGTTTCGGTAGCAACTCGTTGAATAGATTGCACTACGATGCGTTTAGCCTCTTTATTGGCAGTCATCTTTGCTTCATCCATGATGTCGTTGATGTATGATGCTGCAGCAGTTTTTGCCTCATCTTTGAGCGATTCAATGAGTTTTTCTTTAGCTTCTTCCGAAGAAAGACCCGAAATGTGCTCAAGTTCTTCTTGAGCAGTGCGTTTTAGCTTATCGAGCTCTTCTTTTTTAGATTCAACGATATTGAATTGAGCTTCAAGATTGGCTTTAGTAGCTTCAATATCATTGCGTTGGCGTTGATTTTCGCTTTGTTGTTGGTTGAGTTGTAGCTCGCGTTGTTTCATTTTAGCCTCGGTTTGTTGAATTTTCGCCATGCGATTATTGGCTTGTTTTTCGGCTTCGGCTTTAATTTTTAATTCTTCTTCGCGAGCTTCGAGGATTTTAGTTTTCTTGATATTTTCGGCTTCGGCATTAGCCTCATCAATAATCGATTTAGCTCGACTTTTGGCGAGTGATTTTTGGATAATCATAGTGCTCACAATGCCTATTACAAGAGCAACTACTCCAATGATTAGATAAGTTATAATATCCATTTTTTTAGATGTTGTTTTAAATTAGTTAATATAAAAAGCACTCAAAAATTGCGTTTTGCGCAATTCCAGAGTGCGGTTATTCTTTTTTAATAAATGGATGGTAAGTGCTAAATAGTAGGTAATTATATCGTTGATAAAATTACTCAATTTTATTTAGAAATGAATCGAGTGTAGCCTCAAATTCACTTAAAAAATCGTTTGTTTCGGCCTCAAGCGCTTCTTTAGAGTAGTAAAAGCGAGCAAATTGAAACGCAACCATTGCCATGATTTCAATAGGCGATTTCTCTTTGCTATAACGGCTTTTCCACACTTTCCATAGGTGTGTCACGTTATCTTGGGCTTTATAGACAATAGGCTCTTCCTCTTTAGTTACGAGGATGGGGATAGGAGCACAATCGGCTATACAAACATCTATTTGTTTTTTATCATCCATAATAGCATCATTGGTTTAATTCGACGATGCATTTATCAATTTCCCGCACTAAACCAGATAAGAATGCTCGGCTTTTTTCAACAGTTTCTCTGTCGGGGTTAAGCGTTGTCACAACTTTGAGGTATTCAACCTCTTGTTTGAGCCTATTTATTTCTTCTTGCTGGCTTTTGTTTAAAGAAGTTAGCTCTTTAATACATAAATCAGCCTCTTGCTTTTCTTGAAGCAATCGTTGGTAGCGTTGAGTTAAGATATCAGCTTTACCTCGTAGTCGTTCAAGTGTTTGCTTGAGATTTTCGGCCATTCAAATCCAAATTTTTACAAATGTAGTATTTTTTTTTCAAATCAGCACCTTTTTGCTGATTAAAAATTGCATAAAAAACACCGAAAGTTGTGATTTTGGATTTTAAATTACAAAATAGGGCTCAATAGGCGTGTGACTGATTCGGCCGCTTTTTGAATGAAAGGTCTTTTCTTCCAGTTTTTTATATCTATAGGAGTACAGTGTGTGAGGTCTTCGTCAAAGATTTTCTTCATTTGAGTATTAACCTCACGCGAATATATGAAAATGTTGCTTTCAAAGTTGTGTTCAAAACTTCTGAAATCAAAGTTTGTTGATCCTATGGAAGAAAGTTCGTTATCAACGATAATAGTTTTACTATGAAGCATGCCCTTTTCGTATAGATAGAATTTAATGCCGCTTTTAAGGCACTCTTCTATGTATGAGAATGAAGCATATCTAAGAATGTCGGAGTCGCTTTTGCGTGGAATCATAATGCGCACTTTTATTCCTGCTAATGCGGCAGCTTGTAGCGCTTTAAGTAGGCTTTCGGTGGGAAGAAAATAGGGTGTTTGAATTAGTATGCTTCGTTTTGCGTTAGAAATGGCTTTGAGAAAAACTAATGCAATGCTACTCCATTGGCTGGTGGGGCCGCTGGTGAGTAATTGCATGCCTATGTTGCTTGAGGCTGAAATAGGGAGGGTTTCGTTGAAGGGTTCGTTAATGATTTCTTGTCCCATAACATTCCAATCGATATTAAAGGAATATTGTAGGGATGCTATAATTGGACCGGTAATTCGTATATGAGTGTCGCGCCAATAGTCAAATTTGCCTCCATTGATATATCTATCGGCAATATTCATGCCGCCCATATACCCAATAGAGCCATCTATGATGCATATTTTGCGGTGATTGCGCCAGTTGATGCGTGTGGCAAATGGAGGGAATGATACTTTGAAAAAAGGATGGGCTTTTATGCCGGCATTGGCCATTTCCTTGAAGAAACTTTTTTTAGTTTTGAAAGAGCCTACATGGTCATATATAATCCTAATATTTACTCCTTCGGTGGCTTTTTTTATTAAAAGGTTCTTAATTTCAGTGCCTAATGCGTCATCTTCAAAGATGTAATATTGAATGTTGATGTATTTTCGGGCATTTATAATGTCGAGTTTGAAATCTTCAAATTTTGAAGTGCCATCGGTGTATATTTTAATGCTATTGTTTGAGAAGTATCGTGAGCCTTTAAGAGTATTGGTGAGCTTGATGAGTTGGGCGCTCTCGGGACTTAATGATTCAAACGATGTGTCGGTGAGATTGAAACTTGTTGTGCGACTTAAGCGCTTTAGACGGCGGCGATTGCGTCGAGATATGCGATGGGTGTTTTTGATATTTCGCCCAAAGAATACGTATAATATTAGTCCTACGGCTGGGAGTAGTAGGAGTATTGTTACCCATGCCAATGATTTTACTGGATTGCGATTTTCCGAAAGAATAACCACAATGATGCTTAATATGGTAATTGCGTATATTGAAGCAATTATCCAATAGAATAATGTGAAATTAATGTATTCGGCCAATGCGTATTCTTCCATGGTAAAGTTATATTTGCCACGAAGATACAAATTTTATTTATAAAAATAATGAAGGGTGTGTTAAAATAAAAAAAGACACCTCAACCCTGTGGGCTGAGGTGTCGAGAGAAGTATAATGAATGTTTTATTATTCAGCTACAACTTCAAATGGGATTTCAACTGAAACTTCTTTGTGGAGGTTGAGAGTAGCAGTGTAGTTACCCACTTCTTTGATAGTGTCTTTAATCACGATGAGCTTGCGATCGATGTTGTGACCGAGTTTTTCAAGAGCTTCAGCAACTTGGATAGCGTTCACCGAACCGAAGATAGTGCCAGTAGCGCTAACTTTAGTAGCAATAGTGAATGTTACGCCTTCCAATGAAGCGGCAAGAGCTTCAGCATCAGCTTTGATTTTAGCAAGCTTGTGTGCGCGTTGACGTTGATTTTCGGCAAGAACTTTAAGAGCTGAAGGAGTAGCAATTACAGCTTTGCCTTGGGGGATGAGGTAGTTACGACCATAGCCGCTTTTTACTTCTACAACATCATCTTTATAACCAAGATTGGTAATGTCTTCTTTAAGAATAATCTTCATAATTCCTTAGCTTTTAAAATTATTTCATCAAGTCAGTTACATATGGGAGAAGAGCCAAGTGGCGAGCACGCTTAACAGCTTGAGCTACGCGACGTTGGAACTTGAGAGAAGTACCAGTGATACGACGAGGAAGGATTTTACCTTGCTCGTTGAGGAACTTCTTGAGGAATTCGGGATCTTTGTAATCTACATACTTAATACCGCTTCTTTTAAAACGGCAATATTTTTTCTTCTTAACATCCACTGATAGTGGAGTGAGATAGCGAATTTCTGATTGTTGTGCCATAATTTAGTCCTCCTTTACTTCTTTAGGTGCGTTAGCTTTAGATGCTTTCAAGCTGCGACGTTTTGCAGCATATTCAGCGGCATACTTGTCAAGACGGAATGTCAAGAAACGGAGCACGCGCTCATCGCGACGATATGCGGTTTCGAGCTTTTTGATGGCTTTTGGTTCAGCATCAAATTCAACTAATGTGTAAAATCCGGTAGATTTTTTTTGAATTGGATAAGCGAGCTTGCGCAAGCCCCAATTTTCTTCATTCACGATAGTTGCGCCATTGTCGGCCAACACTTTAGTGAATTTTTCTACCGCTTCCTTCATCTGAACATCAGACAAAACGGGAGTTAAAATGAAAACGGTTTCGTAATGATTCATAAAATTAATTTATTAAAATTGGTTGTTAAAACGGGTGCAAAGATACTGATAATTTTTCATTTATGCAATAGAATGCGCTTGCCAATTCATGTTTTTGCAGAAAAAAATAGCGACTTCGGTTAAGAAACGTCGCTATTAATTTTTTTAGTTGGCAATGAATCCGCCTAAAGAGGGGTGTAACTTGCTGTTGTAACTATAGCTTCTTGCAAATTGTTTGATGAAATCAATTGTTGATTTACGAGGTGCGAAGCTTTTTGTTTCCTCTGGTTTTGCGTTCATTGTTGCCGTTGATTGAGTAGAGGTTTTCTTCATAGGCAAAAATGCGTTATTTGATTAATACATTATGTAAACGCATGGCAATGTGTTTTTATTATTTAAAAATCTAATTTTTTTTGAAATATTTTAATTTAGGAGTGTTGAGGTGTAAAATGTTGAGAAATAATAGGGTTTGCTACTGATAAAATGTGCTTTTATTGTGTGGGAAATGTGAATAAATCTAAAAAAGAGGCTAAAATGTTTGTACAATTCATTTCGGTTTGTTAGTTTTGCACTCAGTAAACCAATAAAATTGTAATTTCTAACCTCTAAAACATTTCTGCCTATAGTACAACACTACTCTAAAACTTTAAAAATAGATTAGTAATGCAAACTTTAAAAAAGCTCACCGATGATCAATTGGTGGCGCAGTATGCCCAAGGTAGAAATGAAGCGTTTGATGCACTCCTCACTCGTCATCAATCACGCGTTTTCTCATATATATTACATATAGTTAAAAATAGAGATCTTGCTGAAGATATTTTTCAGGAGACCTTTGTTAAGGCTATTATGACTATTAAGCAAGGTCGTTACTCCGAAAATGGAAAGTTTTCGGCATGGATTACGCGCATAGCACACAATCTCATAATAGATTATTATCGCCAAGAGAAGTCAGAAAATACTGTTTCGACCGATGAGGATGAAACAAATCTCTTGAATCGCAAAGACCTTTGTGAAGATAATATTGAAGATGAAATGGTTGTAGAGCAAATTCATCGTGATGTGAAGCGCATTGTTGATGCTCTCCCCGAAAGCCAACGCGAAGTGCTTGTGATGCGTTATTATCGAAATATGAGTTTTAAAGAAATTGCCGATGCAACAAATGTGAGCATTAACACTGCTCTCGGTCGCATGCGTTATGCTATTTTAAATATGCGTCGCATTGCCGAAGAAAACAATATAGTTCTCACATTTTAATTAGTCAAGGTAATAAAATAGGTCTTAGGTAATAATACAATAAGCCACTCTGTGTTTGTGCAGAGTGGCTTATTTTGTTGAGTATATATGTGTATATTATTTTAAATTGTGATATCGCTTGTGTCGCGGCGGAGGTGGATAAATGCTTCGGCGCGGTCGCAACGAAATTCTATGCCGCGGAATTTTTCGATGGGGTCGTGCCATTTTTGATATAATGGTTCCATATCTTGACTTGTGTGGCAGTTACATGCTTTGCGTTTTTGTTCGGCTACCGACGAAATATCGACATAGTCGGTCGGGTGGAAATATGCTGTCTGGGTGCCGTTCATCCCTTCGGCATAGTATAACTCAAAACTATAGTCGAGACGGCGCCAAGCGTTGTATACGAGAATTGCACACACGCGGTGGTCGGCATGAGAGTCGAGTGGCCAATGGGTGAATACAATATCGGGCTTTTCGGCTGCAATAAGGTCAAGCATTTCGGCATATCGTTCTTTGTTGACTTCGGAGTTGCCATCGATTTGAGTCATAAAAATGGGGCGCACGCCAAGGATGTTGCATGCGTTGGTGGCTTCTTTAGTGCGAATGGCTACAGCTTCTTCATGAGTTTTGCCTTTAATTCCTGCTTCGCCTTTGGTCATATATACCGATACCACATCCCAACCGGCTTGCTTGAGTCTTATCATAGTCCCTCCGCAACAAAGTTCGGGGTCATCGGGGTGTGCACCAATGATTAACGCTTTTTTCTTACCTATGGGTTTTGAAGTGGGTTCGTTGGCAAATGCTTCTGCTCCTAATAAAGTTGCGCCAGCAATGGCAGTTCCAGCAACTTTCAACATATCACGTCGATTCATATTGCGAATTGTTAAGTGAGGAGATTCTTTAAATTGAGATATCGCTTGAGTCGCGGCGAAGGTGAATAAAAGCCTCGGCACGGTCGCAACGGAATTCTATGCCACGGAATTTCTCCATTGGAATGTGCCAATTGTCATAAAGGGGTGCCATGTCTTGACTTTTGTGGCATAGGCATGCTTGGCGTTTCTGCTCGGCAACTGTTGAGATATTTACATAGTCGGTGGGGTGGAAATATGTTGTTTGAGTGCCACTCATCACCTCGAAGTAATATAGCTCAAAGCTATAATCAAGACGTCGCCATGCATTATAGACAAGGATTGAACACACGCGATGGTCGGGATGAGAGTCGAGAGGCCAGTGAGTAAATACAATATCGGGCTTTTCTGCCGCGATAAGATCCATCATTTCAGCATAACGTTCTTTGTTGACTTCGGAATTACCATCTATCTGAGTCATGAGAACTGGACGACAATCAAGAACTTTGCAGGCTTCGCGAGCCTCTTGAGAGCGAATTGCGGCAGCTTCATCGTGTGATTTTCCCACGATGCCTCCTTCTCCTTTGGTCATATATACCGACACCACGTCCCAACCGGCCTTGCGTAACATAAGTATTGTGCCTCCACAACCGGTTTCAGGGTCATCGGGGTGAGCTCCTATTATTAATGCTTTTTTTGTTTTGTTTGGTTTTGATGTAGGCTCGTTGGCAAAAGCCTCGGCACCTAATAAAGTGGCGCCGGCAATGGCTGTGCCTGCAACTTTAAGCATATCTCGTCTATTCATGGTATTAAAGTTTTATTATTATACCACAAAATTATAAATTTTTCCTGAAATTCTCACGCCGATTTTCGCAGATATGCGCTGAAATTTAATATCTCAATGTTTTTTATACGGCAATGTGGCATTAATATCAAGATAAAAGCAGTGTTATTCAAAGAAAAGCGACACTCTTTGCAGGGTGCCGCTTCGGGTTATTGATGGTTATTCATAATAAGTAATAGTGCGGGTTTCGACTCTGCTTTTTCTTCCGGTTTTGGCAGTGCGCTTAGTCCAATTGCCATATTTGTCAAATTTTTGATAGGTATAGGTAGTGATGGTTTTATCTTCATCGCATGAGCCACCGATGTGTTGATAAATTTCTATTAAAATTTGTTTAATAATTAAGCCCCTATTGTCATAAAAGTATTTGTATATATTGTTGAAAGAAGTGCCAGCAATCCGAGACATTTTGTAAACTTGCCCTGATGGATTATAGTCAAAATAATATCCATCTGCATATTCGTAACCAATGCCAATTATCCTACATAGATCATCTCTAAAAACTCCTGGAGATACAAACTCGTCCTCGATATGAATATATGTGCCATCTTCTTCGAAATAAAGATTTGAGATGGTATAATTTTTATCATATACAGCTTTTACCGGGCCTTTAAGGCCGAATGTATTGCGGTCGGTCCATTGTGCGTTTGCGTCGAATGCTGTTGTTAATGTGAAGATTGCGACAACGAGTAGTAATAATGATTTTTTCATGTTTATATTTATTTAAGGGTTAATGATGATGCAAATGTAACCCTTAATTGCCTAAGAGGCAATACTCACCCCCCCGTTTTAGTTAAAAATATAAAATAAATTAGAATTAGTGCAAAGTTGCAGTTCTTTAAATGATTAGATTTGTAGGTAGGAGTATGTTTGATGGGTGGTGGCTTAAGTAGTGTATAAGTAAATTTTTTCATAACAATCATTGGATTTACAATGATTATTGCTATATTTGCGGTGTAATAACTGTAAAAACGATGATTATGGATATATATGCCTTTACAGATAAAATGATTCTATCAAAAATGGGGCAGGCGATAAGGAGGCAAAGATTAGACCGAAATATTAGTCAAAAGGAACTTGCAAAATTGTCGGGCGTTTCATTAAGCAGTATTGCGGCAATAGAACAAGGTGAAAGTGTGTCTCTAAAGACGCTAATTCCATTATTAAGGGCTCTGAATTCGTTGCATATGCTGTCGGAGTTCTTGAAAGAACCTGAAATAAGTCCGATAGCATATGCAAATCAGTTGGAGAAACGCAAGACACGCAAACGCGCTTCTACGTCTAAAAGTAATAATGATAAATATGAGATTGAATGGTAAATTTAGCAAAAGTATATATTTGGGGAGAGTATGCCGGTGCGGTGTTATGGAATGAGCATACGAGATTAGCAACGTTTGAATATGAGCCTTCATTCTATAAAAATGGTTGGGAATTGTCTCCGTTGCTTATGCCAACTAATGGAAATAAACCATATTCATTTGGCGAACTGTCAAAAGATACATTTATGGGGTTGCCGGGTTTGTTAGCCGATGCTCTGCCTGATGCGTATGGGAAAGCAATGTTGGATAGATGGTTGGTATCTATGGGACGCACGTTTGCCAATCCGGTAGAACGTCTATGTTATCAAGGGAAGCGCTCAATGGGAGCGTTGGAGTTTGTGCCAGCTAAAGATGATTTTTTAGAACAATCATCGTCAATCGAAATCAGTTCATTGGTAGAGGTTGCTTCTAAAGTATTGTCAACAAAGTCAGATTTAAAGACTAATTTAAAAGCGAATGCACAAGAGGCTCTTGTTAATATTATTAGAGTAAGTACTTCGGCAGGAGGTCAAAGAGCGAAAGCCGTAATTGCTTATAATGATAAGACGGGAGAGGTGCGTTCAGGTCAAGTTGATGCGCCTGTAGGGTTTAATCATTGGCTATTAAAGTTGGACGGGGTGACAAATGCATCTTTGGGAGACCCACAGCATTATGGAAAGATTGAGTATGCTTATTATAAAATTGCATTAATGGCAGGTTTGGAAATGAGTGAGTGTCGTTTGCTTGAAGAGAATGGCAGGGCGCATTTTATGACTAAACGTTTTGACCGAATAGGATGTAATGAAAAAGTGCATATGCAGACTCTCTGCGGAATGGCGCATTATGACTATAAGATGTTGCATGCTTATTCCTATGAACAAGCTTTTCAAGTGATGCGTAGTCTGCGATTGCCATATGGACAAGCTGAGCAAATGTTTAAACGAATGGTGTTTAATGTAATTGCTCGTAATCAAGATGATCACACCAAAAATATTTCGTTTTTGATGGATAAAACAGGTGTATGGAGGTTGTCGCCTGCTTATGATGTGTCGTGGGCGTATAATCCAATGGGAGAGTGGACTTCTCGTCATCAAATGTCGGTCAACAATAAATGGGATAATATAACCCGAGATGATTTAAAGGCAGTGGCCGAATCTATGCATATTAAACGTGCTGATGATATAATTAATAATGTTTGTGATGCGGTTTCAATGTGGCCAACAGTTGCAGGTGAGCTTGATGTCCCAACGGATATGATTGCGGTTATTGATAACACTTTGTTATACCGAGAATATTAGAAATTTAATCTCCTATGTCTTGATTACTTGTATAGTAGTTGGTTTTGAGTTTTATAAGATTAATCGAAAAAAGCGTAACATTGTTACGCTTTTTTCGATTAAATGCCATTAAGAGTTAATATGATGCCTAAATTTATTAATAATAAGTTATAGTGCGAGTTTCGACTTTTGTGCCATATTTGTTTTTTGCAGTGCGCTTAATCCAATTGCCGTAAGAGTCAAATTTTTGATAGGTGTAAGTGGTAGTATAAGAATCCCATTTCCCGGTGCAGTGTTCCTTTGCGATATATCCCTTGGAATTGTAGGTGTATTTATATGTATTTTGACTGCTTGGGGCACTTTCAATAAATTTTATTACTTGTCCTTTGCTGTTGTATAAGTATGACCTTCCGCCCATTCCCCCTTCATCATGAATGTCAGTAATTCTGTTTTTCCTATCTCGACAGATTGATTCCTCATAATCGGCTTTGATATATTTGCCGTTTTTGTCAAAAGACAATTCTGTGCAATATTCATTATATACCTCCTTTACCGGGCCTTTAAGATTGAAAGTGTTTCGGTCGGTCCAAGCGTTGGCGTCGAATGCTGTTGTCAATGTGAAGATTGCGACAACGAGTAGTAATAATGGCTTTTTCATAATTATTTGCATTTAGTTTTATTCGTAATAAGTTATTGTGCGAGACTCTATGTTTGTTCCGTATTCGGTTTTTGCGGTTCGTCTAATCCAATTGCCATATTTGTCAAACTGATAGTTTGAGTAGTTGGTAGTAGTATAATCATCGTCGTCTTCCCCACAGCCTGACCATACTATTTTTTTTGTGATTAAGCCATCTTCATTGCGTTGGAACTTGCTTTCATCACTACAATCTTGATCTGCACCCTCGGTTTGTTTGATATGTCCCATGTTATCTGTTGTGAATACCTCATACCACCCAGATATAAGATCATGTTCGTTATATGCTATTTTTGAAATTTTCCCATTCTTGCGATGGATTTTGTATTTTCCTTTGTTCCATCCTGTTACATGAGATAGTTCTCCTAATTCTGTAAAATTTAAGATTGTATAGTTTTCTTTAGTGCCTTTTTTACATGATTTTACTGGGCCGCGAAGGTCAAATAGTTTTAGGTCGGGATGGGGGTTGTTTATTTTTTCAAGAGAATCGGCTTTAGCCTTTGCGATAGAATCCTCAATTTGTTGTTGTCTCAATTTCTCTTGTTTGCTGTTGCCACATGAAAAAGTGGCAAATATTGCAACAGCACATATCAATGTATAAAATAAATATCTCATGGTTTAATTATATTGATTATTCGTAATAAGTAATTGTGCGGGTTTCGACAGTGCTTTGTCTCCCAGTTTTAGCAGTTCGTTTAATCCAGTTGCCATAAGAGTCAAATTTTTGGTAGGTGTAGGTGGTGATTTCTCCGTCCCAATTTTGTTTTATTATTTGTCCTTTTGTGTTGTAAGTGAAGGTGCGAGTGAAATCAGTACCTGCACCTGCCCAAATGTGGAGTTTAATTAGTTGCCCTTTTGCGTTATATGTAAAAGAGTATCCTTGGGTCCCCATCATACTGAATTTAATAAGCCGACCTTTTTTATCGCGAGAAACGTCCCAATCGTTATTATTTAATTCGCTTAATGTTCCATCGTAATCAAATTCAGAAAAAACGTCAGTAAAGCCACGTTCATCATACACCGCTTTCACCGGGCCTTTAAGATTGAATGTGTTTCGGTCGGTCCATTGTGCGTTTGCTTCGAATGCTGTTGTTAATGTGAAAATTGCAACGATAAGTAGTAATAATGATTTTTTCATGTTAGTTAAATTTAGATGTGTAATAAAGTTATATCTACTCACTTTAAGGCTTTTCGATAATCTCCAATAGGAGTTTCGTTGAAAAGAGTAACCTCTTTACGAAAAAGCGAGAACTCCTTTGATTTCTCGCCTCTATGGTGTTTGGCTTTACCTTGACAACCGAGACAACAAAGAAGCTCACGCTATACACGTGAGCATTCTTGCATTTGTTCTTCGTTGTCTTTTAGTCGCCAAACTTTTAGAGGGAAGAATATTGCAAAAACGCTTTTTCTATTTATAGTAAAGAGTCAATTAATTTTATTTGTTCATAGGCAAGTGAATTTAATTAGATTCGTTAATGCAAATATATGAATATTATTTCATAAATAAAAGACTAATTTTTTAATTTTTTTATTTTCCAACCAGTCCAGGCAAATAGGAGTGAGAGTAGAGGACTGGCGATGTTGAAGATGCAGTAGGGGAGATAGGTGAGGGTGGCAACTCCGAGTACTGTCGATTGGGTTACACCACAAGAGTTCCATGGGATGAGCACCGATGTGACGGAGATTGAGTCTTCGAGCGAACGGCTCAATAGTCGTGGCTCAAGTCCGTTCTTCTTGTAGAGGTTGCGGAACAGGTTGCCACCGAGAAGGATTGAAAGGTATTGGTCGCCAGTACAGCAGTTGAGAAACAATCCACTCCCCACGGTAGCTCCCACGGTTTGACGCAAAGAGTGTATCTTGTTGGTGAATGTTTGTGTAATAGCCCCAAGCATGCCAGTGCCGATCAATGTGCCTCCAAATATCATTGCACATAGCACGAGGTAGATTGTTGGCAACATACCGGCAACACCACCGGTGCCAACGAGCGAGTCGAGTAGTTCGTTACCTGTAGAGATGGCTGTTTTGGTAAATAATATGTCGCCACACATTGTTATTATTTCGCTCAATGATGAAGTGTAGCCAAGGTCTGCGATAATTTGGGGTTGGAAAAAGAAGATGCCTATAAGGCCTAATAGGGAGCTAATGGCAAGGGTGATATATGTTTTTACTCGCATGGCAATGAGAATGCCAGTTATGATAGGGATGATAAGTATCCAGGGAGAGATATTGAACGAAGAATTTAATGCTGGTAGAATATCCGATGGATTGGTGGTCGCTGACGGATTATAGAAAATGCCAACAATGCCATATGTTGCCAACGCTAATAATATGGCTGGCATTGATGTGAGCATAAGGTATTTTATGTGGGTGAATAGGTCCACTTTGCACGATGAGGATGCAAGGACTGTAGTGTCGGATAGTGGAGATACTTTGTCGCCAAAGTATGCGCCCGAGATGATTGCTCCAGCAATCCATCCATCGCTATATCCCATCACATTACCAATTCCTTGAAATGCAATGCCTATGGTGGCAATCGTAGTCCATGAACTACCCGATAGAACTGATATTATGGCACATACCCCACACGCTATGAGCAAGAACATTTGAGGATTTATGATTTCTAATCCATAACATATTAGAGTAGGAACAACTCCACTCAACATCCATGTTGCGGCAACTGTGGCAATGAAGATAAGTATGGGAATTGCCGGAAGAATTTGCGAGGCACTCTTTTTTATTCCTTCAATGATGTTTGTGAGGGGTTGACGGCAAAATATTGCCGATAAAGTAATTGTCAACACTGATGCTCCGAGCAAAATTAAATAACTGATGCTTTGTGCAGCGTCGGCACCTTTTATGATGATAATCCCAACAAGTGTAGTCAATAGTGCTATAATGGGTATTATCGATAATAAAAATGAAGGATGTGATGATTTTTTCAAACTAAATAGGACAAATAATGTTTATATAATGAAATTGAAGTGCAAAATTAGTGAATTGCGCAGTCAAAACAAAAATATTTCACTATCTTTGCATCGCTATAACATTAGTTCTGCAAAATAACGCAAACGGGGCTGACTGGCTTTGACAGCGTGTAGAGGTGGTGTGTAAGCACGCAGAGAAATGATGCCTACTCTCTTTAATCAGGGACATCGCAATTTTAAATGGCGAAAATAACTACGCTCTTGCTGCTTAATTGAAGTATAGTAGATTAGCTTAATCTCTGCAACAGTTGCGGAGACAAGACATCACCCAATTGTCCTTTTTCCGAGACGGATTGATCAGGTGGTGCAGGTAAATCGGGAATAGGTGACCAAGTGTCTCGCGCGGTTGCCGAAATTTTTAGAGGCTAAGGTTGTGGTTGGTTGTCTTTTGCCTGCCACTACACGAAAACCAAGAAAAGACTAAGCGTGTAGAAAGCTCATTAGTTCCGCGTTTGGACGAGGGTTCAAACCCCTCCAGCTCCACAATGGTAATAAAAAAGGCACTTTATATAGTGCCTTTTTTTATTTTTATCCTATTTTATAATAAGTAAATTCGTGTTGGTCGAGTTCGTTGCGGTCGTAGATGTTTCGGCCGTCGATGATTACTTTTTCTTTCATCACTTTGCCGAGTATCGTGAAGTTGGGGAATCGGAATTCACGCCACTCGGTAACGAGTAGAAGTGCGTCGGCATCAAGGGCTGCATCATACATGTCGGTGCTGTAAGTGACTTTGTTGCCGATGCGTCGTTGGCATTCTTCGATGGCAATAGGGTCATAAACCTTAATGTTGCCTCCTGCTGCAATTATTTTATCAATAAGAATTAATGAAGGAGCTTCGCGCATGTCGTCGGTCTCGGGCTTGAATGCAAGTCCCCATATCGCTATCGTTTTGCCTGCGATATCGCCATCGAAATGTTTTAAGAGTTTGTCAAAAAGGACCTCTTTTTGTCGTTCGTTGACCTCTTCAACGGCTTTTAATACGCGCATAGAATATCCGGCTTTTTCGGCAGTTTTGATTAGCGCTTTTACATCTTTTGGGAAGCAACTACCTCCATATCCACATCCTGGATAGAGGAATTTTTTCCCGATACGATTATCCGAGCCAATCCCTTTGCGCACCATATTAACATCGGCACCAACAAGTTCACACAGGTTAGCAATGTCGTTCATAAACGAAATGCGAGTAGCAAGCATTGCATTTGCTGCATATTTTATCATTTCGGCCGAGGGAATGTCGGTGAAAATCATGCGATCGTTAACGAGCATGAAAGGCTTGTAGAGTCGAGTCATAATTTTGCGAGCACGCTCACTTTCTACTCCCACAACCACACGATCGGGACTCATGAAATCTTTAATTGCAGCACCTTCCTTGAGAAATTCGGGATTTGATGCAACATCAAATTCAATATTTACGCCTCGGCGATCTAGTTCCTCTTGAATGGTAGCTTTTACTTTTGCAGCAGTGCCTACGGGAACAGTACTTTTGGTTACAATGACAGTGTATTTGTTGATGTTTTGGCCTATTGTACGAGCTACGGCAAGCACATATTTGAGATCGGCGCTGCCATCTTCGTCGGGAGGAGTACCTACTGCACTAAACACAACATCAACATCATCAAGAACACGGGTGAGGTCGGTTTCAAATTTTAAGCGACCTGCCTTTATGTTCTTTTTTACCATTTCTTCAAGACCTGGTTCGTAGATGGGGATTATGCCCTTTTTGAGATTGTCTATTTTTGATTGGTCAACATCTACGCATGTAACATTGATGCCCATATCGGAGAAGCATGTCCCCGAAACAAGCCCTACATATCCAGTCCCTACGATAGCTATATTCATAATTTTGATGTTTTTATATCAATGTATTGAGGATTTTTAGATAGTCGAAAAACGCGTCGCACTATCGGAATATTATATAGTAATAACGAAATAATTAGTGAGAAAAGTATTTTTTCAATAATAGTTTGTTCATAATTGCCAAAATGCGATAAAATATAGGTAGTCGTTTTTAATGATAAATTTAAAGAATGTTCTAAAAGGTGTACGATGTAAATGAGTATTGATATAGACCCTAATTGTGCTAATTTTAGCGCTATTTTAGGCGTATATATTGCACATAGATAGCATAGTTGCATAACGATGAATGTTCCACCTATTGCTCCGAGAATATTGATGGGGAAAAATGTGTATTTATTAGTGAACATATCCAATGCTCCAAAGTAGATAGATGCTGAGAGGAATATGATTGAAAGGCTCCACCATGCCCATTGATGGGATTTTATGGGAATAGATAGATGTTTGCTTGAAAGATATCCTACATGTATGAAAATTATGCTGATACATGCTTGTGAGAGCTGAAACGGAATATATCTTCCATATTTTGTTCCAATAAAGTATCCTATGCACGACACTATAATGGACCAAATAGTCACGGATGTGGGGCTTTTAGAATATTTGTGTATTATGCCATAAATTATATGGCCAAAAAATAGTGCGACAAAAAACCAACCAATACCATAGTATGGACTGAAATCAAGATTGCCACCTCCTAATAATAGGGTTAGAGAAATGGTGGAAATGTCAGCATAGGCATTTTCATCATTAAGAATGTATGAACCACAAATGACAAGGATGGAACTGATAAAATAAGGAATAATGAGTCGTTGAAAGTTCTGCTTTATAATAGTGCCAATGTTTAATGGCTTGAAGAAATATCCACTTACAATAAAAAAGAGTGGCATATGCCACGGATATACCAAAAAAAATCGCCAATCGTGCACGCAATGACCCACTATCATGGCGATGATAGCAACAAATTTCATTATGTCAAAAATAGGGTTGCGCACTTTTTTATTAAAAATATTTGCAAAGTTACGTTAAGGAATTCATTTTATAAAATTAGTTGAAATTAATTTTGAAAAAAAGTAATAATTGGAATGAAAATATTTGATTCTTTAATGTGTTGATATTTATTTGTTTAGTGAAAAATGTGGAATTTTGCTCAAAAATATTTTGAAAAAAAATAGGTAAAACATTTGCTAATTCAAAAATAATGCCTACCTTTGCATCGCAATTGCGAAAATAGCTCAGTTGGTAGAGCACAACCTTGCCAAGGTTGGGGTCGCGGGTTCGAGTCCCGTTTTTCGCTCAAAGAGAACAATGAAATACATCAGTCTTTGAAAAGAGATTAGAATTGCGAAAATAGCTCAGTTGGTAGAGCACAACCTTGCCAAGGTTGGGGTCGCGGGTTCGAGTCCCGTTTTTCGCTCTAATTTTTTTGCCGTCTCGATTCAGAGATTGATACTTGTCCGGGTGGTGGAATTGGTAGACACGCTACTTTGAGGGGGTAGTGGCCGTGCGGCTGTGTGAGTTCGAATCTCATCTCGGACACATTTCATTCTTTAATAGGTTGATTGCTTTAGCAGTCAGCCTTTTTTTGTTTTTATATATTGAGTTTTTTGGTGAAAAATCACATCTAATCATTGGGCATTGGACAATAATTGATTACTTTTGTAATTCATAAAAAACTAAATCTAATATAAAATCATTATGCAATCAAATAAGTGTCCACAATGTGGATTTGATTTAATACCTAATGCCAATTTTTGTTATAATTGTGGCAAGCCAATCGAAAAAACTTTGCCACAAGATGAAAATCTCAACCAAGAGGCTCAATTGAGTGCTGTGGAGCAAACGAGTGTGTCACAAAATGAAGTTAAATCTCAAATAATCCTTGACACAGAACCTCTTGAGGTTGATGAAGAAGAGTCGGGGGCTGATGTTGATGAAATTATTGCTGAAGACGAGGGTGAAGAAATTATTTTCGGAGCACAAAATAATGACAATCAACATGAGGCTCAAGAGATGTCAATACATAGAGTAGAAGAACAAGGCATTATTGCAAAAGAAGAATCGGCCGAGCATCATCGTCGAATATTGGGAATGCCTGAGTGGGCTTTATATACTGGGGTGCTAATTGCAGGTATTATTGCTGTAGTGGCAATAAAGATTTATAATGAACCACAGTGGATTAAAAGTCTTTTTGAGGTAAAGACTGTTGCAGTAGATTCAACGCCAAACCAGGCCGATACGCTGAAAATAGTTGCTCCTGTTGTTGATACAGTTGTAACTGAAGTTGCTGAAGAACAATCGGTAGTGGATAGCAATAAGATAAAGCAAGCACCTACAATTGAGTTACCCTCGCGCTCGGGTGCGGATACCGATACTGCCTACCATGTGGTTATAACAACAATTAAAGATGAAGAAAAAGCGAAAAAGATAGCAAAAGAAAGCAGTTATAAAGATGCCTATGTTATTTCTCAAGATGGAAAATATCGCATCGCAGTATTCCGCAGCCTTAAGAAAGAAGAAGCCCAAATCTACATGGACTCAATAATCAAAAAAGACCACCCCGACGCATGGCTCTTTCGAGGTGTGGTGAAGTAGATATAAAACAATGGCTGATTTTGATAAATCAGCCATTGTTTTATGTTTAAATTAATTATAAAGCATCAAGGAGAATAAAAGAGGTCCAAAGATCGGGAGAGGTGAAACCTTTTGAGCGAATATCATGTTGAGCATTGATTAATGCTTCGCGTTTTGACGAACCATTCATTAAGTGGCGATAGAATGAAATCATTAGTTCGGTTGTCGTAGCATCATCTACGCTTTTTATCGTCATTAAGATTGAGCGAACACCGGCATTTTTAAGCCCACGTTGAAGTCCAAACACCCCATCTTCACCAAGTTTGCCAAGACCAGACTCGCAAGCAGGGAATACTGCAAAATCACATTGGCGTAAATTCATAGAAGCAATCTCTGCAGCAGAAATTATTCCTGTTGTTTCAAGGTTCGCTTCAGCAAGGGTAATAATGCTATTGGCCATCGCATTTAATTCTGTCTCTTGTTTTGGCTTTATATATGCCCCATGGGTTGCCATATGAAGAATGGTGACATTCGCATCCGACAATGCAAGAAATGCTTCCTTACTTGCTTCTGTATCGGTTAATTTTATGATATTATTAAACTGTTTGTCGCTTAAAATTGCTTCAATTTCATTAATTTCTTGTTGTGTTCCAAATAGATTATCCCACTCAAGTTCAGAGATAGATTTGTCAAATGAAATGTCATCAGAGAAATTAACCTTTGGGAACTGATTTAGTTTATGAAGTTTTGCAATAGCATTTTTTGTCTTATCAGATACTGTTGCGTAATCGTTATAATTAATATCTCCAAATAATACTGCATTTGACATTTTTGCTTTAGGTCGGTTATAGCATAATTCTTTGGTTGAAGATAGACGATAGACTTCAAATTGCTCAGATAATGGTTTGCCATTATATTTCAAATATTCAATTGCAATTTGATTGAAAGTTCCATCTGCGGAGAATAAAATGCGTTTTTTGCCGGTTAGATATTTGTCAAATGTTCCCCATAAAAAATTATTTTCAAAGTCATATATTTTATCAGAGTTATTAACCATAATTTGAGCATCTTGGAATGTGCATATCGGAATCGCCAAAGGAATGCTCAAGTCTTTTGTTAAAACTAATGCGATGATGAAATTGTCGGAATCAAATACGTTATATTTTATTGCTACAAATTCGATGGCAATATCGGTGTCAAGAATATTTTCTTGCACATCTTTCCAATTATATGAGATATAATTGGTGAAATCGGCAATTTCAGCACATTCGTTATATAATTTGATTTGCAATGCCTGATTTTCTTGCATCAGTTTTAATAGTTTATCTATATCGGCATCACTTTTGGCTTCATTGCGAAGTCGTTCAATCTCAATGTTGTTGGCTTTTGTGGTATTATATAAATCTTTGAGTTTGGCGTCGTTTTTTGAGTTTATTACGTTCTCAAATTCAATTGAAGAATTTAGCAAAATACCTTTTGAAAGAAGTGCCGCATCATAGTTTAATGCTGCAATCTCGCCCATTAACGAAGACTTGTCGGAGGGAAGAGTCATTATCAATTCTTGAATCTCTTTTATGTGTGACAACTCCTCTTTCCATGTCGCCATTCGTTCTTCTTCGCTTTGCATTTGAAATTGTTGTCGAATGGCGTTACGCATAGACGTGATGTACTCTTTATAATAATATAAAGCATTGATATAATCTTCTTTTAGATAGTAGCACCCGGCAATAGTGCCTAATGAACGTGCATACATCAGGTCTCCAAGATATGTTTTAGTTATTTCTAACTGGTCTTTTTCTTGAGATATAATTTCGTCCATTTTTTTGCTTTGATTTGCTTTTACTGCGTTCTCGTCAATGGCGATTGTTTCATTTTTACCTGAATAATAATAGCATAATTGTAGTGAATTGGCAGTATTGGCAAAATCTTCGGTCATTCCTCTCTCTTCGAATATTTTTAGAGCTTGATTGTAGTGAGCAATGGCATTGTCATAATCTTTGTTGAATTTTTCGGCAGAAGCAAGACTTGCAATGGCGTTGGGGTATTCGTCATTGTCTTTGTCGTAGTTCTCATAATAAGCCACAAGCTTTTGACAATATTCCGTTGCTTTGGCATAGTCTTTAAGTCCTGAAAAAGCGTTTCCTATTCCTTTGTAGCATTTAGCTTCATTGGCACGAGCCGACGGTGAATTTTGTACACTTGCATAATATTCAAGAGCCGGTAGAAAACAATCAATTGCTTGTTGATATTGGCTGCCAATAAAACTATAAGCTCCGGCACTATACATTAATTGTGCATATTTCTCATCAATGCCCGAAAGCTCTTTTTTTGCATTTGCTGCTGCTTTTTGATATGTTGCCGCTGTGATAAAGTCTTTTGTTGAGAATGAGAATTTGGCATAACTCTCATAGATCTTTAATTTTATATCATTGTCGCGAGCCAATTCTAATGCATTTAGATACCATTTTTTTGCATTGACATTATCACCGGTAGCCATATAATATTCGGCTCGTTCAAGCATACATTCCGGTTCGTTGCACTCTTTAGTTAGTTGATGTTGATTATGTTCTTCCGATAGAGCCATAATTCGATTCATATTTGCAATATCATCTTTGAAGGTATAAATATCGCCTAAAACCATTAATGAAAATTCATAATAGTTGCCAAACTTTTCAACAAGAGTAAGAGCCTTTTCTAATTGTATCGCGGCATTATCATAATCATTGTTGAGATAATAGAAACGTCCCATGTTAACGGTAAACATTCCCAAACCGGGGTGGGGTGTGGGTAATTTGGCACATAACGACATTACTTTTTCTTGCAATTCTACGGCTTTGGGATAATTTTCTTCATTGGCAAATGAGAGTGCATAATTATTAAGCGAATTGAGATATTGTTCATTTACTTCGCCATAAAGATGTTTATACATATTCATTGCTTGGAGAGTATATTCACGCCCTTTGGCTACATTCCCTTCACTAAAATATTTGCGTCCGGTTTCATGCAACTTTTTAGCCTCATCAGCACTTTGTGCATTTATAGAGTAAACTCCTAATATTGCGATAACGATAAATAGTAGATGTTTCATATATAATTTGTTATAAATTATGGGGATTATCTAAGCCCAAATTTTGGCGTGGGACTTAGACGTTTGTATTCAATTTGTTTAATATTAAAATCTTTTTCTTGAATGTCATATTTTATATTGTCAATATATTTATTGTTGAGATATTCAACACCATCGATTAGGATAAAAGCGCCCCAATATTCAGGAAAGTTATATTTCCCTCCATTAAATCGGCATAATGCTTGTTGTGCTAATCTTAATGCTTGAAATTTATTTTTGAATTTGAAATAATACGTATAAAAAGATCTCATAAAAAAAGACGTGGCTACATCGTCAATAGACCATAATGATACTAATTCAGATTGAACTCCTGCTTTCTTTAATGCGTTAGGCAGCCCGTAAGTATTCCCTACAGCAGTATAACAAGCAGAAAGAGTTATTAAATCAACGTTTGATAAATCTAATTCAGAAATTTCATCGGCAGTAAGAAGGTTGTCGGAGTTATTTTGTTGTACAGGACTATATAATGATTCATTAATGCCTGACATTAATAATCCAAAATTGTTATCTGTCCATTTGGTTGTATTATAATTGTAAAGGAGATGACTAATGATGCTATTTTCTGTGGTATCAGTAGAAGAAAAACCATGTGTCGCAATATGGATAATATTGAAAGAGGGGTTAAGGTGTTCCCTAAAATTATGTTCAGTTCCATTATCTCCAATTATCGTTGTCACATATCCATTATTTTCTTTAATAACATTTTCGATGCAATTAACTTCAAAGAGTGTCCCAGGTAAATATGATGCTTCTTCAATTGCACCTCTTTTATTTTTTAAATTTCCACTTGCATTGTTGTTAAATGAATAATTAAGACCTCCGATTAACAAACAATTGAGTTTCTGTTTAATCGGTTTTGCTATAATTAATTCACGAGTAGAAGATAGACGATACATGTTGAAAGCCCAATTTATGGGTAATCCATATTCGTCTGGAGCATATTCTATTGCTAAATCGTTGAGGATTCCATCGGGTGAAAAATAGATATTTTTTATCCCATATAGGTGTGGTGTTATTTTTTTCCAGATTAAATCATATAGATATTGATTGTTTAGGTATGTGTGGGGTTCTGTTGTTTTTATATCTGAAGCTCTGAAAAGAGGAGTCATTGTGGGGTATTTGCTTGATTTAGTTATGATTAGTGCGATGTACATCGTGTCATTAGTTGGTAAATCAAATTGGATAAACTCTATTGCCGCGTCTGAGTCTGTTAAACAAGCCTGAATGTCGGTATATTTGAAACTAAGCCTTTTTTTAAAAGAGTAAAGGAATGATTTATAGTTAAGGTTTTTCATTAAAAGGTTATCAAGGCTATCTAATTTTAATGATAGTTTTTCTTGAAGATTGCTAATACTATCACTATTTATATCAAGTGTATAATCGTAATAATATTTCCATAAACTATTATATTGCTTCCTAATAGATGTGTATTGTGAATAATTGTTGTGTAATATAGAATCTTCTGTTGCATTAACTATGTGAGACATTGTTGTTGTAGCATTTAACAGAATCCCTTTGCTTAATAGTGCTGCATTATATGCCTCAATGTTATTTTCCGGGGAATTTGTCATATATGCTATCGCTGGAACTCGTAATACATAGTGGGTTTTATACTCGTTCCAATAATTAGCACGTTCGTCATCTGACATATTTACCATATTATAGGGGTCAAAGCGATTGAATGCGTTAAGTTTATGGCGAAATAATTTATATTTTTTTAGATTATTAAGTATCGTTGTGGAGTCTAAGTGGGGGTAATTTTGAAAAGTATAGTTAAAGATACTATCCATACGTCGTTCAGTACGTATTTTAGTATATAGCCCCAATAGTAATGCTGCATTACAATGTAATGAAGATATTGTTAAGATTGAAAAAAGAATAAGTCGTAAAAATTGCATTATCATTCTCAATTACTAATCACAACAAAACTGATGTCTTTTTTGCTACAATTGATTACTTCAAGATCAAGAGAACATTTTTTGTCAGATGGTAAATCAAAAACAAGAACTCGTGATGAATCTCCCGATTTTACATCAACAGTATCATTGTGCCATATTTTATTGGTCTTATCGTAAATGCGTAATGTGATTAATCCACCGGGTTCGGCAACAACGGCTAATTCTTGTCGCCCTTTTGAAACAAAAGAGAATTTTGCACTTGACGAAGCTTTTACTGCACATGTTTTAGTGTAAACTTTGCCGGTAGCAGCAGTGCCACGTTTAGCCCTTTTTTGAGCATATCGTTGTGCAAATATGTAAACGTTGTGTCCGGCTAATAAACTATCAACAAATTCTTCATCAAATACAAAATGCCCATCAAGAGATAATTGGTCGTTGCCAATGGGACGCAAAGAATGGAAGTCTTTGGCGTTGAATTGTTTTAATTTCGCATTTGCTTCTTGTAGCATGGGTTTGTTGCTTGAGCCGATTGCTCTACTCATTTGAACACAAGCCAAATAAACGTCTCTAACCTCGGAAGAAAACAACTGTCCTCTTTTATCTTCGGCATATATTTGACCACAAAGAATGAAGCAAAAAATTGAAATGAGAAATAATTTAGCTTTCATAATGTGTTATTTTGTTTTAATAATTAATCGAAGTCCTACTGAGTTAGATTTATCTTGTGGAGCCATAATATCGCGTTGATATATGGTAACATCGCATGAATCAGAATCAAAGAACCCGCCTCTAATCGCTTTTACCCCGGGAATTGGTGAGCAAAAATTGGGGTTGTATGGTTCAAAATCATTGTCGCACCATTCGCACACGTTTCCACTCATGTCATATAAATCAAGAACATTAGGGGATAATCCTCCGGTTTTATCATTGCGAATGTGAGAATGTGCGTTAGCGTTTAGGTTATACCACGCAACAGCATTTGGGCTATCGCTCCCTGCATATTTTGTGTTTTCAGAACTATCTCCTCCTCGGGCGGCATATTCCCATTCGGCTTCAGTAGGCAATGAAAATTCCAAACAGGTGTGGTCAATCAGCTTTTGAATAAAATCTTTACATTCGAGATAAGATATGTTTGAGATGGGATATTTCGTAGAGTCGGGATTATATTCAGTGTTCATAATTCGGTGCCATTCATCGATTGAAACCTCATATCGAGAAATCCAAAAGTCCGGAACCGAAACCTCAATTTGTGGAGCTTCCCAATCGGTATATACGTCTTCGATATAAGTCCCATCAAGGCGTGGTTTTGCTCCCATCATATATGTGCCACCTTTGACTTTTCTCATTTCAAACAAGATGTCGTATATAGCTTCTAATTCCGAGAGAGAAAGATTGGGACTAAGTTGTAATGGCTGAGATTCTTCTAATTCGGTAATAATTGGTAAATTATATATATTAGTAATGGTTTCCTCGATTTTTTGTTGTTCGAGATATTCCATATATTTAATGCTCCCTGCAGCAACTGCTAAAATAGATATTAGTATTGTGAGAGGGTATATGATTCTTCGCCAAATAGAATTCGGTTTAGAGCCAAGACGCGATTTGAGTTTGGGTACGATGTCTTTGAATAGGGCATCGGGGTTATCGCTGAAAAAAATTGCTTCATATCGTTTGATTTTAATGATGTCGTCGGGAAGATTTAAATCGCAAAATTTGAAGCTGTCGGAACTTTCAGGGACGATCGGTATAATGTTTAAATCTTCGCGATTAAGAGCGCGAGCAATTTCAATGCGAACAAAGTCAATTGGTGCATTTGGCCCAAGTTCTTCAATTTTTTGCTTGAATTCTTGTTGGCTACATTTGCCGAGATAGTTATATAGTTCAATTTTTTCTTCACTGAAATCGTCTTCGCTATAATTAAGAGAATTCTTGCCTATTACCAATAAAAAATCTTTGCAATAATCAATGCGTTTAGCAAGAGCAACATCAAACAATCCTGTTAGATTCTCTCTATCAAAACTTATGCGATTTTTGTAACCTTCCTTGTCTAGAAGATCTTTTAGATGCTCGGCTTTATCTCCGGTATCCAATCGTCGATAACTGATAAATATGTCGTATTTTTGTTTCATGTTGGGTCGTATATAAAGATAATGAGCAATTTGTTTTATGGTAAAAAGTTATGTTATTTATTTGGGACGATTTTAAAACCGAGTTTGTATATTAGTTTAAAACTTGATATTGCGGTTTGTCGATCATATTCTCGTTCTTCTTCGGGGAGTTCCTCGTAAGGGATAAGACAAGGATGGTGTCTTAATGAGTCATTGCGAGATTCCCCATGTTCCCATCCATCTTTGATGCGATTGGCTGCCCATGTTTCATGTACATTTTTTGCAATCACTTCAAGCAACTCATTGAGTTGTTCCGGCAAAATGACGTCAGAAGTGTCAATCGGTTGGGGTGTATATTTTAAGCCCATAATTCTATATTTTATTCTTTTCTCGCTTTAGGATATGAGGAATACAAAGGGTCAAGAAGTAGTCATATTTTATGTCTTCTTTATTTACTCGAATTAATTCATTGCATGAGCGTAAATCGACATGATACTTATTAGCCCCTCCCACATTTTTTAATTTTTTTATTAATTTTCTCTTTTCGTCACCATAACTTGTGAAAAGTTTATAGTTTTGTTCTTTGGTATATGGCGTGTACCCCAAAATGAGTTTTTCTACATTCCACCTAGCATGCTCGGTATAGGCAAGTTTCCGAATTTCTTCTTTATCTTGTTTTTCGATTTTTCTTTTTTTATCAAAAAAGTTTTTGCCAACACTTCTTAGTCTAGATTCAAAACAATCACTGCATAATAGACTGGAAAGTTTATGCTCTATAGATAATTTTTTCCATACATCCAATGTTTTCTTTCTCGTATATTTGCAAAATGTATATATTGGGTAATTATATTCATTAATTTCATTAATTCCTTGAACTTGAATTAGATTAATACCTTCTTGATAAATCATATTAGTTCGCATTGCTCGGTATATATCTATTTTGTCAGTAGATGTTTGGGGTTTATATGCAAATTCTTTACAATTGACGTACTTTCCCGTGATACTTTTTACGTTAATAGGACCACTTTTTGTGTGGAAAATTGAAACTAATTCGGAATCTGTAGTTATTGAATTGATATAAGGTTCGATGTTAATTCCGCTAAGATGTATTATATTCAACTCAATATCTAAATATGTCAAAGGGCTGAGGTTTTGATCTATAATACTACCATTTGATGTTTTAGCAACCCATGGACAATATGTTAAAAGATTATTAGTTTCTTTTTTTAATGCATCGATTAAGGCTGCAATATTGTTGTTTGGGCAGACGTCAATGATTGTGATTTTGGTACGATTACTTCCATAGTCCTCATTAAAATTAGGATAATGGCAAATTAGAGCGATTTGTCGAGCAAGAGAGAGTGCCAACTGATTACAATCGTTATTAATATCTAAAAAGTCAGAGACAATAATGGCATGAACAGTCTTATCACTTTCACTATCAATTCCTATGGTTTTGCCATTCTTTTCACTGGTTTTGTCAAGAGGAGTGACTTCGTTTAATATAAATTCTCTTGCAATTCGTTGTGAATCGGTAATACCTAGATTTGAAGCAATTTCTAATATAGGCTTGTATTTTCGTTTGAATATGTTAAGAATTTTCATTGTTATCGTTTTTGGAATTTATAATATTGACAAAGTCATTAAAATCTTTACTTGTGGGTTTTTGATATAATCTTAATCCAAACCAACCCATAGATAAAATAGCATGCTCTGAAATTTCAGATTGGACTAGTTCAAATTCATATAAATTATATTTTCTAATGAAAGCATATATCTGAATAGGAACACCTTCGGGAGCAGGATCCATTATTCTCACAATTAATCGTGGAGTATGCGAAATCTCATGATGATTAGTTAACCAATTTCGCAGATAAGCACGATATAAATATAGATTTAGAGTTTCATTGTTTTTAGTCGTGTTGTCAGGGAAATATATAGTGTCTTCTCCAAGGTTAGTGAGTTTTTCTTTTAGTTCGTCTATTTGTTTTTGGTTTAATGCTGAAATAGAACGGGAATCAATAATGAATGAACGATACATTCTGCGACCTTCGGTTTTGCCATCTAGCATTTTTTGATTATTCTTAAAGGAACTCACTTGAAGTTTGTAAATAGCAACATTAGATGTGGTCGTATCCCAATTGTTGACTGTAACAGTAATTAAAGAGAAGTCGGTAATTACTCCATCAATATTTAATTCCGGAATTTGAATCCAATCACCAATGTGGAGTAGCCCATTTGCCCTAAGGTGGAAATATGCGACAACACCTTGTATTGTATCTTGGAAAATCCAACCTAAAAGTGCGGCAAATATACTGAATGGTACGAAGTTGTCACTATCTTTTATTCCAAATAGCCATACAATAGCAATTATTGCAATGCCGATGGTAATGAGTATTATTAGTTGTATGTAATGATTAACGGCATCATAAATGTGTTTTTTGCTTTTACATAAAGTCCTTTTTAATTTTATACAAGAAAATATTATGTAGATTATCAATAATATAGAAATTCCAAGCCAATGAACATGCTTGAAACAAAATTGAGTTAAATGAGTTTTGAATAGAATAATTAGTATGCCAATTATTGGAATAATGATATGAAACCAACCAAAAACTTCTCCACAAGCACGCCATCTAGTTTTCTTTTGAGAAATTAGTTTTCCTTTAAAAGACATTGTAAAAAAAGGAATAATTGCTAGTAACGCAAAGAAGGCAATAAAAATAAATAAAGCAATCCCATCTTCCGAACTTGTTGTAGGGGTAGTTTTAGTTATGGTCAAATTTGCTTTGAGATTATATGTTAGTGTATCAATGAAATTGGTTGTGTCTGGCATATTTTTTAGTAAATAGTGAAAATGTTAGTGTTTGTTTAAATTATGCAAATCTAATAAATTTTGTTAATAGCACAAAATTTATTTCAAATAGAATATAAATAGCGTGGACTAATCCACGCTATTTATGTGTATAGATGTAATAATTATTATAATTTAAAGTCTACTTTATAATCACTTTGCTGGTGTATGGGGTGCCATCGGCGGTTTTTGCGATAACGATGAATACGCCTTTTAATCCTGCTACATCCAATGTGTTGTCGGTGTCATAAGTAACCATAGAGCCGTTGATAGAGTAGAGGGCTGTTGAAATGGCATTGATGCCCACAACTTGGAGTATGTTTCCATTAATTGCTAAACTCATTTCTGCCTTATTGCCTATCATTACATTTTCAATACCTGAAGTTTGCAAACTAAAAGTGTATTGAGCAGCAAGTTGTCCAGGTACATATTGATATAATTTGGCTTCATATTGGCCAACAACCTCAGCCGTGATACAGTTGGGATTAGGAGCTGCAGCTGCGGTTGTAAATTGAGCATCGTGAGTAGCTACGATTGTATTGTTTGTCACATCAACGATTTGGAAGCCGTCAAGATAAGCTGTGCTACCAATTGGTTGCACATTATACAGCGTGCCGTTGAGAGTGAAAATGGTTCCGCCTTGAGTGGTGTTGATTCCGTTGTCGGGATATGCAACAAATCCGGTACCATTGTTGTAATAGAAGTGATTAGCAACACGTACGCGAGCCACGATGTCATTGCTGTTTATGTCGTTGGTCAACGGTATGGCAATTGATTGCGCATCGGCTGTGATTGCGTTTACATCTATTTTAGTAGCCGATGTTTGTACTCCATTCTTGATTATTATTTTTGCCACGGAAGTCGCATCTTTTGGGAAGATGAATATAGCACCTCCATCGGCACTCATAATGTTGCCGATAGCCTTGCCGAGATATTGCATTTGATTGGCAGTTACTCCATCGGGCATGGTGAGAGTGAGGTCTTGGAATGATTTGCCATTAGCAGGGAGAACTTTCATGGCTGTGTTGCCTCCTGCATACATAGATGTTGATACGATAACGTTCCCAGCATCATCGCTTGTGATAGCGGTACCTGCAGCCGATGCGATACCAGTATTGGTTAATCCGTCGGCAGTCCAATAATAGAGCATCGAATTGGCGTGGTCATTAATATAGATTTTGCCATTAAATCCCGTTGCCCAACGAGTATTGGTACCAGCTGCGAGGTGCCCACTTGTTTGAGCCCAATCTTGAGAGAGGTTATAGCCTGTTATAATTGCAGGGGCATCTTTTGCAGTACCCGAGATTGTGATTTCCACATCTTCTGCTCCGTTTGCCGATGCAGTGAGTGTAGCTTTATGAGTGCCACTTGCCGATGGATTGTAATAAATAGTTACATTTCCACCATTACTTGGGAGGGAATTTGTGCTTATGCTAAATTGGTCGGCATCGGTTCCAGTTAGAGAAAGGATAATATTTCCGGTCAACGCAGAGCCTTGAATATATATGTCTTTAGAAACCTCTGTACCAACTTCAGCCGATAATGATACATTTGTAGCATTTATTTTAATAGTAGGCGTTTCGGGATTATTCGCGCCTGAATATGTTGCTGTAATAGGTATTACAATGTCATTTGATTCAGATTTTGAACTTGCAAGAGGAGAAAATAGTCGAAGGTAGGCTTTGTAGGTTGATTTATTTGCTTTAGGAGTGAATGTAACTGTTGCAGTTGCCGATGTTGAGAATGCGTTATTAGAAGCTGTGCTCACTGTGAATGCATCACCATCTTCACCTGTAATTACTCCATACCATTGTCCGTGCATATACTCGCCATTTGTAATTTTTACGGTTTGAGAAGGTGCTTCATCTAATGTTGAAGCCGAGAATGTTAAACTATTGGTGTTGCAAGTGTATGAAATTGCTGGATAGTCTGAACCAAAGTTGGCAGTAGTTTTTGTATCGTCACCTTGTGTAGTTGCTTTTGCCGTTGCCTCGTCATAGCCTGTGTGGTAGTCAATGATGTATTTATAAACATTCATTTTACGAGCACCTGCGGCACCTTGGGGAACTGCAACATATAAATTAGCATGGCCATATTGGTCAAAACGGATAACCATCCCTTCGGGTTCACCATAAATATTGTTAATGCGCGCATAGTTAAGGCGTGTGCGATAGCAATATTCATTTGAACGCCAGTTGTAGCAAGTGATTACCAATGTAGGGTCACCTGCAACGGAAGTAGCGCTATTTTCGTCACTACAACCTTCAAGTACATAAATGTAGTCGCCATTGATGTCGAAACTTTGGAAGTCCCAAGTGTTATACCCGGCATCGCCCGAAATAGATGAATTAGCAAATTCCCCTTTATTGAGTTTTACTGTTTTTAATAATGTTTGTTTGTCATTGAGAGCATCATCAAGATCATAAATGCGATATGTGTTAACACCCGATCCCGATGTCCTTACACATAAGTAACGTGAATTTTCGTCGCAAGCGGGATAGTCGTTTGAACCAGAGCCCGAAGCATCAAAGTATTTAACTCCACTATCTGTCTTTCCTGAACCATCAAGATTTATGTCGGTGCCACTTGCAAATTTCCAACGAGCAGTTGCTTGTGAGATGTCATCGCCATCTTTTACAGTTGCTTTACCTCCACTCCACAACCATCCTTGACCATTTTTGTCGCGCACGAAACATAAATTTGTGCCATGACCACCATAACCAATCTCCATTGATTGAATAGATGTGCTATAAGTATAGGTATATCCGTTGATTTTTGTACATGGTACGCGAGTCACAGTTAGTCCATCTTGTGTAGATGGGAAACCATATAAAGAGTTATAACTTGTTATGCGAGAGCCGTTCATTTTTTGAATGAAATACATGTCACCAGTAAGTGGGTCAATGTCAAAACTTTGGAGGATTGTAGCAGATCCGAGGGTTATGCCAGAAGCATGGGTGGCAACATCGGTGCCTGTTAACACACTTGAGCCGAATGTTGACATTTTTCCGCCTAAATCAAAGCGGGTAAATTGGTCGGCATATATTTCGCGAATGCCTTGTCCGTCTTGCAATGTTACCCAAGCAAATTTATAGAAACGATTGTCGTAGTGGTTGTTTGAAAGATTGAAAATGATGCCAGCACCACCACCTTTGTCGTTATAAAGAAGTAATTTTTCGCCTGCTTGAGCGTGGCTTGCCGATGGTAGGGTAGATGTTTTGTTCTTGAATGTATTTTCGTTTACATTTACTCGATAATTCTTTGGCGAAACTTGGTCGGTTCCACCCGAATTGCCTTGGAAAACACGAATGAGAGGGAATAAAGATGTTTGACCATAGCATCCGTCAAATTCGTTGGCAATGATGTTGACGGTAGTTGAATTAGCATATCCACTACGATAAAGTGCAATACAGAAATCACCTTTGCTGCCACCATCGGGCGCTGTATAGGTGGTTTTGCCTACATTTTTAAATGCGTTATGGGTGATATTTAGGGTGCCTTGTGCGTTAGCGATATATACACTTGTTCCTCCGTCGTAAAAATAGTTGTCAACAACTGTTGTAGTGCCAAATGCTCCACCAAAACCAATGCAGTTGGGATAGTGTGTGGCATCTCCTTCAAAGTAATTGTGTGATGCTTCGCAGTTTTTATAACGACATTGTGAAGTTGTTGAATTCGCATCAGCATTGGCTATTATATTCCCAATTTCCACAAGGGGATTAGATGTTGACCGTTTTACTGTTGAACCAGTAAAATAGTTATATAAAACCTTGATACCACTTAAAGGCGCTGCATTTGTGCCAACCGAAGATTCAATGCGTCCACCTTCGGTAAACTTAAACCCGTTGATTGTTACATTTGATGCATTTACGAAAATTGTGCCAGTGATTGTAGATTCGTTTGAGCGAGTAGCTGTCCAATCACAAAAAGCATTGTTCCCAAGGAGTGTAAGTCCTTGAGTCGTAATAGTAGCGTTCCCACTATAAGTACCGTCGGCAACATATATAGTAGAATTCTCTTCAATTTGTGAAGCTAAAAATGAGTTGAAGTCGGCAAAAGCAGTTGTGCCAACGGTAAAATTAATGTTTTTGTAGGTGACTGTTTCGCCAGTAGTTGTTGCTTTGCTACTAATTAAGTAAGTTGCAGCATTAGCTCCTATTGCGCATGTCGTCAATAGAAAAATTAGTGTAAAAATTTTCTTCATATTAAAATATATTAGTGTTATAATTTTCTTAGGGTTATTATGCAAATATAATGAATGTTTTTCAAAATATGAATAAATATAATATAATTGAGATCATTTAGTAGAAAATGCTTACAAATGGATAGTTGCAACGAAGTTATTGTAGTGTGATTTTAACACTATGGATATGCTGATTTGTGTCGATATATAGTCAAATTAAGAGAGGTGAGTCAATTGACTCACCTCTCTCGTTATATGCATATAAAATTTAATTATAAAACAACTTTATGCGTGATGCGATTGCCGTTTTTGTCGGTAGCAACTGCAATATATATGCCATGGAGATGAGAAAGGTCAATGCTATTGCTATTACTTTGATGTGCATTAATTACACCTGTAGTGGAGTAAACTATAATATCGGCAACTTCAGCACCTTTCACAGTCAATACTTTGTTTGCTACTGAAATAGTAGGTTGTGCTTCTAAACTGATACCCTCTATGCCAGAAGTTGTGAGCGAGAATGTATATTGAGCTGCGATTTGACCTGGCACATATTGATATAGTATTGCGGTTAAATCATCGGTGATTTCAGCCGTAATGCAGTTGGCATTAGGAGCCGCTGCCGCAGTCGTAAATTGAGCATTATGAGTAGCTACAACTTTGTTGTTTGTGAGATCAACAACTTGGAACCCGTCAAGGTAAGCAGGTGTGCCGATAGGTTCTACGGCAAATAGCGTGTTATTGAGAGTAAACACTGTACCACCTTGATTTGTGTTAATTCCATTATCGGGGTATGCTACAAATTCAGAGCCACTATTATGGTAGAAATGATTTGCACCACGCACACGAGCAACAATGTTATTGCTGTTGATGTCGTTGGTTAGAGGAATCGCTATTGATTGAGCATCGGCAGTGATTGCTGTTACATCAATTTTTGTTGCTGATGTTTGTGCTCCATTTTTAACGATAATTTTAGCCACAGCCGTAGCATCTTTAGGGAAGATAAATATCGCGCCACCTTCGTCGCTCATAATATTGCCAATGGCTTTGCCGAGATATTGCATTTGATTGGCTGTAACACCGTCGGGCATTGTAAGAGCGAGATCTTGGAATGATTTACCACCTTTTGGAAGTACTTTCATCGCAGTGTTTCCACCTGCATACATAGATGTTGACACGATGATATTACCAGCATCGTCGCTTGTAATAGCAGTTCCCGCAGCCGATGCAATATTAGTATTTGTCAATCCATTGGCATCCCAATAATATAGTATTGAGTTGGCGTGGTCATTAATATAGATTTTGCCTTCAAAAGCAGTTGCCCAACGAGTATTTGTATTAGCAGTGAGGTGACCACTTGTTTGAGCCCAATCTTGCTTGAGAGTATATCCAGTAACTACAACTGGTTCTTCTGGTTCTGGCTCTGGTTCTGGCTCTGGTTCTGGTTCTGGCTCTACAGGGGTTATTTCTCCAGTATAAGTTGCAGAGATAGGGATAATAATGTCAGTAGCCAATGGTGATGACAATCTCAAATTAGCTTTGTAGGTCGATTTGCGTCCATTAGGCTTAAATTTAACAGTGGCTTTGAACGATGAAGTAAAAGGAGTATTATCAGAAACGGTAACATCAAAAACTTCACCATCAGCACCTGTTATTGTTCCAATCCAATTACCATATAAATATTTAGTAGAGCGTTTGATTGTAACTTCTTGAGCAGGAGTTTCGCTAGTTGATGCAGCAGAGAGAGAAATGCTTGTTGCACTTGGAGTCATAGTGATGCCAGAATATTGGCTAGTATTGAAGTGGTGCATTTTGGTTTCAGTGTCAACACCAATAACATTTCCTGAGTCATCTATATGACGGTCGGTGTGGAATTTGAAAACATTTGCTTTACGAGCACCACTTGCACCAACAGCAATGCCAAGATAGGTGCAGACATTACCATATTCATCAAGGCGAATTGTCATAGCCTCAGGTTCGCCAAATGTGTCATTAATACGTCCATAGTTAATGCGGTCGCGACGAAGGAATTGTCCAGTGCGCCAGTTATATGTGCTTATAATAACAACAGGGTCACCCGATGTAACAGGTTTAGACGTTTCTTGGCTTTCCCCTTCAAGGAAGTATAGGTAGTCACCATTAATTGCATAACTTTGATAACTCCAATAGCAGAAACCTGTGTCTTTGCTGATTCCTGAACCAGTAATAGCGTCGGCACCAGTTGAGATTTTTACAGATCCATAGAGTGTTGGGCTAGTTTTACCTTCTAAGTATTCATCAAGGTCGTAGATGTAGTATTGTCGACCACTTCCTGATGAACTAACACAAATGTATCGGTTGATTTCATCAACAGCACCATATGCATTTGAAAGACCTTCTGGGTGTTTGAAATATTTTACATTAGAATCAGTGTCGCCACTACCATTAAGGATGCGATCTCCTCCACTTACGAATTCAAATCGAGAAATAGATGTGCCTGAAAGGTCATTGCTTGTACCATTGTCGCTACCCTTAGCGCCAGTAATCATCCACAATTTGCCATTCTTATCGCGACAAACCGAAAGTTTTACACCGTGTCCTGATTTTGCAATACGCATTGATTGTGTGCCACTATAGGTGTATGTGGGGTCTGATGCTGTACCTTTTTTAGTACATATTACGCGAGTGAGACGAAGACCATCGCAATTAGAAGAACTTAATCCGTAAGAAGAACAGAAACTTGAGTTTTCAGAGTCCCCAAGTAGTTGTAAGAAATACATGTCGCCAGTTTTCACATCAATATCCATACTCTGAAGAACGGTATTAGATGCTAATGTTACGTTTTTGGCATGGTTGCTAATGTCGGTACCTGTGATAATAGAGTTTCCCATTGTGGTGTATTCGCCACCAACTCTAAATTGGTCGTATGCATTTGAATATACTTCACGTTGTCCAGCACCATCGGCCAATGTTACCCATGAGAATTTGTAGAAACGATTGTCGAAATGGTTGTCGGCTAAATTGAATTTTACTGCAGAAGTTGTGCTTTTATCGGCATATAAAATGAAATTTTCATTTAGTTGTCCAGAGTTTGTGGCTCCTGAAGTTTTGTTCTTAAATGTGTTATGATTAATATTAATTGACATGCCCACTGGAGTAACACAGTTATCACTACCTGAAGCTCCTGGATAAACACGAATTAGTGAGAAATAAGATGCTTGTCCATAACAACCATCAAATTCGTTATGTTTAATATTCAAGTTGGTAGTGTTAGCGTAAGCCGATCTCATTGCGTAGATACAGAAATCACCTTTGCTACCTCCATCGGGAGCTGATGCGGTGCTGACACCTACTTTTTTGAACTTATTATGTGTTACGTTTAATGTACCTTGGCTATTGTCGATATGCACACTTGTGCCACCATCGTAAAAATAGTTGTCATTGACTGTTGTTGTGCCAAATGCTCCACCAAAACCTATACAATTTGCATAGTGTGTAGCATCTCCTTCAAAATGATTGTGAGATACCTCGCAATTTTTGTATCTACATTGTGATGCAGTGGTATTGGCATTGGCATCGGTTATTGCATTACCGATTTCAACAAGAGGTGTTGAAGCTCCACGTTTAACGGTTGAGCCAGTAAAATAGTTATATAAAACCTTGATACCACTTAAAGGCGCTGCATTTGTGCCAACCGATGATTCAATGCGTCCACCTTCGGTAAACTTAAACCCGTTGATCGTTACATTTGAGGCATTTACGAAAATAGTGCCAGTGATGACCGATTCGTTTGAGCGAGTAGCTGTCCAATCACAAAAAGCATTGTTGCCAAGGAGTGTAAGTCCTTGAGTTGTAATTGTAGCGTTCCCACTATAAGTGCCGTCGGCAACATATACAGTAGAATTCGCTTCAATTTGTGAAGCTAAAAATGAGTTGAAATCGGCAAAAGCATTGCTCCCGGCAGTAAATGTGATGCCCTGATAAACTATAGAAGTTCCCGATGTAGAGGCTTTGCTACTAATGAGATATGTGGCTGCATTAGAATATAAACCACACATGAAAATAATAAGGGAAACGATAGATAATTTTTTCATGACTATTATATTAGGTTGTGTTATTATTTTATGCAAATATATAAAAAAATATAATTAAAATAGATTATTCTATAGATTTTGTGTGTTAAATAGAGCAGAAAATGGGGTAATTTAATAAAAAAAACACGCTGTGCACTTTTTAGCACAGCGTGTTGCTCTATGGCATGCTATTTTTTTATCGTTTAATCAATAGTGCCGATTGGTTAGCAGCGCGCAAAATATATGTGCCCGATGGTAAATTGCTAATGTCAATCTTGGCATTATTTGTATCAACAATTTCTGATATTAATAATTGTCCGTCAATAGAATAAATATTAATGCTTTTAAGATTTACAGTCGCATTTATATTGACATAATCGTTGGCTGGATTTGGGTATATGAATAAATTATTATTATCTACCGATATATTTCCCACGCCTGTAATAATATCTTTACCCGCTACACTAACAGTTGTTTTTGTAGGAATGGTTACAACGTCAATCCATTGAGAAGGCGCATCGGTTGCAATGAGCGATGTGGCAGTAGTATTTTCTCCTCCAATGTAGAGGGTAGGGGACGATTTAACCAATATAGGGTAGTTGGTAGTCAATGTCACAGGGATAGTTGCCGTTTCGTCGCTCGTGATTTTGTTATCACCACCCCACACATAGTGAACCTTAATGGGTAAAGAGCATTTTTGTGCAGCAATTTCCGACCAGTTGTTCTCATTGCAGTACGAACCATCGTAGTCAATGTAGCCTATGGTATTGATTGTGCTTGTTGCTGCTTGGCCATATTGGGCAATCCATGAATCGCTCAATATTTCAGTAGGAGCAACATTGATGTTGTTGTGCCCGACACAGCCCAACCCCGATGCATAAACTCCGATACCATGATTTAGGTCTATGTCATTGTCCCAATTTAATTGCATAAAGGCATCGTAGTAATATCTGTGGTAATCATCAACCTTGTCGTCCCATGAGCCATAAATGAGGTGACCTGAGTTTTGTTCCCATAATTTGGCTACGATGTTATCGCCAGAGAGCGTCAATCCGGTAAATACAGGCGAATTTTTAAATTGATATTCATTCTCCATCGCCATACCTTCAACAGCCGTTTCGGGTATTGAATTGCTTGCCTGGCGAGTATAATCAACCTTAACTGTGGCATTGTAGGTTTGTGTGGCATCAATAGGTTCATGTTGAGTGCGACCATCTTCGGCAATGACATCGGTTGTGGCAAATTTTACTGGGAGATAAGATAATTTAGTTGAGATGCCTTTGAGCAATCCTTCACTATTCATGTAGCGATTCATAATGTTGTTGTCGTATGAAACATTAATATCCCCACTCAAATTTATGTCATAATTGATATCCCAATAATTAACGACTTCGCTCGTTACATGAAGGGTGCCAAAAGCGCCGTCTGATACTATATTATTCACTCTACGATAATGAATGGGGTCGCTTAATAATGCACCCTCATTGGTTATGGTGTTGTGGCTTCCCATTGGCATATCTATAGCATTGGTGTTACCATCATATTCCTTCTCATCGGAGACAATCATAGCATCGGAGAATGCAAGTGATGAGCTTGGAATAAACATTGTTTTAGAAATAGCATCGGCATGGTCGAGATATAAAGCTTCCCATGCATCCATTTTGTCGGCCGATGATTTTGAGAGATATAATCTGAAGTTATATGATTTAGACGGGTCAACATTATGTAATACTAATGGCTTGCTATATAAATCGGCATAATTGCTATAGTGAGAAGCTCCTTCGGCTTTGCCATTTGAAGCATTAGCTTGCGAGACCTCGATACCATTTGTTATTGTTATCTGGTTAATAAAGTTTCCTTGAGGAGTTGTTCCATAACCTTCTTTGGTGTATGAGTTGTCAATGTTTTTAGACGATAACATTGACGCCCAGTCACTACCTTCAAGAGCATTTTCGTTGCCAATGGTGATGTGAGTCGCTTTATTAGAAAGAAGGTCGGTCGATTCAAAATTGCCAGTTGCATCTTCCATTACAACCACATACTTGTCGATAAGTTCACGGAATGGTAGCACTTCAGGCGTATTGCCATTGGTGTATGCAAGATAAGCATTGTCATAAGGTTCGGGAAGCTTTGCATTTAACGCAAGGTTGAACGAGTAATAAATCTCATCGTCGATTGATTGTGTTACTTGCTCGGTAGTTATTTGAGGCTTCATTCCGTGGGATAATGGCCCGTCGTAGGTAGCAGTTAAAGGTATCACAATATCGTTAGATTCAACTTTTGAAGAGGCAAGCAGTGAGAACAATCGTAGAGTTGCGTTATATTCACGTTTTTTGCCGTCGGGAGTGAATTTAATGGTTGCAGTAACTGTCTCAGTGCTAAATTGGTCATTTTTGGGTATTTCAACGCTGAAAAGTCCCGCATCTTCACCACTAATAGTGCCATCCCAAGCACCATAGCGATACTCTCCAGTATTGGTAATAGTAACCGATTGTGCTTCTACCTCTTCAGCACGTTGACTCGCACTAAATGCAAGCCCTTCAGTTGGTGCATTGTGAGTAAATGTTATTCCTGAATATTGTGTATTATCAAATTGAAGAGTGTTGGGATTATCGTCGTCACCCGAAATGCGATACGTTAATTGGTCGTATCCAAGGTTTTTATCAAAATATTGAATGTAGCGATTCACGTGCCAGCGATAGATAGATGTTCGACGATCTCCACTCCCTCCATCTGCGAGTGCAATATACATGGAGGTGTGTCCATAAATATCGGGACGAACTGTTAATCCTTCAGGCTCGCCAAAGTTTCTATTTACACGAGCATAGTTTACGCGATAGCGTTTTAGGTATTGATTTGTGCGCCAATTGTAAATGCTTACTACTATAACAGGGTCTCCTGATTTTACAATTAGGGCGGAGTTGTTGTCAGAAGAGTCGCTTATCCCTTCAAGAAAATATATATAGTCACCCGAAATGGCATAACTTTGATATGCCCAAGTTTCAAATCCCTTATCAATAGCGCTAAATTCATTATTTGTAGCAGGATGGTCCCCATTAAGAAATTCGGTGCTTTGTAGAGGTTTTGTGTGTTTAGGTATTGAAATTTCTTTAATAAGTTTAGGATTGGCTTTACCTTCAAGAATCTCATCAAGGTCATAGATGCAGTAGGTTCTTAAGCCACTTTTAGAGGAACTGAAACAAAAGTAGCGTGAATATTCATCAACGGCTCCGTATGTATTGATATAACCGAGTGGATGCTCGATAAATGAGATGCTCATATCGCTACGTTTCAAGTCGGCTGAATGTCCATTTTCGGTAAGTATTGCTCGTGCTCCATTGACAAATTTGAATTTTGCTACTGCATTCCCCGAAATATCATTTTCTTCCCCTTTGTTATCTCCCTTGCTCCCAGTAAGCATCCATAGTTGTCCATTTTTATCTCTAACGATGCTTAATTTTACACCATGTCCAGCACGAAGCAGTTGCATAGATTCACAATTAGAGCCATCAATGTCATATTGGTCTAATCGACGGTCTGGGTTACTTGTGTGGCGAACAGCTCTCTGAATGCAAGGGATACGTGTAAGTCTTAACCCTTCTTCCTCTTTGGCAACTAAATCATACGCGTTGCATAATGTCGCGTTGTGAGTGGTGCCGAGTTTTTGAAGAACATATATGTCGCCTGTTTCGGGGTCTATATCCATTGATTGGATAACTGAGTTGGGATATTGTCTAATTGATGTATTTCTGTCATCATCGAAGTATGAAGCAACATTTGTTACATCAGTATTAATTACTGCTGAGTTGATGTCTCCAGTTGTCCATTTCCCAATTCCAAATGTAGAGTAGTCATGCCCCAAAATAAATTGTGTAAAGTTGTTTGCATATATTTCACGACGAGGACGACCATCATTTAGTTTAATCCACGCAAATTTATATAGACGATTGTCATATCGATTGTCTTGGAGATTGTAAATGATGTTATCATATTGGTCGCGGTTGTCTTGATACAGAATTATATTCTCTCCAGCTTGGTCAGTTGAATTATTATCTGCTTTCATGATGGCACTTGAAACAATAGATGTTTTTCCTTTGAAAGAGTTGCGGTTGATGTTGATTTTGAGATTTACTGGAGTTACAAAATCGGATTTATCAGGGTTGCCTGCCCACACTCGAATAAGAGCACCTAATGTTTCTTGTCCTTGACAGTTGTCAAATTCGTTGTCTTGGATATAAACATTAGTTGAATTAGCATAGGCACTACGATATAAAACTATCCCAAAATCACCTTTCTTGTCGTTATCTCCAGTCCCAGTTGCGGTGCGGATAGTATTTGCCCCAACATCTTTAAATACATTGTGGTCGATATGAATATTACCTTGAGCATTTTCAATCAATACACTTGTGCCAGTTTCATAGAAATAATTATCGTGAACACGAGTTGTGCCACCTGCACCACATACAGCTATACCACAAGGGTGAGTTGTGGTTGTGCCTTCGGGTAAATAGAAATAGTTGTGGGCTACTTCACAATTTAGATATCTTAATTGTGAAGTGTTGCTTGGTGCACTTGCATTTGCATAACGGTCACCTATCTCTACAAGAGGCTGTGAGAAATTTCGAACCCTAGTAGAATTGCAAAAATAGTTATACAATACCTTTATTCCGCTAAAAGGAGCACTATTAGTCCCAGCGTTGCTCAATATACGACCATTGCCAGTAACCTTAAAACCATTTACAATTATATTACTTGCTTCGATGCTAAGAGTTGCTTGAAGCTCTGTTTCTAGAGCATCGCGTGTCGAGGTCCAATCTTTGTTGGCATTATGGCCGAGGATTGTAAGACCTGCAACATTTATAGTTGCATCTTCGGTGTATTGCCCAGGCGCAACATAAAGAGTGTCGCCCGAACTTACCCCGCAAGTTGTCTGGTTGTCGGTAAATTCTTTAAATGAGCGGAATGCGGTTACTCCTATGCGATAAAATTTTCCATTATAGAGAGCATATGTCCCTCCATCTTTATTGTGTTGGACGAGTAATTCATCACTTACAGTTGATAAATTGCTGTCTATCAAAAAAGATTTTGCCGAGATTGTTGTCGTACATAATGCTAAAATAATAGCTAAAATAAAATGTTTCATAATTTTTAAATTATTAGGTTCTATTAAATCATTATATGATATTATAAAAGGGTTATTTTTATTGCACTGTATTTGATGAGTATTGATTATTGTATTATAATCTTGTTTGTAAACGAGTTATTGTTAATAGATTGGATATTGACAATATAAACTCCATTTAAATGCGATAAATCAATGCTGTTGCTATTCTTACTGCTTGCGATTAATGCACCGGTAATAGTATATACATTAATTTCAGCGACTTCAATATTTTCTACTATTAGAGTTTTCTTAATAACTTTAACAATGGGCTCCTCGATAATATTTTTAATATCAATATTGCTTGTGGGCCCTGTATATGTTGCTGTTAATGGAATAATGATATCATTTGATTCAGTGTTTGAAGAGGCGAGAGGTGAGAATAATCGCAAATAGGCCTTAAACGAAGTCTTGTCAGAGTAAGTATTATTGGGCTTAAAAGTTACTGTAGCCGATGCTTTTGCCGAATAGGCATTGTTCTCGGCCATTGAAACGGTAAATGCTTCACCATCTTCACCTGTGATGACACCATACCATTGGCCAAATAGGTATTCTCCGTTGTTAATGGTGATGGTCTTTGAGTCAGTTCCGTCAACCGACTCTGTCGCGAAACTAAGTGAATTAGTATCGCAAGAATAGTTCATGGCAGGGTAGTCACCTTTGAAATGAGCAGTGTTTTCGGTACTATTTCCTATATATGTAGCACTTTGGGTAGATGCATTGTAACCAGGGTGATAGTCAATAATATGCTTGTATATATTAACTTTGCGAGCGCCAGCGTTCCCGTTCACTACAGCGAAATATAAGCATGCATGTCCATATTCATCGGGACGAATCACTACTCCTTCAGGTTCGCCATAAGGGAAACTGTTGAGGCGAGAATCGTATATCATTGAACGATATACATAGGTGTTGGTGCGCCAATTGTAGCAAGTGAGAAGGATGGTAGGGTCGGTTGAGTTAATGTTCCCTTCTGTGCCTTTGGGTGTCCCCTCATAAATATAGAGGTGGTCACCGTTGATGTCAAACCCTTGAATGTACCATGTGGCATAGCCCTTGTCGTTGTTAATTGCAGGACGAGCATAGTCTCCAACATTAAGATTTACTTTTTTGATGAGAGTTTTCTTTCCCTCAAGGGCATCGTCAAGATCATAGATTGAATAGGTGTGAACATCGGTAGTTGTGGTATAAACACAAAGAAGACGAGATGTTTCATCACAAGCAGGATATTCATTGCCTGCTCCTAATTCATTAAAGATTTTGATTTTTTCGGTGTCGCTCGATACATTGAGGTTGAGGTCGGTGCCTTTTTGAAATTTGAATCGTGCAGTTGTTGCCGATTTATCGTTATTATCATTTACAGAGGCATTACCACCTCCCCAAATCCATAATTCGCCATTTTTATCGCGAACTGTGCATATGTTTGTGCCATGACCGCCATAACCTATCTCCATCGATTCCACATTTGTACTATATGAGTACTTATATCCGTTTTTGCTTGTGCAAGGAACGCGTGTTATAACTATCCCATCATGATTTGAAGGTAATCCGTGAAGGGTGTTATAATTGTTGTTGCGAGTTGTTGGCATCATTTGAGCAAAATACAAATCGCCTGTGAGGGGGTCGATATCAAAGGTTTGAAGCACTGTAACATCATCAAGAGCAAGCCCTATTACATGGTTGGCTACATCAGAGCCTGTTAGAGAACTTGTCCAACTCGACATCTTATTACTTGTAATACATGCTTGATAGAAGCGTGAAAATTGGTCGGCATAGATTTTCTTTATCCCTTGATGGTCGTCAAGCGTCACCCATGCAAACATATAGAAACGGTTGTCGAAATGATTGTTTGAAAGATTAAATCTCACATCTTTGCCAGTGTCGGGGTCATTATAAAGCAGGAAATTTTGTCCAGCTAATTCATGGTTGGCATTAGGGTAAACCGATGGTTTGTTTTTGAATGTGTTTTCATTCACATTTATGCGATAGTTTTTAGGATTAACTATGTTGTCATTGTTGCCATGGAAGACGCGAATTAGAGGGAATGCTGACCCTTGTCCATAGCAACCGTCAAACTCATTGGCAATGATGTTGGCTGTGGTTGAGTTGGCATATGCACTACGATAAAGGGCGATGCAAAAATCCCCTTTGTTGCCCCCATCGGGTGCAGTATAGGTAGTTTTGCCTACATTTTTAAATACATTGTGTTTGATGTTTAGAGTGCCCTGTGCATTGGCGAAATATATAGCAGTTCCTCCATCGTAGAAATAGTTGTCAACGGCTGTAGTCGTACCAAATGCTCCACCAAAACTTATGCAATTAGAGTAGTGAGTAGCATCTCCTTTAAAATAATTGTGCGATGCTTCGCAGTTTTTGTAACGGCATTGTGAAGATATTGAATTAGCATTGGCGTTGGCAATAATATTGCCTATCTCAATAAGTGGCTCTGAAGTAGAGCGTTTTACAGTCATGCCAGTAAAATAGTTATATAAAACCTTGATTCCACTTAATGGGGCAGCATTTGTCCCAACAGTTGATTCTATGCGTCCTCCTTCGGTAAATTTAAATCCATTAATGGTTACATTTGATGATTTGATATATATAGTGCCGGTAATTATTGATTCTTCTTTGCGATTACCGGTCCAGTCATTAAAGGCGTTGTTCCCTAAAAAAGTGAGGCCATCTATTGTAATAGTGATATTATCGGGAAATATCCCATCGGCAACATATATAGTGGAATTTTCTTCGGCATTAGCCAATAATGTATTGAAATTGGAGAACGCATTTTCTCCAACGGTAAACCATCGTTCATCGTGAGATATGGGGGCTCCGTTTTCAGTGGCTTTGCTACTGATGAGGTAGGTTTTGGCATTAATACTGATTGAACACAATATAGTTGTCAGAAATATAATAAATAGTTTTGTCATGATTTGCAATTTATGTATAAATAGGTGCTTTTAATGTATATATTTGCAAATTTATGTATAAAATGCGAGAAAAATGATGAAAATTTAAAAAAAATATCAATAATATTAATTTTAAAGGAATTAAATGTCTTTTTGTGATGGTGTAAGTTTTTTATATGCTTGATTTTTTGTAATTTTGCACTCTGAAATTTTTATGAAATAAAAAAACAAAAAAATATAGGTATAAAACTATGGCAAAGAAAGCATTATTGATGATTCTCGATGGATGGGGAATCGGTAACAAAACAAAAGGTGATGTGATTTATAATACACCAACTCCTTATTGGGATTCTTTGATTGAAAACTATCCTAATTCACAACTTCAAGCAAGTGGTGAAAATGTGGGTTTGCCCGATGGCCAAATGGGTAACTCTGAAGTTGGTCACTTGAATATTGGAGCAGGTCGTGTGCTTTATCAAGACCTCGTGAAAATTAATAAGGCTTGCAAAGATGGATCAATTCTCGAAAATCCAGAAATAAAAAATGCGTTTTCTTATGCTAAAGAAAATGGCAAATCAATCCACTTTATGGGGTTGACATCGGATGGTGGTGTTCACTCTTCACTCGAACATGTATATGCACTTTGTGATATCGCAAAACATTATGCTCTCGACAATGTATTTATCCATTGCTTTATGGATGGTCGCGACACCGATCCACGCAGCGGAAAAGGCTTTATCGAACAACTTCAAAACCATTGCGAAAAATCGGCAGGTGTTGTAGCGTCAATCATTGGCCGCTATTATGCAATGGACCGCGACAAACGTTGGGAACGCGTGAAAGAAGCATATGATTTGTTGGTAAACGGTGTGGGTGAAAAAGCTACCGACATGGTTGCAGCTATGCAAGCATCATACGATGCCGATGTTACCGATGAATTTGTGAAACCTATTGTTAACGCAAATGTTGATGGACGCATCAAAGAAGGTGATGTGGTGATTTTCTATAACTATCGCAACGACCGTGCTAAAGAGTTGACTATTGTGTTGACTCAACAAGATATGCCCGAAGAAGGAATGATGACAATCCCCGGATTGCAATACTACTGCATGACTCCTTATGATGCATCATTCAAAGGTGTTCACATTCTTTTCGACAAAGAAAATGTGTCAAACACGCTTGGTGAATACCTCTCTTCACTCAATAAAACTCAACTTCACATCGCTGAAACCGAAAAGTATGCTCATGTTACATTCTTCTTTAATGGCGGTCGCGAAACTCCATACGAAGGTGAAGAACGCATCCTTGTAGCGTCTCCTAAGGTTGCAACCTACGACCTTAAGCCTGAAATGAGTGCATATGAAGTGAAAGATAAATTGGTTGAGGCTATCAAATCAGAAAAATTTGATTTCATCGTAGTAAACTATGCAAATGGTGATATGGTAGGTCATACAGGTATCTACGAAGCTATCGAAAAAGCTGTTAAAGCTGTTGACGATTGTGTTAACGAAACAGTTGAAGCAGCAAAAGCTGCCGACTATGAAGTTATCATTATTGCCGACCATGGTAATGCCGATAACGCAGTGAATGCCGATGGCACTCCAAACACTGCTCACTCGCTTAACCCTGTGCCTTGTGTGTATGTTACAGCCAACAAAGACGCAAAGGTTGCCGATGGTATCCTTGCCGATGTGGCTCCAACGATTCTCCATATCATGGGTATTGAACAACCTGCCGAGATGACAGGAAAAAACCTTATCGGATAAAATTTTATATATTTACAACCGACGGTCGTTTGATAGTCGGTTGTAAATTCTTTTATAGGTAAAAAAAGATTGTTATTTTAATTACTATATATTTAGTTATGAAGTTTTTAAGAAAGTATTTGCGTAATGCAATTCTTTTGTGTGCCTGTGTTTTTGCCTTTAATGCATCGGCACAAACATTTGAAGTAAAACCGGTTGATTGGATATCATTTTCAGAGCCATCTTATGAAGTAAATTCTAAATATATTCAAACGGCAATGACCGATGGTGCAATATTTACTCTTCCTGCGCCCACTCAAGTTGGAGACATGCACCCCGAATCTCCTGCAAATCAACAATGCACAAAAGGATATAAGATTTATAAATCAGGCTCAAATGTTGTTGCTGAATACTTTTCGGGAGGTAGTGCATTAGAGCATTATCCCGTAAAACGTAGTGCATCAACAAATGGTGAATATTATTATATGGGACCTGCTATTGCAGCCGATGATGCCGGTACGCTATGGACTCACACGATGCGTGGTGATGCTCCTGGAACTGAAGCCGATTGGCGTGTGGGATTTCACACATTTACATACTATACCGAACGCCCAGCTCGAGGTGTGTCGGGTGTAAAGAAAACATTTAATTTGGATCCATCGGGTAATTGGATGGAAGGCAAAGCATATTTAATGAGTGCTTGTGGCGATGGAGCTAATGGTATTGGTTATATTTGGGTTGCTGCAGAGTCAACAAGAATTGCTCGTTATACAATTATAAATGGTATTGTAACAGCTAAAGAGCTGTTTAATTCGCCATTAGCTAATGGGATAAATCCAGCAAATCCATATACTTTTGTGAAACAATATGCTGGGAATAGAATAATTTATTCAACAGCGGCATATGATGAAGCAACTGCAACAATGAAACCTCAATCGATATATCGTGGAACATTGAGCATTGATGGAAAGTCTATCACATGGGATGCAACACCGGTTGTGACTGATAGTTATAGCCCCCAAGTAGCGGTGTTTACTTTGGCAGATCATGAAATTTTGGTTTACAATAGTCTTGATGAATCGTATAATTATAGCCCATATCGTGAAATTACATTATATGATATGACGGCAAAAAAAATGATTTCATCTCATCAACCAGTGTATGTGCCTTCTAAAAATAATTATATTCGTCAAAGTCTTAATGCTGTAATTGTTGATGAATGTAATGCTTATATCTATGGCTTTATCCCTGGAGGAGGAGTTTATCGTTATCCTATAGTTGCCACTCCAGAAAGTGATCCTGTTACAAATATCACGATTGAAAGTGAAGATAATTGGGAATATCTTGGTCGTCAAGATGCTGTTATTTCATGGAAAGCGCCAGCATCGGCTCAAAGTTATATAGTATATTATAAATCGTCATATAAAAATGGCGCAGGCGAAACAATTTCAAACGATTGGATTAAAGTTGGCGAAACAACTAATACTTCAATCACTCACGATGATGTTTGTTGGGCTACTGTGCTCGAAAATGACGACCGCAAATATTACCAACGTTCATATACTTATAAAGTAATTCCTGTATATGAAAATGGAACGCATGGTAAAGAGGCCGTTTCATCAAGTTTTATTCCCGATTTTATGCCTTCAGCGCCAATATGGATTGATGTTAATCCCGTAAAAGATAATAGAGGGTATTGTATTGTTCAGCTGCTATGGAACGAATGGCATGGTTATGGCTGTCAACCTCATCATTATAATGTGATACGTGATGATGTAGAGATTAATTATCGTAATGGTGAATTATTGGAAATTGGTGGTTCAAACTATGTTGACACTACATGTGTGTCGGGTGCAACTTATCGATATCGCATAGAGGCTGCTTATCCTGAAGTGGAAATTCCAACTCAATATCTTGAATATACTCGTAATGAGGATAAAGTTGTTGAAATATCTACTCGCGACTGGTCAAAACCACGATATAGTATCTCAAAAGTATATGAATATAAAATTGTAGGTAAAGAGGGTGATGACTATGCCGGATACGACGGCTATGTGCTACCTGATGCTCAAGAGTTCCCTAACTTCCACAGTGAACCTGACTGTTATCGTCAAGGAGTGTTCTATAATGGCTGTTGGTATATATCGCAATATACCAATGATAACACAGCCGAAAGATTTCAACATAATCCACAGTTAGTATCAACAACTCTTAAGGGTGGAGTTTTGAGGTTTTTGGGAGATGACCCACGCGATTCAATACCCGATGATAAAATTAAATATCCTTCAACCTATCCTCAAGTCTCTGTAGGTGTTTATGCCGATAACACAATTGAGCGTCGTCCACTTGTAAGTTACCACCGCGAAAATCAATGTATTGCTGTTGATAAGAGTGGTACATTCTTAACACGAGGATTGAGAACTGGTTGGACTGGTGTGCTTGACTCATGGGAAGATAATAATAACTATGCACTTGCTTGTTCTTCAATAGAATTCCATAACTTTGATAAGAACTGGCATGGCTCGTTTGACTTGCCTTCGGCTTTGGTGCAAGAGTTGGAAGCGTCGGCTGTAGAAGAATCATTGCGTGTAAATGACCCTACATTGCCCGGTCGTGTGGATTATTTCTCGGCTCAAGGAGATTTATATAACGATGGTTGGTGTTACCTTTATATGGCTCCAATGGTGTCGAAAACTGCATTCCGCGTAAAACTTGTGAGGTCGGGTGGAACTGTTTATGCCGAAAGTTGGATTAAATTTACCGAAAATGGCACAAATCCCGATTTTACTTACGCACAAGAAAACTATGCATTCCCAGTGAATTGCGTTGATCGTAAGGGGGAAGAATATGTGCATGAACAATTAGGTAACGTATATTCATTGCAATCGGGCGATGGTACTACTCAAAAAGCATCAGCAAGTGAGCGTGCAATATATGAAACAAGCACATTCCTAAATACAATCGGTGGCGTTACTTTTGAATTTAACAATGAATTGTTCTTTGTCGCTCCTCAAGGTCAGTTCCCCGGTAATACTGGCTCGTTCCTTGTGGGTATGGCTAACCGATTTACCGAAAATGGAGATGGCTCATGGACCAATAATGGTGCTCCAAATGCAGATATGACCGATATTATACCTACTGCTCAATGGTACACCGGTAAAGCTAATACCGATGTTACTGAAACAAATGGTCTTTGGATTCATGCTGAACAAGCTAAAAATCAAGATGGTACTATTGTTGATGAGAACAAAGACGGTATGACCGACTATGCTTATATCTACACTTATCGTCCCGGTTTGATGTTTGGAAAATACATCTTGCGTCCAAATACATTCTTCCCCCCTTCACAAGTGTACCTATCAATTTACCCACAATATGACACTAATGAAGATGGTGAAAATGTTGACTTGAAACAATATGATGCCTCTGCATCATGGAGTGAAGTGCAAAATTATGCTACTTCGGGGGGCAATTTCTATCAAATCCAAGGATATACATTGACAATTTATGACGTGGAAGAAAAAGAAAATGGTGATACCGATGGAAATGATGGAAAAGTGGGAGAAATAACATTTGATTTAACTGGAGAAAATGCAGTGAAATTAAATTCTGACGGGACAATTTCAGATGCATCGGGTAATATTATTGAAGGATTGACTTATACAACTTACACTGTTACCGAAAATGGTCAGCCTAAAGAATATCATACATTTAAATATGAGGTAAAAAATGTTGATGCAGTAGATGATAACGGCGAAAAGCGTGATTTCATCTCATATGTAACTGTAAATTATGAGGGCGTTCCAGGAGAATCTACTGCAGGTAAGTTGTTTAATAGTGTTCAAACTGAATATGTTGATGCTAACACATATGTCCCAGCTCTTCCTGAGGCTTCAACACGCCTTTATAAGCATTCAGAGGTGTGGAAATATGATACCAATAAAGATGGTAAAATTAATGACGATTTTAAAGATGGAGTAAGAGACTCTTCTTATCAATGGTATTATGTTTACATGGATATTACTGCTCCTCAAGGAATTGAGCCTGTAACTAATTACACCCTCTCGGTTGATACCGACCGAAAAAATGGTGCAGATAGAGATGTTACTAATTTCTATCTATATGACCCCATTGATCCAGTTACAGGAACCAATTATACAGGATTAGTTCCCGATGAAGATGGTTATGTATATGTTGAGGCCGAAAGAGATGAAAACGGTAATATAATTAAGCCTGCAACTATTCCAGGAACCTATGACTTTGAGAAAGCAAAGGCTGCGCTTGAAGGGCAAAAGGAAACCGACTTGGAAGGAAATGTTTATGATAAGGCTATTGTAAAATGGACTTTCAAAGATAATGTTGATAATCCTGATGCCGATGGCGACAATGTCGCAGTTGAGAATGATTATGCTAAATGGAATTTTATTGTGAACGCAAATTATGCTGCCAATAATCCAAAGATTAGCACTTCGACTAATGGTGGTGAAACATACTATTCGGGAACATTGACAGGAGTGGATGCTACATCGTTTGATGCGAAAGTATCGATTTACCCCAACCCTGCATCTGCATATTTTGAAATATCTTCTACGATGGAGATAGGTCAATTATATGTTGTGTCGGCCGACGGTCGAATCGTAAAATCTCTCTATATCAATAATACCAATGCGACAGTAAATGTGGAAGACCTTGAAACAGGTATCTATGTTGTAAAAGTTAATGGTTTGGTAGAAATGTTGATTAAGAAATAACTATTTCAATAAATCAATATAATGATGCTTTGCGAGCTGCCTCTTGTGAGGTGGCTCGCTCGTTGTTAAAAATTGATTATTGTTGATTTTGGGCAAAGTACCCCGTATTTTTGGGCGAGGAGTATTCTTAATACTCATAGAAAAGGGTGGATTTTTATGTTGCAAAACATGATTTTTGCATTTTTTAAGAAAATAGTTGGTGATATATTTTGTGGAATTGGAAAAAGTGTGTACCTTTGCACACAGAAAACATCGCGGGATGGAGCAGTGGTAGCTCGTTGGGCTCATAACCCAAAGGTCGCAGGTTCGAGTCCTGCTCCCGCCACTAAATTCAAGGTTGTCATCACGACAACCTTTTTTTATTTTCCAAAATTATATCTCAAATGATGTATTTCTTTTATCTTTGCATTTAAGAAGAAATTATTGTCGCCTATTGAGTAATGAAACTATTTAGAAAAGTGAACAAAGATGTATCGTTGCGATGGTTCTATTGGGGAATTATTGCGATGGTAACAATTGCGCACATTTTGGTTTATTCAATAATGCCATATACATGCGATGATTTTTGGTATATGACACCTTTGCGCGACTATTGTATGGGAATTGATACTTCGTTTCCTGCCAATGGTTTGTGGGAATGTTGGAAGTCCCATTATGAACATGATAATATAAGGCTTGCCAATATCGTATTTACATTTACATTGTTGATACCCAAGATTTTTCCGTCAATAATGTCGGGACTATTAGTTGGAACAATGTTGTGGCTGGCCACAAAGTTGAGTGGGGTGTCATGGCGAAATCCTTTGTTATTGGGAGTGTTGGCGTTTATGCTCTCGTTTATGTTGCCATGGTATGAGGAGATGTTTACGCAATGTTTTGCTTTAAATTACATCTGGTCCTCGGCCTTGTCTTTATGGTTGGCTTGGGTTTTCTTTTACAAGAATCGGCAACCACATGTTGCAATATCTGCAATTTTGGGTATTATAATGGGCGCTTGGCATGAGGGGTTTGCAGGGCCGTTGTTGGTTGGATTTGTCGTATATCTTGTTGTTGAAAGACGAGCAATAGACCTCCAAAGATTGGCGATGATAATTGGGCTTGTTGTTGGATTAGTGTGGTTGGCAATGGCTCCTGGATTGCAAACCAATGTAGGATATAAGACAACCTCATTTGAGATATATGCAGTTTTGCGCAAAGTATTGCTATATCATACTCCATTGCTTATATTGATGCTTTCAATTGTAATTGCTTTGCTAAAGAAAACTACACGCAAATTGATTTTAGACCCCATTTTTGTGGCATTTGTGGCAATTTCAGTATCAGGTAGCGCTCTCAATTTTATTACAAATGTTGGGGTGCGCACTGGTTGGATGGGGTATCTGTTTGGGATAATAGCTACGATATATTTGTGGCGTCAAATGAAAGTGGCACGATATGGAAGAGTGAAATCGGTTGCTAAACAAATTGCTACGATTGTGATAGCATTGTTTTTGTTGGCACATTATACTGTAGTAGTATATTATGCCATAAAAGTGCGCACCGAATATGATATTGTGATGGCTGAATATGAGAAATCGCCCGATGGCCTCGTGTTTGCCGATGTTACATACGATTATCAAGCATCGCCATTGGCATGGAAAAAGCCATACTTTGAAAATTTTACATATACATGGGTGGCATACTGGATTGATCAATATTATAATTGTGGAAAAAAACTGCGAGTAATCCCCACATGTTTATCAAATGCTGAATCTTTGAGTGGTAAGAAGGTTGAGGGAGATAACCCTTTTATGATATATCAAGGATTTTTATATGCTCCAATTAAAGATGGTTCGCAAATTAGTCCTGAGGTGTATTATGAAATAGATTTTGGTCGCTCTAAAAAAATATTAAAGTGTTCTAATTTCTTATTTACTACCGATAGTGGTAAAAAATATTATTTTGCATTTCCTCAACGAGCTACTGTGCATTTGTGGATAGGAGAAATTAAAGAGATGAATAATGTGGAGTAATTAATGCAATGAATAATATTGATTGGGTGGATTAACAATTTTTTTGCAACATTTTTGCCTATAGGTGAGTTTAAATTAATATTTAATTCTATCTTTGTAAAAATATTTTTGTGATTTTAAAATTTACAATTAATACCATTTAAAATAAAATTTAATTATGAGCAAACCTTATGTTATAGGTATCGATATAGGTGGTACCAACACAGTATTTGGAATTGTTGATGCTCGTGGCATGGTTGTGGCTTCGTCTTCAATCAAAACACAAAAGCATAGCAATATTGATGATTATATCGACGAACTTTACACCGAAACAATGCGTCTCATCGACGCCAATGATGCTACCGGCAAAATTCATGGTATAGGTATAGGTGCTCCAAATGCAAACTATTTTACAGGCGTTATAGAGGATGGTGTAAACCTTCCTTGGCCCACTCCAATACCTTTGGCAAAATTAGTTAGCGAAAAGTTTGGTATTCCTGTTGCTATCACCAACGATGCTAATGCAGCAGCAATTGGCGAAATGACCTATGGCGCAGCGCGTGGTCTAAAAGATTTTATCATGATTACGCTTGGCACTGGGGTAGGTAGTGGTATCGTTATCAATGGCCAGCTTGTTTATGGTCATGATGGCTTTGCAGGCGAGCTTGGTCATGTTATCGTGAAACGAAACAACGGTCGTCTTTGTGGTTGCGGTCGCACTGGCTGTCTTGAAGCATACTGCTCGGCAACAGGTGTTGCGCGCACTGCTCGTGAATTCCTTGAAATTCGCACCGACGAATCGTCTCTTCGCGAACTTCCTATCGAAGAGATTACCTCAAAAGATGTATTTGATGCAGCTAATGCTGGTGACCAATTAGCTAAAGATGTATTTGAATATACTGGTAAGATTCTTGGTGAAGCATTCTGCGACTTTACTGTATTCTCTTCTCCTCAAGCAATCGTTCTATTTGGTGGTCTTGCTAAATCGGGCGAATTGTTGATGAAGCCATTGCGCAATGCTATGGAAAAGAATATGATGGGAATCTTCAAAGGAAAAGTAAAAGTGTTGCTATCGGAACTAAAAGAAGCCGATGCTGCAGTGCTTGGCGCTTCAGCTCTCGGCTGGGAAGCAAAATAATAACATTTATCATATTATTTGAATTAACACGAATCGAAATCTTTCGGTTCGTGTTTCTTTTTTGACAACGCTCAAAATGTGCAATAAATCAATCCTGCGTATTGTTCATCTTGCCTCTGGTGATAGGTTAGGCGTGAGGTATAAATACAAAAAAGAGCATCAATTTGATGCTCTTTTTTGTGACTCCGACAGGATTCAAACCTGTAACCTTCTGATCCGTAGTCAGATGCTCTATTCAGTTGAGCTACGGAGCCCAATGATTGGCTTATTATGAATTTGTGACTCCGACAGGATTCAAACCTGTAACCTTCTGATCCGTAGTCAGATGCTCTATTCAGTTGAGCTACGGAGCCATTTTCTTTCCGTTTGCGAGTGCAAAGTTACAACAAATTTTCTTATTGGCAAAGAATTTTGTGATTATTTTTTTGTTCGAGTGGAAATATGTTAAATAATAGGAGGTTATATATTCCACTATTTGATGCTAAAAATAATTGTGTTGCAATTAAGAGAATCTTAAATGATTTTTGAAGATGTAATATAAGTTTTGTAACTTTGTAATTAATTGCTATCGTAGCAATGGAATGAATCAATCTTAAAATAGAAACAATTTTAGCATAATGAAAACAAGAATATATGTATTGTTGCTATTGGTCGTGTCATTAACAATGACAGCTGGCAATCCAGCATTAATTTATCAACGCAGTATGGCGAAGAATCAACAATGGGTTGATTCGGTTTACAATACATTGAGCGATCGTGAACGAGCTGCACAGTTATTTATCCCAATGGTTGACCCTCGTAGTGGTGCGACATCTAAAGCCACTATTAGCAAATGGGTGAAAACCGAAAAAATGGGTGGTTTATTGTTTAGCAAGGGTAGCATGGAAGAGTATGCCACAATGACCAATTATGCACAGTCGATTGCCGATGTGCCTGTGCTCATGTCGTTTGATGGTGAATGGGGGCTATCAATGCGCATTAAGGACACTCCTCGTTTCCCTTATAATATGGGCTTGGGTGCAATTAGTGATGAAAAGTTACTATATGAATATGGCAGAGAGATGGCTCGTGAATGTCGATTGCTTGGAATTCATGTGAATTTTGCGCCAGTGCTCGATGTTAATTCCAATCCTTCTAATCCAGTGATAGGTTATCGCTCATTTGGTGAAGATCCTGCCCGAGTATCACGATTGGGCATAGCTTATTCAAGAGGTTTGGAAGAGGGAGGAGTGATGTCGGTGAGCAAGCATTTCCCAGGACATGGCGACACCTCGGTCGACTCGCATAAAGCATTGCCAACAGTGTCACACGATCGCACGACTCTAAACATGGTTGATTTATTACCATTTAATCAATATATCGATGCACGATTGTCGGGGGTAATGGTAGGTCATCTATCGGTGCCTGCATTGGATAAAACTGGCACTCCCGCTTCATTGTCAAAGGTTATAACTACTGACTTGCTACGCGATAAAATGGGCTTTGAAGGTCTAATTTTTACCGATGCCTTGGCTATGAAAGGAGCCAACTCTTCAATAAATAATTGTGTGGCGGCATTGATGGCCGGGGCCGATGTGTTATTGGGGTCGAGCAGTCCTTCAAAAGACCTCGATGCTGTGATGGCCGCATTAAAGTCGGGCAAGATTACATCTAAAATGATTGAAACACGATGCAAAAAAGTATTAGCTTATAAATATGCTTTGGGGTTGACAGTTGAAAAACCGATAAATATTAGTGGGTTAGAGTCGCGCATAAATTCATCAACCGCCGAGGCTGTTAATCGCAAATTGTCGGCTGCCTTAATGACTGTTGTTCGCAATGATTCAAAATTGTTGCCTATACGAGGATTGGCCGAACGCTCTATCGCTGTAGTAAATCTTGGAGCATCGAGCAATGAGATTTTCTCTCAATTTTGTCGCAAGTATGCCAATGTAAAAGTCTATTCTACTTCGGGCGGGTTGTCGGCATCAACACTATCGGCAATAAAAAACCATGATGTGGTGATTGTAGGGGTATTTAATGATAAAGCCGCACAAAAACAGGCTTTCGCTCAATTAAAATCAATTCCTAATATGGTTCCGGTTTTCTTTATGAATCCCTATGAAATGGCCGAATTTGGGACTTCGCTAAATGGCTTAAAAACCTTAGTGTTGGCCTATGATGATACTCGTTATATTCGTGAATATGCTGCTCAAGCGATATTTGGTGGTATTGAGGTGAGTGGGCGACTACCAGTAAACCTCAAAGGAATAGCACCGTTGGGAACTGGTGTGAAGTTGAAAAAATCGCGCTTGGGATATACTACTCCCGAGGCAATTGGTCTTAATCCTAATTTAGAAGCGAGGGTTGATGATTTGGTAAACCAAGGTCTAAAAACAAAGGCATTTCCCGGGTGCCAAGTGCTTGTAGCAAAGGATGGTAATGTGATAATCAATAAAAGCTATGGCACACTCGATTTTGAGGGAAAAAAAGAGGTTACCGATGAAACAATATATGATCTTGCATCGGTCTCAAAAGCAACTGGCACACTATCAGGGGTGATGCGAGCTTATGATGAGGGGCTTTTTGAACTTGATGCACCTGTTTCGGAGTATATAGAGCCTTTACAAGGTGGTGATAAATCACGAATCACTGTGCGACAGTTGTTGTATCATGAGTCGGGTATGCCTGCTGCAGTAAACATGTTTAATATGATGATGGACACAGCTACATATGAAGGCAAACTTATTCAAAATGCACAATCACCAACCTATTCTATTAAGATTGAAAATGGTGCATTTGGTCATAAAGACGCCAAGTTGCGCCGAGATATAACCTCGCCCGATGCAACCGACGGATTTACCATTGCTGCTGCCGATGGAATATATGTGGGTCAAGCTACAATGGACACTATAATGTCGCGAATATATAACATAAAATTGCGCGATACAAAAAAGTATAATTATAGCTGTCTTAACTTCTGCCTATTGATGAACATGGAGGAATGGTTGACTGGTCGTCCTCACAATGAGTGGGTTGATGAGACTATCTTTGCGCCGTTGGGAGCCTTTCACACAGGTTATCGACCGCTTGATAGGTGGAGTAAATCAGATATTGCTCCCACCGAAAAAGATAACTTCCTTCGCCGCCAATTGGTGTGGGGGTATGTGCACGATGAAACGGCCAATTTTTCGGGTGGCGTGCAAGGAAATGCTGGATTATTTTCTAATGCCAACGACCTTGCCAAACTTTGTCAGATGTGGTTAAACGGAGGAGAGTATGGCGAGGAACGATTGTTGTCGGAGGAAACGGTTAAACTATTTACTACATCAAAAAGTTCTACATGTCGCCGTGGGTTAGGTTTCGACAAACCCGATAAACGAAACGAGAAAAATTCGCCCACTTGTCGTGAAGCATCGGCAGCAACTTTTGGTCACACAGGATTTACTGGGACATGTTTTTGGGTCGATCCTCAGTCGCAATTAATCTATATTTTTCTCTGTAATCGCGTTCACACCACACGCAACAATTCGGCATTCTCAAAACTCAACATTCGCCCTCGAATCTTCTCTGAAGTGTATAAAGCGATGCAATAGAAGATTCAGTTAAAACTCAAAATTGGCAAATTTCTCTTTAATTTCGTTGCGTATGCGGCGAAATTCGCTCATTATATATTCCTCATTACCAACGGCATCACTTGGGTCTTCAAAACCTATGTGTAATCGGTTGGCAACTTTACCGATGAAGTTAGGGCAACTTTCATTTGCTCCACCACACACTGTTATCACATAGTCCCATTCTTCATTGAGGTATATATCTACATTTTTAGGGTAGTGCATTGATAAATCAATTCCTGCCTCGGCCATCACTTCCACGGCCTTGGGATTTACTTGTGAAGCTGGTTTTGTTCCAGCTGAATGTACATCAAATGTAGGGTTAAACGCTTGAATGAAACCATGTGCCATTTGGCTACGGCAGCTATTTCCAGTGCAAAGGATAAGTATTCTCATATTATGTTATTTAGTTTGTTATCGTTATTTTCTTTCTGCCCATAGGTGTTGAATGGCCATTATTGGATGGAAGAATATCATGCGAGGCCCAGAGAATCGCATAACTTTACGCATTTTGTATCTCATGTCAGGTTTATAGCAATGAATAGGACATTTGCGACAAGTTGGTTTCCTCTCTCCAAATTTGCAATAATTTAATCGTTGGTGAGCATACTCAAGGAGTTGTTGACACTCATTGCAAAGTTTTCTATTGCGTTCGTGATATTTGCAATAGATATGAATCATTTTGGCTACAGTATTTTTCTCTTGCTCAATACGCGTCATAGGAATTTATTGTTTGTCTTTGATTGGTTCCATATGTATTCCTATATGAGTGCCGTTGCCGTATTCTTTTTTGAGACGGAGTTCTATTTCGGTGGTGATGTTGTGGGCTTCGCGCAATGAGAGGTCGCCGTTGAGTCGAATGTGTACTTCAATGGCAATGTTATTTCCAATGCGACGAGTGCGAAGATGATGAGGTTCGGCTACTTGAGGATATGATAGAATTATATTTGTGATATTTTCTTCCACCTCATTGGGGAGTGAGCGTTCAAGTAGTTCTTCGAGGCATGGTTTGATAAGTTGGTATGCCACTTTGATAATAAAGAAACTCACAATTACGGCTGCAATAGGGTCGAGAACTCTCCATTGTTGGCCAAGTAATATTGCTCCTCCAATACCAATAGCAGTGCCTATCGATGATAATGCATCGCTACGATGATGCCAAGCATTGGCAATTACTGCTTGCGAATTGAGATGTTTCCCTTTAATGATGGTATATTGGTATAAAATCTCTTTTAATAAAATCGATGCAATTGCCGCAATAAGTGCTAATATCCCAGGTTGAGGGAGTGTTTCGCCCGATAGAAATGCTGTAATTTTTACGACTCCATTATAAAAAATACCAAATCCTACGCCAACGAGAATTAGTCCGATTATAGCAGTTGCAAGTGTTTCATATTTGCCATGGCCGTAGTGATGGTCTTTATCGGCTGGCTTTGATGATATCTTAACAAATACGAGAACGATTATGTCGGTAATAAAGTCGCTCAACGAATGAACGGCATCGGCAACCATTGCAGCACTATGGCCTAAAATACCTGCCAAGAATTTGAATACTAGAAGCAAAAAGTTGCCAATGCTACCAATGATAGTAACACGGAAAATGCCCTTTTGTCGTGAATCAATCGTTGATGTCATTTTATAAGTTTTTCGGTTAAAGATGTGCCTACCCATGTCATGAGAATGCACACAATCGCAGAGGCAAGGATATAAGTCATACCCAATAAACGATGACCCGATTGAAGAAGTTGTAGGGCTTGGGCTGAAAATGTAGAAAAAGTGGTAAATCCACCACAAAAGCCCACTGCTGCGAGTAGATACCAGTCGTCCTTGGATAAAGCAATAATTATCCCGATTAATAACGAACCACCTGCATTAGCAACTATTGTTGCCAATTCTGACGCAATAGATGTGTAAGTGGCAAGCAAGGTCAATCCATATCGAGCCATACTACCCAAAGCGCCTCCAATTCCTACAAGTAAAAAATCGCGTAGCATATAAAAAAGTATTGTTGAAAATACAAAGATATACATTTAATTTGTTTTAATTAAGAGATAGTAGATATTTATATGTACGATTAATTTTGTCGTATTAAACGAGAAGTGTAATTGATTGGAAGCCAATAAATTACCCCCCCATAATTTATGTGTTATTTTTGTTTGAAATATTGGAAAATGTTTCTTAAATTTGCGAAAGATGTAACAATTAATAGAAAGGTAGTTGATAATATAATTGATATTAATACTATAAAATATAACGGTATGAAAACATTAAGAAGACTTATTGCAGTTATGATTGCGATAGTGGCTATTTCGGGGACAGCATCAGCACAATTATCATTTGGTGTAACTGCTGGCGCTAAAATCAATGATTTACACTTTAAGCGCGATGCATATGATGCTCCACTAAATACAGGTATCACTGGTGGATTGATGATGGAATATATGTTCCCCAATACAAATGTCGGAGTGGATGTGTCGTTGATGTTCCTTTATATAAAAACAGTACTATATGAAAACGCAAACTATGAACATAAAAATAAATTAGAGAAGACATCCCCATTTATTGAATTGCCTGTAAATTTCAAGTGGAAAATAGCGTTGCCAGTAGCTCGTGACATCGTAAAGCCATATCTCACAACCGGTCCGTGTCTTTCAGTTACTGGAGGAGAACAAGAACTTGGCGTTCAACACATGAAAAATAAGGCAATAACAATCGATTGGGGTGTTGGGCTTGGCGTTGAATTGTTTAAAAAAGTTCAAGTTGGAGCGCGATATGGTTTTGGTTTGACAAACGCATATGACACATTTGGCTTCAAAGGAAAATGGACCGATATTGAAAGCCGAAAAAACTCCTGGACAATCTCCGCTACCTATATATTTTAGACAGTAGCAAACGCAAATAAAGATATAGCAAAAACTCGGTTTATGAAATCCATAAAACCGAGTTTTTTGTTTGTTATTACTTTGGCAAGAGCGGCGGATATTTATTATATTTGTCGAAGAATAATCTTTAGAATGATATGATGCGGAAAGTTTTATTGAATATATTGATGGTGTGTGTGGCGGTGATGGGCTATGCGCAATCGTATGGAGGATATATCGCAACTGTGGATAGTGTTGATGTGGAGCGCGTTAAGTTGGCTGTTGATGCTTTGCTTACTGATTACCCCGATGCTACATTGCAAGATGTGTATAAGAGTTGTTTTCAAGATTATTTTGGCGTGGCGCATTTGTTGGGTAGTCGTGAACAAGTGTATAATTATATATGTAGTGAACTTGAAGCATCTGATTATGTTGAGGGTGGCAGATATTATGAACCATGCGGTTGGCAAGGGCATTATTGTCGAGTATATCTCAATGCCATAAAGGATGGATATATCACTGCCGATATGCTCACAGATGCATTTATGGCAAGCGCTCCCAAAGAGGCACCTCAAGTAACGGAAAAATGGGTTACGCAATGGAGGGCTATTGAAAATGTGGTGAGAGAGTTATATCCCCATTTATATAATCTTGATGCCGATTCTCGAGCGATAAACGAAATGTTATCACTAGGGAAATATGTGATGCACCATAGCCGCAGATATAATGCGTCTTATCATCCTCATTATCGTATTATACGCAAGGACATATTTGAACAAGAAATACTGCCTCATCTACCTATGAGATGAAAATAAAGAATAAAAAGCAACGGCTGTCGCGGTGAGCGACAGCCGTTGGCATATAAATAGGGGAGATTGATTACTTATTCAATGCGCAAGATTTGCATTTTTCTGAAATTTCAACGAAGAAGTCATTGCCCTTATTATCAACGAGGATGAATGCGGGGAAGTCTTCAACTTCGATTTTCCAGATTGCTTCCATGCCGAGTTCGGGATATTCCATGCACTCGATTTTCTTGATGCTGTTTTGAGCAAGTACAGCAGCAGGACCACCGATACTACCGAGGTAGAAACCACCATGTTTGTGGCATGCGTCGGTAACTTGTTTGCTACGATTACCCTTTGCAATCATAATCATAGAACCACCTGCAGCTTGGAATTGGTCAACATATGAGTCCATACGGCCAGCAGTTGTAGGGCCGAATGAACCTGAAGGCATACCTTCGGGAGTTTTAGCAGGTCCAGCGTAGTAGATAGGGTGGTCTTTGAGATATTGAGGCATTTCTTCGCCACGATCGAGGCGTTCTTTGATTTTAGCGTGAGCGATGTCGCGACCTACGATGATTGTACCTTTCAATGAAAGACGAGTAGATACTGGATATTTGCTCAATTCGGCAAGAATTTCAGGCATTGGACGGTTGAGGTCGATGTTAACCACTTCGCCTTCGCCAGCCTTGCGATATGATTCGGGAATGAGTTCGCCAGGGTTGCTATCGAGTTTTTCAATCCAAAGACCATCTTTGTTGATTTTTGCTTTCACATTACGGTCGGCCGAGCAAGATACGCCAAGACCAACAGGACAAGAAGCGCCGTGGCGAGGAAGACGAATCACGCGAATGTCGTGAGCGAAGTATTTACCGCCAAATTGTGCGCCGAGACCGATTTTGTGAGTCTCTTCAAGAAGTTGTTTTTCGAGTTCGATATCGCGGAAAGCGTGACCGAGTTCGTTTCCTTGAGTGGGAAGGTCATCATAATATTTTACTGATGCTTTTTTCACTGTCGCAAGGTTCATTTCGGCAGATGTACCACCGATAACGAAAGCAATGTGGTATGGAGGACAAGCAGCAGTACCCAATGATTTCATTTTTTCAACCAAGAAAGGAATGAGAGTTTTGGGGTTGATGAGAGCTTTTGTTTCTTGATAGAGATATGTTTTGTTGGCCGAGCCACCACCTTTTGCTACGAAAAGGAAATTGTATTCGTTACCATCGCAAGCATGAAGGTCGATTTGAGCAGGAAGGTTGCAACCTGTGTTCACTTCGTCATACATGTTGAGAGGAGCGTTTTGCGAATAACGAAGGTTGTCTTCGGTATAAGTGAGATAAACACCCTTTGAAAGACGCTCTTCATCGCCGCCACCTGTGAAAACATTTTGACCTTTGCTACCATGAATAATTGCAGTACCTGTATCTTGGCAGAAGGGGAGTTGACCTTTTGCTGCAACTTCGGCATTGCGAAGCATAGTAAGAGCCACGAATTTATCGTTTTCGCTTGCTTCGGGGTCATTGAGGATTTTAGCCACCATAGCATTGTGTTCGCGACGGAGCATGAATGCATTGTCGTGGGTTGCTTGGCGAGCAAGAACAGTCAATGCTTCAGGGTCAACTACGAGCATTTCGTTGCCACCCCAATTCTCAACTTTTACATAGTCAGATGTCAAGTGATAATACTCAGTAGTGTCCTTTGCATGTGGAAACATCTCCTGGTATTTAAATGGTTTGTTTGCCATAATTATAATTATTATAAAGTTTGTTTAATTTAGTTTCTTGCAAAGTTAATATTTAATCACAAAAGAATAAAATTAATCACAAAGATTTATTTTATACGAGTCAATTTGTAATCAACCCCTCCATCGGTTATATACATTGTATCCCCGTTAATTTTAACATTGGTCCATGTCGAAGTTTCTGAAAAAGATGTTGCCATTGATGACTTTAGCTGATTGTGCATCATTTGCACCATTTGAGGTTTATATGCATTCATCATTGCAGCAACATTAGGGTCACTGCATATAAATTCTATGTCATTTTGGGTTAAATCAATGTTTAATTGCGATGAATTAATTTTCATTGTAATAGTTGAGCCCTCTTTAGTCCAAGTGAATGGAATGCTACCGCGAAGGTTGATTTTGAGTTGAGCGTTTTGGTCGATTTTACCATTGGCTACACCGTCAAACTTTAGCACACCAGTCATATCGGCATTAAAAGTTTGGAAGAATTTTATTTCTCCCATGATGGAGTTGTTAGAAGTGTCATTGGGACGAGTTGTTTTGCCTTCCCATGAGCCGATGATGCTTTGTGCCGAGATGTTAAATGAAACAAATGCTAATAATAGCATTAAAATGATAGAGAATGACTTTTTCATAATTGTTATAAGTTTGTTCTAATTGTATTTTTAATTTGCATTTATTTTACAAATATAGTGTAAAATGTAAACTAATGTGCATTTTTTTTGTATATATTGATAAAAATTGCGTATTTTGCAGTTAGAACATGTGATTCTAAACAAATTATTAACTAAAATTTATGCTTATGAAATTAAATTTACGCAAAGTAATGGCAGTTCTTATGGCTGCAGTAGTTGCGCTTGGTGTATCGGCGCAAAATCTTTACATCTTTGGTTCATTCAATGGTTGGGATCCTGCTAACTCAATTGAAATGTGGCAAGAAAATGGTGTTTATGTAATGGAAGAGATTGAATTTGGAGCAGGTGGTAATTTTGCTCTTGCAACAATTCAATCAAGCGATTGGGATGCTGTAAATGCTAATCGTTACGGTTTTGAAGAAGACAATGCAAAAGCTGTTGAAGGTCAAGCAATGAAAATTGTAAAAGGCGCTGGTGCAATTCAGGTTCCTGCTGCTGGTATCTACAATATCTATGTAAACCTTTCGGCAATGACTGTAACTATTAAGAAGGCTGGTGAAGTAGTAATCAATGCACCTAATCAACTTTATGCAGTAGGAAACTTGTCGGTAGGTTCATGGGACCCAGCAACTGCAGTAGAATTGACAAAAGATGGTAACATTTTCTATGGCGAAGTAACATTTGCAGGTGCTGGTGATGGTTATTCATATTTCGCAGTTTCTAGTGGTAAGGGCGATTGGACTTCAGTAAATGCAGGTCGTTATGCACCTTCAGCCGGAGAAGTAGCATTCAACCTCGATGAAAAAGTAGAATTTGGTAGAGGTGAAGCAGCATTCAAAGTAGTAGCTGAAGGTACTTACTTCATCAATGTTGATTTTGATAGCATGACAGTGTGGGTATCAAGCACTCCTGCTGGTGTTGAATCAATTGAAATTGAAAATGCTCCAGCTGTTTACTATAATCTCCAAGGTATTGAGGTTGCCAATCCTCAAAACGGACTTTATATCGTAAAACAAGGCAACAAAGTATCAAAACAACTCATTAAATAATTGAAAGTTGACAATAAATAATTGAAAGTTGACAATTGAGTATCGGAACAACTCTATAAGCGAGCAATCCATATGGGCTGCTCGCTTCTTATTTTGAACACATTATAAAATTGTGGTGTTATTAGAAACAAGAGTGTAGGTGACAAAATGGCAATTAAGATGTCACAAAATCAAATTTGGCACGGATTATGCTAATTTAAGAGCAGAAAGAAAACAATAATAACAAAATAAAAATTAAAAAAATTACAGTTATGAATATTAAACCATTGGCAGATAGAGTGCTTGTAAATCCTTGTCCTGCCGAAGAAGTAACCGTTGCAGGTATTATTATCCCCGATTCAGCAAAAGAAAAACCTCTAAAAGGCGTGGTTCTTGCAGCTGGTAATGGTACTAAAGACGAAGAAATGGTAGTGAAAGAAGGCGATACAGTGCTTTATGGCAAATATGCTGGTACAGAAATCGATGTTGACGGTAATAAATACCTCATCATGCGCCAAAATGACATCTTGGCTATCATTACTGAATAATAAATCCAACTGAACAAAATAAGAATAAAAATCATGGCAAAAGAAATTAAATTTGATATTAAAGCTCGAGAAGAGCTCAAAAAAGGTGTTGACGCTCTTGCCGATGCAGTAAAAGTAACGCTCGGTCCTAAAGGTCGCAACGTAATTATTGAAAAGAAATTTGGTGCACCTCACATCACAAAAGATGGTGTGTCGGTTGCTCGTGAAGTAGAACTCGAAGACGCATTCCAAAATATGGGAGCTCAACTCGTGAAAGAAGTTGCTTCTAAAACTGGTGATGATGCAGGTGATGGTACAACAACTGCTACAGTCCTTGCACAATCAATCATCAACGTAGGGCTCAAAAACGTTGCTGCTGGTGCAAACCCAATGGATATCAAACGCGGTATTGACAAAGCTGTAGGCGTTGTTGTTGAAAACATCAAGGCTATGGCTCAAGAAGTGGGTGATGACTTCAAGAAAATTGAAGATGTGGCACGCATCTCGGCTAACAATGATGAAGCTATCGGTAGCCTCATCGCTGAAGCTATGAAAAAAGTGAAAAAAGAAGGTGTTATCACAGTTGACGAAGCTAAAGGTACTGAAACTACTGTTGACATCGTTGAAGGTATGCAATTCGACCGTGGTTACATTTCTCCATATTTTGTAACTAATACCGAAAAGATGGAGTGTGAAATGGAATCTCCATTCATTCTCATCTTCGATAAAAAGATTTCTAACCTCAAAGATATGCTCCCAATTCTTGAAGCAACAGCTCAAAGCGGTCGTCCATTGTTGATCGTTGCTGAAGATGTTGATCAAGAAGCGTTGGCAACACTTGTTGTAAACCGTCTCCGTGGCTCTTTGAAAATTTGTGCAGTTAAGGCTCCTGGATTTGGTGATCGTCGCAAAGAAATGCTCGAAGATATCGCAGTATTGACAGGTGGTGTTGTTATCTCTGAAGAAAAAGGCATGAAGCTCGAAAGCGCTACTATCGAATATCTTGGTCGTGCCGAAAAAGTTACTGTAAACAAAGAAAATACTACTATTGTTAATGGTAACGGTGCAAGCGAAGCTATCGCATCACGCGTGGCTCAAATCAAAGCACAAATCGAACAAACTACAAGTGACTACGACCGCGAAAAACTTCAAGAACGCCTTGCTAAACTTGCAGGTGGTGTAGCTGTTCTTCACATTGGCGCTCCAAGTGAAGTGGAAATGAAAGAAAAGAAAGACCGTGTTGACGATGCATTGAGCGCAACTCGCGCAGCTATCGCTGAAGGTATCGTGCCTGGTGGTGGTGTAGCATATATCCGTTGCGTTGCTAAACTCGAAGACCTCAAGGGTGAAAATGAAGACGAAACAACTGGTATTCAAATCGTGAAACGCGCTATCGAAGAACCACTTCGCCAAATCGTAGCAAACGCTGGTGTTGAGGGTGCAGTAGTGGTTCAAAAAGTGAAAGAAGGTGAAGGCGACTTTGGTTACAATGCTCGCAAAGGTGTTTATGAAAACCTCCTTGCTGCTGGTGTTATCGACCCAGCGAAGGTTACTCGCGTGGCACTCGAAAACGCTGCTTCAATAGCAGGTATGTTCCTCACAACCGAATGCGTTATCGCTGAAAAGAAAGAAGATGCACCAGCTGCAGCTCCAATGCAACCAGGAATGGGTGGCATGGGCGGAATGATGTAATGACAATTCATAGTTCATAATGCATAATTCATAATTGCCTACGGCGACCCCTTCGGGGTTTATCGTTGCCAAGAGAGTACAGACAATGATTTGTGCATCAATATAAAATCCTCGTAGAATATTCTGCGAGGATTTGCTTTTTATAGTTATAATACTTAAATTTGCGTATTGTATAACTAAAATTTAACTATATTATGAGAAATCTATTTGTCTTGTTGTTTGTAGGATGCTTGTTCTTTTCTTGTAAAAGTGAAACTCCCAAAGGAGAAAAATGCGAAGCAGTTATCTCTATTCATAAGGTGTATAACTCAACTGATTTGATGGAAAAAATAATGGTAGTTATGCCGGAAAATGATAGTGTTGGGCAATTAATTGTGACTGATTTAGCTGAAGCAAATGGCTATTTACCAGTAATAGAAACAAAAGATACAGCGATAGTTAAAGATTATGTTGCCAAATTAAATTTTGACAAACTCATAACTTGCGCATTCGTTTCTATAAATAACCCGGTAGAAAAGGATATTTATTCGTTGATTGTACATGAGCAAGAACCACTAATTTCCGAAACTGTAACATTGTCAATTAGCCCGAGAGAAAATCAAGAATATGAGGGGCTGTTTAAATTTGCCGATGCTGAAAAATGGGAACGCATTACACAAGATAATATTGGACGCCAATTGGCACTCGCCGTTAATGGCGTAATAAAATGTGCACCTACTGTCAATACACCAATTGAAGGTGGTAGTTGCTCAGTCGTAGGTCCCGATTTAGATAAATTGCTTAAATAAGAGGAAGTAAATATATGGTAAAAATAAACGCGAGCCGAGAAATCCTCGGCTCGCGTTGTGTTTTTTATTTGCTATTATTAATTTCGTTTAGAATGTCTTGTTTTATTTTGGATTTGCTATCACCTAAAATTAACAAAAGAATTGCACCCCAAAAAGGATTTAAAATCCAAAATAAGATAGTCCAACCAACAACACTTCGCCCTCGTTTTTTAGCCATTTTATAGGGAAGATAGAATAAAATGAAAAAAACAATGGCAGAGCAAAATAATCCTATGAGTATTGATGAAAAAACTTCCATTTGATAGAGTATTGATTAAAACTGTGTTTTTTGTTAATGCAAATATAAAAATTAAAAATCAATAAAACAATATTCTAATTTTTTCTTTTTTTTGTCGAACATTATAGGATGGTTGTGTGTTTAAGAGAAGAGTAACAGAAGAAAAGTTTTTTCATAAGTAAGTATGTATTGGTTGACAGCCCACTCGCGAGAGTCGGCTGTTGATTTTTAGTGTTATTAATGTTGTGAGATTGCGATTGTTTCGCTATTTTTGCATAGAAGAAAATAGAGAAATAATATGGACCCAATAAAACAACGCATCGATGCTCTACGCGAAGAGCTAAATCGTCACAATCATAATTATTATGTGCTAAATTCGCCACAAATAAGTGATAAGGATTTTGATATGCTCATGAAGGAACTTGAATTGTTGGAACGCAATTTCCCTCAATATGATGATCCTTTGTCACCAACACATCGTGTGGGGAGTGACCTCACTAAAGGTTTTACGCAAGTAGCACATATACATCCTATGCTGTCATTGGGAAATACATATTCAATCACAGAGGTTGAGGATTTTATGCGTCGCACTCGTCAGCAACTTATGGGCGAAGATTTCTCTATAGTTGGCGAAATGAAATTTGATGGGACAAGTATCTCGTTGATATATGAAAACGGGCGATTGGTGCGCGCTGTGACTCGTGGTGACGGCGAAAAAGGTGATGTAGTTACCGATAATGTTAAGACTATTCGCAGCATTCCTTTGCAGTTGTCGGGCGAAGGGTATCCCCAAATGTTTGAAATTCGTGGTGAAATTGTATTGCCATGGGAAGCGTTTGATAGATTGAACGAAGAGCGTGCTAAAAATGAAGAACCTCTATTTGCCAACCCACGAAATGCTGCATCGGGAACATTGAAGATGCAAAATTCGGCCGAAGTTGCTCGCCGTGGTCTTGATGCCTATTTCTATTATATGCTTGGCGAAAATCTCCCATGCGACAATCACTACGATAACATGGTGAAAGCTCGTGAATGGGGATTTAAGGTATCGGATGTGATGACACGATTAGGCTCAATCGAAAAGGTTGATGAGTTTATCAATCATTGGGATGAGGCTCGCAAGGAATTGCCAGTTGCAACCGATGGACTTGTGTTTAAAGTAAACTCACTCCGTCAGCAACTTAATCTCGGCTTTACTGCAAAATCACCACGATGGGCTATCGCATATAAATTCCAAGCCGAAAGAGCGTTGACTGAATTGAAATATGTGTCGTTTGAGGTAGGGCGAACAGGTGTAATTACCCCAGTGGCCAATCTTGAGCCGGTGTTGCTGTCGGGAACAATTGTTAAACGAGCATCGCTCCATAACGAAGATATTATCCGCCAACTCGACATTCACGACGGTGATATGGTGTATGTGGAAAAAGGGGGTGAGATTATTCCTAAAATCACAGGCGTTGATACCTCGGCACGCAAAGAGGGTGTAAATCCTATCGCATTTGTAACCCATTGTCCTGCGTGTGGCACTGCGTTGCAGCGTGTTGAAGGTGAGGCCGCATGGATGTGCCCCAATAAATATGCTTGCGAACCTCAGGTTATTGGTCGCGTAGAACATTTCGTTGGCCGTCGCATGATGAATATCGACGGAATAGGGGAGGAAACAGCCGAACTGATGTTTAATCAAGGGTTGATAAAGAATATTGCTGATCTCTATGATTTGCAACATGAGCAACTTGTGGTGCTTGATCGTTTTGCCAATCGTAGCGCTAATCGCATTCTTGAAGGGCTTGAAGCCTCAAAGTCAGTTCCATTTGAGCGAGTTTTGTTTGCACTGTCTATTCCATATGTTGGAGAAACTACAGCTAAGAAAATCGCTCGCACCGTGGGCGATATTGACCGATTGATGGCGATGACTGCCGATGAACTTACTAACATCGAAGATGTAGGCGTGCGCATAGCTGAGAGTATTCTCGAATATTTCTCGGTAGAGGAAAATCTCCAAATTGTAGCACGACTCCGTGCTGCTGGACTCCAATTTGCCATTGCCGAAGATGTAGCCGAAGGGCGTAGCGACAAACTTCAAGGCAAATCAATCGTAATTAGCGGAACATTCACTCACCACTCTCGCGACGAATATAAAGCATTGATTGAGAAGCATGGTGGCAAAAATGTCGGTTCGATTTCAAAGAAAACCGACTATGTGCTTGCAGGAGAAAATATGGGACCTGCAAAACTTGAAAAAGCCAACTCCCTCGGCATCAAAATCATCAACGAAGACGAATTCCTTGAGTTAATTGAGAATTGAGAGTTGAGAATTGAGGATTTTTTTGTAATTTTGCAGTTTGAAAGAAAAATAATTAAATCAACAATATAAAAATATTAATAAAATGCTTACAGCGAAGGAAATACGCGAGTCGTTCAAAGACTTCTTCCGCAGCAAGGAACACCAAATTGTTCCATCTGCACCTATGGTAATCAAAGATGACCCCACATTGATGTTTACAAATGCGGGTATGAACCAGTTTAAAGATATTATTCTTGGTAATGCGGCGGCGAAGTATAAACGTGTGGCAGACTCTCAAAAATGTCTTCGTGTGAGCGGTAAGCACAACGACCTCGAAGAAGTGGGTATGGACACATATCACCACACTATGTTTGAAATGCTCGGAAACTGGTCGTTTGGTGATTACTTCAAACAAGAAGCTATTGATTGGGCTTGGGAATATCTTGTTGATGTATTGAAACTTGATCCAAAACGCCTCTATGCAACAGTGTTTGAAGGTTCAAAAGAAGAAAATCTCTCTCGTGATGATGAAGCGGCTGCAATTTGGGAAAAACATCTTCCTGCCGACCACATCATCAATGGTAACAAAAAAGATAACTTCTGGGAAATGGGGGATACCGGTCCTTGTGGTCCATGTTCGGAAATCCATATCGACCTTCGTAGCGAAGCAGAACGTGCTGAAATCGATGGTCGCGACCTCGTGAACCACGACCACCCTCAAGTAATCGAAATATGGAACCTTGTGTTCATGCAATATAATCGTAAGGCTGATGGTTCACTCGAATCACTCCCTGCAAAGGTTATCGATACTGGTATGGGCTTTGAACGTCTTTGTATGGCTCTTCAAGGTAAAACATCAAACTATGATACCGATGTGTTTACTCCATTGATTGGTAAGATTGCAGAACTTTCGGGTAAAAAATATGGCGAAAACGAGAAGGTTGACATCGCAATGCGTGTTATTGCCGACCATGTGCGCACTATCTCATTCTCAATCGCCGATTCTCAACTTCCAAGCAATGCAAAAGCAGGTTATGTGATTCGTCGCATCTTGCGCCGTGCTGTGCGTTATGCTTATACTTTCCTTGACCAAAAGAGCGCGTTTATGTATCGCCTCATCGATACACTTATCGAAAGTATGGGCGAAGCTTATCCCGAACTCCCTGCACAACGCGAACTTATCATGAAAGTTATCAAAGAAGAAGAAGATTCATTCTTGCGTACTCTTGAAAATGGTATCAAACTTCTTGACGGAGCAATTGAAGCAACAAAGAAAGCTGGCAAAACTGAAATTTCAGGTAAAGAAGCATTCGTGCTTTATGATACATACGGATTCCCTCTCGACTTGACCGAATTGATTCTTAAAGAAAACAATATGACACTTGATCAAGCAGGTTTCACAGCCGAAATGGAGGCTCAAAAGGCTCGTGCTCGTAATGCTGCAGCTGTTGAGGCTACCGACTGGGTGACAGTGCGTGAGGGAGAACAAGAATTTGTTGGCTATGACAATACAACTGCCGAAACTCAAATTCTTCGATATCGCAAAGTGAAACAAAAAAATCAAGAGTTTTACCAAATCGTGCTTTCATCAACACCATTCTATGCCGAAATGGGTGGTCAAGTAGGTGATAGCGGTAAACTCATCAATGGTGATGATGTAATTGATATCTACGACACAAAACGCGAAAATGGTATGGGTGTTCACTTGTCAAAGAAACTCCCAAAAGATATCGAGGCTACATATGTGGCTCAAATCAACGAAGAAGCTCGTCTTGCTACATGCTGCAACCACACTGCAACTCACCTTCTACACGAAGCATTGCGTGAAGTGCTTGGCACACATGTTGAACAAAAAGGTTCATTCGTTTCTCCACAAGTGTTGCGTTTCGACTTCTCTCATTTCCAAAAAGTTACCCCCGAAGAACTTTCTAAAGTTGAAAAACTTGCCAATAAAAAAGTGCGTCAAGCAATCGCTCGCGATGAGCGTCGCAATGTGCCCATCGCCGAAGCACAAGCAATGGGAGCAATGGCTCTCTTTGGTGAAAAATATGGCGAAGAGGTGCGAGTTATTAAATATGGTGACTCAGTAGAGCTTTGTGGTGGTACACATGTTGACAATACTGGTAATATAGGTATGATTAAGATTGTATCTGAAAGCAGTATTGCTGCTGGTATTCGTCGTATCGAGGCTATCACAGGTGAAAATGTAGAAAAGGCTATCGATGAAACAGCAAATACTTTGAAAGAAATCGGTGCAATGTTTAACAATGCTCCTAATCTCCTTCAAACTCTTCGCAAATCACTTGAAGAAAATGCTGAATTGCGTAAAGAGGCTGAAGAGTATTTCAAAGAACGCGTAAACAATCTCACTAAATCAGTGCTCGAAAAGGCTGAAATGGTGGGAGATGTCAAAGTTGCAACATTGATGGGTGTGCGTGTGCCCGATGTCGTTAAGTCTGTTGCATTTGGTGTGCGTGCTCAATCTGCTGAGCGTACTGCATTCCTCGCAGCAACTACTGATATGGCTGGCAAACCATTGTTGACAGTGATGTTGACCGACGACCTTGTGAAAGAGGGACGCAACGCATCAAATATGGTGCGCGAAGCTGCTAAAGCAATCAAAGGCGGAGGCGGTGGCCAACCTGGATTTGCTCAAGCCGGAGGTAAAGACAAAGATGGTATCGTACCTGCGGGTCAAAAACTTATGGAATTGATTAAAGGATAATATATTGTATTAGATAAATAACCTCATTAAGGGACACGGCACGCCGTGTCCCTTTTTATGTTGTGATATTTCATAGTTTTGATTTGAGAATTACTGTTTTTTAAGCGTTTATCTATGGCAAATCTAATATTGCGTTATCTGCTTTTTTACTGGGCTTTTTGGCTTATTAAGTTAAAAATTAGGATATTTTGAACGCTATGTGGGATTTTTTTTGTACCTTTGCACCGTTTTTTGTGAAAAAGAAAAGTATATTAAAATTATATGAAAATGAAAAAAATTTACTCAATTTTATTAGGTGCAGCTGTGCTTTTCTCTTCAAGCTTCACATCTGCACAACAATTGCCTAATAGCAATTTTGATGGCTCTTGGGTTGATTGTGTTCCCTGGACAAGTAAAAATAACACATCAAAAAAAGGCAAACAACCAGAAAGCTGGTGTATCTCTCACGTTATTGGAATGGGCGGAACTGGGGCAACTGAGGTTGGAGGACAATATTCAGGTGGTTACGATGGAAGTGCGTATGCCGTAAAATTGATTCACACAGCTAACCCATATAAATCATCTCAAATTGTTCCTGGTTATATGTCGTTAGGTACATCTTGGGCAACATCAAAGGGAGGTATGATAGGAGATCCATCAAATAAGGATGGTGGTGTATTTGGCGGTCTTGCATTTACTTATAAACCTGATGCTATTTCATTCTATTATCAACGTTCTCATGGTTCGTCAAAACCAAGCGAACCAGCGTCGGTAATCGTTTATTCATGGAAAGGTCAATGGTCTCAAGCAAGTGTGCCAGGAAATAATGTCTTGATGGGTAGTGCCGCTACTGTTACAATGGTTGACCGTGATAAAAATATTTTGGGAATGACAACTGACCAGGGTGGTGCTGTATCAAAATCTGCTGATGCAGAGTTAATCTCTTATCTTAACTACTCAATTCAAGGCGATGCATCTTCATGGACTTATTTTGAACAACCTATTCCATACAAAACATCTTCAACACCTGAAAAAATCAACGTGATTATTTCTGCAGGTGATTATTTTGGAGGTTCTTCTGCTGTTGGTAAAGATAATACTTTGATTTTTGACAATGTATCATTGATTTATTACTCTCGTCTTTCTGCATTGTCAGTAAATGGTGTTGCTGTAGAAGGTTTTGATTCAAAAGTGTATAACTACTCAATTGCAAGCACAGAACTTCCAACTGAAGATCAAATTGCAGCTACAGTAATGGGTCAAACTGCAACAAAATCAATCGCTATTGATAAAGAAGCAGCAACTGTAACAATTACAGTTTCAAATGTTTCAACTGATAATGATGGTCAATCATCACACACTTACGTTCTTCAATATGAAAAAGCAGAAAATGAAAAAGTGGGTGTTTCAACAGTGTATCCAGGTTATTTGAATGGTGCTATTATTGATGTAGAGTCTAATGAAAATATGGTATTTGCAGAAAATGAAGCAAAAGAAATTACTATTACAGAATATGTAGATGGTACATGTGATTTCTTGTTGCCTAATTTATATCTCGCTACTCTTGAAATGAGTCTTGGTGATATTCTTGTTGAAGGTGCAACAGTCACAAAAGGTGCAGATGGCGTTGCTACATATAATGGATTTATAGATGATATGCCATTGCTTGGAGGAGAACTTAATGCTGACGTAACATTGAATGGTACAATTTCAGCAGCTGGAGTTGTGGAAATGACAATAAATGTAGATTGGGATGGAGTGCCCATCGTGTGCACA
>JAZTZO010000050.1:0-5077 GCA_045637505.1 Muribaculaceae bacterium | reverse complement strand
CCTACGAAAACAGGGTTAGAACCGTCGATGTCGGCAACATAGCAACCACCCGAAACATAGTAGTAGCACACTTTAGTGCCATTAGGAGAGATAGAAGCCCAAAGGTAGCTTGCTCCATCTTGTCCGTTAGGCGAAATCACTTCACCATCGATGCAAAGTTGGCCATGGCGAATAGATGCCACAGGCATTTGCACAGCAACACCACCGTTGAGGCTTTTAGCTTCAACCTTGTTGTTGTCAACAGTCATCACATTAGTACCATTCACAGCAAAACCGTTTAGGTCGCGAGTAGGCGCTACGAGAGTAGATTCTACACCACGAGCATTAACAGCTTTAAGCGAAGTGTAACGGAGTTTGTTTTCAGCAGTGCGGCTTTCGCGGAACACTACAGTACCATCGGCAGCAATTTTGAGGTCAAAACTGTTACCGTTAGCCGAAATCATGTTGATTTCTTTAGAGGCAAGGTCCATTTTGTGGAGACCACCTTTTGTGTTTTGAGAAAACACAACAAATGAACCGTCGGGGCTGATAGTTGCTTTGTCAACGCTGACACCTTCGGGAAGCGCTACTTTATCGATAGATTGAATTTCTACCAATTGAGCAAACCCAAGCATGCTTGAACACAACAACATAGCCGAAATGAAGATTTTTTTCATAACTGGTAATGATTTGTTGGTTAGTTAAAATGGTTAATTGTAAATACTATAATGTTGAATTATAATAATTCAAATATATATATATTGCGAAGTTATTAAATAAATTTTGAAAAATTACCTCATAAGAGATAAAATAATTTAACGATTTTTAATTTATTAACACTTAATTTGTGTGTTGGGTATTAAAGTAGGTATAATTAACGGGCAACCCGCTGTGGATTGCCCGTTGATATGAGTTGCTTTGATTACTGAAAATATCATTTTTCAGCGATTAAAGCGTGATATACAATTCTTATTTTACATAGAGTTTTGATGCTTTTTCACCTTGAACTTTGATGAATACACCACCTTGTGGGTTAGCAACTTTTATACCTTGTAGGTTGTAGTATTCAACAGGGGCGTTATTGTCGGCTTCAATGCTTTCCACTCCATCGGTTTTGCCAAGGAATGCAGTGGGGTAAGAAGTTTTAGCGGCTTCAACAGTTACATTGATAGGTTCAGCACCTTGGTAGTCGGGGTGAGCAAATTCAACAGTATAATCGCCTACTTCTACATTCATAAACACGAATGCACCATTGTAGTTGATATCGGTTTTGTAAGTACCCACAATTTCGCCATCTTTTTTGAGTGTTACATCAACGTCGTTGAGTGGAGCAAATTTGTCGGGAGTTTTTGGGTTATATACATATAAGTGATGTTCAAGAGGATTAGTGTCATCGCGAACGATACCATAGATATTGCCAGTTTCCTCTTTTTCCCACATAAAGTAGTCGGCAACACCACGAGCATAGTCGTGACCTTCAACGCGGTCAACATCGAAGTTCATAGCGCGGTGGCGAGCAGGTTGATAAGTGTGGAAATAACCTTCTACCAAGTAACCAGGCACAGAGTGTCCGAGTACGATGTAGTCACCTGTATTAATTTTTACATTTCCGTCGGCAACAAGGTTGTCATACATGGTCCATTGAGTGTGACGGTCTTGAATGCGTTGATCCCAGCCTGTGTTACAAAGAGCCAAGCAGTCATTACCATTTGCACCACGATTTGTGCGATAAAGGAATGCGAGATAGTTGATGGCTTGAGCATCGGCATTACCGGCGTTTGAGTGAATAGAAATAAACACATCAAACATGTTAGATTCAACCTCTTCGGCAATTTCGGTCAAGTTGCGGCTGAAATCGTTGCCAGAGTCGGGGTCAACACCATTCACCCAAGCAAATGGATAAGGACCATTTTTAACGCGACTCATCACTACGCCTTGACTCAAATCGAGAGCTGCACCTATGCGATTGGGATTTTCGTTTTCTTGGTTGAGTTCGGGGTCAAATGGGCAACCATAGTCAATCAATTTATAGAGCATTGAAAGTCCCTTTTCGAGGTTGGTATTTGACTCAAAGAAGTCGGTTGTATCGGGATCTTCGTCGTTAATAGGATAGTGTCCTATTGTGGGCATATGACGGTTATTAGCGCCACCCCAAGAGCCGTGACCAGGGTTAATGTATATGCGCACATCTTCGGGGAAGAAGTCTTGTGCATTAGCACCTACTGACAAAAGCGCCATTGATGCTGCAAGTAATATTTTATTGAGTTTCATAACGCTTTAATTTTTATCGAGTGATGTTAATAATAAAAAGTTCGCCTGCAGGAGTGGTGTAAGAAATCTTGTCACCCGCATTAGTTATAGATGGGAATAATGCCAATGAAGCATCTTCGGTGAGGTCTTGTTTCACTTTACCGTCGGCCGAAATAGCGATGATGCGTGAAGCATAAATATCGTGTCCATTATCACGGTCATACATACCCACTACTGTGTTGTTGTCATACCAGCGAGGAGCGTGGATTGCTCCTATGTAAACGGGGTTTGAACCATCGATATCGGCAACAAAGCAACCACCCGATGCAAGGTAGTAAGCCACGCGAGTGCCGTCGGGTGAAACTGATGGCCACATATAACTATTACCAGTAGTGCCGTTAGGAGAAATCACTTTACCATCGATGCAAAGTTGGCCATAGCGAATAGAAGCAACAGGCATTGTCACTTTAGCTTCACCACCGTTGAGGTTTTTAGCAGTAAGTTTTTCTGAATTAACAGCGATAACATTGTTGTCGATCAAAGCTGCGCCTTGAAGATCGCGACAGAAAGGCACGATAGTTGATTCAACCTTGCGATTGAAATCAAAAGCCTTGAGGGCTATTTGGCGCATGCGGTTAGCATTTACGCGAGGTTCGCGATACACAACCAATGAGCCGTCGGCCGAGATTTTGAGGTCGTGCATAATACCTGTTTCAGAAATTGTTGTTACTGCTTTAGAAGCAAGATTGAGGCAATGAATACCTGCTTTTTCATTTTGGTCGATTACTACGAAATCGCCATTAGGACTGATAGTGGCTTTTCCCACTGTTACACCTTCGGGGAGCGCAACCTTTTCGATTGACTGCACATTGAGAAGTTGAGCATAACCCAACACTCCCGAGCATAACAATAGTGCCGAAAAGAGGATTTTTTTCATAAATGTGATATTATTAGTTTGTAATTATTTGTTTTTAGGGGAAAATTGCCTGGAAATTAGGCATTTGAGATAGGAGTAAATGTTTATTTCATTGGCATTTAAGGGTTAAAATGAAGTTAGCAATAAATATAATTTCTCTAAATTATGAATTTTAATTGATACAATCGCAATTTTAACAACTTTTTAACAAAAGGAACCATCTCACTAAAACCAGTGGGTAAAAGCTAATGTGGAATGTTGTCGCGCGTTTTTATGGAAATGAGTGTTCTTTTTGTCAAAAAATACACATGAAGTTAGTCGCAAAAAAAGCGAGCAACCCACATGGATTGCTCGCTCAATATTAGTAGAGATTAAAGAGTTAGAAAATTCTCAACACTCAATTGCCTCGGGCGAGCCTACGGCGAGCTAAAGGTTCTCAACTATCAACTCTCAATTTTCAACTTTCAATTAGCATCTTACTTGATGTAAACTTTTGGCGATAATGGGGGTTGAAAAACCACTCGGCTCGCTCCTTGTGTGGAGTCAAAGCCAAGTGGTCTTATTGTTGAAGAAAAGTTCTTTTAATATTAAATTAAAAAAACACCTTAATGATATTGCTTAAAAATTATCATTGAAATATGTATTTGGAGTATTCTGGCATTATATGCCACCCCGGTGTTGTATACCATTTTTCTATTGTTTCAGCATATGGCCAAATTTCGAAAACGGCAATTTTCTTTTTCCCTTGATTTAGATTAGTGAAAACAATTGAGTCATTATCCCAAAAAAGTCCTCGTAGATTATCTCTATATAGATTGAGATTGTTATCGTCATAATCTATTTTAATGATCTGAAAATCACGTATATTAATTTCGTTGATATCAGAATATATTCGATATAAATATATAATGCTATCTGTCCGATTTAGAATAATACGCATTGGGGGCAAATCTCCTTTAGTGGAAAACTTAATATAGTTGCTACTATCTATTTTCCCAGAATCACAGAAAAATATAATCGAAGAATTATTCCCTGATTTTTTGCAAAGAATTATGTCCATGTTGACTTCGTCCATATAATACACCTTATCTTTATCAGAGAAACAAGAACAAAGTAAATTAAATGACAATCCAATAAGTAAACAATATGCGATTTTTTTCATTTTAATAAATTGGTTAATTTTAACAAAGGTGGTTTGGTGAAAAAATTTATGGTCTTTTTCCATAAAGGCATTCTTTGATGTCCTAAATCCCATCCATAAGCTTCGGCGTTTCTTGTGGAAATGCCTTCTATATCAAAACTTCTACTGGAATAAGATAGGTATAATTGTAATATGTTGAACGTGGCGTGGTCATTTCTTATGTTTTTATCGGCTCGCTCCTTGTGAGAGTCAAACCAAGTGGTCTAATATGAGGATTAAATGATGTTTACCGAAGCCGGTTGCGACCGATAGAACAGCCAAAGCCAAGAATCAACGGCACATCATCTATAAAAATTAATATTTTTGCATGTATTCTTGCCAATCATTAGGATACAATCGTTTAATTCTTTTGATCATAAAATCGGGAATAGGTTCTTTAGAATAATCTAATCCTTTTTCTTTTAAAAAATCTATAATTTTGAGTTTGAATTTATATTCTTCAGAATCTAAAGGTAAATCAATTTTACGCAAAATATATAATATATTTTCTTTGTCCTTTGTAAAAGGATTAAGATACTCCTTGTCATATTTTGCGCCATGCTCTAGAAGAAATAGTGCAACATTCATATGTTCTGTAAGCAAGGATTTCCTAAGAGGATCTGTATCATAGTCTCTATCTGGTGTAAAATTTATATCTGCTCCATAATCCATTAAAACCTTAATTTTTTCTATTTCTCCAGATGAAGCGGCTTCCTCCATAGCACTATTTCTTAGTGGGTGAACAATATTAC
>JAZTZO010000049.1:0-27506 GCA_045637505.1 Muribaculaceae bacterium | reverse complement strand
CTGTCCGATAAAATGCTTACTTTTGCTCATGGTTATAAAGTTTGTTGCAAAACCAAAATAACCACAAAGGGCTGAATCCTGCAAATGGAATCAGCCCTAATTTTTTATTCTATCAAAAAAAGTTTTATCGGACACTAATATAAATAAATAATTATCATAAGATTTTATATCCCCAAGGGCCTGCGCTGACAAGTGTAGGCTCTTTGTCGTTTTTTAAATAAAGGTTGTTTTTTAGTAAATAGTCGGTTAAAATGCCAAGATTTTTATATGTAGCATCAATTATGGGTAAATGAGGAATGTGATTAGCAAAATCAGGTGTTGTGACAATAACGGCATTTGAAATAAATTTAGTTGCTTCACATTCTTGTTTAAAAGGAACAATCGTTATTCCAAAATTATCAATTGACAAAATGTGATTTTTATATATCTCATTTTGATGAATAATAAATAATGGTAAATAAGAAAGTTTAGTTGCCATACAATTTGATTCGCGATTCATTTCTTTTTTTATTGAAATGATTATTATTGCCACTATTTTTAGGCTTTTCAATAATATCCGAGGCAGTTTTTTTTGCCGAAATTGTATCTTTAGAATCTTTTTCTTGAGTAGAATTTATTTCCTGATTATTGTCAGCCGACTTGTTTTTACCATATTCAAAGGTGCGCTGTGTGAAGCGTTGGCGGTATAAACTTTGGGTTGAGCGATTTCTTACCAAAGAAATGCTATCTAAGTATATTATTTCAGCATCTCTTGGTGTGGCATAAAGATATCCATATACCCTATTGAGTGTTTTGGTTGAATCGGGAATGAGCTTAATCTCGTTCCATCCCTCATTTGATATAGACGAACTTGTGAATTCTGATGTGCCATCGCTATAATCGGCAGCGATGCCCCATTTGAGTTGAGAGATGTTGTTGATTAATTTTAGACGCCACGTGTAATTGTCGCCATTTTCCCAAGTGTGGTCTTTTGATAATGTAAATGTGATAAATTGAGTTGGGCTATTGGCATTAATCGAATAATGTCGAACTTTTTGCCATACATCAACCGAATCACCCTCATAGGTGATATTTATCTTCTCGGTAGAATTTGCTCCTAATTTATTGATATCATCATCTAAAATCTCAATAACACGATCATACACGGCGATATATTCTTCAATATTGTGTCCATACCAAGCAAACGATGTGTCTAATTGAGCTTGAGTTACATTATGTTTTACTAATATAGATTGCTTTACAACTTTCTTTAATGAATCACTATAATATTTTGTGCGTTCAGCTTCAACGACACTTTCCCCTATATGAATATCGGCAAGTAATTGTGCCATATCTTCTTTAGATAAAACCTCACTGGGTGTTGAATTACATCCAATCATTACTAAAGAAAATACTACAAGATATATTATGCGTTTGCCAATTTTATTCATATCGATTATTTCGCATTAGCTCTTACTTGATGCATTTTCATCCGATGGTGCTGATGCTAAATATTTTGAATAGAATAATATTAAAATTAAGATACCTATTGTAATAGCTGCATCTGCGAGGTTGAAAATTGGTTGGAAAAATATGAAATGTTCACCTCCAACCCAAGGCATCCAATCGGGCCAATTAAAACTGAATAGTGGAAAGTAAAACATATCAACGACTTTTCCATAGAATAAAGGTGCATACCCTCCAGCTTCAGGCATAAATGTCGCAACTTCGGGAGGTATAGGATTGTTAAAAATTAATCCATAGAAAAGGCAGTCAAATATATTTCCCGCTGCGCCAGCTGTAATCAAAGAAAAGCATGCGACATAGCCCTTTGGGATATAGTCGCGTGAAACTATGCGGGTAATGTAGTATATGAGGGCAGAGACAGCAATGACGCGAAATAGAGTTAGAAATAATTTATCACCTAATTCCATCCCAAAAGCCATCCCGTTGTTTTCTATAAATACAAGTTGAAACCAATCTGTAATATGAAAACTTTCACCAAGGTAGAAGTTAGTCTTGACCCAGATTTTTAACAACTGGTCAAGAATAACTACACCTAAGATGATAATTATAGATAGATATCCTTTTGATATTTTCATTGACTATTTTTTGCCTAATTTTTGGTCAATGCCGAGTGTCGCATGAGGAACTGCACGAAGACGTTCTTTGGGAATCAACTTTCCAGTTTCGCGACAGATGCCATATGTTTTGTTCTCAATGCGAATAAGAGCATTTTGTAAGTGTTGAATAAACTTCATTTGGCGTTGTGCAAGATGTCCAGCTTCCTCTTTACTTAGAGTGCTAGCACCTTCTTCGAGCACCTTGAATGTGGGCGATGTATCTGAAATATCATTGCCATCGGTATTCATGATGTTTGATTTCAACAACTCATAGTCAGCTTGGGCTTTCTCGAGTTTTTTGAGAATTAGTTCTTTGAACTCTTGAAGTTCTTCATCTGAATATCTCGTTTTTTCGCTCATAGTTTTGTTGTTTTTATGGTTATTAAATTTATGTTATTATTTAGTAATACTTACATCAACTTTTATCTCGTCAATTTCAAGAGTTTCTACTCCTTCAGCTCCGTTAATATCACCTATAGTGATGCTTGTTGCAAGCACTTGGCGAGCGATATAGTCGCTATAAGCATTGATGGCTGCATCGGTGTCGGCATTAGGTGCAAACACGAGATTGATTTTGTCTGTGATGTCATAATCGCGACTCTTACGGATATTTTGAACACGATTTACGATGTCGCGAGCGATACCCTCTTGTTTTAATCCTTCAGAGATAGTTACATCAAGGGCGATTGTGATATTGCCATCATTTGCAACCAACCATCCTGGAATGTCTTCAGAGATAATCTCAACATCAATGGCTTCTATCACAGCGTCATTACCATCAATATTTAGAGTGATATTACCATTCTTTTCGAGAGAAGCAATTTCTTGTTGGCTCATTGATGTGATAGCCGCAGCAACTGCTTTCATTGTTTTGCCGAATTTTGGACCGAGTTTTTTGAAATCGGGTTTAACGCGTTTTACCAATACCCCTGCCTCGTTATCAACAAATTTAAAGTTCTTAACGTTCACTTCGTTGAGGATAAGTTCGCTCATTGATTCGATAGCTTCGCGTTGAGCGTTATCCATCACTGGAATCATCAATGTTGAAAGAGGTTGACGCACTTTGATGTTTACTTTGCGACGGAGCGACAATACCATTGATGTAATCACTTGTGCAATGTTCATGCGATTTTCAAGAGCTTTGTCGATAGCTTCTTCATTTACTTCAGGGAATAATGCCAAGTGAACCGAACCATTGCCAGCAAGGTCTTGATATAACTTATCAGCATAGAATGGAGAGATTGGAGCAATGAGTTTTGCGATTGTTTCAAGACATGTATATAATGTTTGGTAAGCCGAAAGTTTATCTTCATTCATTTCGCCTCCCCAGAAACGCTTACGATTCAAACGCACATACCAGTTACTCAAGTTATCATTAACAAAGTCATTAATAGCACGAGCCGCTTTTGTTGGTTCGTAATCGTTGAGGGCTTCATCTACATCTTTCACGAGTGAGTTGAGTAGAGAAATGATCCAGCGGTCGATTTCAGGGCGATCTTCCAAAGCCACTTGAGGTTGACTGTTGTCAAATCCATCAACATTTGCGTAGAGCGCAAAGAATGAGTAAGTGTTGTATAGAGTAGCAAACAATTTACGGCTTACTTCTTGCACACCTGCTGGGTCAAATTTCAAGTTATCCCATGGAGAAGAGTTTGATATCATGTACCAACGCACAGGGTCAGAACCATATTTGTCAATAGTTTCAAATGGGTTAACAGCGTTGCCAAGACGTTTTGACATCTTGTTGCCATCTTTGTCAAGAACAAGGCCATTTGAAATAACTGCTTTATAAGCAACCGAATCAAATACCATTGTGCCTATTGCATGCAATGTAAAGAACCAACCGCGAGTTTGGTCAACACCTTCTGCAATGAAGTTTGATGGATAAAGTTCGCCCGAATCAAGTCCTTCTTTGTTTTCAAATGGATAGTGGATTTGAGCATATGGCATTGCGCCTGAATCAAACCACACATCAATCAAATCAAGTTCGCGATACATCGCTTTTCCCGAGTTTGATACCAATACGATGTCGTCAACGTAAGGACGGTGAAGATCGATCTTGTTATAATTATCTTTGCTATAGTCCCCAGGAACAAAACCTTTTTCTTTGTATGGATTTGATGTCATGATGCCTGCAGCAACCGATTTTTCGATTTCGTTGTAAAGAGTTTCAACGCTATCAATACACAATTCTTCTGTGCCATCTTCTGTGCGCCAAATAGGAAGTGGAGTACCCCAATAACGGCTACGAGATAGGTTCCAATCTTGGAGGTTTTCGAGCCATTTGCCGAAACGACCAGTACCTGTTGATTGTGGTTTCCATTTGATAGTTTCGTTGAGTTCCATCATGCGCTCACGAGCAGCAGTGGTTTTAATAAACCAGCTATCGAGTGGATAATAAAGTACAGGTTTGTCAGTACGCCAGCAGTGAGGATAGTTGTGAACATGTTTTTCGATTTTGAATGCCACACCTTCTTGCTTCATTTCCATACAGATAACCACATTGAGGTCTTCAGCTTTTTGTGCTGCTTGCTCATCAAATTTACCACCTGGGTTAAATTGTGGGTCATAAGCATTCTTTACATAGTCGCCAGCGTGGTTAGAATATGCATCAACATTTACGCAACTATCAATAAATTCTTGAGCACATTCATCGAGAGTATAGTATTTACCAGTAAGGTCAACCATTGGGCGAGTCTCACCTTTCTTGTTAATCATAAACAAAGAAGGGATTTCGGCAGCTTTTGCTACCTTCGCGTCATCGGCACCAAATGTAGGCGCGATGTGAACGATACCAGTACCATCTTCAGTTGTTACATAGTCGCCAGGAATTACGCGGAATGCTTTTTCTTCAAGTTCAACGAATTTATCGTTACCTACTGCAAAACATTTGTCGGGATTTGCTTCGGCATATTCTTTTACAAATGGAGCTGCGTTAGCATCAACTTTTTCAAGTGGCTTAACCCATGGCATGAGTTGTTTATATTGCATGCCCACGAGGTCGCTACCCATATAGTTAGCAACGATGCGATAAGGCACAACTTTATCTCCTTGTTTGTATTCTTCCATTGGAAGTTCAGCACCTTCGGCTTTGAGATACGACTTAACCAAGTCTTTAGCCATTACGATGCTAATCTTTTCTCCATTATAAGGATTGTAGGTTTGCACGCATACATATTCAATCTTTGGACCCACACACAATGCAGTGTTTGAAGGCAAAGTCCAAGGAGTAGTGGTCCAAGCTACGAAGTAAGGTTTACCCCACTCTGCCATTTCAGGACATGGATTAACCATTGCGAACAATGCAGTAACAGTTGTATCTTTTACATCACGATAACAACCAGGTTGGTTCAATTCGTGAGTACTCAATCCTGTGCCTGCAGCAGGTGAATATGGCTGAATTGTGTAACCTTTATATAGATAACCTTTGTTGTAAAGTTGGCTTAATAACCACCACACCGATTCGATGTAGCGATTATCGTAGGTGATATATGGATCGTTCATATCTACCCAATACCCCATAGAGTTGGTCAAGGTTTCCCACTCTTTGGTATATTTCATCACCTCTTGACGGCAAGCAGCATTATAATCATCAACCGAGATTTTTTTGCCGATGTCTTCTTTAGTGATACCAAGAGCTTTTTCCACGCCAAGTTCCACAGGGAGACCATGAGTGTCCCACCCTGCTTTGCGTTTCACATGGAATCCCTTCATCGTTTTATAACGGCAGAAAATATCTTTGATAGTACGAGCCATTACGTGGTGAATACCAGGCATACCATTTGCAGAAGGGGGACCTTCATAAAACACAAACGAGGGGTTGCCCTCACGCACTTTCATACTCTCTTCAAACAAACCGTTCTTGTTCCATTGCTCAAGAACTTCCTTATTAACGTTCGATAGGTTAAAACCGTTATATTCGTTGAATTTCTTACTCATTGTTACTATATAGTTACATTTATTTTAAGTTGCAAAATTACAAAATTTTATGCAGAAATAAAAGAAACACCACAACAAAGATAATTATCTAACCGCTATTTTGGACAAATAATGCGAATTGTAGGTACATGATGAGCTATTCATGAGTTTTTTAGACAGAATAGACATAAAGACTCATAATGACAGAAAGTGTTTTTGCGGAATAATTAAACAAAATGCAGAACATAACCTTGGTAGTATAAAGTTGTTAAGAGGATTTCTCAAATGAGAAAAATACATCAAACAATTATATTTTATACTCAGATAGATGTTTATTAAGATATGCTTCTAATTCTTTTAATTTGTCAAAATAATCATTAACAAAAGAAATCAATGAGGACAAGTTTTTAGATTTTAATTCATTTTGAAAAATTTGATAACCTAAAATTTGTACCAAATGAGCTTCTTTTATATTTGTTAAAAGCATTAATAATTTTGTGTCAAGAAATAAATCTTTGGATTCTATTCGTTGTATATTTTTTTGATGCTTATTAAGCATGTCATATATAGTTTCATCCCATTTAAGAGGTTTTAATGTTAATGGATTAGCTAAATCGGGATTTTCTTCTATAGCATTAGTGTTTCCCAATAAATATTTCAAGTCCGAAATTGTTGGGTATTCAGATTCTAAATCATAATCATGGTATTGAGCCATTGAATAAATTACTCCTTTCCCATCAACAATGATTTGCTGTATTATAGGTGTAATATATTTATTAATCAATTCTTGATTATTTACCTCTCTAATATGTACAACTACAATATGAAATATAAAACACGATAAATAAGATATACAGATTGCATAGTAAATTTTTCCAAGTCGTTCAATTATATAATGTGGAGCAGGAATGTCAATTAACCATAAATCAATTGCAAATATTGAGAATATAGATATCGCAAACGTGATTGTTAGTTTTTTGTTTAATGTCTTAATAAATTTAGTCATAACAATTAATCTTATAATTCTCTGAATGGAATATTTGATTTTGAAATGTCGATTTTATTATAACCCAAACGATTATATAAATATCGTTCTAATCCTTTTTGTTGAACTTCCGTTGCTAAAGGATGGCATTTTACACTTTTAATTTGAATGATATTACCATCAATTGGAAGTTTAAAATATTCGATAAAAATACCACCTTTTGAGACGTTATAATTAGTTAGGTCCTTATTATTACGATTGTAATCAGGAAGTGATATTTTTAGTCTAAATTCTTTTTCATAAATATATGCAGGATGCTTATATTTCCTTTTTAACTCCATAATTTTGTTTACATAAATCTCTTGTAATCGCCAAATTTCAGGATAAATATCGGCATCATTGTTACTTGATTCAATATTCTTCGCTTTTATTATTTCTTCGTTAAAGGGTAATATAAATTGTGTTATCTTTTTTTCAAGATTGTCTGTTGAATCATATATAATCTCAGTGCTATCAATTCCATAATCGTTTGAATTTGCGAATTTTCTCAATTGCTCAATATCAATTTCAAAACCGATACAATATCCATTCCCTTTTGCATAATGGTTCCACATTGATAACAAATCTTCATTTTGACAGAATGATAATATGTAATTTGTTGAATTATAGTATATAAAATCGTAGTAATTTTTAGAAAATAATTCATTATGTATTTTTTTGCAGATATGATTCTTTGATATGACATTTTCTAAAATAGAATCAAAATAGGTAGATTCTGTTGGATCATTTAGAAAATCAATATGACTGCAATGCAATTCCATTGATTCAATTATTCCATATAATCCAGCTCCTGAGGTATAATGATATAGTTTCATAATTTTTATTTTAATATTGTTATATTATATATTTACAATAGTTGTTGTCATTGAACATGTTTTATTTTTACCTAATATGAATACAAAAATTGTGCCGAATTAGCATTTGTTAAGTTAAAAAAGTTAATGTTGGTTTTTCGTGTAATATTGTCATTTTTTTAACTCCTATTTAACTTATCATTGGGTGATTTCATTTGACAGTCAACAGAATACTGCCATTATGGCATTAATTTCCCTCGATGATTTTTATTTCGGCATCGGTTAGTTCATATAATTCATAAATGATAGTGTTCTATATGTCGTTCCAACGATGATGTGTCGTGATTGGGATTGGCTTTTTTAAGGGTTATAATCTCGTTGACTATTTTGATAATTGAATTCAGAATTTCAGGTGAAACCTTTTTTATCGGGATTTAGACAAAGGTTTTTGATACAATTCTAAAATCTCCCATGCTTTATCTAAATTCAAATAAGCTCTTCCATATTCCATATTTAACAACTCATCCGAGAGTAAATAGTCATATTTTTGTTTGATTTTATTGTTACGATTTACAAGAGAAGCTAGTTGCTTAAGTTTTGGTTTATTATGAAATAGAATCTTGTTTATATCTTCTTGGGTAATACCTATCAACATCAACTCATTATATCCTACTCTTTTCCCAAACATATATTCATAAATTAGGGCAATTGTACGGTTGATTGTAACGCCTACCCATGTCATTAATATCGTATCATCTCCATATCTAATGAATGGGGATTTATCCATATTGTTGTTGATAAAAAACTTTCTAGCACATTCAAGTTCATAATGACAATTGGTTTTGTTATCTAGATATGGAAAGAAAAGATTATTAGTATATATTTCTTTCATCTTTCGAGTTATAATTCCATCAATTTCAGCTCCGTTTACGTCAAAGTAAATATTTCCTTTACCTTGAGCTAAACTTACATATATGTAGCTCCTTTTCCTATCAATGGTGTTTACTATCCAGCTTCGACCAGCAAGGATTATTAGTTCACCAACTTGAGGTAGAATAGATACTTCACCGATTGTACTTGAATCATAAGAATTTATAACACAAAAATTATCTGATGTAATGAAAGCAGTATAGAAATCCAATTGGGATATGAGTTTCTCTCCCTCATTTCCAATAATTATCTGTCCATTGTTCAATTGTGATATTACATTATTATTACCCAACGCTTTAAGAAGCATTAAAAACATTGAAGGTGTTATATTCTTAAAAGCGCCATTTTTGCATAAGAACTCCCACCCTTCTTTGGGGTAAAACCCATTATGAGAGGCTAATAATGATAGTATTTGTTGAATAAGCGTTGATAAATGAAATTTACCTATATTTGGGCTTTCATATTTATGCTCTCGTAATAATTCAATTACTGCTATATTTTGAACTAAATTAGCCCTTAATTCGTATAAAATACCATTAGAGTTTTCAATAGAAAATATGCGAAGAATAGATGGTTCACCTCTTCTGCCAGATCTCCCTATACGTTGTCTCAAAGCAGATACGGAATTTGCAACTCCAATTTGTGCGATAGATTTTACATTGCCTATATCTACTCCTAATTCAAGTGTAGATGTGCAAATTGCAGTAATTGGTGTTTGTCCTAATTGGAGCTCTCGTTCAATATTTTCTCTTAAAAATTTAGACAAATTTCCGTGATGAGTATGAAATTCATTTGGAATACAATGTTTTTCACTTAGGCTATTCAATAAGAGGGTATATAATTCAGACTCAAACCGACCATTTGTAAATACTAAATTATTACTTCCTCGAAGTTTAGAAAAAATCTCTTGAGATATTTCTTTTTCAATATTTACGTTTGAAGACGGATTATAGTTTTTGATTATTAAACGTATTTCATGATTGCTGTCACCTTGATGAGGAACTACACAATTAAGTGTATTATCTTGCCTAAGAAAATTCTTGACAGAATCATAATTTGAAAAAGTTGCACTCATAGCAATACGTGGTATTGCTTTATTCGTGAAAAATTCAATTCTAGATAATAGCGATTGTAAATGCTTGCCTCTTTCGTTTCCTATAAATGCATGTAGTTCGTCTATTACAATATACTTTAAATTACCAAAAGCAGACTTAACTTCAGAATTTTTATTTACCAAAAAAGATTCTAATGATTCTGGTGTTATAATTAGAATCCCTGAAGGTTTCTTTAGGGATCTTCTTTTTATACTTAAACTAATATCTCCATGCCATGGAGTAACACTTATTTTTAAGTCTTTTGTAATATCACACAATCGACGATATTGGTCATTAATTAGAGCTTTTAAGGGACTTATATATAAAACATCATATCCCAATGTGTCTGAATCTTCAAATAAAATATTGGATATTATCGGTAAAAAAGCGGCTTCTGTTTTCCCGCCAGCTGTTGGAGCACAAATTATCACATCGCAATTTTTTTTTAGTACTATTGGTATAGAATTTTCTTGGATTTCTTTTAGTGAAGTCCAACCTTGTTTCCAAATCCAATTTTGTACTTTTTTATGAAGCAATTCAAATGATGAAAATTTGTGTATCATTACAGAGTTATTTAGATTCTGAAACTTGCGAACTCATCATCTACTGAATTTGAAAGAACTGAATTAGAATTGTTTAATTCAAGCAACGATGGCTCTATGTCTTTATTAACTTCAACCGAATCAATAATATCAGTCCACTTATACTCAGGATATTGATCTAATATTGATAATAAATCTAAGAATCCTTTGATTGTTGTTCGTGGTGTTCTAAAATAGCTATCACCTATTTTATTAGAACAATGGTTTAAAAATGCAATTAATGCATCATCTGGAACTAAATAATTTTCACAATGTCCACTTGCAAAAACATGTCTGATATTACATAACAAGATATATACCTCTTCCTTTGTAAGACTTGCCAATCTTAATACAACAGAATTAAAGTCAACAACGCCAAGCTTCTTTGAAAAGCTATTCTCTGCAAGTCGAGATCTTAATGCCTCATAACTATATAAACCTCTATTTGTATCAGTCATAAATTCTGGCGTTCCACACATAATAAAACCCATATTCGATAAAGAGCCTTGTAGTGTATTGTTAAGCATAGTTAGTATTATTTCATAATTTGCTTTGCGAGAAACTGTATTGGTAATTTTAAACAAATTAACCATTTCGTCCATGCAGATAAGTAATCCTTTATATCCTGCTTTTTTTACAAAAACAGAATATAATATAAGTGTATTAAAGAAAGATGAATCACTAATAAACTCCTTAATTCCTAAATCTTTGTAGGTTCCTGTTTTAGTTGTATATCCTGCTTTGAGCCAGTTTATAGCATAATTCTTTAATTCTTCATCCCCAGTTTCAATTGCTTCGTAAAATTTCTTTATAACGGAAATGAAATTATAACCACCAGTATATTCATTAAGTTCACTTAATTTTTGGGAAATAATCGTTGAAACACTTTCGTTTTTTTTAGTAGCTTCTTCTTTGGCGATAGATATAAATTTCTCAAGTATGTTTTGAAGTGCATTGCCGTCCTGTTTTGTTCGCGTAGATAGATTGTTAATCATATCAGCTAATAACATTCTAGCTTTCCCATCGGTACCTTGAAAACGCTTTGTAGGAGATAAATCTGCGTGTATAGTGACCAATCCTTTTTCTAAAGCTATACTTCTTACTAATGAAAGGAAAAAAGTTTTACCTGAGCCATATTCACCTATGACAAAACGAAAAGAAGAACCGCCATCTGATATTATATCAATATCCTTAATAAAGGATTTCAACTCATTACTTCTTCCTACTTGAATATGTTGCAATCCAATTTTTGGAACTACACCACTTCTCAACGATTGTATTATTATCTCTCTTTCTTTAGGCTTTATCGGTTTATTCATACAAGTTTATCTTTATATTCAATTGTAATATATATTTTATCTTCAGATTCTTCTGCTACTATATCATTAACAACTTCATAGGCATAATCATTAATTTGCTCTAGCATTGAACCAGGTAGCACGTCATTGTTTTGACATAACTCAGCAAAATCGCCATATTCCCAGACTTCCTGTTTAAATAAAGTCACAAGAATTTGCTTCATTATATTTCCTTCTATGTTTGTATTTAAACTATCCTCCACCTCACTATCTGATGTGAAAATTTCAGATAGTAACGAATGGCTCTCTTTTGTTTGTTTTTTGAATTTATTAAGTTTATTGCTATCTAATTTTATTTCAGACATTACACTTATACCTTTTTCTGAAATATTATCAGTTTCCTCTGATGGAACAAAATTGGAATCGTCAGCAATAGCTTGATGTATTAAAGAGTGGACTGATTCAATATTTTCATCCAAATAGGGAAGTATTTTATTTAACGCTGAAAGTCTGTCAATGTTAATGAAATCATAGGTAGTGACGATGTTTAGTATCACATTCCGAATGACTAATTTTTGTGATTTTGTAAGAGCTGATAAAGCTTGTTTTATTCCTTTGTCTAATACATTTTTCCTTTGCAAAAGCCATAAATAAAATGCATATAAATAAGTAAAATTATGCTTGTTATCAGTTAATTTCGAGAGATTATCATAAATAGCTATTAATTCTTGTCCACTTACATTCGTTCCTTGCATTGTTAATGCTAATAATTTACAAAGAATTTCAGCACGCTTAAATTCTGAATCAATGCGAAGATGTATAGACTTAGGATATTTATACAACACACAAGACTCCTTAGTGTTTATTAGTTTATCAGGGCAAACATCAATATTTGGAACTATACCATATCCAAAGTTACTTAAACCTGAAAGAATACATCTTATAACTGGTCTTGTTAAAAAATCATCGTTACATTTAATACCGAATATTTCAGCTAAAGTGCTAAAATTAACAATCTTTGCTCTATTAATTTTTAAAGTTTTAAGACGCTCTTTAAAATTAGATAAAATTTCGATTTCTTTCTCTGCTATATATTTTGGAAGCGAAAAATAAATTAACGGACAATTTTGCTCGATTGAATAAGGATATATTTGTTTATATGACAAAAAATCTCCATTATATTTTCCGAAACACTTACCAATAGATTCAACAATATCACTTGTATAATTATCCGTTTCAAAAAGTTGAAAATTGCATTTTTGGGGAATATTTAAATATGTATAGGAAGGTAGGTCGTTCGGTATTTTAACCACATCTTTATAATTATACCCAGACCTGGGAAACTTAAAAAATCTTTTATTTTTTTCAAAAAATAATGTGAAATATTTTTTGCATTTAGCAAGTGGACTGTGGAAATATAAATTCTCATATATCTCAAAAATTCTATCAGAGTTAATAGAATCCTTAGAAAAGATGGTAAAATTCAGATATTTATTGAAATCCAAAGGTGTTCTGAAGAAATTAAATTTCTCAAGAGGAAATTTGTATGCTTCGCCCCAAAAGAATTTTGCTAAAGAAATATCAATTACTTCATCGATATAATATGAGATTCTTGATTTAGTAGATAATTCGGACTTCAAATTTATTAAATAATTTATCAAATCTTCTTTTTCTTCTATAATGCAATCTATATCCAAAAACAAGCGAAGTTGTATTCCACAAATATATAAAAGCAGAATATCATCAGGAACATTTTGGGTTGGCGTTATATTCGCCAACCAAGATAAATAAATATAACGTCCTTCTGGAGATAAATTATAATAAGAAAAGAAATACGAATCTTTGCAAAACTTTCCCTGTGATATTGAAAGTTTTGGATTTATAGTTCCCCATAAAATAACTTTATCTTTCGAATCGAATTTGATGCCACTAGGAAGTTTATGAACCTTATAATAATTACCAAGATAAAAATTGCCTCGAGACAAAGTTAATCCCTGAATTGTTATATTAGTTCCAGGTTTAATCCATTTACAATTTTGTTCTTCTTTCGTTATAGTAGAATGGATTTGAGAATAAACATCTTTCTTGGTTATAGTCTCTGACTTTTCAACTGAAGCGATAGTACTTATTGGAATGCAATTTTTTAAACTATTTCTATTAATTCTAGCTTCTAATGCTTTTGTTAATTTCTTTTTTAATCCAGTGTAATCAAAAACGGTTTGTTTGTAAGATGTTACTTCATCAGGAAAAATATAATCACTAATGCCAGCTGTTGCAAACGCGACTAACGTACCATCTATAATTAAGCATCTTTTATCCTGTGTCGTTAAATTGCTGTCAAATGAAGATAGCGATTTACAACCGACAAATGCCCAATCAGCTACTTTTATAAGGCTATCTGGAATAACGATATGTTTAAGGTTCTTGCAGTTAGAGAAAGCACTTTGGCAAATTTCAAGAACTCCGAAATCCATAATTACTTCGCATAAAGTTTTGCAATCTTGAAATGCACATAATCCAATTATCTGAACAGATTCTGGAATGAAAATCTTTGTAAGTTGTGAATATTTAAAAGCTCCTCCACCAATTTGAGTAGCATTACTAGGAACAGTATATTCTGTAATATTGCCTGGGGCAAAAGTAATTAAAACTCCTTTTGAATTAATTAAGCACCTTTTGTCTTGAGAGGAAAATTTATGATTAAATTCTTGGAGGTTATCACACCCCCAAAAAGCATATCTTGAAAAATTGTCAATAGAATCTGGGAGTGTAATACTAACAAGTGTTTTACACCCATTGAAAGCGTCACGAATTTTGGTAATAGGTTTATCAAAAACAATTACTCCCTTTTTATCGTATCTGTGAGATATTACAATTGCATCGAATTGTTCTTCTTGAATCTTCATCTTTGTACCATCTATTGTGGTATAAAGAATCGTATCTTTTTTGGAGTGTTCCATAAAATAATGAAATATATAAGTGTATTTACACTACAACTTTTATCAATACAATCTAGTATATTACAAAACTACAAAATCTATTTGAAAAATCCTAAAAATGGAGAGGGATATTTTTTTGTGATAGATATTGGGTTTTAAGGTCTTTAGGGATAAAATGTGATGGTGGTGTTAAAGTAAAATAGTGGCAGATATAAAATAATGAGACCACGTCAAGATTATGACGTAGCCTCAAATAATTTATCAAACCGATTGATTAAATGTGTATCTGAAATTTAATTATTTCAATTTGCCACCTTTAGCGCCTTTCACGCCACCTCCACCAAGAGAGAAGATGTTTTGGTCATATGAAACTGTTTTCATACCCGATTCGCGTTTGCGTTTGAGGGCGAGTTGCACAAGTTTATCCATCAACTTGTCAAACGAAATGCCTGTTGCTTCCCAAAGGTAGAATGACAAAGAACCAGGGATAGTATTGATTTCGTTAACATAGATATTGCGAGTTTTGCGGTCGATGATAACATCCACACGGCTCACGCCATGACAAGAAAGCACACGGAATGTTTCGCTTGCAAGGAATTGAATGCGTTTTGTTTCCTCATCTGGCAATTCGGCAGGAATGCGTTTTTGAGATGCTTGCATACCTTTTGCGCCCTTTGTGCCACCCATATATTTATCTTCGTATGAGAGGATTTCACCACTCTTGATAGGCTCTTCACACACTGAAGCTTGATATTCGTCGCAGTCGCCAAGCACCGAGCAGTTGATTTCTTGAAGTTCTTCAACCATATCTTCAACTATGATGCGAGTTGAGTAGCGTTCTGCATCGTTGATTTTTTCAATAAGTTGCTCGCGGTCAATAGCGCGACCGATGCCCACACTTGATCCGAGATTGGCAGGTTTTACGATAACTGGATAACCCAATTTGTCTTCAATTTTTGCGATAAGTTCATCGCGTTGAGCAAACCATTGTTTGTCGGTAAACCACACATAGTCAACCACAGGAATATCGCACGCTTGAAGAATCATCTTCATCGTGATTTTATCCATACCATTGGCTGATGACAATGTGTTGCAACCAGCAAAAGGAATGCCTGTTGACTCCAACACACCTTCAAAAATGCCATCTTCGCCATTAGAGCCATGAAGCACAGGGATAACCACATCAAGGCGAGAGAATACATCTGAGCCAAACATTGGTTTTTTAGGCTTGTAAAGGTTATAATCGCCATATATAGGCTTCATATACACCTCGGTACATTTAGCAAGCAACGCAGGAATGTTGCGATAGTTAGCCACTTCAAAAAGTGCCTCGCCTGTAAACCATTTTCCTTGTTTTGTAATATAGATGGGTGTTACATCATATTTATCGCGATTGATAGCATGCATCGCTTGTGATGCCGAAATCACTGATATTTCATGTTCGGTAGAGCGTCCACCAAAAAATACTCCAATGTTAGTTTTCATCTTATTATATCTATTGTGTTAATTTTTTAATTTGTTATAAAGTGTTGATAGGCAAATGTTTCTCAATTCCCAATTCTCAACCCTCAATTACTTAAACGTGTCGGGGAGGTCATTTTCATATAGTACCGTATCCCCTGCTTTAGCAATCGTTGCAAGCACTCGTTGGGCTTCATTGAAAGATGCCACAGCATGCACATTTTCGTTGTTCATGCTCCCCTGTTTGATACCATTGAGGAGAGCCTCTTTGTTGTATTCACCCACGATGATAGCCACATCGGCACATTCAGCAATTTTAATGCCGAGAGCCTCATTGAGTTCATATTGTTTTTCTCCAAGTTCAATCATACCTGGAGTGATAACGATTCGTTTACCCTTATTGAAACGGCTCAATACATCCATTGCCATTTTCGACCCCGTAGGATTGCTATTGAATGCATCATCAATGATAGTAATTCCACCAGGAGTGCGTTTTAGGTTGAGGCGATGTTCCACCTGTTCAATCTTTTCAACGGCATAACGAATCTTTTCCTCGGGCACCTCAAGTTGAAGCGCAATGATAACAGCAGCAATGAGATTTGAGATATTGCACTCCCCTACCAATCGAGTATGAAGAGCCAACTCTTTGCCATTACCCACCACCTTGAACTTTGTACCAGTTTCATCGTAGATAATGTCAGTTGCAGTATATGTCGCATTAGCAGTCTCATTCACTGCATAACGCACACATTTCACATTGTCAACCTTGCGATTAGCAACATATTCAAAGTCATCATTCACAACTCCCAATCCATCGCTGGGCAACGCATCAATCAACTCAAATTTAGTGCTTTGCACATTTTCAATTGATTTAAACGACTCAAGGTGTTGTTCACCTACGGCAGTAACGATACCCATTTGTGGGTGTACAAGATCGCAAATCTCCTTGATATCGCCTTGTTGTTTAGCACCCATTTCCACGATAAACACCTCATTATAAGGCTTGAGATACTCGCGCACAGTACGGATAACACCGAGCGTTGTATTGTAGCTACCGGGAGTCATCAACACATCATATTTCTCGCTCAATATGCGATGAAGATAATGCTTCGTACTTGTTTTACCATAACTGCCAGTAATACCTATAATCTTCAAATCGGGCATCGCTGCAAGAATGCGAGCAGCATCATTATAATAACCTTTATTGATATGCTTTTCAACCGGAGCAAGCAATACATTAGCTACATACATAATCATATGTGAACCAATGTATAACGCAAAAGCAGCACTACCACCAGCCGAGAGGATTGAATTAATGTCGCCAATTTTGCCAAAACCAAAAGCACAGCAACATATCAATACCACGGCAATCACTCCAGCCACAGCATATATTCTCTTCGCGCGATTAGTAAACACAAGTGGCTTTTTGTATTTCGCTTTGATCAAGCTAACCGAGTTGAACACCGAGAACAATAAAATCAAATATGCTCCCACATAATTGGGACAAAACGATGTAAGTGACAAAAGTAAAATTGCGAGAGCTATTAGTCGCGAAGTTGAAGTTGTATCGCCACTACTACGAAGCCAGCGCATATATCGCTCATTACGATACGAATTTTGTTGCAACATCATCAAATCTCGTTTCAACTCAAGAAACAAGTTTATGATTGCAACTACAGGAACTATATAAAACACTATATCCATATTCTCTTTTTGATATTATTCTTTTAAAAAACTACGCAACACCGCCGCAAATTGTATCGGATTATCAAGGAAACTATAATGCCCACAACCAGGAAACGATACCAATCCAGCATCGGGAATGAGTTTTTCCATCGTTTGAGCATCACGCAAAGGCGTAGCAGTATCATTTTCGCCCCATATCAAAAGCGTTGGAGCCTTTATTTGAGGCATACAATATTTCAAATCTTCGTTTACAACCTTGCTCAATATCGCACGCATCATAGGCGTTGCATTGTTATAGTCGCTCGAACCTCTTTTAGCACGAGCCTCCTCAATGCGTTTTTTTGCACCCTCTTTGCCATAAATTAGAGGCATCAATCGCTTGCTAATCTTAAACGAATACACCTTCAAATAATACTTTAACGATCGGCGAGGTTTCACCCCGGCAGCATCTACAAGAATAAGCTTTTTCACTTGATTGCGTGATGAATATAAAATCCCCACTCTGCCACCAAAAGAGTGCCCGAGCAAGATAGGATTCTCTATATTTTCCACCTTCACAAGCTCCTCAATGAGTTGGGTATATTTTTCCACACCCCACACCTCGCTTGGCTCTTGCGACTGTCCAAAACCAGGGAAATCTACATTATAAACGGTATGATTTTCAACAGCTACTTTTTCCACACTTGCCAAAGTAGTCAAGTTGCATCCCCAGCCATGCATTAAAATGACAGGCGATCCACTACCCTCTACAGTATAGTGGAAATTTAAACCATTGATTTTGATATTCTTTTCCATATTAAAATTTGCGACTACAAAGTTAATATTTTAAGGCCGTAAATGAAAGTTAATCACACCTTTTTTGCGTTTTTAATAAAAAAAGTGGCTGCGTTATTAATTTCACACAGCCACCATATCATTAATTGAAATTTATCCTATTCGCCATACACGCTTTTGGGCAACTTTCGGCAATTATATTGCGAAGCCATTATCTCACCATAAGCACCTGCCGAGCGCAACGCTATTATATCACCACGCTTCACCTTGGGCAACATTTCATCTTCGCCAAAACAGTCCGACGACTCACATATAGGCCCCACCACATCATACTTTTCAACCTCCCCATCACTGGTAAGATTCTCAATATTATGGTGTGCTTGATATAAAGCCGGACGAATCAACTCGGTAAAACCAGCATCTACAATCGCAAATTTCTTCTCCGTGCCCTCCTTCACATAAAGCACACGAGTAATCAACGACCCACATTGGCCCACCACCGAGCGGCCAAGTTCAAAGTGAAGCTCCTGTCCCTCATTGAGTTTGAGATACTTCTTGAAAGTATCAAAATAACCCTTAAAGTCCGAAATCGGATTGCCATTAGGATCATCATAATCAATGCCTAATCCGCCACCCACATTAATCGACTTAAACATTATCCCCTTTTCGGCATATTTAGCCTGAAGTTCATTAATCTTCTCGCTCAACAACTTAAATGGGTCATTTATTGTTATTTGGCTACCAATGTGGAAATGCAACCCTTGCAACTCCACATGCTTCATCTTCATCGCAGCCTCAATAATCTCATCGAGCATCTCAAGATTGATACCAAACTTGTTTTCGGCCAACCCTGTAGTAATATAATGATGAGTGTGAGCATCGATATTAGGATTTACACGCAACGCCACTCGAGCCACCTTGCCCATCTTCGCAGCAATCTCATTAATCACCTCAAGTTCGGGCAACGACTCCACATTGAAGCAAGCGATATCATGGCTCAACCCTAATTCAATCTCCCAATCACTCTTGCCCACACCGGCAAAAACAATCTTATCGGCAGCAAAACCCGCATTCAACGCAGTTTCCACCTCGCCACCACTCACACAGTCAACCCCCAATCCGGCCTTGCGAATCTCCTCGAGCAACACACCATTCACATTAGCCTTAATGGCATAATGCACATGATAGCCCTCATGATTGCTGTGGAGTTTTATCTCATCAAGAGTTCTACGAAGCAACCCCAAGTCATAAAAATAAAACGGAGTGCGTTGATTCTCAAACTCTGCTATAGGAAAAATTGTCATCTTCGTCGTAATAAAAAGCCCTATTACTTATTTTTGAAAAGATGATCGCTCAACGCATTCAACGCCTTCACCTTGTCTTCCTTGCGCACAAGCACCGAGATATTGTAGTTACTACCACCATACGAAATCATACGCACAGGAATATCCTTCAACGCCTCGATAACCTTCGCTTCAAAACCGCGATTTTGCCATTCAAGGTCACCCACTACGCATATAATCACCATATCCTTGTCAACAGTCACCGTGCCAAACTTCTTCAAGTCATCAACAATATTTTGAAGATTACGCTCATTGTCGATAGTCACCGACACACCCACCTCCGATGTAGCAATCATATCGATAGGAGTTTGGTAAGTCTCAAAGATTTCAAACACCTTGCGCAAGAAACCATAAGCCAACAACATTCTACCACTCTTAATCTTGATAGCAGTGATATTATCCTTCGCGGCAACAGCCTTAATCGTGCAGCTCGATGAAGTATTGTAAATCAATGTACCCTTCGCATCGGGTTGCATAGTATTGAGCAAGCGCACAGGAATATTATTCAACTTCGCTGGTAACACACATGTAGGGTGAAGAATCTTTGCTCCAAAGTAAGCCAACTCGGCAGCCTCCTCAAAGTGCAACTCACTCACAGGCTCAGTACCCTCCACATATCGAGGGTCATTATTGTGCATACCATCAATATCAGTCCATATCTCAATCTCTTCAGCATTGAGAACCGACCCTATCAACGAAGCCGAGTAGTCACTACCACCACGTTGTAGATTGTCAACCTCGCCATAAGCATTGCGACAAATATAACCTTGAGTGATATAAATATCAGCATCCTTGTGCTTTTCAAGCAACGCAGTCAACTTTTGTTTGATATATTGAGTATCAGGCTCTGCATTCTTGTCAGTACGCATATAATCAAGCGCTGGCAACAACTCCGAGTTCACACCCTGCTCTTGAAGATAAAGATTCATCAACGCAGTCGACATCAACTCACCTTGAGCCAAAATCTCTTTCTCTTCAAACAGTGTGAAAATATCCTTTGTAAACGAGCGAATATAATTGAAGCAAGCCTTCACCTCCTTCATCGCCTTCTCCTTATATTCAGCAGTTGAATAAAGCTCATCGATAGTGCGATTATACTTTTGTTCAAGACCATTCACCGTTTCCTTGGCACCATCAATATTCTTCTTATAGAGATAATCCGAAATCTCTACAAGCGTGTTAGTAGTCCCCGACATAGCCGAGAGCACAATAATATTTTTTCCACGTTCGGTTACCAATTTGGCAACATCTTTAATTCGTTGGGCCGATCCTACTGATGTGCCCCCAAATTTCATTACTTTCATCTTGTAAACAAATAGTATATTTTAGACAATTATTTTGCTTATAAACTTCATTTTATAACATTGTGAAACATTATTCACAAAATTGCCTACAAAAATAGTGATTATTACTCACATTTCCACCCTATTTTCACAAAAACAACACCCCACACCCCCATTTTTTCAAAATCACTACCCCACACCCACTATTCCACACAATATCGACAAGGTTAAGATAAAAGCCCATAGGACCATAACTCCTGCCTTGAAATTTACGAAGGAAATTTTAGGGAACCTCGCAGAGCTCACGAGTGAGCGAGCAGTGTATGTCGGCTTGCCGGTACACGATTGCGAGCCTCACCGTAACTGTCACGAAGTGACGGAGGGGTAAAAAATCGCTCAGCGACTGAGGGGATAAAATTCTGCCCATTCTGTCCAAAAATTTCAATTTTCAATTTTCAACTTTCAACTATCTTGCGCCTTTCCACGTGAGAATTTTGTGCATTATCAACCCTAATCACTTTAGAGACCTTAACGACCTTAATGACCCTGTAACATCGTTAGTAGAAATTCAATTTTTAATTAGACATAAATAGTTGTGATTTGCTTTCAAATTAGTATCTTTGTATAACAATATACACCTCCATAATTTGAGTTGTCTTTAAGGGTGTGTTGTGATTTGCTTTCAAATTAGTATCTTTGTATAACAATATACACCCGACTGCTTGTAATGGGCAGATAATCAGTATTATATGAAGAAATTAGAAAATAAAAAATGGTGTATTATAATTAAATCCACTCATATCAGAGTGGATTTTTTAATTTCTGTCACTTAATTTATTTGTTAAAATAATTCTAATTGTTGTCCAGGTATCGGTAAATTAGCCGTCTTTTTACCATAAAAAAGTTCCATGGCACTAAATTGTTTGTCGGTAATACATAAAACTCCAATTTTCCCATATTCTGGTAAAATTGCCTTAACTCGTTTTATATGTACATCCGCATTTTGTTGGCTTGGGCAATGTCGCACATAAATTGAGAACTGGAACATTGTAAATCCGTCATTTTGCAAATTCTTGCGAAAGCGTGCGTATGCCTTTCTATCTTTTTTTGTTTCAGTTGGTAAATCAAAGAAAACGAGTACCCACATAATTCGATATTCACTAAATCGATTGTGCATATTATTACATTTCAGGGTAACTAATCCGTCGCAATTCTCCAGTAAAACATTTATATAATGATGCTGTTGTTTGTGTTATTGCCACCATTAAAGGTCTTCGCAATCCTCCAATGTTAACATCAAGAGTTGGTATTACAAGCATTATCGACTTCCATTCTCTATCAAGTTCAAATGGGGGAATTCCTTTTGCTTCAATGGCTCGATAAACCAACTCGTCAACATATGGCCGATATGGTTCCATAATATCATCTGCAAGACAATATGCATTATATTTATTATGGTGATGAATACCGAGGGTTGGTAGCATTCCGCTAGCAACTATCGCACGAGCTACTACTCCTCGCAATATTGCGTATCCATAGTTGAGAAGATTATTAGGAGGCATTCCATATCTATCGCGCGAAAAATGTTCTATATCTGCAAATAATCGTTTCCAATAATATGAAGCGGCGCGAGCCTCTACATTTTCCACATCACCACTTCGCACTCTTGATTGCCACGATTTCATTAACTGTGTTTCACATCTCACACATTTCTCCAAGACCTTTATTTGATTGCCTATTTTTACCTGAATCGTTTGTTGCCAAAGTTGTTTCTTAAGAGGTATCGATGCTTTTAGTTGTGTTGCATATCGTTCGCTTTGTGTTTCATTTCCACATAATAGCAACATAAGCCCAGTTGGCATACCCTGCTTGTCACAGGTTATGAGTGCGACATTTTTATCAAGCAACGCTGACATTAAGCCGTGAGTAATTGTAATTTGAGGATTATCAAGTACAATTACTCCGATGTCCTCTATTGGTCTTGAGATTAAACTATCAACATTCGTTTCTAACTCTTTATTTCGCTTATCGTTTGACAAACGAATCTGCAATTGACAATTTTTCAAAGACAAATATGTAGGGTTGCCGAAATATAGAGTTTTCTTAATCATTCTACAATAATATCTCCTAAATTAGTTATTTTAATTTTATGAGGATTTAGATTAACAAGACCATTAAGGCTTTGAATTCGTTTGTACTTTCCTAATGAAATTGATAAAGACAAATTTTTTATTCCGTTATATTTATCATCAACCGATGTCTCAATGTGCAATCTAAAACTATATTCTTTGGTTGATAATTTTTGCACTCTATATAGATGATTACACAATGTCGCTTTATCATTGTTGCTAATAGCATCATTAAATTCATCTTCCGATAACCCAAGAATAAACATCTCATTAACTTGCATACTTTCAACAAATTCCCAATTAACATTAGGTAATGTCGCAAGAAATGCTTCGGGAATATCCCTATCAGTCAAACGATCCCACACATCGGTAGGAGATTTTATAACCACAGGTATGCCATATTTTTTTCGTTCAACTGCTGTCCAAAATGTAACAACATGCTCTTGTAAATTACCCTCTTTATCGCGATAAATTGCAATGTGATGATTATTCCCTGGTTTTACAAAACTAATTGCCTCTCCTTTATCGTTATATTTTAGGGGAGTTACAGCATTAAGACCTGTAAAGCATCGCACATTTTTTATAGGGATTGAATTGTTTTCATCAGCATATATTGGATTATTTTCTAAATCCTTAAATGCTTCCTTTATTTTGCCCCCAAATTGCTCTATTCTTGCTTTAATGCGTAATTTAATATTTTCATCTACAATAGAGTCAATATCCGACATTTTAGTGAGGGAAGCAATCGGATATTTTATTACATATTCATCCTTATAACATGTGGCATATGTAAGAGGTACATCTTTATTTGCACCAATCATAATTGGAGTTTTTTTCAATGATGCAACAGCCTTTTTATAATCTCCATTAAATTGTTCCAATCGTTTTTCTACAAGTCGTTTTATGTATCCTTTAAAAATTAAATGAGGATTTTCAAAGGCGAATTTTATTGGTTTATTCTTTTCAAGAACACGAATTTTTCCATAAACCGATTCTTGACTTAAAGCGCCACGAGGTACAATAATATTTTCTTGAAGAACAACTTTTTTCCCTTTGATATATTTAACACGTTTGTTTTTTGTTGCAACTTTTTTACCCGCTTTGAAAGATACCATAATCGCAGAAACAACTTTTTCCACCTCTGCAACTGTAAAGTGAGGTTTTTCTCTCAACCATTGTTCAAGCATTGAAAAATCGTTACGCCATTCTTCTCGCTGTTTTTCAATTTCGACAAACATTTGGTCGCGCTCGGTGTTTAGGTGATTTAGACGTTGAATAAAACTTTGTTGAGTCATTGCAATTACGAGGGCATCAATAGCATGATGGCGATGGTCTATGCGTTTGCTCCACCCCACAATTCTTTCTTCTATATGTTTCTGCCCTTTGTGGTCAAATTCAACAAATTCAGTTAATTCGCCTTTTCGATATCTATCAATATTTAGATTATGTAATACCATATCATACCCCCACACTCGTCGCACAAAATCGGTAACACTACCTGTGGTAGTATAAACATCTCTACACACTTGTTTTAGTATTTCAACCGATTTGCGAGAAATGTATTGGCTCAATCTTAAATCTCTATCAATAAAATCAGTAGGAATTTCAGATGCAGTAGTTAGGAGTCTATCTCTTTTTGTCTTTGAAATGCGATGTTCTTTGAAGGCTTCATCGATTCTTGTTAAATATTTTTGGAACACATCTTCGCTTTTTGATTTCATGAAGTCATATCCGGTCATATTACCTTTTGAAGCATTACATTTTCTACATGCACACACTTTGTTTGAAAAACTATCATCAAAAAATAATGAGCGTGGTATTATATGTTCTATTTCTACATCAAATCCATTCAAAAATTCAGCAGCCGAAACTCGTTCGCCACAATAAAAACAACATTCTTGTGATTCTTGCCACATGCGATATTTTTGAACGCGATTGCGAGATACTCTCACTCCGTCAAATTCAAGAATTTTTTCTTTAATTGCTTCATTCTCTTTTTCACGGGCTCGAATATTTTTATCCATTGATTCTCGTTCTTCTTTGCTCATTTTTAATTCTCGAGCAAGTTCTACTCTAATAATATCAGGCTTGCCATATTTGTCAATAATAGCATTGACTACATTGACCATCTGATTTAGAATCTTTTCAACAATTGGTTGTCTTAATTCATTCTTTTTTATCTGAGGCAATTTAGGGAGTAGTTCTCGACGAAGATTTTCTTCGGTGGTAAGACTTTCTGAATGCCTAAATCCAGCATGAGCGCATGCGTCGCTATACATTTCTCCATTTTGTAAAAAAGGGAGTATTCGACGCATTGCTTTTGCCGATTTATTTCCATAACCGGGTTTTATAAAGTCAATTTTATACAAATTACTGATTGTTTCTTCATTGGTTATGCTAAACGATTCGGTTAAAGTTTTCTTTAGTTCATTTTTGTCTTGAATTGAATATATAGCATGCCATAGTTTATATAAAGGTTCATTTATAAAACGATGGCTGATTATAGGAATAATTTCTCCGGTATCTTCATCAACTATACCCGAGTCGCATTGAGAAAGATTAAATTCTAATAGTTTGTTAATTTTATCTTTAGGGAGTAATGCTAATGCTTCCTTTAATTGATCTTTCGTGGTATTACCTTGCAATCCTTTTCCAATTGCTTTACCTCCCCACCAACCTTCTTTTGCGGATATGCCAAGAATTTTATAAAGGTCTTTAATCCCTAATTTTTCATTGTTGTCAAGATGTTCAAACATTAGTTTGCGATGTTCTTGTGTGATGGGGAAAATCTCATTATTGCGATTTGTTAGTTTGATATTATTAATTGATTCCCACATTTTACACACTTGGAATAGTGGTGATGTGCGAGGTGCAACTTTGGGTCCATCAAATACAATCTCACCTTTTGCATTGCGATACTCTTTCTTCTCAAATTCGCAGATTGAAACAAGATGCTTGCATGACTTTAATCTTCTTTGATAGAAAATAATTTCATTGCGCAAACGATTTATAACTTGTTCAGTCAATATTTCAGGATAAAATTCTTTTTGCACCATCATTATTTGGTCAAATTCCTCCTCATATGCTTTGCGTGGAAAAACTTGTTCCTTTATGCGATAAGTATAAAAAACGCCTTTGTCGTTTTTTATTTCTGATGCTTTTAATTGTTCTGCAAAATATTGACCAATAGTTTGACCTCGTTCTATTATTAGCGCATGTCGTTTGTTGATGTTTGCAACATACTCTCGTTGTTTAGAATCCCCATTTTCATCTGCTTTCGCGTGCTTATAACCTCTGCGCTGATTAATATGGTATAAAACTCGTCCAATTTCAGGCAAAGTGAGTCTTTTGCCGGGTGTAGCTGCATCTGCTCTTAATTGCCATAATTCCATTACGGGGAGCTTGATTAATCTTTCATCAGGCAACATTCCCAACCTCCTAAATTCTATAGTAAGGTTTTCTCTTCGTTGTTGGTATCTATCATATCCTTTTCGGGATGTTTTTTTTATAGTCTTTTTTTGATTTTTTGTTATTGCTTTGCCTGTAGTAAATTCGTTTGTATCATCAGCTGATAGAGGCACAATACGACTACCCATCGCAACTATTTGTGTAGGGTTATTAGTGTTGTCAACCTCAATAAGACTCCAACCCATTGAACCAACACCGAGGTCTATTCCTAATACTTTTTTCATGGTGATTTATTTGAATGTGTTTAAGATAAGTTTTTACAAATTTAATAAAAAAGATTTGATTTTATTTGATTTATTAAAAAATGTAAGTAATTTTGTGATACTAATTTGATGCAAATCACAATAAGGATTATTCCGTTGTGAAAACATTTAGGTTGCCCTCGTCCTTTATCGGGGGCTTTTTTTCTCCATAGCTGACATAGAGGACATATAAGACATAGAACACTCCCACACTCCCACTCCCATAAATCACACCCTCTATTCCTCACTATATCGACAAGGTTAAGATAAAAAGCCCATATGTATCGTCCTGAAAAAGGTTTACTTTTAAATTGTTAATAAATATATAATTAAAATAAGAGTGTAATACGGAGCTAGCTCCGTATTACAGTTCAACTATTCAAAATTAGATATATTTTGCGAAAAGAAATAATTTTTCC
>JAZTZO010000048.1:0-95354 GCA_045637505.1 Muribaculaceae bacterium | reverse complement strand
AAAACGATTGGTAAATGCTTGATAATTATAAATTTATCTTCATTTCCAATCGGTTTTTTGTTTTTGTGGGCGTTGACGGATTCGAACCGCCGACCCTCTGCTTGTAAGGCAGATGCTCTGAACCAGCTGAGCTAAACGCCCTCGTTTGGGTTGCTTTTTTAGAGAAGGATTTTTGAGTAGTGGGCGTTGACGGATTCGAACCGCCGACCCTCTGCTTGTAAGGCAGATGCTCTGAACCAGCTGAGCTAAACGCCCGTTCTCTGAAAAAGCAATGCAAAGGTACAATGTTTTTTTTAATCTACCAAACAAAAAAGAAAGAATTTGCTTAAAAATTATTTTCAACACCATTTTTATTCCCCAAATCAACATCTACACATTAATAAAAAACACATATAGCACTTCTATAACAGTTATTAAGCAAGAAATTTATCAGTTTCTATTGTCAATCACTCAAAATCTCATTTATTGTTTGTAACTTTGTAGATAAATAGATTATTATTGCAATTATTAACTATTACATAAATTCACTATGGAATTAACTTCTCTTACAGCGATTTCGCCTGTTGATGGTCGTTATCGTAGCAAATGTGAAAAACTTGACGAGTATTTCTCGGAATATGCACTCATTCGTTATCGCGTGCGTGTTGAAATTGAATATTTCATCGCTCTTTGTGAGCTTGGGCTCGACCAGCTCAAAGGCGTAGAAGCTTCAAAATTTGAACCTCTTCGCGAAATTTATCTCAATTTTGGAATTGCCGACGCTTCTCGCATCAAAGAAATTGAAAGCGTAACAAATCACGATGTAAAAGCCGTAGAATATTTCATCAAAGAAAAATTCGACATTCTCGGACTCGAACAATATAAAGAATTTATCCACTTCGGTTTGACTTCTCAAGACATCAACAACACTTCAGTGCCTATGTCAATCAAAGAAGCAATCGTTGATGTATATCGCCCTGTACTCGTTGAGCTCATCGAGCACCTCGAAGCTCGCGCTAAAGACTGGTACGAAATCCCTATGTTGGCAAAAACTCACGGCCAACCTGCATCTCCCACACGCCTCGGTAAAGAAATCATGGTATTTGCCTACCGTCTTCGCCAACAACTCGACATTCTCGATGGCGTAGCAATCAGCGGTAAATTTGGTGGTGCAACAGGCAACTTTAACGCTCATGTTACTGCATATCCTGGCATCGACTGGCGTGAATTTGGCGCAAAATTCTTGAGCAACAGCCTTGGCATCGTACGCGAAGAGTTCACTACTCAAATTTCTAACTACGACAACCTTGCTGCATTGTTCGATGCCCTCCGTCGCATCAACACTATCATCATCGACCTCGACCGCGATATTTGGCAATACATCTCAATGGAGTATTTCAAACAAAAAATCAAAGCCGGCGAAGTTGGCTCAAGCGCAATGCCTCACAAAGTGAACCCTATCGACTTTGAAAACTCTGAAGGTAACCTTGGTATCGCTAACGCAATCCTCGACCACCTCGCAATGAAATTGCCTATCTCTCGTCTTCAACGCGACTTGACCGACTCTACAGTGCTTCGCAATGTTGGTGTGCCCTTGGCTCACGGTCTTATCGCAATGCACAGCACTCTCAAAGGTCTTAACAAACTTCTTCTCAACGAAGCAGCAATCAGCGCCGACCTCGATGCAATGTGGAATGTAGTAGCTGAAGGTATCCAAACAATCCTTCGCCGTGAAGGCTATCCAAAACCCTACGAAACACTCAAAGAACTCACTCGCGTTAACACTACAGTTACCGCCGGAAGCATCGCTGCATTTATCGACACACTCAATGTGAGCGATGAAGTAAAAGCCGAACTCAAAAAACTATCTCCACATAGTTACACTGGATATTAATCATCATCCCCATATCAACAGAAAAGGTGAGCAAGTTGCTCACCTTTTCTTGTTTTTATATCTGTTTCAATACTTATTTCACTATCACTTTTTGCACCATGCCGTTGCTGTATTTTACAATGTTGATGCCGATTGTAGGCTCTGCGAGTTTGCGACCATAGATGTCGTAGCGTGCTACCTCTACGGCATCACCCATTACAACGCTCTCAACACCGACACCTTTATAACCATCAAACTCATAAATACCGTTGTTGATAAATGAAAGGTCGGTTGTTTGGTTGCTTCCTCCACCTTGACCATTATTAAAGATTATCATTGGAGTAATAAGAACATCGGTAGTAGCAAATGATACTTCCCACACGCCATCGGCATTTTTCGACATTTTAATTCCAGGCCAACCACCGAGATATTGTTTATTAGCATTCCCAGCGTCCCACACATAGGTATAAACAGTAGAGCTACCCCAGTTTGTACCACGATAATAAGCAGTCCACACATATTCATTACCCGTAGGTTCATCTACATCGGGATTATCGGGGATTTCTCCTGCTCCATCGATAGTTTTCACATAGCCATTGGCGTTATAGTAGCCACCGTTTACCCATGTAAGATCTTGTGTTTGAGCACTTCCATTATTAAATATCACTCCACCCGAAATTTTATCACTTCCGGTATAAGTCCATTTCCATATATTATTACCAAGGTAAACACACGCTTGACCAGGCCACATGCCACCGGTATAATTTTTCGAGCTACTCCACACCCATGCGCGGATTGTACCACCCCAGTTGGCCGAATTTTCAAAGAATACAGCTTGCTCACCTTCGCTCATTGTGGGAGGAATTACCTCTTCGGGCTCTTGTGAAGGAGGAGTGCTACCTCCATTGACTGATGATTCTTCCTCTTCAGTACCATCATATGATGATTGAGCGCCGGCCACCGATGATGTAGTATAGATATATTTTCCATCTTGACCCACTTTGCCAGGAGCTTTTGTCTTGTCGGTATTAAGCACATAAACGCGCAAATTACCTTTACCCGCGCACGACACCTTAAGCGTTCCATTGGTTACGGTTTTAGTGTCGCCGGTAACACAGTCAACATAAGTACCATTAAGGACATTTGAGAATGTAGCGCCACCACTTATTGTTACAAGCACATACGAGTCGGTATTGGCATCGGTATAGCGACGCTTGAAGGCAAACTGCCCCGAACAACCGTCGGTGCTATATTGACCTTTGCGAAGAGCAGGCACAGCAGCACGAATGAGGTTCAATCGTTGAATATGCATTGCCAACGGATGAGACAATGTTGCCGCAATATTACCCTCTGCTCCTGTATATTGAGCAAAGTCTGTCACATTGATATCCCCTTTGATATATCCACCAAAGTAGGCACGACCTGTTTCGCGAAGTGCGATATTTGGACCATTATCAATCACATGACCTTTGCGGAATTCAATCTCCGAACCATAGTAAACACATGGAATACCGCGGAAAGTAAACATCAACGAAAGATTTTCGGCCCATGTATCTTGACTTTGGTCGAAGCGAGTACTTTCGGGAGCGCCATCGGGAGCATAGTCGTGTGAATCGACATATACCACATTATATGTTGCATCGTTGTAGAGATTATCGCCATATTTCACACCCCAAGCCTCGGCTGCACTACGGAAATTCCAGTGCATAGGGAAGTCAATTACACTCAAACCCGAGTATTCACTACGATCGGGAGTGCGATAATCATTACCATTCAAGAAAGCATTATTTGATGTAGGCATTCCCGAGTCATCTTGGTCAGCCACACCTTGAGCATCAACTGAAGTGATATTGGTGTGATTACCCTTTTGCCCCTCCATCACCACAATATTGTTCCATGATGTTTCGCTATCGTCCCACGCATATTCTTTCGATTCTTTCCAAGTGTAATAATATGGCGAACAGTTTTCGTGGTTGCGATAAGTCACATTGCGTTCACGAGCACACACCTCGCCATACATAAAGAATGGACCGCCATTGCGTTTGTCTTTATATTGCTCTGCAAGAGCAGTGAATTGAGGAATAAACGCCTTGTTGAAAGTGAGACGAGAAATATGGCCCGATGTGTCGATGCGGAATCCGTCAACACCCATCTTGATAAACTCGCCATAGCATTTCACGAGATAGTTTGACACATATGGGTTTTCGGTATTCAAGTCAACACAGTCACCTGCAATCTGTCCATACCAACGAGAGTAATCATCCCAGTTCCAACTATTACCCACATGGTGCCAATAGTTGTTCACATCATGATTAACACCATCGGTATTTTTCATTTGCGCCAAACGAGCTTGATATTGGTTTCCACCAGGCAACGACAAATAATTATCGGGCAATTTACCTCCTTGCGATTGTGTATAAGGCACCATACAATCATCAAGAGTGGCTTGATTTTTAGTCCAGTCACGAGTAAACAATTTGCAAAGATTTTCTTCGCCAAAGTTACCAGTGTGATTCAACACAATGTCGAGCACAATCTTCATGCCACGAGCATGAGCCGCGTCGATAAGCGATTGAAACGACACATCGTCACTTTCATAGCGATGATCAACCTTACTAAAATTCACAGCATGGTAACCATGATAGTCATAGCCCGATGCGTTCTCCACTACTGGAGTAATCCACACGGTTGTAAAACCGAGCGCCTTGATATAGTCGAGTTTCTCAATAAGACCTTTGAAGTCGCCACGCCATGCAGGATCGCCTTGGTTGCGCTCTTGGTTATCCCAGCATTGAGTGTTGTTACTTGGGTCACCGTCATAGAATCGTGTTGTCATCACAAAATAAATTGTCTCATCGCGAAAGTCATTGCGCTCTCCTACAAAAGTAGCCGCAATCGATTGCAACGACACAAATACCATTAAAACAGCCAATGCTATTCTCACTTTATTCTTCATTTTTTATTTATTTTCATATAAGATGATATAATATGCAAAGATAATCAAAAATAATGTGGTTGTGATAGAGTTTACCTCAAAAACTAAGCATTAATCATTAATGCCTACTCGTGCGTTCCTGTTCGAATCCTTCATAAAACCTTCTCGCTAAGCCATTATTCAATTATCACACCATATAACACAAAAAGCGAGTCGCTTATGCGACTCGCTTTTTGTTGATATAAAGTTTACTAAAATTATTCAGCGTACTTTTTTACTATTACAGTAGCATTGTGACCACCGAAACCAAATGAATTAGACAATGCTGCGTTTACTGTGCGTTTTTGAGCCTCGCCAAATGTAAAGTTGAGGTTGTAGTCGATATTTTCGTCTTTATCCTCGGGATCATGGTTGATTGTAGGAGGAACGATATCTTCTTGAACCGACTTAACACTAAACAATGCTTCAAGAGCGCCAGTAGCACCGAGCAAGTGACCGGTCATTGATTTAGTTGAACTGATGTTCAATTTATATGCGTGATCACCAAACAATTCTTTGATTGCTTTCACTTCCGACACGTCACCTACTGGAGTTGAAGTACCATGAACATTGATATAGTCAATATCTTCGGGCTTCATTTCAGCGTCTTCGAGTGCGCTACTCATTGCGAGAATAGCACCAAGACCTTCGGGGTGAGTTGCTGTCAAGTGATAAGCATCGGCCGACATACCACCACCAGCTACTTCAGCGTAAATTTTTGCGCCACGAGCTTTAGCGTGTTCGAGTTCTTCAAGAATCAACACAGCTGAACCTTCACCCATCACGAATCCATCGCGTGAAGCGCTAAATGGACGTGATGCAGTTTCGGGGCTATCGTTGCGAGTTGAGAGGGCATGCATTGAGTTAAAACCACCCACACCAGCAGGATAGATAGCAGCTTCGGCACCACCTGTTACCATCACATTGGCTTTACCAAGGCGAATGAGGTTGAATGCGTCGATTATGGCATTGTTTGAAGAAGCACAAGCCGATACTACACCATAGTTAGGACCATGGAAACCATATTGCATTGAGATGTGACCCGATGCAATGTCAGCAATCATTTTGGGAATAAAGAAAGGATTGTATTTAGGACCTTGTTCTTCGCCATGAACAGCATAATAGCCAGCTTCTTCTTCAAATGTGTGAAGACCACCGATACCGGCAGCTACTATTACACCTACACGATCCTTATTAATGCCTTCAGCTTCAAGATTTGCATCTTCAACCGCTTGTTTAGCTGCAACCAATGCATATTGTGCATAGAGGTCGAGTTGACGAAGTTTTTTACGGTCAAAATGTTGGTTTGCATCAAAGTTTTTCACTTCACATGCAAATTGTGTCTTAAATTTTGATGCATCAAAGTGGGTAATCGGGCCGGCACCACTCACACCTTTAAGGGCGTTGCTCCATGTGGTTTCAACGTCATTACCGATGGGAGATAATACCCCAAGGCCAGTTACTACAACTCTTTTTAATTCCATTACTTTTTAAAGAATGTTGGATATAAATTATGCTTTTTCTGCTTCGATGTAAGCGATAGCGTCGCCTACAGAGCTGATACCTTCAGCTTTGTCATCAGGAATGCTGATACCGAATTCTTTTTCGAATTCCATGATGAGTTCTACAGTGTCAAGGCTGTCTGCGCCAAGATCAGTTGTAAATACTGCTGATTCTGTTACTTGATTTTCATCTACACCGAGTTTGTCTACGATAATAGCTTTAACACGAGATGCAATTTCTGACATAATAATACGATTTTATAATTAATAATTCAAATTTGCGGTGCAAAGATACACATTTTTCTCACAATAACTAAAACTTTTATGCAACAAAGTTAGTGAAAGTATATAAAAAGGGGTCATCTTTTTTCGTTTTGCACCTTTTAATAAGGGTTTTAACCACTTTGAGCAAGACCTTCGTTGTTACAATAAAGTTACAACCAACATCTTTAATTTTGTTCTATTAGTCATATTTTATATACTATTTCCCACCATTACTCTCGTTTAAAATTAAATTTATATCTTTGCAATCATGAAAACTCTCTCTCTTAAAGTAGCAATTGGGTACATCGTAATAATTTCATTATTCATCGGTGCCACTTATTATATCAATCATCAAGCCACAATTTTCATTTCGAGCAATCTTGCCGAGGATTCAATTTATGCTCGAAGAGCTAATTGCGATCAACTGATGAGCCTAATACTTAAGGCCGAAGCTTTGGGGCAAACTGCGAGCATCGGCGACAAAGAATCTCTCAACAAATACTCTTCATCATTAAATCTCATTGACTCTGCGATTTCCTCACTCAACACTCTCTCGACCGATTCATTCAAACTACTCCTCGACTCTCTATCTACCACAATTCACTACAAAGCTTCAATAGTAAAAAGGCTATATGACATATCTACTAAAACTACTTCCAGTGCATATCAGCAACAGGTCGAGGAATTAATATCTCAATATAGTAATATTAGCAACCAATCTAAAATCATCACAACTATTATAAAAGAGGAAAAATCGGTTGCCATTGAAAAATCTAAGAAAAATGTTTTTCAACGCATTGCAGCGGTATTTAAACCAGGGGATTCCGACACCACAATTATTTCCAACACTGCAACAAGCCATAGCGATACTATTTCTTCATATGAGGCCAAAGGGGAACAGCTAAAATCAGACTTCAACAAAATAAACACAAATGCGATTCGCCAGAAAACTCAACATTTTAATTTACTGCAAAGCAATATTAACATATTAAGGCTCGAAGGGAGCAATCTTGGTCTTAAAATTTCATCACTCATTAATAATATAGAGCAATCAGAGCAACGCCTCAGGGAAAGCCAAATCGACAATGAACGCAAAATACGCCGCAAAAGCATTTTCACTACCATAATAATCGCTATTCTTGCAACTACAATCGCCCTAATATTTTTGGTTATCATATGGCGCGATATTACTCGAAGCAATCGCTACCGCAAAGAGTTGGAAATTGCTCGCAAAAAAGCCGAAGATCTACTAATTGCTCGCGAGAAATTGATGCTAACCATCACTCACGACATCAAAGCTCCAGCTGGCGCCATTAAAGGATACTCCGAGTTAATCAACCAATCACAACACACCGCCAATATCTCGGATTATGTTCAAAGCATCAACGACTCTGCGTCTCACTTATTGAATCTCGTTGGCGCGCTCCTTGATTATCACAAACTTGAGAACAACGACATTGAGATAACCTCAAGCGACTTCAATATCGCAACCTCACTTGAAAATATTGCAAAAACATTTATTCCTGTTGCCAACAAAAAAAGGTTAACAATTGACCTCAACCTACACCCATCAACCCATTGTGTAATAAATAGCGATGAATTTAGATTAAGACAAATCATCGAAAATCTCATAAGCAATGCTATTAAATTTACCGACAATGGAGGCATTTCTATTTCATCTAATATTATAGGTGATAGATTGAACATCTCTATAGCCGACACTGGCAAAGGAATTGACCCTGAAGAGGAAAAAATCATCTTCAATGAGTTTGCCCGATTAAAAAACGCCCGGGGAATTGAAGGTTCGGGATTAGGGCTATCAATTGTGGCCAAACTTGTATCTCTTTTAGATGGAGAAATAACTTTATCAAGCCAACCCTCCAAAGGTAGCACTTTCAGCATCTCAATTCCCATCACAATTTCAGAGTCATACCCATCTCTAATCGGTGACAATATTCAAAACGGCACATTAGAAAATGTCTCTATTTCATTAACTCAATGTTTAAATATTTTAATCATTGACGACGACCCCATACAACTAAAATACACAAAAAGTATCTTACACAATATCAACAATCAGTGGCTCACAACATGTTGTTCAACAGCCGAAGAGGGATTAAATATGGCGAGAAGTATTAATCCAAACATAATTTTCACCGATATCAATATGCCACATATTGATGGAATTGAACTTATGCAACAATTAAAGCTCATATTACCATCAATCCCTATCATTGCTCTAACTGCCAATTGCGACATTGACAAATATACCTCAATAGGGTTTGATGGTGTTCTATCAAAGCCTTACAACAAAAAACAACTCATTGAGACACTCCAAAACTTTGTCCCAACAAATGAGATTGATCTTTCGGGCATAACTCAATTTGCCGATGATGACGAAGAAACCAAAACTCTATTACTCACTACGGCTCTTGATGAAACTATAAAAAATGGCGAAGCTATAACTAACGCTATCATCGTCAAAAACAAGCCTATAACATGTTCTATTGCGCATAAGATGTTGCCACTCATATCGATGGTAAAAATTCAAGGGATAGATGCATTTGAACATTTCAACAACCAACGAGACTGCAACACATGGAATGACGATGACAACGCACATGCACAGGTAATACTAAAAACTATTGACCGATTAATATCCCATTTAAAAAGCCACACTAATCACAAAAAAGATTAAATCTCATTTTTTCATCAATAAAATACACTACCTTTGCAACATAATTAAGTCACAAATGAGTTCCATTTTATTAATAGAAGACGATATCACCTTCTCAACTATGATTAAAGCATGGTTGAGTAAAAAAGGGTTTGAAGTAAAAACATCTTCAACTATTGCTCAAGGGATAAAAAATATTGAGCAATCGCATTTTGACTTAATTTTATCAGATATGCGACTTCCCGATGGAGAAGGCTTGAATGTGCTTGACTTTATAAAAAGTAGCAATATTACCTCTCCCCTCATTATCATGACAAGCTATGCCGATGTTCAAAATGCAGTAAATGCGATGAAACATGGCGCTATTGATTATATCGCTAAACCGCTACAACCCGATGTCTTACTTGAAAAAATAAATAGTGCGTTATCGACTCACTCACAAAACATAACCATAGCCAATACTAAACAATCATCACCCCAAAATGATAGTTCCGATTTGAACTACATGGAAGGCAATAGCGATGCTGCTCAACGGCTTTATGGATATGTGTCACTTGTAGCACCCACTCCCATGTCGGTCCTCATCACAGGTGCAAATGGCACAGGCAAAGAATATGTCGCAAAAAGAATTCACCAACAAAGCCGTCGCAGTGACAAACCATTTATTGCCATCGACTGTGGGGCTTTAACCAAAGAACTCGCTGCTTCTGAACTATTTGGACACACAAAAGGAGCTTTTACAGGTGCTGTTTCTGACAAAGTTGGAGCATTTAGCGAAGCTAATGGAGGCACTATCTTTCTTGACGAAGTCGGGAATCTCAGTTATGATGTACAAGTACAACTTTTGCGCGCCATTCAAGAACGAAAAATAAGGCCAGTAGGGTCTATCAAAGAGATTGTGGTAGATGTAAGAATTGTTTGTGCCACAAATCGGGATTTACAAAAAGCTATTGCCGATGGTGATTTCCGCGAAGATTTGTACCATCGTCTTAATGAATTTAACCTTGAGATGCCTCTACTCCGCGAGCGAGGTAATGACATCGTTGAATTTGCCAACTTTTTCTTACAACAAGCCAACAAAGAACTTGAACGGAATATAATAGAGTTTAGCCCCGAAGCCACAAATGCCATCTTGAAATATGATTGGCCTGGCAACCTCCGTCAAATGAAAAACATCATAAAAAGAGCAACCCTTATTGCCCAAGGCAACACTATTTCAATTGAAGACCTTGGTTCTGAATTTTGCAATCCACAACCATCTTTAGCCCTTCGCAACGAGGAAACCGAGCGTGAACTCATCATAAAAGCACTTAACACATGTAACAACAACAAAGCTCAAGCTGCGCGATTGCTTGGCATTGACCGAAAAACACTCTACAACAAGCTAAAACTCTATAACCTATAATAGTATATTCCACGCTCTATGTGTGGACTTTTTCCACACTCCACACTTTTAATTCCACATTTTCCACACTTTCTCAATTCAAGTAAATCATTGAATTTCAAACACTTGTATCCTTATGCCATTTTTTGGCATAGGGATTGTTTTATTTTTATTGTAGAAAAAGTCATTTTGAAATTATTATATTAATAACTAAATAAAAACATAAGATTATGAAGAAACTCGCTTTAACCGTAGCAATGGCTATCAGCATCAGTGCAGCATTTGCACTTTCTAACACAAACACTCCTGTAACAAACACATCAAGTAATGACACTATTGCCGTTCCCGACACTACAGTAAAAAAAGAGGTAATTGCAATGCTTGATAGCACTTGCCCCGACACCACCGTTGTAAAACAAGAAATGATTGCATTCTTCGATAGCGTAAAGCCCGACACAGTAGTATCAAATGCCGAATACATGCTTGCATCCCTTGACAGCACATCTCCCGACACAACCATAACCAATCAAGATTTTTTCATTGCTATCATTGATAGCACATGTCCCGATACTGCTGTTGTGAAGAAAGATTGTTTTATGGCTTTTGATAGCATCGTACCCGATACCACTACCACTCCAACACCTAAAAGTGAATTCATGATGGCATAAAGATACGATTGGGTAATTTAAAACAATTTTTCATTAATAGAGGTTTTATAGAGAGCTATAAGACCTCTTTTTTTCACACTTACAACTCCCCCAACACATCTCAATATCAACATTTATAAGCCATTTGTGCAATAAAGTTTAAAAGGATGCGTTTTAATAGAATAATGAGAAAATTCAGTCACATATCATCAATTATTCTTGCATTAATATCAATCGCTGTGGCATTTAACGCCGACGCGCGCGATTTTAACGACAAGCTAATGAATCGTCCTTATGCCGATTTACGTCGTTGGCACTTGGGCTTTTCGGTAGGTGTACACACTCAAGACTTGAATTTTACCAACAACGGTTTTGTTACCGAATATGGCGAATCGTGGTTTGTTGAGCAACCAGCCTTCTCACCAGGTTTTTGTGTCAACGGATTGGTTGACCTTCGATTAAACGACTATTTCAATGTGCGTCTCTCTCCAGGTATGTACTTTGGCAACCGCGACATTAGAATGTACGAAGCCAATAGTGGTGCTACCGAGCGTCAAAACATCAAGTCGGCTCACATCGTGCTACCCATCGACCTAAAATATTCGGCATTACGCTATCGCAACTCGCGTCCCTATCTCGTTGGGGGTATAATGCCCACATATGATGTCACAAAAAAACGTAGCGATTTTATCAAATTAAAACCATTTGATTTATATCTCACAGTGGGATTTGGTTGCGACTTTTATTTACCATTTTTTAAGTTCAATCCCGAGATTAAATTCTGTTTTGGCTTAACCGATGTGCTCGAATCTAATCGCCCCGATCTTGCCGACGACCCTGGTAAATTAAAGTACACCCAATCGCTATCAAAAGCCACCTCGCAAATGGTGATATTGACATTCTTCTTTGAATAATGTGTTTATGAAAAATATAGGCTTCAACATAAAATCACTTTGGGTCGTGGCAATACTCTCAATTATTGCCAATTTCTCGCTATCGGCACAAGTCGATGCACAACTCACCCAATATTTCGAAGTACCCAACTACTACAACCCCTCAGCTATAGGCACCACCGATTTCATCAAGATTCGTGGTGACATGCGCATGCAATGGGTAGGCATTGAAAATGCACCTCAATCAATCGCATTGGCTGCCGACATGCCATTAAAATTTTTAAACCAACGATTTGGCGTGGGATTAGTGATGCAAAACGAAACTATGGGGCTATATAGCAACATGGTTCTTGGCGCACAATTGGGATATAAATTCAAATTACTAAAAGGCGAATTTAGTGCTGGTGTACAAGTCGGCCTTCTAAATCAACAATTCAAAGGCACCGAGGTATTTATACCCGACAATGACGACTATCACGAAAGTGCCGATGATGCTATTCCCACCACCGACATTGGTGGCAATGCATTTGACCTTGGCGTGGGGGTATTCTATACCCACAAACTATTTTGGGCTGGTGTTTCATGCACCCACCTCACCTCCCCCACCATCACTCTCAATGCCGAAAGTGGAGAAGGTGGCAACGAAAAAAATTATGAATTTAAGGCCGATAGAACACTCTATTTTATGGCCGGTAGCAATATTCCGATAAAAAATACGTTATTTGAAATAATACCATCAGTGTTGGTTAAGAGCGATTTCTCATTTATTACCGGTGAAATCACCGGTAGAGTGAGATACAACAAATTCCTCTCGGCTGGCATTGGGTATCGCTATGACGACGCAATTATGGCTATGATAGGCGCCGAGTATAAGAATTTTTATCTCGGATATAGTTACGACTATCACATGTCGGAAATTGCCAAGGCAAGCAGTGGTAGCCACGAAATCATGTTGGGATATAAACTCAAACTTGATTTCTCTGAAAAGAATAAAAATAAACACAAGAGTATACGCATAATGTAATTATGAAAAAAGTTTCAATTTATCTATTACCTATCGTTATCGCATTGCTCGTGAGCTCATGTGCTGCGGGTGGTCAAAGTTCGGCTGGAGGCGAAGTAACTGGAGTTGGTGGAACTTCATGGGCTGAGCCTACACCTTTCGGAATGGTATTGGTTGATCGTGGTTCTATGGAAGTAGGTCCACAAAAAAATGATAGCGCGTGGAACATCAAAGCCGATCCTCGCGGCATATCGGTTGACGCATTTTGGATGGATGAAACCGAAATCACCAACGCTAAATATAAGCAATTTGTATTTTGGGTACGCGATTCTATCATTCGTGAACGCCTTGCCGACCCATCTTTTGGTGGCAACGAAGAATTCAAGATTGAAGAAGACCGCGAAGGTAACCCCATAAAGCCATATCTCAACTGGAACAAGCCCATTCCCTGGCGCAACCCAAGCGAAGATGAGGCTCGTGCTATCGAAAGTGTATATCGCACCAACCCCATCACAGGCGTCAAAGAACTTGACCCCACTCAAATGAACTATCGTTACGAGATATATAACCACACTCAAGCCGCTAAACGCAAACACCGTCTTGACCCCACTCGTCGCGAATATAACACCGACAAACCAGTGCCTACCGACATCCCTGTCATTTCTAAAGACACTGCTTATATCAATGATGAAGGTACAATCGTACGCGAAACCGTCACTCGTGGTCTCACTGGCGACTACGACTTCCTCAACACATACATTGTCAACATCTACCCCGACACTACTGCATGGATTAACGACTTTGACAATGCTTATAACGAACCATATGTGCGCATGTATTTTGCTCACGGTGGCTACAGCAACTATCCTGTTGTAGGTGTTAGTTGGGAACAAGCCAATGCATTTGCCAACTGGCGCACCGACTACCTCCGCCGTTCACTTGGCAAAGAAGGCGTATATATCGAGCCCTACCGCTTGCCTACCGATGCCGAGTGGGAATATGCTGCTCGCGCAGGTGTAAACGAAAACATGTATCCATGGGAAGGCGACCTCCCTATGACCGAAGACAAAGGCTGTTTTTATGCCAACTTCAAGCCTCAAAAAGGCAACTACATGAAAGATGGTCAATTAATCACCTCTCAAGTAGGCACATATTCACCCAACGACTTCGGCTTATATGACATGGCTGGTAATGTGAGCGAATGGACCTCTACAGCCTATACCGAAAGCGTGGGACGCCTCACAAGCGACCTCAACCCCGAGTATCGCTATGACGCAGCCAAAGAAGATCCCTACAAGATGAAACGCAAAATTGTGCGTGGTGGTTCTTGGAAAGATGTGGCTCATAATATCCGTAGCGACATTCGCATGTGGGAATACCAAAACGAGCAACGCTCTTACATCGGATTCCGTTGCGTGCGTTCGCAAATAGGATTTGCTCGCGGTCAAAAACAAAACAAACGATAATTACAATTTTTCAATAACGAATATATCTAAACATTATATATGGGAAAGACTAATAAAACCGGACTACGACGCCTATTCTCATGGGAAGGCGGCCAACGTTTATTCAACTTTGCATATAGTATTGGTGCTGCCATCGTAATTCTTGGTGCATTGTTTAAAATCCTTCACCTTCCATTGGGCAACGAATTGTTGATGATAGGTATGGGCACCGAGGTTGTAATGTTTATCATCACTGCCTTCGACCGTCCTCCTAAAGAATATAAATGGGAAGATGTATTCCCCGTGCTCAACACCAACGACCCCGAAGACCGCCCCGACTTCTCTAATGGTGGCGGTGGTGTAATCATCAATGGTGGTGGTAGCGCATATGCTGGCGAAGCTGCATATGACGACGAAGGCAATCCCATTGTTGTTACAAATGCGCCATCGGTAAGCCCCGAAGAAGCTCGTCGTGCTGTAGGGTTACCATCGGGTGTAAATATTTCAGAAGAAGACACTCTTTCTCTCACTGAAAGCATTGCTAAAATGGCTGCTGCTTCTGATCAACTTTCGCGCATGGCCGAACTCACTTCTGCCACTCAACAATACCTCGACCAAATGGCAGCTATCAGCGAAGAGATGTTGCGCCTACGCGAAACAACTCAAGCCCTCAACAAAGTATCGGATGTATTACTCGAATCTTATCGTGCTATTACCGAGAATTCCGAAAACATCACAAGCAGTTCGACTGGCTACATCGAGCAAATGCAAGACCTCAACCGCAACATTGGTGGCTTGAATACAATTTATGAAATACAATTGAAGAGTGTTTCATCACAACTCGACTCTATTGACCGCGTAAACCGTGGCATTAAAGATATTCGCGACATGTATGAAAAGAGCTCACAACAAAGTGCTCGTTATTGCGAAGAAACCGAAAAGATGGCTCGCTACATGCAACAACTCAACTCGGTTTATGAAAAGATGATTACCGCAATGACCATCAACATGTATCGCCCAATGATGGGTGGCGATATCCCCGGAATGCAAAACCCCAACGAAGACTCTTCTAATAGTTAATTCTCAAGTCTATTAGTTAACACAATAACAATAACTAATTTCACTTAAATGGCTGAAAATATTTCAAGACTTTCACCCCGTCAGAAGATGATAAACTTGATGTATATCGTCCTCACGGCAATGCTTGCACTCAATGTGTCGAGCGATGTGCTTGACGGCTTTACTCAAGTTGAAGAAGGTCTTAACCGCACAAACGAAAATATTGAGCAACGCAACACTGCCATATATAACACTCTTGGAGCTTTTGCCGAAAAAAATCCTCAAAAAGGACAAGTGTGGTATGACAAAGCAACCGAAGTGCGTCAAATCACTTCAAAGTTATATCAATATGTTGATTCACTCAAAAAGCTCATCGTAGTTGCTGCCGATGGCGAAGATGGCGACATAAACAACATTCGTCGTCGCGACGACCTCGAAGCGGCTGCATATATTATGTTATCACCTGCCAACAAGCGCGGTGTAGTGTTACGCAAATCAATCGATGACTATCGTAAATATATCACAAGCATCATCTCCGATTCGATTAAATGCAACAACATCAACGATGTGTTATCAACCGAACCTGTGATGCGCAATGGCATTAAACAAAACTGGGAAAACTCTAAATTTGAAAACCAACCAGTTGTTGCAGCCATAACATTATTGGCTAAACTTCAAAACGACCTTCGCTATGCCGAGGGTGAGGCTCTTGCCTATCTGCTCACAAATGTTGATGCAAGCGATGTGCGCGTAAATCAACTCAGCGCATTCGTTATCCCCGATTCACGCATAGTGATGCGTGGTGGTCGCTATTCGGCTCGCGTAGTGCTTGCTGCTATCGACACCACTCAACGCCCCAATATCTACATCGGCGGCCGACAAATCACCAACGGTCTTTATGAGCTATCTTGTGGTAGCACTGGCGTATTTGACTACTCGGGTTACCTTGAAGTACCTCGTGGCGATGGAACAATGGAACGCCATGACTTCAAATCATCTTATACCGTAATCGAACCTGCCGCAACCGTTTCGGCAACAATGATGAATGTGCTTTATGCAGGTATCGACAACCCCATTAGCATATCGGTGCCAGGTATCCCTATGTCGCAAGTGAGTGCCAACATGACCAACGGCACACTATCACGCAACGGCGACACATGGGTCGCTCGCCCCACTACTGTTGGGTCCGATGCTGTGGTTACGGTTACTGCTACTGTCGATGGAAAGAGTCAAACGGTCAACACCACCACTTTCCGTGTGCGCAAGTTGCCCAACCCCACTCCTTTCATCGCATTTAAAGACGACAAAGGCAATACCGATAAATATCTTGGCGGAAAACCTTTCTCAAAAGCATTGTTATTGCAAGCACCAGGCATTGGAGCTGCTATTGACGACGGATTGCTCAACATCGGCTTTACAGTGTTAAGTTTTGAAACTGTATTCTTCGACTCAATGGGTAACGCAATGCCCGAGGTGTCAAATGGTGCAAGTTTCTCTCAACGCCAAAAGGACCAATTCAAGCGTCTATCACGCGGAAAGCGTTTCTATATATCACGCATTAAAGCCAAAGGACCCGATGGTATCACTCGCGACCTTTCTCCGCTTGAAGTTATCGTAAACTAATAGTGTAATCGTTTTAGAATCATAATACAACATGAAACTATTCAAGAAATATATCATTATCGCCCTTGCTATGGTGGGCTTGGCAACATCAGTAGCTGAAGCGCAATCGGTAGTGCGTAAACGCAATGGCAATGACCGCAATCGCGACAAGCAAAGTGACACTCAAGTAACTGGTCGCATGCAATCGTTCTTTGAAGAAGAACCCACAAGCGAAGCCGACTTGATGTGGATGCGTGTCATCTATCGTCAACTCGAAGCAACTAACGATGCTAACGCTCCTCTATTCTTCCCCGAAGAAAAAACTCAAGACCAAGAAAACCTATTCCGCATCATCATGCGATTATTGGCCAATAATCAAATAAGCGCATATGAATATCTCGATGGTCGCGAAATCTTCACTGAAGAATATATTATCAAAGTGCGTGATATGCTCGACCGCTTCCATGTGCTTTATGACGAAGCCAAAGGTTCTACCGAGCGTAACCCCAAGTTTACTATCGACGATAGCGATGTACCTGCCAATGAAGTGCTATCATATTATATCCTTGAACGATGGGAATTTGACTCGCGTAGCAATCAAATGAAGACTCGCGTAGAAGCAATATGCCCCGTACTTCATCGTTCGGGCGACTTTGGTGGCGAAGCCATGAGATACCCCATGTTCTGGGTTAAACTTCAAGACATTCGTCCTTGGTTGGCTCAACAATACATCTTCACCAACGATGATAACAACCTCGCCAAATACACCTACGACGACTTCTTCCTTCTCACCATGTATAAAGGTGACATCTATAAGACTCGCAACCTCCAAAACAAGTCAATGATGCAACTTTATCCCGAAGAGGAAGCTCGCCAAAAAGCTCAAGATAGCATTCAATCACGCCTTGACTCTTTTGAAAACAAATTGTGGGTTCCCGATCGCGAAGAAATCATCGCTAAACGCGAAGCTGAAGCAGCAAAGGCTGCCGAAGCCGAAGAAAACGACTCTACTGCCAACAAAGACAGCAAGGTAGAGAAAGAAGAGAAAAAAGAAACAAAAAAATCGGCTTCACGCTCATCGCGCGCTAAAGAAGAAAAAAGCAGCGATAAAAAACCTGTGAAACGCAAAGAGTCTAAAGTAAAAGAAAGCAAAGTAAAGAGTAGCAACAACTCAGCTGTGCGTTCGGTACGCCGTCGCAAATGATGCGTTGAATCAAAACACTTCTCAATAGCATAAAAAGAAATCCATCGTTTGTCAACGATGGATTTTTCTTTATTATATCTTTCACTACAACCTTTTTTCCTATAAATATTTATAGAACTGCATCACAGTGTAGAACATTTGCGAGGCCTTGTACTTTTCGGTTGCCACTTGGAGCAATGCCACATCATCTTTATCCTTTATCGCTTTATATTTTTCGCCATCTAAAAGAGGTGTTACATTCACCCACACTTTGTCATTAAGTTGCTCTTTGATCCATGCAACAAGTTTCTCTTTGGAACGAAGGGGATTTGATATATAATGTGAAATATTATTTATAAAACAATCGGCCAAGCCTTTTGCCATTGCTTCTTTATACTTCTTATCATTGAGATTGAGCTCGTTCAACAAATTCCCACACAATTCATATAGGAATTTATCCTCTTGCCACGCCTCGTTATATTTCATTGACGAAGAGCGACCACCCATGGTCCAATTACGACCCACATAATCAATATATGATATTTTATAATCATTATTGAAGATACGCAACATTGTCAACAAATCTTCGCCATAGAAATTTGACTCGGCCGATGGATCAACCTTCTTGAGCACACTGCGCAATATCAATTTATCGACCATACTATGCGAGAATCCATGACGACCAAGTAGTGTTGGCAATAACTCACGAGTTGTTGTCACCTCTTGTTTGAAAAATTTAGAAGGAACAAAATAAGGCAATTTTATTCCAAACAGACGGCTTGAGCGTTGAGTACCCATAACAACAACCTCGGCATCGGTCTTGGTTGCTTGCTTATACATCTGCTCAATAGCCATAGGGTTGAGCGTGTCACTGCCATCCATAAATTGCACATAATCGCCCACTGCCATGAGCCATCCGGTGCGGCGTGTTGCACTTAGACCCAAATTTTCGTAGTGGCGTAGCACTTTCACGCGCCCATCAACAGCCGAAATAGTGCGTATCACATCAAGGGTCTTATCGGTCGATGCATCATCAACTACAATCAACTCTATATCGCGGAATGATTGTTGCAACACCGAGCGCATTGCTCGTTCTATTGTTTTTTCCTCATTATAGGCCGACATCACTACACTCACTCTCACAGCCCCTGACACCGGTTTAATATCTTTATGTCGTTTTGCCACATAACGGCGTAAGCGTTTGCTATGAAGCATCCAATATATCAATTTATCATGACCACGCAACTTGTGATGGCGCGCCTCTTTAACGATACATTGTATTTCGGGATTGGAATAATCAAACTCGATACCTTGCGTAATTACTCCGTCATATAAGCGATGTAGTTTAAATAATAGAGCAGTTTCTTCGTCGGCAAATCGTGATATACCGTTAAACAATCTATACCACCCTTCAAATGTCATAGTCATGTTATGACTTAACCCATCAGTGCGAAATATGATACTATACACTTTTAAGCTATTATCTATAACAACTTTCCTAGCCTCTCTTGCAATCGACACTAACATTAATAAATCTTCAAAGTGAGTGATACGACGGTGAGGTATCCATTGCCCATTAAGAAATAGCGAGCGGCGAATAAGTTTTGCCACTGGCCCGACATTCGTTTCATAATCAAGCAACGCCTTAACATACTCTTTACCTGTTAGTTCGCGCGATAGCTCCATTAATTGAGGATAATATCCTGACTCAGTCAATCGCTGAGCCGATCCCACTATTATATCCACATCGTCCGATACTCGAGTCAAAAATTGCTCAAGAGCATCGGGAGGCAATACATCATCGCCATCGAGCATCAACACCCATTCGCCTTTAGCCTTTGCAACGCCCAACTTTCGAGCTGTTCCTGCCCCCGCATTTTTCCCATGTAGCACATGGATGCGTTCATCGGTGTTAGCAATAGCATCACACAATTTGCCCGAACTATCGGTTGAACCATCATTTACCATGATAAGTTCCCAATCCGAGATAGTTTGAGCCTTAACACTGTCAACACTTCGTTTCAGAAGTGTTTCAAGATTATATACCGGAATAATTACTGATATCATATTAGCCACAAATATACAACATTTTATAGAGAATTCAAACCTCTAACTTAATTTCAATTAATTTCTCCCTTTACCCAACCTTTGGTTAATGATATGCCTCAAAGATTGTTGTTATCAAAAACTTTCATTATTTTTGCACTATAAAAACAAATCTCATTTAGATTTTCATTAATTATGGCTAAAATTAAAGGTGCTGTAACCATCAATCAAGAACGCTGCAAAGGATGCGATTTATGCGTCGTAGCTTGCCCCAAAGATGTGTTATTGCTTCAACCCAAAGAAGTTAATAATCGTGGATATCATTTCGCGTTCATGAAAAATCCCGACGACTGCATTGGTTGCGCTGCATGTGCTACTGTGTGCCCCGACGGATGTATTGAAGTATATCGAGTAAAAATCCCCGATTAAATTCATATTTAGTTCATCAATTTTAGAATATTGAATTATGAATGAAGAAGTAAAATTATTAAAAGGCAACGAAGCGATTGCTCTTGCTGCAATAAGATATGGTGCCGATGGCTACTTTGGCTATCCCATCACCCCTCAATCCGAAATCCTCGAAACTCTCGAAGCCGAAATGCCTTGGGAAACTACTGGCATGGTAGTGCTTCAAGCCGAGAGCGAAGTTGCTGCGATAAATATGGTTTACGGAGGTGCTTCATGTGGGAAAGCAGTTATGACTTCATCTTCAAGCCCTGGTGTAAGCCTTAAGCAAGAAGGCATATCTTTCATTGCTGCATCCGAACTTCCTGCTTTGATAATCAACGTGATGCGTGGAGGTCCTGGACTTGGAACTATTCACCCATCTCAAGCCGACTATTTCCAAGCAACTAAAGGTGGCGGACATGGCGACTACCATCTCATCGTATTAGCACCTAAAACTGTGCAAGAAATGGCCGATTTTGTATATCTCGGCTTTGACCTTGCATTTAAATATCGCACACCAGCCATGATTCTTGCCGACGGAATCGTGGGACAAATGATGGAAAAAGTAATCCTCCCACCAACCCGTCCTCGTCGCACAAAAGAGCAAATTGCCGAGCAATGTCCTTGGGCAATTACTGGCAAGCCTGCCACTCGCAAGCAAAATGTTATCACCTCGCTCGAGCTCGACACTGCAGTGATGGAAGAAAACAACAATCGCTTCCAACGCACCTATCGCCTAATCGAGCAAAACGAGCAACGATGCGAAGAATATCTCACCGACGACGCCGAATACCTTTTTGTAGCATTTGGTTCAATGGCTCGCATTTGCCAAAAAGTCATCGACGAGATGCGTGAACAAGGCATAAAAGTAGGCCTTGTGCGTCCAATTACTCTATGGCCATTCCCCACCGAAGTATTTGACCGCATATCTCAACGCGTAAAAGGTATGTTGGTTGTAGAACTTAATGCCGGACAAATGATTGAAGATGTGAAACTCGCTTCTCAATGTCGCGTGCCAACATATCATTTCGGACGTCTTGGTGGAATTGTTCCCAATTTAGGTGAAATCTCTGATGCGTTTTTTAATTATTTCCCCGACGCTAAAAAATAATCACGACTATGAATATCAACGATATAATCAAGCCCGAAAACCTCGTTTATGCCAAGCCACGCTTGCTCAACGACAACCACATGCACTACTGCCCTGGATGTAGCCATGGCGTGGTACACAAACTCGTTGCCGAGGTTATTGAAGAAATGGGATTGGAAGACAAAGCAATAGGCATTGCCCCTGTAGGCTGCGCTGTTTTTGCCTACAACTATGTAGATATCGACTGGATTGAAGCGGCTCACGGCCGTGCGCCTGCCGTTGCTACTGGTGCTAAACGCCTCAACCCCGAAAATCTTGTATTCACCTACCAAGGCGACGGAGACCTCTCGGCTATAGGCACTTGCGAAACCATTCACGCTGCCAATCGTGGTGAAAACATCGCCATCATATTCATAAATAATGGAATCTATGGGATGACTGGTGGACAGATGGCTCCTACTACTCTCGAAGGAATGAAAACATCTACAACCCCTTATGGCCGTCGCGTTGATCTTAATGGATACCCACTCGCTATCTCTCCACTCTTGGCTCAACTCGATGGCACTTGCTATGTAACTCGCCAAGCAGTTCACACTCCAGTCGCAGTGCGCAAAGCCAAAGCCGCTATTCGTCAAGCATTTGAAAACTCAATGAATGGTCTCGGCACATCATTGGTAGAAATCGTGAGCACCTGTAACTCGGGTTGGAAAATGACTCCAGCACAGTCCAACAAGTGGATGGAAGAAAATATGTTTAAGAAATACCCATTGGGCGACCTCAAAAATACAGTAAAATGAAAGAAGAATTAATCATAGCAGGATTTGGTGGACAAGGCGTGCTTTCAATGGGAAAAATCCTCGCCTATGCCGCCCTCATGGATGACCTCGAAGTGACATGGATGCCATCTTATGGACCCGAACAACGCGGTGGTACTGCAAATGTAACCGTAATCATCAGCGATAGCGAAATCAGTTCGCCAATGCTCGATAATTACGACACTGCAGTGATTCTCAACCAACAAAGTCTCGACAAATTTGAGAGCAAAGTGAAGCCCGGAGGCACTCTCATCTACGACTCTTATGGCATTCATAAAGCCCCCACACGCACCGACATCAACATCTATCGCATCGATGCAATGGAAGCAACATTTGAAATGGAAAATGCCAAAGCCTACAACATGGTAGTACTCGGAGCTTTGCTCAAAATCAAGAACTTGCTCCCAGTTGAAAGCGTAATCAAGGGCTTGAAAAAGACCCTCCCCGAGCGTCACCATCACCTCATTCCCATGAACGAAGAAGCCATCAACCGTGGCATGAACCTCGTGGGATAATCCGTGATGAATTACCTGTGGGAAGAAGTTACCCCCCGCTGCATTTTTTGCAACAAGCATAATATATTAAATAACCTCACAACCTTGTGGGGTTATTTTTTTGAATAAAAAACACAAATTACTCCGTCGTTTGTTTTTCAAAAGCAAGCAAATTAATGCGTTTTAAACTCGCCAATAGGCAAAATAGTGCATGTAAAAATTCTAAAGCATATATATCAGTGCGTTTAGCGAGTAGTTTTAGTCAACTTTTTTAACCATTTTCCCTCATTTTTTTGAGCATATTTTATATATCGTATCGCAATTTATTTGTAATTTTGCACTTTAATATATAACTCAAAATTATTAATCGATGGAAACAAAATTTATATTTGTCACAGGTGGAGTGGTTTCATCTCTTGGTAAAGGGATTATCTCCGCATCAATAGCAAATCTTTTGAAGGCTCGTGGATACCGAGTTACCATTCAAAAATTTGACCCATATATCAACATTAACCCAGGCACGCTCAACCCTTATGAGCATGGTGAATGTTATGTTACCATCGACGGACATGAGGCCGACCTCGACCTCGGTCACTACGAACGCTTCACCAATGTAACCACTACTCGCGCCAACAATGTCACTACTGGTCGCATCTACAAGCATGTTATCGAAAAAGAACGCCGTGGCGACTATCTTGGCAAAACCGTGCAAGTAGTACCTCATATCACCGACGAAATCAAACGCCGCATGAAAGCCCTTGGCAACACTGGCAATTTTGACTTCGTTATCACCGAAATTGGTGGCACTGTAGGTGACATCGAATCACTTCCATATATTGAAAGTGTACGCCAACTCCGTTGGGAACTTGGTCGCAACTGCGTGTGCGTTCACCTCGCCTATGTTCCTTATGTAGCCGCTGCTAAAGAACTCAAAACTAAACCAACTCAACACTCGGTAAAGAAACTTCAAGAAATGGGTATCCAACCCGATGTGCTTGTGCTTCGCACCGAAAAAGATGTTCCTACCGATGTTCGTCGCAAAATTGCGTTGTTCTGTAATGTAGCACCCGAAGCTGTTGTTCAATCAATTGATGTGCCTTCAATCTATGAAGTGCCTGTGAAAATGCAAGAGCAACACCTCGACGAAATAATCATGCGCCTCACAGGCGTTGAAGTTAAAGGCGAGCCCGATATGGCTCCTTGGATGCAATTCCTCAACAAAATGGCTTCGGCCGAAAAAGATGTTAAGATAGGTATCGTAGGTAAATATGTTGAACTACCCGACGCATACATCTCAATCAAAGAATCTCTCTTCCAAGCAGCTACTTACAACGACCGTCGATTAAATGTGAGCTATTTCCAATCAGAGAAAATCAACGATGGCAATGTTGCCGACCTATTGAAAGACATGGACGGTATCATCGTGGCTCCTGGTTCAGGCCAACGAGGTGTAGAAGGAAAGAATATTGCTTTGAAATGGTGTCGTGAAAACGATATCCCCACCCTCGGCATCTGCCTCGGTATGCAATGCATGGCTGTAGAATTTGCTCGCAATGTGCTCGGTATTGCCGATGCTAACAGCACCGAAATCGACCCAACTACTCCTCACAAAGTAATCGACTTGATGGACGAACAAAAGAGCGTTACCACTATGGGTGGCACCACTCGCCTCGGTTCATTTGATTGTAACCTACGCGCTAACTCAAAGGTTTCTAAAATCTATGGCACACAAACAATCAAAGAACGCCATCGCCATCGCTTCGAATTCAACAACGAATATCTCGAACAATTTGAGCAAAACGGCATGCAAGGTGTAGGTATCAATCCCGAGTCAAAACTCGTGGAAATCTTTGAAATGCCCGAAAAACGCTGGTATATCGGTGTTCAATACCACCCCGAATACTCAAGCACCGTTTTAAGTCCCAATCCATTGATTGTTGACTTCGTGAAAGCTGCAATCAACTACGGCGAAGAAAAATAAGAATTTAAACTTAATTTATTAATCACTTTATAACTTATAATGGATAAAAACAACCTTCTTGGGCTCCTTTTGATGGGAGCAGTCATCTTAGGGTTTATGTATATAAACCAACCTTCAGAGGAAGAGATTGCTGCCGCTAAAAAAGCCCAAATTGAAGCTACGCAACAGAATAACTCTAAAAAAGAAGAGGTTGTTACTGTTGACACCCTCACTGCCAACCATGTGAGCAAACTCACCGCAATGGTAAAATCGGCTGGAGTTGCTCAAAATGATGGCACATATGCATTTACAACCAATGGAGTAGATCTTCGTTGCGACTCAACTAAAGTAACCGGCACTATAAATGTAAACAACACTGCTGTCGATGTTACTAAAATCATCAACAACAAGCTCGAAGGGCTTACCCCAAAAGTTGCTCAAGCAGCTGTAGATACTCTCATCTCTACAATCAACCGCTATGACTCTTATGGCAACTTCGCCAAATATATGAGTGGCAAAAGTGAAACTCTTTCACTTGAAAACGAGGTAATGAAAGTTGATTTCTCAAGCGAAGGTGGTAAGATTGCAAAGGTAACACTCAAAAAATACGACACTTATGTAGGTGGTGACACTGCCAATGTTGTGCCTTATAATGGAGCTACCGACTACTACTCATTCCTACTCCCAGCCGGAGCTGGTTATATCGAAACTCGCGACCTCAACTTTGAAGCCGAAACCCAAAACGATAGCACTATCTTGATGAAACTAAACCTCGATGGTGGTGCAATGTGGGGTATCCGTTACACTCTCGCCAAAGGCGAAAGCTACATCGTGAAGATGGACATCGTGCAAGAAAACATTGAAAATGTATTTGCCTCAAACATGTCAGATATCACCATGTCATGGCATCAAAAAATGGCGCGCAACGAAAAAGGTAAAACTTTTGAAGAACGCAACAGCACCATTTATTACAAATATGTTGGCGAAAGCCCCGACTATCTAACCGAAAACGGTGACCAGAGCGAAGAACTCGGTCAAGAATTGAAATGGATTTCATTTAAAAACCAATTCTTCTCAAGCGTTCTCGTCCCCAATACTTCAATCAAGCGTGCCGATGTTTCAACCAAAGACATCAAAGACCAACCAGGATATCTCAAAATTCTTGATGTGAAAGATGCTATCATCTCTTATTCAACAAAAGATGAAATCCCTGCATCATTCGACATGATTTTCACTCCTAACCTCTACCCATTGCTTTCAAGCTATGACGACCAAGTGAAAACCGAAGAAGATCTTGAATTAACTCGTTTGATTCCTCTTGGATGGGGATTGTTCCGTTGGATTAACACCTATTTGATTATCCCTGTGTTCACATTCCTCGGTGGATTTATCTCTAACTATGGTATCATCATTCTATTGTTGACCATCTTTGTGAAACTCATTCTCTTCCCATTCACCTACAAGAGCTATATTTCACAAGCCAAGATGCGTGTGCTTTCTCCCGAAATTCAAGCCATCAACGAGAAATATCCAAAACCCGAAGATGCAATGACAAAGCAACAAAAAACAATGGAGCTTTATAGCAAAGCCGGTGCAAGTCCATTCTCGGGCTGTCTCCCCATGTTGTTGCAAATGCCTATCCTCATTGCAATGTTCACATTCTTCCCCTCTTGCATTGAGTTGCGTGGACAATCATTCCTTTGGGCTTCCGACCTCTCGGCTCCCGACGCTATCTTCTCGTGGACCACTCACATCCCATTCATTTCAACCTACTTTGGCAACCATGTGAGCCTATTCTGCTTGTTGATGACTGTTACTAACATCCTCTACACTCACATCAATATGCAAAACCAACCTGGTGGAGCATCAATGCCCGGCATGAAGTGGATGATGTATCTCATGCCTGTAATGTTCTTGTTCTTCTTCAACGACTATGCGTCAGGTTTGAGTTACTACTACTTCCTCTCATTATTGATTACAATCATCCAAACATATGCTTGCCGTCATTTAGTAGATGAGCAAAAAGTGAGAGCCGAAATGCTTGCTAACGCCAAAAAACCTCGCAAAAAATCGGGTTTCATGGCTCGCTTGGAAGAAGCTCAACGCCAACAACAAGCAATGCTTCGCGAACAACAAAAACAACAAGCTAAAAAACGCCGATAATCAAAAATCGATTCTACAAAATAGAAAAAGCCTCAAGTCTTCTACTTGAGGCTTTTTAATTTTATTAACATTCGTGTGCAACGCGTGTTGCCCAACCCCTGTCGTATATTTGCAAACGAAATTATTTATTTGTTAAACCTTAAACTTTCAGATATATGTTATTTGCGATATGCGTAGCAATTTGGCTGATGGGAGATGTCTTTGGACAAATGACCGGACGCCGTAATTAGTTGTTTTGTTATTTGCTTCCAAATTTGCTTTTGCAATTTGATCATTGTTGCATCTTTTTTTAGGTTTTTTGATTTAGTAACTCAATTTGTATATAAATGGCTCTGCGAAGCGCTATTTATAATTGTCGGCAATGGCGTGGATTGATTCAAATATGCGCATATCCACCTCTGTAAGAGTCAGTCCACGGCGTGCCATCATTCTGCGAGCAATATCAAAGAATTTAGCCAACGGCACATCGGCAAAGCCTGTCACACTACCTTCACTAAATGATGCCACAAAATTGCGAGGGAATCCTGCGCCATGTATATTCACCCCCACCCCAAGCACTGTTGCGGTATTAAACATGCAATTTATTCCAGTCTTTGAATGGTCACCCATTATCAATCCACAAAATTGCAATCCAGTGCGAAGGAATCGATGAGCCGGATAGTTCCATAACTTTATCTCGGTATAATCATTTTTGAGATTAGACGCAGTCGATCCACCCCCTATATTGCACCACTCACCTATCACAGCATTTCCAAGGAATCCGTCGTGAGCCTTATTAGAGTAGCCCATCATCACCACATTATTCACCTCGCCCCCCACTTTGCAATAAGGACCTAGTGTTGTGGCACCATACATGCGAGTACCCATGTTCACCACAGCATGCTCACACAACGCAACTGGCCCACGGAGGCAACTTCCCTCCATAACCTCGGCATCACGCCCCACATATATAGGCCCATTCTTCACATTAAGCATAGCGCCCTCAACTACGGCACCCTCTTCAATAAATATCATTGGGGTGCCATCAGCTTCAACAGATGCACCGATAACGGTATTTGTATCACTCAATGGTTGGCTTGTGCGATTATGTGTCAATAAAGCAAAATCTTCAACGATGCCTCGATGATTTTCCATAAAAATATCATATAGCATCTTTATCGTAAGACAATCTTCATCACACACTATTTCACAAGCAAAATTGCGTGCATTAAAGTCATCAATACTGCCACGAAAAGCCATTAGCGCGCCATTTGGCGACAACAAAGCCTCGCCCTTATTCAACACCTCAACTCTTGCCACAAACGACCCTATGGGGCACACATTGCCCGCGATAAACAAGTTATCCTCGCCTACTATTGCAGGATATTTATCACAAAGGTATTCGGTTGTGATGTAGGAATAAGTACCTTCAAGCATATGCTCCCACTTTTCGCGAATAGTCAATATCCCCACACGCAAATCTGCCACTGGACGAGTAAACGTCATAGGCAACAAATTATCACGCACCTCCGATGCATCAAAAAGTATAATGTTTCGCATAAACTATCCCTTAATTTTACACTGCAAAGGTAACAATTATTAATTAAAGACAACTCAATCACATAAATTATGTATTTGCACCACCTCCCTTTTTGAAATAACAACTTTGTCCCCATAAAAAGAATGTTACTACACCACGAAGGATTTCATTCCACTCCGATGGACTTTTGCCACAAACTTTACGCTCTAAAAAGCAAAAAACATAGCATTTATTGTACTTCTAAAAAAATACCGTATCTTTGTACTGACAAAAATATGGCAAATGACACAAAAATGTCAATAGGGAATATGGAAATAAATAGAGATATTTATTTGGAACGCCTAATTAATCGTATGCACAATGGTATGATTAAAGTTGTTACAGGCGTAAGAAGATGCGGCAAATCATACTTGCTGTTCAAATTATTTTACGATTATCTACGCCAAAATGGTGTTGATGAAGACCACATCATTAAATTAGCGTTAGATGATCGCATAAATAAACGATATCGAGACCCAGATGTACTTTGTGATTTTGTACATCAGCAAATTAAAGATGACAAACAATATTATATATTGCTTGACGAAGTACAATTTGTTTCGGAATTTGAAGATGTACTAAATAGTTTCTTACACCTCCACAATGCAGACACCTATGTAACAGGTAGTAATGCAAAATTCTTATCAAAAGATGTTATTACAGAATTTAGAGGACGAGGCGATGAAATTCATATTTATCCTTTAAGTTTCAAGGAATTTATGCAAGTATATTCAGGAGATAAGATAACAGCCCTTGACGAATATATGACTTATGGAGGCTTACCTCATATTGCCACCCTTTCGAACGAAGAACAAAAGATTTCATACTTAAAAAGTCTTTTTGAAGAAACTTATATCAAGGATATAAAAGAAAGGTATGGTGTAAGAAACGATGCCGTATTATCGGAAACCATTAACATAGTAGCTTCATCTATAGGAGGGTTGGTAAATCCTACTAAAATTGCAAATACATTCAAAAGCATAAAACAAGGAACAATCTCCCACAATACAATTAAAATGTATTTGGATTATTTAAGTGATTCATTCCTTATAGAAAAGTCTGTGCGTTATGATGTAAAAGGGCGAAAATACATTGACACACCATTTAAGTGCTATTTTATAGATCCGGGGCTACGTAATGCTCGTTTGAATTTCCGTCAAACAGAATGGACTCACTTGATGGAAAATGTTATATATAATGAATTAAGAATTCGTGGATATAATGTAGATGTAGGAACTGTTGTTACACGAACTACAAATGCTCTTGGCAATAGAGCACAATCACAACTTGAGATTGATTTTGTTTGCAATAAGGGAAGCAGAAGATACTATATCCAATCGGCATATCGATTAGACTCTGAAGATAAACAACGCCAAGAGCGAGCTTCTCTTGTTAATGTTGATGATTCCTTTAAGAAAATAATTGTAGTGGGAACCCCATCACTAGTTCATCACGACAATGACGGAATTACGACAATAAGTATATACGATTTTCTTCTAAATGAAAATTCATTAGAATTATAAAAGTGTACACAGAATCCTCTACTGACTATTTTATGGCAAATGGCATAAAATAGTCAGTGGTTTTAAAAGCGTTCGAGATGACATCTTGAAACTATTTGCCATGGTTATCTGCAAAAAAATCGCAACAGCTTATCATCAAGGTCGTGTCACCCACGAGGCACAATGAGATTAATTGTTTTTGTTTCCATAAAAAAAGAATGTTACTATACCAATAGTACAGCAACATTCTCTATGCGTAAAAGACAATTTTTATTTGAGACAGATAGTTGAGACAAATTATTTATATGCAGTAAACACAAAGTCCACCATATTGAAACGAACTTTATTATATAGCATCATAGATTTAAGTCCTAAACTACCCTCGTATTCAACAATAGCATTAGTGCTATTTTGAATTTTAACAACCATTTCGGGAACAACGACTTGTTTATTTCCTATTTCAATCGAAATATTGGGGACTCGATAGCATTCCGATATTTGCACCCCACCAATCCCTGCCGTACGGACAGTATCTAAGTTACAATTAGTGGTAATATATTCTTTGTTGTTCTCTAAAAACTTACCGCCTAAATAGCCATAAGAAGCATCGCCAGTATCTAAATTCATTAATTCAGGCTTTCCTTGTACAATTACAGCTCCTAACAAATTCATATGAGATGAAAAACACATATTTGGAGATACTTGGCTTCGTTTTGGAGCATCTGCCGGGACTGTAATTTTTTGATTAACAAAATCAACGGTTAGGTCTTTAAGTTGTAACATCAGTTCACTACCGACAACAACATTGAAATAATCGACATATTTGTCGGCCTCTTCGTGATTGGTTGTTATATTTATAACATAAAATGGCACGTCCTTAACAATGACATCTCCAATTTTCAATTCCTTAGCAATGGCATAACTCCCATTCTGCATACCGATTCCTCCAACAGTACTTGATGCTTCAAGCGGAATTAAATTATATTTTATAGCTAATGAATCGGAAATAATATTTACTCCTGCTCCTGTATCAAAAGTAACATCTGCGTCAATGCCATTAATCGATGAGTTTCTAAGATGCATTAATACTGAATTATTCTTTTGAGGACCGACAGGTACAACTTCAAAAGGGATAGTCCCTAACGATTTTTCAAATGTAATTTTATAAGGATTGTATTTAGATAGTGCTTCATATTGATTAATCGATTGCTGAACACCTACTATAGTTGTACTATCAAGATGTGCGCGTACTGAATTGAGAACCGAAGATAACATTTCTGCAGCCGCTTTATTTTCTCCGGTTCTACTTAAATCCATAGCAAACATTATAGATGAATTGAGCACGTTGCCAAGGTCAAGGTTTTCTGATTGAGTATTGAGCAATTCCGTAAATGCAGAGATAGAAACATCGGGGCGGTTTAGCCTATTCCCTATAAGGCAACGAGAAAATATTTCGAGAAACTCGCTTATTGAATCTTTGGGTTCGGTTTGATATAACGAATCTAATGCGAACCAATCGGAATTATTCATTGCACTAACTATTTTTTCATCTGATGTTTGTGCAAAACTATATGAAATTATAGAGGAGAACAGAAATATGGAAAATATTTTCTTCATAGCAATTTTATCTTATTTTTTATAGAGACAAAGATATCTTGATTATTTTAGAGCAAAATAAAAACAACAAAACGACATATACAACTTATAGGCTGTATTTTTTGCGACCTATAACTTTTTTTTCTTTTATTTACAAATACTAAGTAGACGAGTTCAACTTCTCCGTGTCGGAATTATGCCACTAAGTAAACTCGTCGGGGGTGTCGCCGAGATGTAGTTATCGCTCTTCAACATTTATATAATTGATGAGTCAACTAAATAAGAATGCATCATAATGCCAATTAGTTAATAAATGTAATCGCTACATTTGTGAAAAATTACGCTACACTTATGCCCTTGCTTTATAGCAACTGCGAGATTTAATAATGACAATATTGTACTAACTTAAATACATATCAAAATGAAAAAATTTCTATTCCTAACGCTAATCCTCATTTCATCGGCAATTATCGTTTCTTGTAGCAGCGACGATGAACCAAAAGCAAAATTCAGAGACATTACTCTTAATTGTGGTCAATCATATACCATAGCCGATGCTGATGCCGAATGGACTACATCTAATGAATACATCGTTTCGGTTTCAAAAAACGTCATTACCGCCGAACGTGTTGGCGAAGCCCTTATTTCAAGTTCAAAAGGAGAATTTAAAGTAACAGTAAATGGCGTCGTTCCTGAGGCATATTTCATTCCATACACTAATTGGGGCGCAACACAAAGCACAGTCAAGAATTTCATGAAAGAATATACTATTTTTGCTGAAGAACCTAAGGCATTAGGCTATTCCGTAGGGGCTTATTCATATGTTCTCTATTCATTCGACGAAGACCGCCTAAATACAGCCATTACAATAATCGATGGCAATTATGTCGATGATAATACTATTTTTGATTTTATGTATGAAAGATATATCCTTTTTGACATTAACCAAGATATAAATACTTACTATTTCTTAACGACCGACCAAAAAACTTTAATAGCATTTGCATCAAATAACATCGAATCAGGAGTTGTTTACATGATTGCATATATGCCTTATAACAAAAGCCGTTCTTTAAATGACATCAAAAATCAATTTGATTTTGCAATACCAAAGATGGCTGCAAGTCAATTTATTGAAATTCCCTTTAAATAACGCAATTAACTCGCTAAAGAGTGACAATCATATAATCAAATCACACGCCGAGGAAAATATTCTCCTCGGCGTATTTTTGTCACAAATATTCTCCTACTGTAACCATAATCTCAACAAATTAGTGTATCTTTGTAAAAACATCTAATTAATCGACAATGACTTTTACCGAACAATACATAAAAGGTGTGTGGATAATAGAGCCGGTGCGACATGGTGATGCACGCGGTTACTTTATGGAAAGTTTCAAGAAGGCTGAATTTCAGGCTCATGTAGGCAATGTGGAGTTTGTGCAAGATAACGAGTCAGTTTCAACGCGTGGTGTGTTGCGTGGACTTCATTTTCAGCGCAATGAGTGGGCGCAAGCCAAGTTGGTGCGCGTGTCGCGTGGCCGTGTAATCGATGTCATTGTTGACATTCGCAAAGACTCCCCCACTTTTGGGAAACATCTTGCAGTGGAGTTGAGCGAAGACAACTGCCGTCAGTTTTTTGTGCCTCGTGGCATGGCGCATGGCTTTATCGTGTTGAGCGACATTGCACAATTTCAATACAAGGTCGATAATGTGTATGCGCCTCAAGCCGAAGCCACATTGCGTTTCGACGACCCTGCGCTTGGCATCGAATGGCCCCTCCCTGCCAACGAGCTCAACCTATCCGAAAAAGACTCGCACGGACTATCATTGAGCGAAATAGAGCCTCAAGTGGTATAACTATGTAGATTCCAACCCACAAAAACAAACCCCGCACTTCATCACCGAAATGCGGGGTTATATATTTCTTATCTAATATTTTACTTATTAAATATATCGTAGAAATATTGTAGATGATAGCGAATAGAGTTTCTCCAATATGGGTGAGTGTGACGACCTGGGCGTTCGGTATAGTCGTGAGGAATATTATATTTCAACAATTCTTCGTGTAGTTCACGATTCACACCAATAAAGAAATCATCTACACCACAATCAAATGTAATGTTCAACTGACCGGGTTTCAAGTTTTTCACGAGAGTAATCACAGTGTACTCTTTCCAGCGTTGAGGATATTGCGCTTGCGCACCCAATCGTTGAGCCATCTTCCACGATTTAGCCCATTTAGGTTTATTGATATTCACACCACCGCTCATGCTACCAGCCGAGCCCCAAATATCGCTATGACGCATGCCAAGCCACAAACTACCATGGCCACCCATGCTCAAACCTGTGATAGCGCGATGTTTTTTGTCGGCAATAGTGCGATAATTTTTGTCGATATAAGGCACGAGTTCCTTCACAAAGAACGACTCCATTTTGAGTTTAGGGTCGGCAGGAGCATCCCAATACCAACTATCGCGTCCGTCGGGCAACACAAAAATCATATCATAGTGTGAAGCAAGACTATCAAGTTTTGGTTCAGTAAGAGTAATCCAAGTTTTATAGTCGCCATCATAGCCGTGGAGAATATACACCACAGGATATTTTTTATCCTCATTAGTAGCGTATGATTCGGGAAGAATCACATTCACATCCATTGGCGATGCAATGTTGGTTGCAGGCACTTTGATGTGGTTAACTTGCGATTGTTTTACTGCTTTTGCAGGTGCTGGCACCTCTTTTTGAGCAGGTGTAGCAACATTTCTCGATTGTGATGTTGCATTTTCACCAGCACATGCTACTGTTACGATACATGCAGCAAGCAATAGTGAGAGAAAACACTTTTTCATGTTAATTAGTTTTATTAGTTTTTAATTGATTTTATTCACTTAATGGTCAAAAAAACGCACCTCATTTCATATAAATACACCGAGAAAACATTTTTGACTCACGCAAAGATACAACCTCCCTCACAAAATAGCAAAATTATTTATTCTTAATAAGCCTGTTATATTGCAATTTCATCGCAAAGTTGCTAACTTTGTAACATAAATTATATTTCAGCTGAATGATTGAACGCATAGTAATTATCGATAATGTTGACCCTGTGAGCTTTTATGGTGTCAACAATTGCAACATGCAACTTATTCGCAACCTATTCCCTAAATTGCGAATGGCTGCACGTGGCTCGGTAATAAAAGTTATCGGCGACAACGAAGAAACTGCCGATTTTGAAAAGAAAATCAAAGAATTAGAGGCCTATTGTGCCAAATACAACCATCTCACCGAAGAGGTTATACTCGAAGTCGTGAAAGGTGGCACACCTCAAGAAGTTAAGAGCGACGATGTGATAATTTTTGGCATCAATGGCAAGCCCATTTCGCCACGCTCGCCCAATCAACAACTTCTCGTAGAAGCTGTTTTGAAAAACGACCTCACATTTGCACTTGGCCCTGCCGGAACAGGTAAAACCTATCTTGCCATTGCACTTGCTGTGAGAGCATTAAAAAATCGCGAAGTGCGCAAAATTATCCTTTCACGCCCCGCCGTTGAAGCTGGTGAAAAACTCGGATTTCTTCCTGGCGACATGAAAGATAAAATCGACCCATATCTCCAACCCCTTTACGATGCCCTCGAGGATATGATTCCAGCCGTAAAGTTAAAGGAATATATGGAAACCAATGTGATTCAAATTGCGCCATTGGCATTTATGCGTGGACGCACTCTCAACGATGCTGTGATTGTGCTCGATGAGGCACAAAACACCACTACGCATCAAATCAAGATGTTCCTCACCCGATTGGGCATGAACGCCAAGATGATTATCACTGGCGATGCTACTCAAATCGACCTTCCTCGCTCAACTACCTCGGGATTGATGCACGCTTTGCGAGTATTGAAAGGCATTCCGGGCATTGGGCATGTAGAATTTGGCAAAAAAGACATTGTGCGTCATCAACTCGTGCAACGCATCGTTGAAGCATATGAAAAATGGGATAAAAACAATAAAGATGAAAATCCCGACGACAAAAACGACAAGCAAACTAATTAAAAACAAACATATTATGGCTACATTATCTAACACCGACTTCAATTTCCCAGGTCAAAAGAGTGTATATCACGGTAAAGTACGTGAAGTTTATAACATCGACGATGACATTTTGGTAATGATTGCGTCTGACCGCATCTCGGCTTTCGACGTGATTCTTCCTAAAGGCATTCCCTACAAAGGACAAGTATTGAATCAAATAGCTGCAAAATTCCTCGATGCTACTGCCGACATCGTACCCAACTGGAAACTCGCTACTCCCGACCCTATGGTAACTGTGGGTTTGAAATGCGAAGGATTCCGTGTTGAAATGATTATCCGTGGTTATCTCACTGGTAGCGCTTGGCGTGAATATCAAGCAGGTTGTCGCGAACTTTGTGGCGTGAAACTTCCCGACGGAATGCGCGAAAACGAACGCTTCCCCGAGCCAATCATCACTCCTACTACTAAAGCCGACGAAGGTCACGACGAAAACATCTCTCGCGAAGAAATCCTCGCTCAAGGCATCGTGAGCAAAGAAGACTACGAAGTGATGGAACAATACACTCGCGCACTCTTTGCTCGTGGCACCGAAATGGCTGCTGAAAAAGGGTTGATTCTTGTTGACACTAAATATGAGTTTGGCAAACGCGATGGCAAAGTATATCTCATCGACGAAATCCACACCCCCGACTCTTCTCGCTACTTCTATGCCGAAGGTTATCAAGAACGCTTCGAGAAAGGTGAAGCTCAAAAACAACTTTCAAAAGAGTTTGTGCGTCAATGGTTGATCGAAAACAACTTTATGGGTAAACCTGGACAAGTTGTTCCCGAAATGACCGACGAATATTGCGAAAGCGTATCACAACGCTACATTGAGCTTTATGAGCACATCACTGGCGAAACTTTCGTTAAAGACGAAGACCCCAACTTGGCTCAACGCATCGAAAAGAATGTTGTTGAATGCCTCAATAACCTCAAAAAATAAATTGTATTCACCGTGGAAGTAAAAGCCGAAAAAATCAACCCCTACGACAACAATCGAGCAAAAACCGAGCAGGTCAAAGAAATGTTTGACTCGATTGCTCCTGCCTACGATTTCATGAATCGTGCCATGACCTTTGGCATCGACAAATGTTGGCGTGCTAAAGCCGTAAAGATGATTAAGGCTTACTCTCCCAAAACGATACTCGATGTGGCAACCGGAACGGGCGATTTGGCCATCAAACTCGCCCGTAGCCTTTGCCCCAATAAAATCACAGGCATCGACCTCTCTGAAGGAATGATTGCCATTGGCCGAAAAAAAGTTGCCGAAGCACACCTCGACGACATCATCAACTTCGTTGCTGGCGACTGTCTAAACCTACCTTTCGACGAAGTTCAATTTGACTGCATCACCGTTGCTTATGGTGTGCGCAACTTTGAGCATCTCGACCAAGGATATCGCGAAATGTATCGCGTGCTTAAACCCGGAGGTGTTTTATGCGTCATAGAATTATCAACGCCCACCTCACCCGTCGTTAAACCATTTTACAAACTATATACTCGTTGCATAATACCCTTTGTGGGGCGATTAGTATCAAAAGATGTCAGAGCATATAGTTACCTGCCCGAAAGCATTGCCGCCGTACCACAAGGCAACGACATGCTTCAACTCATGCGCGAAGCCGGCTTCAACTCATGCCGTTATAAGCGTTTAACATTTGGCACTTGCACCATCTACATGGCTATCAAATAGCCTATTTATTATATCTTTTTTTACCCAAAGCTTATGAAAACCATAGCTAAAATATTATTATCGTGTGCTTGCTGTTGCATCGCTTTTATATCAACAGCACAAATAATATATCGTGCGCCCATCGTGAGAGTTCAACCCACCCCGATCGACGACACCACCTCAACACCTGCTCCTGTGCACAAATTCTACAAAGACACATTAGTGCTCGACACCACTATGCGTCCCAGTCGTCCTAAAACGATGAAAAAAGCATCAGAGCTCGACACGATATTAAACCAACTAAAAACTAAATTAGAATCATCCGATTTCTACAACATCGAGGCCGATACCACAATCGAGACACTCCCCATACCTCGACACTTCTTCCGTCAACCAGTGTTTTGTGGTTACAACGCAAACCTTGATGCCGAAATCGACACATATAAATCGGCGACACAACCTGCCGACAACGACACCACCTACCAATGGATAAGTCGTGAAATTGCTCACAACAAGCACCTTGAAGGCATTAAGCAAAACTATATGATTGAACACCCCAACAAGGTGCAATACAACCTTGAGACGCTCCCCATTGCGCCCAAACGCGTATTTACTAAAATCGACCCAAGCGACTCTAAAATCACTGTGCAACAACAAGACCTCTCTTCTATTGCCTCATCGATTGATGCTCAAGAAATTAAGCGCCGCAACTGGCTACACTCTTTTGGCGGATTATTGCAATTCTCGCAAGCTTACAACTCGCCCAACTGGTATCAAGGTGGTACCAACGACCTCAACATGCTCCTCAACCTCGAGTTTAACACCAAACTCAACGAGGCGTTCCACCCCAACCTCCTCTTCGACACTAACTTTAAGTATAAATTGGCTATCAATAGCACCCCCGACAATCCCATTCGCAACTACAATATAAGCGACGATTTATTCCAAATCAACTCTAAATTCGGGGTAAGAGCAGCCAAACGCTGGTTCTACTCGGTGCAAGCACAGTTCAAAACACAGTTATTCAACGGCTACGACGCCAACGATGTACTCAAAACTGCACTCCTTTCACCTGGCGAATTAAATGTGGGTCTCGGTATGACCTACAACTATGCCAACGAAAAAAGCACCTTCACATTCGACGCATCGGTTTCTCCGCTTTCCTACAATATGAAGACATGTTTCAACGACAAAATCGATGAAACATTGTTTGGCATCGCCGAAGGCCGAATGACCACAAGCGAGATAGGTTCGAGCGGCGAACTCAAATTGAAATGGCTCATGTCACACAACATTTCATTGACAACACGCCTATTTGCGTTCTCCGACTATTCTTATTTCCAAGGCGATTTAGAAAACACCCTCGCCTTCAACATCAACCGATTCCTCTCTACTCAAATCAACATAAACCTTCGCTACGACACAAGTGTTCCAAGCGACCTCAAGTGGCACCGTTTACAACTAAAAGAGATTTTGAGCTTCGGGTTCTCTTATACATTCAAAAACAAATAGTCACCCCCATCAACTCGGCTCATGCGTCTCACGATTTCGATATTAGTAACGCTACTGCTTTCGATTCAAGCTTCGGCTCACATCTTAAACGAGCTTCCCTCGCAATCGCAAGTATTAAAAGGTTACGAACTCGACTCGGTTAAATTGCGCATGAAACAATCACCCCTGCACGACATCGAAGGCGTGTGGCAGTTTATCGACAACGGCACTACTATTGCCATCGAGCGTTTCGACCCTCAAAACATACCCGGACAGCAGACATATGTATATCGCATCGTCATCATCAAGTCGCCACGACTCTCTCTCGAAAACGGCACAATAATGGGATATATCACCAACACAGCCAAGCGCAACTGCTATGAGTGTGCGCTCTACACCGATGGTGGACTCAACGGCATTCTCTCGCGCCCACAAACATTCACGCTCAACCTCACCGACAACAATCTCCTATCGTTCAACGAATACAAAACCGAAGTAAAAATCGACCTCTGGCGATGGATTCCCTACATCTATCGCGTAGGGCTATCGGTCAAAAACACCCGTCCCAAAGGGCTCGACGGATGCGTGCGCATTTACCCTCAATCATTAACCAAACCATTAGCACCGCGATACCTATGAGATTTCGTGTTATCATATCATTGCTCATTGCCATTGCGCTCAACTGCTCGGGACAGCGCACCACTCGCAAAGGCCTCGAGCCACGCGAGAATCTATCGGCAATTGCCCTTGGCGACACCATCAAAAGCCCCTCAATCGACATTCTCAAAATATCGGGATATGACAAACCTTTAAACTCTCACAAAGAAACTTTCTTTGTAACCAACAACGGCACTCGCGCTATTGTGGGCATAAACATCACATTCAATTACTTCGACAACCAAAATCGCCAACTACATCAAGCAACCAAAACGGTCAACTGCACCATCCCACCAGGCGAAACTCGCCAACTTTCAATCTCATCGTGGGACAAACAAAAATCATTCTACTACCACCGCAGCGCCAAGCCCCGCCGCCAAGCAACCCCCTACATCGTAACACACAGCATTAATTTCGTAGTTACCTCAAATTTTTAAAGACAAGAGTACATAAGTACAGGTTTATTTTACGCTCAAATACACTGCGTTAGCACCTTTTGTTCTTATGTTCTTGTGTCTTATTTTTTTGTTCAATTAGTCTAAAAAATAAGAGCGATGGGATTGTCCCATCGCTCTCCACATTATCATATGCTTTCTCTCTATTTCTTATAGCACGCGAAGATTTTATCTACATATTCTTTGTTCATTTTGGGCGTGATGAGGCTCACGATAAGCACCACCACAATGCCCCCCACCATGGCTATTGCACCGCAGTTAATAGGGCTGACAGGATTTCCCAACATCATATTTGCGAGCGTCAATCCCACGCCCCACACAAAGCATGCCCACACCGATGCGCGAGTCACACCCTTCCAATACAAGCCCAACATAAACGGCGCTAGGAATGCACCAGCCAATGCGCCCCACGACACACCCATCAACTGCGCAATGAATGTGGGAGGATTAAGCGCTATGAGCAACGAAATTGCGATAAAGAACACTATCAACACACGGAGTATCAACACCTTTCTTTGTTCAATCTTCTTTGCCACAGCCTCATTTATTTTACCGCCTTCCACCTCGCCAGTTTCCGACTGCTTGTCGCGATAAATCAAGTCGAGAGTCATTGTTGACGACGAGGTCAACACAAGTCCCGCAAGCGTTGACATCGATGCCGATAGCACCAACAACACCACAAGCGCAATTATCACATCGGGCATAGCCGAGAGCATGCCAGGAACGATGGCATCAAAGTCGAGATTGCCATTTGCCAATGTGGGAGGTGTGCCAAACAATCGGCCAAATCCACCAAGGAAATAGCAACCACCTGCCACTATCAACGCAAATATCGTTGAGATGATAGTACCTCTTCTTATCGCACTTTCATCGTTGATTGAATAGAATTTACCCACCATTTGAGGCAACCCCCATGTGCCGAGCGAGGTGAGAATTATCACCCCAAGCAAGCTCCATGGATCGGGACCAAATATTGAGGCAAACTCGCCATTTACGGCCGGGTTGGTATCCGACGGAATTGCCGCCATCGCTTGCGTAGCCTCCACAAGCCCACCCTTTGAGGCAAGCACAGCAGCTATCACAGCACATATACCGAAAAGCATTATTATGCCCTGCACAAAATCATTCATCGCAGTAGCACGATACCCTCCAAGAATCACATATATTGCAGTCAATATCGCCATTAAAATCGCACAATATTGATAAGGAATCCCAAAACCCATTTCAAATAATGCCGACACACCTTTATACACCCCAGCAGTGTAAGGAATCAAGAATATAAACGCAATGAGCGATGCTGCGATGCGCAGATTTTGGTCATCATAGCGTGTACCGAAAAAGTCGGGCATCGTGCGCGAATTCACGGCCTGCGTCATCAACCTCGTGCGACGGCCAAGCACCATCCACGCCAGTAGCGAGCCTATTATAGCATTGCCCACACCTATCCACGACGATGACAATCCATATTTCCAGCCAAACTGACCAGCATAGCCCACAAACACCACAGCCGAGAAATAGTTTGTCCCATAGGCAAACGCCGTGAGCCATCCACCCACCGACCGTCCGCCCAGCACAAACCCATCAACCGAGTTGGCTTGACGGCGCGAATATATCCCTATGCCTATCGTTATCGCAAAGAAAATAATTGTAAGTATAATTTTCACCAACATAATATATAGTTTTTATGATGTATATAAATGATTGCTTTATCGTTCATTTTTTTATGAGGGTCAAAATGCCACTTGCACCTGCGCCTGCAAGTTACCATAATGCTTCTCCCAGGCCCTATTGGCGTTGGTATATTGCAACTGCACCCGGCAAGTCTTGTAAAACCAGTATTGAATACCACCCACTACATTCATTTGCTCCAAGCCCAACGCTCGGTTATAATTAAAATAGTCGGCCGACGCTATCACATCGAGCCCCTTCCACACAGGCACACATGCAGTCACATAAGCCCCTATGCTCTTGTTATTTCCATCACAGCCACCAAGCACCTCGGCTTGCACCTGCGCCGTGCGATTTTTCCAATAATCCACCCCCTCGGTGTGATGCTTCCACTCGGCACCCACCGACCATCGGTTGCGAGCATAATTCTCACCCACCTTTATATCGGGGCAATACATCGACTCCTCGAGCGCGTGTCCTCGGCCCAACTGACCTGTAGCCACTACACGCACATTTGGCTTAATGCGCCACTCCAGTTTGCCTATAAAATCCTTATCGTTGTTATTGTCCCACTCATTTATGCCACTGCCATTCATCACAGCCAACTCATAGTGCAACTTTTCGTTAAACAAATCGCCAAACACCATCAGCCCCAAGTCGCGACCATACTGCACCCCATTCAACGGGTCCGAGCCACATCCAGCCAGATACACCACCGATTGCGAGTAGCAGTCAATCAAGTCGAGTTTCGTGGGCGACAACGGATTTTGCATCGAATAGGAATTCTTAAACTGTCCAAGACGCACGCTCAACTCCTTGCCACGCGTAAAACGATAGTCGGTATAAAACTCTTGCACCTCGCTCGCAAAATCGTGCATAAATAGCAACGACCACCTATCGGTCACCTTGGCCTTCACCCAAAACAACACTCGCTTCAAGTCAAAACTATTGCTATTCACATCGGCTTGATGCTTCCATGTATAACCCGCCTGCGCATAGCCATGTATCTCAACCTTTTGGGCCAATTTCGACACCCACTCGGGCAACGAGTCGGTTGTGGTGCTGTCATTTTTTTGCGCCATCACCACAGCGCCGCATAATATACAAATTGTAAGTAAAAAAGCTCTTTTTAGCATTAAAACTACTATTAAATCACTAAAATTGCTTGCAAAGTTATAAATATTTTCGTCAAATACCATAACTTTTGTAAAAATGTGTATCTTTGCAAAATGTTTGGTAAAAACATTCATCATTTTATTCTAAAAAAAATTTACAACATATATAATCAACATGGCACAAAAATTCATTCCCGATAGCAGTTGTCAATACTTCAACGAGCGAGAAGAAACACTCACTCGCGAGCAAATCGAAGCATTGCAACTCGAGCGATTGCAAGCCACAGTGAAGCATTGCATGAACTCGCCATTCTACAAGGCTCGTTTTGAAGAAGCCGGACTTAAGCCCGAAGACATCACTTCGCTTGCCGACATTCGCAAAATTCCATTCACCACCAAGCAAGACCTGCGCGAAACCTACCCATTCGGCATGGCCAGCACCGACTTGCGCAACTGCATTCGCTTACACTCATCGAGCGGCACCACAGGCAACCCCACAGTGATTCTACACACCCAAAACGACATCGACGAGTGGGCCAACCAAGTAGCTCGCAACCTTTGGATGGTGGGACTTCGCCCCGACGATGTGTTCCAAAACTCATCGGGCTATGGAATGTTTACCGGCGGTCTTGGATTCCAATACGGAGCCGAACGAGTGGGAATGCTCACCATCCCCGCCGCGGCAGGTAACTCGCTTCGCCAAATCAAGTTCATGACCGACTTTGGCACCACAGCCGTGCACGCCGTGCCATCATATGTAACTCGCCTCAAAGAAGTCATGGACCAAGTGGGCATCGACCCTCGCACCGACACCAAACTCCGTGTGCTTGCCATCGGTGCCGAACCACACTCCGAGGAGCAACGCCGTCGCATTGAAGATATGATGGGCGTTAAAGCCTACAACTCATTTGGTATGTCAGAGATGTGTGGCCCCGGCGTAGGCTTTGAATGCCCCGAGCAAAATGGTCTGCACTTTTGGGAAGACTACTATATCGTCGAAATCGTTAATCCCGAAACACTCGAACCAGTGGCCGATGGCGAGATAGGCGAACTCGTACTCACCACCCTATGTCGCGAAGCCATGCCATTGCTACGCTATCGCACACGCGACCTCACCCGCGTGCTTGGTCGCTCTTGCCCATGTGGTCGCAACCATGTGCGCATCGATCGCATGAAGGGACGCTCCGACGACATGATAGTGCTTCGTGGCGTCAACATCTTCCCTATCCAAATCGAGAAGATACTCATGCAGTTCCCCGAGTTGGCTTCCAACTACCTCATCACACTCACCACCGATGAAGATAACGACAACATGACCGTCGAAGTCGAACTCGAAGAACTCTTCACCGACGACTTCCAACGCCTACTCAAACTCACCAGCGATGTCAAGCGCGCCCTCAAAGACGAAATATTACTCACCCCACATGTGAAACTCGTCCCCAAAGGTTCTCTACCAGTGTCAGAGGGTAAAGCCGTGCGCGTAGTCGACAAACGCACAGTATATCAATAAACCCACACAAGCCCACAACTCTCCCTCTTTTCAAGGGGGAGTACGGCAAAGCCGGGAGGGGGATTTAGACTCAGAGGAGTCAAATAACTTGTACTTCTGTTCTTATGTCTAAATAAAATCTGCGCATTTCAGCGCTTTCAGCGTGAGAATAACTTGGCATTCTGTCATTCTGTCTAAAACAAAAAATATAAATTAAAAAATTAACCAATATGACAATCAAACAACTTTCAATATTCATAGAGAATAAAGGTGGCACACTCATCAAGGTATTAGACCTCTTGAGCAAAGCCAATATCCAAATCATCGCCTCAACCATAGCCGACACCAAAGACTACGGCATCTATCGCGTGCTATGCGACAACCCATCGCAAGCCTACATCATCCTCAAAGAAGCAGGCATCAATGTGCAGTTGGCCGATGTCATAGCCCTCAGCATCGACGACGAGCCAGGCCGTGCAGCAAGCGCCATCAAAGCACTTTCCGACGACGGCATCAGCATCCTCTATATGTACTCATTCCTTTGGAAAGGCCGTGGAGTGCTCGTCTTCCGCACCGACCCTGCCGAGAAAGCCAAAGAAACCATTATGCTCAAAAAGCTCACCTTCCTCACCGAGGCCGACTTTGCATAACCACCTATGACTCTTAAAGACCGTCTCAACAACGACGACCAATTTGCCCGAAGCATTGGCGCCCAACTCACCGAAGTGCGCCAAGGTTACGCTGTGGCCCAACTCACCATCACTCCTCGGCATCTCAATGGTGCCGGAGTGTGTCAAGGGGGAGTCATCTACACACTCGCCGACCTGGCCTTCGCAGCCGTTGCCAACTCGCATGGCATACTCAGCCTCGGCATATCCAACAACATCACCTTTATACGATCGGCACAACTGGGCGAAACCATCATAGCCACCTGCACCGAACAAGTCAACCACCACCGCCTACCCTACTGCGACATCAAAATCACCAACCTTCAAGGCGAAACCCTCGCCATCATGACCGGCCTCGGCTACCGCATGAAAAAAGACTTTGAATTCGACTCATTAATGTAAACACCACACCCACCAGGACTAAAGCTGCCCACCTTTCTAAGGGGGGCTGTCGCTCCGCGGCTGAGGGGATAAAACACACAGGAATAAAGAAAAAATATGTCCTTCTGTTCTTATGTCTAAATTAAATCTGCGAGTTTCAGCGCTTTCAGCGCGAGAACAACTTTCAATTTTCAACTCTCAACTTTCAACTCTCTTGCGCCCTTCTGTCTAACATCAACCTCACTGCGTCAGCCCCATTGTGAATTATGCATTATGAACTATGCATTAATTTCGCCTTTCAGCATAAAAAAAAATCCCCCCTTTAACCATTTTTAATCCTAATAGTGTCAAAATCTTGCCCATACTAAATATTATCTTTGCATCACAAAAATGGCTATAGTATAAAATATTTTAGCTAACTTTGCCATTTAAGGAAGAATATATAATATTCTTACTCTCAAAACGACCAATGATATATTAGAAATAAACGCTATTTGTGCGTAGATATAAAAGAAACTCCTTTGTATTCTGAACAGCTTTGGTCGGCTGGAGAGTACTACGAGGGAGTTTTTTTGATTTTGCTAAATTCAATGGCTGATAATCAAACGACATATAATGTGCTTGACCTATTTTGTGGATGTGGCGGAATGTCTCTCGGTTTTGAGCAAGCTGGATTCAATGTTCTTCTTGGTATTGATATATGGGAAGACGCATTAAAAACATATCAATTCAATCGCAATGGTACAAAAACACTTTGTGCAGATATGTCGGACTTAAAAGGCGATAATGTTGCAAAAATTATAGGGAATACATCTGTTGATGTAATTATTGGAGGACCTCCATGTCAAGGTTTCTCTATTGCAGGGAAACGAATAATAGAAGACGAAAGGAACAAATTATATAAAGGATTTGTGCGTATGGTTGAATATTTTAAGCCACGAGCATTTGTTATGGAAAATGTACCTAATATATTGACTATTGGCGGTGGAGCAATTCGAGACGCTATAATAGCCGACTTTTCCGCTTTAGGGTATTCTGTGGGCTATAAAGTACTTTTGGCTTCAGATTACGGAGTGCCACAAAATAGGAAAAGAGCAGTATTTGTTGGCTTAAATAATGGTGAACACTTTTCTTTTCCAAAACCTTTTTCAACAACTAAAGTAACTTCAGAAGAAGCATTGTCCGATTTGCCTGAATATTCTTTGAATGATGGATCTGAATATCCATCAATGCCAAAATCTGATTATCAGAAATTGATGCGTCTTCACTCAACCGCCCTAAGCAATCACCAAACAACCATTCATAATCAAAAAACTATTGATATTATTTCTTTAGTTCCAGACGGCGGAAATTACAAAGATTTGCCAATCGAGCTTCAAGGCACACGAAAAGTTCATATTGCGTGGACTCGCCTAAACAGCAAAAAGCCGAGTTTTACGATTGACACTGGGCATAGGCATCATTTCCATTATTTATATAATAGAATCCCTACTGCACGAGAAAGTGCCCGGTTACAATCTTTTCCAGATAATTTTATCTTTGTGTGTAGTCGAACAAGTCAACTCAAACAAATAGGAAACGCTGTACCACCACTTTTAGGTAAGGCAATAGCGAAAACACTTTTAGAGCAGTTATGAAAAAATTTTATCATATTCCAGACAAAGATTATCTTCGAATTCACTTTGTTCGTCCTCGATTCAAAAGTAATATCGAAAACGTTTTGTTATATATCGCAAATGAATGTTGCAAAATTGAGCCATGTTCATGTGGGGATTATGCAACTCGAATTAATAATTCAATTCGCTTATTCCCAGGAAACATCGGATTAACTCAAAAAACGATAGATAATTGGAGAACTGAAATATCAGCATTATGTGCGTTCTATAATGAAGACAAAATTGCAGATAAAACTGAAACGTCAAAACTTTCGTTCTTCTTAAATGAAAATCAGGATTTGACGCAATTTTTTAAATTTTTGATGATTTCTTTTCAATTTCCAGGAGGTCATATTAAACCAGCAGATAATATTGACCTTATTACGAAAGGTGTAAGATTCAAACCTGCCCAATTTATTATAAAAGTTTTAATGGCCGGGAATGAAATGTTAACTACTTCTGGAATTGAAAAAGATATGAGTATTTCCGATGAAGAAGCAACATACTGTATATTTAACGATTTACAAGTCACCTCTGGTAAACGGACTCCACGAAAAGTCGCAGAAATAATATTATCTAATCGAAAAAACAAAGTTTATTACTACGACAAGAAAGATCCAAGAAATTTTAATTCTAAAGGGAAACCTAGGTCAAAAGGAGATGTTGTACGTTATGCCGGAGATGTGTTGGATTATATGGAAATTGCTGCTTTATTAGAAAGGAGAATAGATGGTTATTTCATATTAAAGCCCAACGCATTATCTGATCTTAAAGCATTTGTTGACGACACATCCTATTTTAATGGCTATGAACAATTCTATGATTTACCAACCTTGAAATCAAGTATGCTTGCTCCTATAGAATCGGATTGGTTCTCATATGTCAACAATCTTGTTAATCCCGACAAGTTTAAGACGGATATATCTTCTATTTTAGAGAATTCTCAAGTGAATATTGTAATAGATAGTCGCATATCCGAAATAATTAATAATAGCAATTCAACAACTAAAGATATTGGAAATATTGGAGAAACGATAGTATATTCTCATGAAAAGCAACGCTTGAAACTTGCTGGATATGAACAACTATTGCACCTTATCGCTATCGTCGATAGTCCATCATACCATCCTGGATTCGATATTGACAGCCTAGAAGGTGATGGGACGAATCATCATAGATATATCGAGGTTAAAACAACTATAAGTCGTCAAAAGATTAACTTGTATAGTTTCCATATGTCTCCGAACGAATGGGCTGTTGCGGAAACAAATCGCGAACATTATTGTGTCTATCGTCTTATGTTGAGTGCAGCAGACAAAACTTTGTACATTTTGCGGAATCCAGTTGCCTTATACAAAAACGATATAATAAATGCTATACCGCGTAACGGAATGGAAATATCTTTTGACTCTTCAAACTTCACACCTGAAAATATTTTAGTATGGCAAGATTAAAGGTCGCTTCTCTTTTTTGTGGCTGCGGCGGAATGGATTTGGGAATAATAGGTGATTTTTCGTTTCTTGATACGAAATATCCCCGTACGGCCTTTGATATAATATATGCTGTAGATAATGATGAGTATTGTACTAAAATTTACAATGCGAATTTTGAGCATAAATGTTTGATAAAGGATGTCCGCGACATTAACCCAAGTCAAATTCCAGATTTTGATGTTTTAGTAGGTGGATTCCCTTGTCAATCGTTTTCTATTTCAGCACAAAATCCACCGCGCCTTGGCTTTAAGGACGAGCGAGGAATGCTTTTCTTTGAAATGGTAAAAATACTTAAAGAAAAGAAGCCAAGAGCATTCATTGCTGAAAATGTAAAAGGGATTCTTTCTGCAAATCACAAGAAAGCATTTCCAATGATTATGAAAGAATTTTCCGAGGCGGGTTATCATGTGCAATATTATGTTGTAAATGCATCTAAATTCGGAGTCCCTCAGAAACGAGAACGTGTAATCATAATTGGATTTAGAGATGACTCTGATTTAAATAACTTTGAATTTTCTCATTATATTCCATACTCAAGTGTGCTTGGAGATGTAATTGATGAAAACGAAAATCATAACGAATCCTTGTTTTTCAGCGAAAAGGCAGTAGCAGGCATGATGGCTGTAAGAGAAAAAATGAACAAAGGTAGAGCCCAAGATTTATCACAACCATGTAACACTATCAGTGCTCATCTTGCTAAAGTTAGTTTGAATTCAACTGATCCTGTGCTTATGGTAGGCAATCGATATCGTAGATTCTCGTGCAGAGAAGCTGCTCGTATTCAAAGTTTCCCAGATTCTTTCGTGTTCAATGTAGTTTCAGATATTCGACAATATAAAGCAATCGGAAATGCGGTGCCACCTGTTATGATGTGGCATATTGCCAATTCTCTTCAACGTGTATTTGAATTAAATGATGGTGGCTATGAAGAATCTAACTCATTTTATGTTTCGCATCAATTTAATGGATTACAAGGTTGTTTGTTAGAGCAAGCACCTTCATATTGCACACTATAAAATGGTGTAATAGTTTATATAACTTACGATAATGGCATATATTTCGCGAGTAAAACTTCGCAATTTTAAAAGGTTTGAATCCCTTGACATCTCTCTAAGGGAAGAACTAAATATATTCGTTGGTGACAATGAAGCTGGGAAAAGCACAATTTTACAAGCAATTGATCTTGTTTTAAGTGGGAGTAAATCCAAAGTTGAACAATATGGATTAGAACATCTATTTAACAAGGATGCTGTAATTCAATTTATGACATCAGCGAATAGGTCGTTCGAGAAATTACCTCACTTGACTATAGAGTTATATATTGAAGATTTAGATGATTTTAATTTTGAAGGAGAAAATCATTTAGATGATAGGACTGAATCATGCGGAATCAGGCTTAGATGCTTTCCAAATGATGAAGATAGTGAAATCATATCGCAGATTTTATTAGATAATAATAACCCATTCCCATTTGAGTTCTATAGAATAGACTTCTCTACATTTGCAGGGCAATCGTATAAAACATATAAGAAGCCTATAAATTATCTTTTTATTGATAATTCTACCATTGACAATGAATATGCAATGAAAGAATTTATAAAAGGAGTCTATTGTTCTATTGTTGATGAAAAAAATAGGCTTATTAATAAAAACTCATTTCGTTCAGCTAAAGATAATTTTACGACTGAAGTCCTTGCAAAATTCCCCATTGATGATTCTATCGTTTTTTCTGTAAGAAATTCTATAAAATCAAATCTTGAAACTGATTTAACCATTTTATATAATAATATTCCTGTTGAAGATAAAGGAAAAGGTATACAAAGTATAATAAAAACACAAATAGCACTTAACAAAGCCACTAAAACAATAGATGCTGTATTATTAGAGGAGCCAGAAAATCATTTAAGCCATACAAATATGCTTAATCTGATTGACTTAATTCAAAGTACATCTGATAAACAAATGTTTGTAACCACGCATAGCAATATGATTGCTACTCGCTTAGGATTAAACAATCTTATATTTCTTAATAGTAGTAGTAAATCTACATTAAGTCTTTCGGGAATAGACAAAGAAACATCAAACTTCTTTGTTAAAGCCCCCAATAATAATCTCTTACAATTCATTCTATCTCAAAAAGTCATTCTTGTTGAAGGAGATGCCGAATATATTCTAATAGAAAAGTTATTTGAAATTGTTACAAATAGTACTTTAAATGAAAATGGTGTACATGTAATTGCAGTTGGAGGTGTAAGGTTTAATAGATATATGAAAATAGCAAAAGCCCTGAATATCAAAACAGCTGTAATAACGGACAACGATAAAGACTATACTAAAAATATTACGAATAGATACTCCGAAGATATTACAGATAACATTCGCGTATTCAGTGATTCAGACAATAGTAAATATACTTTTGAGGTCTGTATTTATGAAGATAATATGGATCTCTGCAATAACATATTTAGTGGCAAAGAATTACCAAAATATATGACAACTCGTAATAATAAATCTGATGTTGCATATAAATTAGTATTGTCTGATAAGCCGTTAAATGCACCCAATTACATCAAAGAAGCTATTGAATGGATAATTGCATAATTTTGGCTGTTGCAGGTGCAGGAAAAACCTCACACCTATTGGATAAAATTAATACTTCCGATAGATTTCTTATTGTCACATATACCATCGAAAATCAAGAATCTATTCGTACTGCAATTTTGTCAAAGTTCGGGTTTATCCCTCAAAAGATATATTTGTATACTTATTTTCAATTCCTTTTTCAATTCTGTTATAAACCCATATATTCCGATAAATACAACGCAACTGGAATTTGTTTTGAACAACCACATCCAAACACTTTGAAATTTAAACGAGATAATCCAGCGTTTGTTTTAGATTGTCATCGGAGATTGTATCATAATCGGATTGCTTTTATATGCAAAAAGTCTTCTACTAAAATTAAGAATCGGATAGATAAATACTTCGACTATTTCTTTATCGATGAAGTTCAAGATTTTGCCGGACATGATTTCAATCTTTTATTAGATATTATTCCCTCAAATACTACCACGTTGTTCGTAGGAGATTTTTATCAACACACTTTTGACACGAGTTGTGATGGAAATGTAAACACGAACTTATATAAAGATTATAATAAGTACAAATCTAAATTCAACAAAACAAATATGGTTATAGATGACTTAAGTCTATCTAAAACATATAGATGTTCTGAGGAAATTTGCCAATTTATTAGAGAAAATTTAGGAATTCAAATTTATTCTCATCAGAAATCAAAAGGCACTATTCGTTTCATTAACAATCCTAATAAGATTCGTGAAATTATTGAGGATAACCATATTGTAAAATTATTTTTAAAAGAAAGTAATACATATAATTGCTATTCAATAAATTGGGGAAAATCAAAAGGTCTTAATTGCTTTAATGATGTTTGTGTTGTACTTAATAATAAAACACATAGATTACTTAAGCAAAATAAACTCTCAGAACTACCATCTTCAACAAAAAGCAAATTATATGTAGCATGTACCAGACCTCACGGAAACTTGTATTTCATTGAAGAGAAGGCATTGTCAAATTATAAGAAATAGAAAATGTACCCACAAGATAATGTTTTCAATATTTACTATGGTATTGGGAAAAGCTTATCCCCTCCGGGGCTAAACCCGGCTACATAATAAGCAATCCTTGCGGATTGCCTACACTCCCCGTGCTTTGCACGCCTTTGCTCCTGAATACATTTATCGAGCACCAATATTCCTCCATCCCTCCTCTCTTTCGTGCATTTTCTGTGATTTTGCATAGATTTCAGGTGCTAAATTATGGATATTTCGTGAAGTTAATGTAATTTTGTAGTCTGAAATAAAAAAACTTGATATATAATGGAAAAGAAATTCAAAAGAACCCTCATAACCACAGCGTTACCCTACGCTAACGGTCCTGTTCACATTGGCCACCTTGCAGGCGTGTATGTACCTGCCGACATCTATGCTCGTTACCTCCGTCTTTGCGGTAAAGATGTAGTGATGATAGGTGGTAGTGACGAACACGGTGTGCCCATCACCATCAAAGCTAAAAACGAAGGTGTGACACCTCAAGATATCGTTGACCGTTATCACGGCATCATCAAAGAATCGTTTAAAGGATTGGGGATCTCTTTTGATATATATTCGCGCACTACATCGGCGATGCACAAAGAAACTGCAAGCGAATTTTTCCGCCGTCTATACGACAAAGGAGAGTTTGTTGAAAAAACATCAATGCAACTCTATGATGAGAAAGCCAATCAGTTTCTTGCCGACCGTTATGTAACCGGCGAATGCCCTCACTGTCACAACGAGCGCGCCTATGGCGACCAATGTGAAGCGTGTGGCACATCGCTCAACGCCACCGACCTCATCAACCCCAAGAGCGCCATCACTGGCAACACTCCCGTGCTCAAAGAAACCAAACACTGGTATCTCCCACTCGACAAATGGGAATCGCACTTGAGCAAATGGATTCTTGAAGGTCACAAAGAATGGAAAACCAATGTATATGGCCAATGCAAATCGTGGATTGACATGGGCTTGCAACCTCGTGCCGTGAGTCGCGACCTCGACTGGGGCGTTCCCGTACCCGTTGAAGGTGCCGACGGCAAAGTGCTTTATGTGTGGTTTGACGCTCCTATTGGCTACATCTCAAACACTAAAGAACTCCTCCCCGACACTTGGGAAACATATTGGAAAGACCCCGAAACTCGCATCATCAACTTCATTGGTAAGGACAACATCGTGTTCCACTGCATTGTGTTCCCTGCAATGTTGAGCGCTTATGGCGACAACTTCCAGTTGCCCGACAATGTGCCTGCCAACGAGTTCCTCAACCTCGAAGGTGACAAAATCTCAACCTCACGCAACTGGGCTGTGTGGTTGCACGAATATCTCGTTGACTTCCCTGGCAAACAAGATGTGTTGCGCTATGTATTGACTGCCAACGCTCCCGAAACAAAAGACAACGACTTCACTTGGCGCGACTTCCAAGCTCGCAACAACAACGAGCTTGTGGCTATCCTCGGCAACTTCGTGAACCGCGCTATCGTGCTCACTCACAAATATTTCGCCGGCAAAGTTCCTGCTGCTGGCGAGCTCCAAGAAGTTGACACCGCAGCATTTGCCGAACTCAACGAAATCAAAGCATCGTTGAGCGCCAACCTCGACACCTTCCACTTCCGCGAAGCATTGAAAGACGCAATGAACATTGCTCGTCTTGGCAACAAATATCTCCAAGAAACCGAACCTTGGAAATTGGCTAAAACCGATATGGCTCGCGTTGAGACAATCCTCAATGTAGCACTCCAAATTTGCGCCAACATCGCTGTTGCATTTGAGCCATTCTTGCCATTCATGTCAGAAAAACTCGTGAAATTGCTAGGTATGGGCACTCTCAACTGGGAAATGCTCGGCTCATCATCAATCCTCGCTGCTGGTGCCGAAATAGCTCCTGCCGAACTCCTCTTTGAAAAGATTGAAGATGACGCTATCCAAGCTCAAATCGACCGTCTTGAAAAGACCAAAGAAGATAACAAAATAAAAAGTTGGACTCCTGCTCCACAACAAGCCGATGTGGACTTCGACACATTCATGAAGCTCGACATTCGCGTGGGTACAGTGCTCGAATGCCAAAAAGTGCCTAAAGCCGACAAATTGCTCCAATTCCTCATCGATGATGGTATGGAAAAACGCACTATCGTGTCGGGCATCGCAAAATATTATGCACCCGAAGACTTGATAGGCAAACAAGTGTGCTTCGTATCAAACTTCGCTCCTCGCAAGCTCAAAGGCGTGCTCTCACAAGGTATGATCCTCTCGGCCGAAAATGCCGACGGATCGTTGGTAGTGTGTGGCCCCACAGGTCCTGTTGCTCCAGGCGCTCAAGTAAAATAATTCATTCTCCTCTCTCATAACTATTTATGACAAGCATAGGTCGCAAACCACATATTCTCATCATTTACACAGGTGGCACGATAGGGATGATTGAAAATCCACTCACCCACTCATTGGAGCCTTTTGACTTTACGCACCTCATCGACAATGTGCCCAAAATCAAGATGCTCGACTACGACATCGACAACATCCAGTTCAACCCACCCATCGACTCAAGCGATATGGGACACCAACACTGGGTTGAAATTGCCCGACACATCGAAGAAAACTTCGACCGTTTCGATGGCTTCGTAGTGCTTCATGGCACCGACACGATGGCATATACAGCCTCGGCGTTGTCGTTCATGCTCGAGAACCTTCACAAACCAGTCATCATCACCGGCTCACAGTTACCCATAGGCGAAGTGCGCACCGACGGCGAGGAAAACCTCATCACAGCACTCCAAATCGCAGCTGCTACCGATGCCAACGGCGATCCTATGGTGCAAGAGGTGGCTATCCTCTTTGAGAACTATTTGTGGCGTGGCAACCGTTCGACCAAGATGAGTGCCGACAACTTTAATGCGTTTAAGAGCAACAATTACCCCTCGTTGGCCAAGATAGGTCTTGACATACATTTCAACGAAGAAGCATTGTGGCGCGTGCAAGCCAAACGCCCTCTCAATGTGCAATATGGCATCGACACAGCCGTGATGTTTATCGACCTCAACCCAGGCATCACCGAGACCATCTTACGCCACCAACTCAACACACCTGGCATCAAAGGCATCGTGTTGAAAACCTTCGGCTCGGGCAACGCACCCACAGCCCCTTGGTTCACACAAGCCATTCGCGAAGCAGTAGAACGCGGCATAGTGATTCTCAATGTCACCCAATGTGTGAATGGCGGAGTGCATGAGCGTTTATACGCAGCAGGCAACATGTTGGCCGACACAGGCGTGGTTTCGGGACACGACATCACCTGCGAAGCAGCCATCACCAAGATGATGTACCTCTTCGGCCTCGGCCTCCCACCTCACGATGTGCGCCAATACCTCTCACGCACCCTCTGCGGCGAAATGACGATATAAGAAAATCATTCCTACATATAATCCTCACGCCCAGTAGCAATGCTATCGGGCGTGGTATTATTAATACGATAATCCGTTAAAAACAAGGCTCTTATCACCACAAAAAACATAACGATACATTTTGCCCACAAGGGGCACAATTCTTCTCCTATTCCCCGAAAAGGAGACCCTCACAGAGTTTGACATTTGCACGCAGATATCGCTGAAATTCGCTGAAAGGGATATAGGGTGTTGAAAATTTAAACCTCTGCGGCTTTCCGCGCTTTTCAGCGTGAAAACAACCTGCTCCTTCTGTCCTTCTGTCTAAAAAAGAACACCCACAAGGCTACAATTCTTCTCCTATTCCCCGAAAAGGAGAACCTCGCAGAGCTCACGAGTGAGCTACAACTCTCCTCCTATTCCCCGAAAAGGAGGAGTACGGCGAAGCCGGGAGGTGGTCAAAAAACTGTCCCAAAACCCTCTGCGCTTTTCCGTATTTTCCGCGTGAGAATAACTTTCAATTTTCAACTTTCAACTATCAACTATCTTGCGCCTTTTGCGTGTGAACAAAATTCTCCTTTTTCATGAACTATAAATCGATTTTTGCTTTATTAGGAATAATTGATTAAATTTGCAGAAGAAACTCGTAAAACACTTTAAAATACCATGATATTAACCGCCACAGCACCACTTGTAACCTCCCCAGTACTGATATTTTTTATCGTATTGGTGATAATTTTGCTGTCGCCGGTTGTTCTCAACAGGTTTAAGATACCCCATATCATAGGATTGATTGTTGCCGGTGTGGCTATTGGCCCACATGGGTTGAATGTACTTGCTCGTGACATGAGTTTTGAGCTTTTTGGGCAAGTGGGTATTCTTTATATCATGTTCCTTGCCGGCATTGAGATTGACATGTTCCACCTCAAGCGCAATTTCAAGCGCGGAATGGTGTTTGGGTTACTCACATTCTTACTGCCAATGATTGTGGGCACACTTGCAAGTGTGTATATCTTGAAGATGAGTTGGGTAACCTCGATACTTCTCGCATCGATGTATGCCTCACACACATTAATATCCTACCCTATCGTAGCACGATTTGGGCTAACCAAAAATCCCGCCGTGCTCATTGCCGTAGTGGGTACGATTATCGCCGTCATTGGGGCGTTGCTTGTGCTTGCCGGAGCGATGAATGTGCATCGCACAGGCGAGTTTGCTTGGGGCGACTTGCTACGATTATTGCTCGAGTTGGCGATATATTGCGTAGTGATTCTCTACACCTATCCACGCATCACACGATGGTTTTTCAAAAACTATAGCGACAATGTGACTCAATATATTTTTGTGATGGCAATGGTGTTTTTGGCATCGTGGTTTGCACAAATAATCGAGCTCGAAGCAGTGCTCGGAGCCTTCTTTGCCGGACTGGTATTGAACCGATATGTGCCCAACGCATCGCCATTGATGAGTCGCATTGAGTTTCTTGGCAACGCATTGTTTATCCCCTACTTCTTGATAGGTGTGGGCATGATGATTGATGTGAAAGTGGTGTCGAATGTCAACACACTATATGTGGCAGCCAACATGATTATTGTGGCTGTGATAGGCAAATGGATTGCTGCATGGATAGCACAAAAAATATATGGCATGAAGGGCGTGGCACGAAAAATGATGTTTGGGCTAACGACTGCTCACACTGCCGTAGCTCTTGCCGTGGTGACGATAGGTTACAACATGGTGATGCCCGATGGCAGTCGCATGATGGATGAAACAATACTCAACGGCACGGTGCTCATGATTCTTGTGTCGTGTGCCATTGCGCCTATTGTAACTGCTCGCGCTGCCTCGAAAATGAGGATTGAGATGCTCACCGATGAAGGAACGGCCGAAGCTGGCGACTCGAAACGCGAAACAAAAATCCTCATCCCGGTGGCTAACCCCATCACCGCTCAATCGCTCACCGAACTGGCTTTATTGCTACGAAATCCACGCCGCAAAACCGATATATATGCCATTCATGTGCGCAACGACAATTCGGTGGCTTCGCGCACCATTGGACGCAATGCGCTTGAGATTGCAGTAAAATCGGCGTCGAGCGTTGATGCCGAGGTTACCCCTATCGAACGATATGACATCAACACAGTGGCTGGATTGATAAATGCCATTGAAGAGCGCGACATCACCGATGTGATTATAGGTATGCACCGCAAAGCTACGGTTATCGACAGTTTCTTTGGCGCAAAAATCGAACAGTTGCTCAAGGCTACCAACCAAATGGTGGTGATGACTCGTTGCTTTATCCCTGTAAATACTGTGACACGCATCGTGGTTGCAGTGCCACCAATGGCTCAATTTGAGACAGGATTTAGCCGTTGGGTGAGAGCGATAGGCAATCTCGCTCGCGAAATTGGGTGCAAAGTGATCTTCTGCTGTCACCCCGAAACACAACCACTCATTAGAAGTGTTTATCATCGTGGTCGCTACGACATACGCCACGAGTATCGCGATGTGGAGCAATGGGAAGACTTTGTGTTGCTATCAAATCGCATTCTCGATGACGACTTGTTTATATTGGTATCGGCTCGTGAATCGTCGGTGTCACACAATAATGACATGGCCGACATACCTGGCTTCTTGCAAAAATATTTTTCTCGCAACAACTTGATTGTACTCTATCCCGAACAATTTGGTCAAGCCGAGCCTATCAACACATTTGTTGACCCAATGTCGTCGGACATTCACTCTGTGCCATCGCCATTGTGGTTTAAACTCCACGGTCTCTATCGCAAACTTGTGCAAGTGAAGAAAAATATCACAAAACGCAAAGATCGCAAGAAGATTGAGTTGTAAAAAAATAATAGAGAGATGAATAGATTCTTAATATTATTGTGTTTTGTTGTGGTGTCATTAAATGTGGGAGCCATAGCCGAGTCGATGTTGGGTGATTCTATCCAGCAATCCAATTTTAAAAACCCTCCTGATATGTTTATAGAGTATGATGAGCGAGCTATGTATCCTGGAGGGGAGGCACTTCTAATGAAGTATATTAAAGATAATTTACAATATCCAGCCGATGCAAAAGCCGAGGGGGTTGAAGGACGAGTAGTTATTCAGTTTAAAGTTGAAGTTGATGGTTCAATAGGTGCGGTAAAAGTAGTAAGAGGCCGCCATCCATCTCTCGACAAAGAGGCCGAGAGAATAGTGAAATCATTGCCTAATTTTATCCCAGCGAAAAGCTTAAAGGATGGAATCCCTACTGAAAGTTGGTTTACGCTTCCAATAACATTTAAACTACCCAAAGAGGACACTCAAAAGTGAGATAGCGTTTTCAGAACATCATATCTCACTTTCGGTATTTTATTAAAGAGTCTCCTTTAAGTCGCTAAAGTCGTCGAAGATAACCTCTATAAAATCACCTTCATTTAAAACTACCTCATTTTTAAAGAAGGATGCAAACGAAATATGTTTTGCATGCTTTTCCCATTCTTCTTCATCTAATTCATTGGTTACTGTATTGTAATCTTTAAGATATTGGTAGGAACGGACATATTCCTTTAACAAATTTGACGAATAATTTCTTTTATCCAATATAAACTCTCCCGGACCTTGATCAGCGCAAATTATTACTTCATTACAGCCAAACATTTGAGCTTGATTATATATTTTTATGCGATAATCGCGCAACCAGTCGATATCTTGAGAGTCCTGGCTATAGAATGCACTTTCCCAACAAGACCATCTACCGAATATATCTACCCAAAGTTCTACATTTTCTTTAAAAATTGTGAAATTTTCAGAGCCCCCGTTTATTTTATACAATGAATATGGGTCCTCTTCTATGTCACTAAGAAGCATTTTCCCTATATCATTTTTGGTTGCAGCGATGCGTATGTTATCAATACCTACTGTTTTTAATATTTGATTAGCCTGATAATCGCGAACTTCCATTCGCAGATACTCGTTGGAATCATCTATGTCAAAATTCCCGAGTTCTACAAAAGAAAAGTCATTGGAATAATATACAACATTATTATCCACATCATACTCATACTTCTTCATATAGCCGAGCTTGATGTTGCGATTCATTCTTTTAGCAACTTCTTTAGCTGTTTCAAAAGGATCTTCAACTGGTAAATTATGATTTAATCCAATTTGTACGACATCCCAACCCATAGTTTTTGAGATTTAAAAGTTAGTATTTAAATACTTTGCACAAAAGTATTAAATCGGACCTTTTCAAGCAAATAAATTGGTCATTTTTGGAGTTTTCCTATAATTTAAGGATTATTTCAATCTTCTTCGTTCCATTCGCGGAGGGCCGATTCGAGGTTGTTGATGGTGCGGTTATAGAATCGCCACATTTTAGCTCCTACAACACCTCCGATAACGCCTCCAATAATGCCTCCATACATAAATTGCTCGTTCATTGAAGCAAAGACAACTATGAGGAATGCGATACCAATAAATAGGTCGATAGTCACGCCCCATTTATAATGTTGGCGAAACTTAATGGTGCGTTTAAGCGATTCAATAGCCGAAGCTTTGCTCATGTTGATTTTTTTGAGCTCAAACACAAAATATAGTTCGCGCACGAAGGTGAATCCCACAAAAATCCATGTCAAAGTGTAGAGAAGAAGTTTTTGAGATTCGCCACAAGTCAACCCCACAAAGCTATAAGCCCAAAAGAAGAATGGGAGCATGAAAGGCACAAAGATGGCGCCAATGAGGCAATGACGGCGCAAGGTTGTGAGTGGTGATTTTACTTTGCCAGCAATAACTTGGTCGGTGAGGCGTTGTATTTTTTCATCTTGACTTTTTATGTGGTCGTCAAGTTGTTTCCATTTATTTTTTAGTTCATCGAGTTCCATAATTAATTGAGTTAAGAGTTAGCCATATTAGTGAGTTTTTCTTTGGCACGGCGCAATCGCGATGCCACATTGTTGCGACTTATTCCCATAATCGAGCCTATCTCTTCATAGGGAACCTCATCGAGCCACAATAGTATTAATGCCTTGTCGAGTCGATTTAGGCGATCGATGAGTTGATACATCTCCTTGAGTTGAAGCATATGCTCTTGTGAATCATCAAAAGCATAAAGATTGTCGGAGAGTTCATCGTGTGAAGAGAATTTTTGTTCCTTATTGGTATAGGTTATGCATGTGTTAAGACTCACACGATATATCCAAGTTGACAATTTGGCTCGTTGTTCAAAGTTGTCAATCCCTTGCCACACATTGATGAGCACCTCTTGTCGCAAGTCATTGAAATTGTCAATGTCGGAGGCATACATATAACACACTTTGTTAATGAGCGTGCTATATTGAGCCGTGCATTGCTCAAAAAGTTTTCGTTTATCAGCGTCGTAATGTTTCATTTCAATCGTTTATAATTGTATTATCTTAATTGAATACATTTAATAAGACTACAAAATTAATGATTAGTTGCATAGAGGGGTAAAAAAAATATACAACGGGCATTATGATTTATGAATTGATATTGCTATCTTTGCAATAACAGAACTATAAAAATAGATATACCCTCATATAATATACACTATGGATGTAGATATTAAAAATAAGTTAGAAAAAGACCCCGATGGGCTTTTGACCTATGAATATATTGCCAATAATATAGATTCGTGTGATGAAGATATGGACTTTTTAGTGGCAAATATGATTAAAGTAGATTTGTCGGGGCAGTTTGTAGCAAGTGCTGCGCGCTATCTTTATGCAATAGATGCAACGAAGTATGAAAAATATATTTCGCAATTAATTGCCTCGGTTATTGAAAAAGATAGAGAACATCGTTATATGCCCGATTTGATTCAAGGCATATGGGGAGCCGACTATGCTCAACGAGTAGATGAGCTCAATAAAGATGATAATTTCCGTCGCATCTATAAGCGCTTGTACCCCACAGGCATGTAAAAAAACATATACATGAAGATGAAGAAAATAATAATTATTGTGATGGCATTTGCGCTAATGTCGTCGATAGCAATAGCACAAAAAAACAAAAATATAACAATGGAAAATCAAACAGCACAAGTAACCGGCGATGCGTTGGTTGAAATTAAAACATCGGTAGGTGATATCACTATTCGCCTCTATGGAGAGACTCCTAAACATCGTGACAACTTCCTTAAACTCGTAAATGATGGTTTTTATAACGATGTATTGTTTCATCGTGTAATAAATAAATTTATGATTCAAACAGGTGATCCCGAATCAAAAGGCGCTCCTGCCGGAAAGATGCTCGGAGCTGGCGGCCCTGGATATGACATTGATGCCGAAATCGTTTATCCTCAATTTTTCCACAAGCGTGGCGCACTTGCAGCTGCTCGTCAAGGTGATGAAGTGAACCCCGACCGTCGTTCATCGGGTTCTCAATTCTATATTGTAACTGGTAAAGTTTACAATGCCGGCCAACTCGGTCAAATGGAAAAACAATTGCAAATGCAACAAATGCAAACAATCTTCAACGACCTTGCAAAGCAACATCGCGACTCAATCATGGCTATGCGTCGCAATCGCGACCAAGCAGGATTGCAAGCACTTCAAGATGAATTGGTAAAGAAAACCGAAGCCGAAGCAGCAAAAAATCCCGTAAAACTCACCGACGCACAACGCGAAGCCTATACTACCGTAGGTGGAACACCTCACCTCGATGGCACATACACCGTATTTGGCGAAGTAGTTGAAGGGATGGATGTTGTAGCTAAAATCGAGACAACTGCCACCGGTGCACAAGACCGTCCTAAAGAGGATATCAAAATAATTTCAATGAAAGTTATTAAATGATTGAATATTCAACATTCACTCTCGACAATGGGTTGAGAGTAGTGCATAACTACGATGGTGCCACTGCAATGGTGGCACTTAATGTAATGTATAATGTGGGAGCTCGCGACGAATCGCCCGAGTTGACCGGTATGGCTCACTTGTTTGAGCATTTAATGTTTGGTGGATCGGTAAATATTCCCGACTTTGATGGCGCAATAGAGAATGCCGGAGGGATGAACAATGCGTGGACAAGCAACGATTACACCAATTTTTATGACATAGTGCCGGCACAAAATGTGGAAACTGCGTTTTGGGTAGAAAGCGACAGAATGCTTGCTCTCGCATTTAGCGACAAAGCGCTCGAAGTGCAACGCCATGTGGTGATTGAGGAGTTTAAACAGACATGCTTAAACCGTCCTTATGGCGACATGAGTCACCACTTGCGAGCAATGATTTACAAGCAACACCCCTATCGTTTTCCCGTGATAGGCAAAGAGATAGCGCACATAGAGAAGGTTACTCAAGATGATGTACGCGAGTTTTTTTATAGTCACTATGCACCCAATAACGCAGTGCTATCGGTATCGGGCAATATCTCGCTCGACGACACCCGCCGATTGGCCGAAAAGTGGTTTGGTCCCATTGAGCGTCGCAATGTCACACAACGCACCTACCCTTCAGAGCCAGCACAAACCGAGCCTCGCTATCTTGAGGTGAGTGGCAATGTACCACAATTGGCAATGGTTAAAGCTTATCGAATGCCTGCATATGGAGAACCCAACTATATCGAATGCGACATAATCACCGACCTATTGGCCTCGGGTCGTTCATCGCGTTTTTACCGCAATTTGCTCATGAAAACAGGTGTGTTTACCGAAATCGATGCGTCAATAATAGGCAGTGATGAGCCTGGTTTTTTGATGCTCAACAGCCGTGTTGCCAATAACGACATGAAGACCATAGAAATGGCCAACGAATTAATAATGAGCGAGGTGCAAAAACTCATCGATGGCGATGTGAGTCAATATGAATTGACTCGTACTATCAATCGATTTGAGTCGAACTTCACATTCTCAAGCATGGGATTTTTGGCAAAAGCCCAATCGCTCGCCAACTATGTGATGCACAATGAAGATGCCAATGGAATAGTAGAGCGCTATCGCAAAGTAACGGTCGATGACATTGCAAGAGTTGCAAGTGAGATATTTGACGCAAACAGTTGCTCAACCCTTGTATATATGCCTCAAAAATAGGCATAAGCAAGCGAAAAATAGAAATTTAATTCATAAAAGTGGTTTATTTAGAAAATTTTCTATAAATTTGAAAACAATTATTAATAATGCCGATTAAAGGACATTGGAAATGTTGCTTTAAGGCATAGTAAAATTTTATGATTATGGAAATGCGTGAACAGTCCTTAGAACAGGACCAAATCTTGAATGCTGAACAAACTAACGTTCAAAATGTGAGTGAAGAGAATGTAACAATTGAAGATTCTCAAGTAGAACAACCTCAAGAAGAAGTTGCAAAAACATCGTTATCGAAAGAAGAACTTTTGGCAGCCTTAACCGAGTTGTCTCAAAAAGAGGCTACCGACATAGGGCGTGACGAAGTGAGTCGATTGAAGCAACAGTTCTATGCAATCCGTAAAAATGAAATTGAAAAAGAAAAAGCCGAATTTATTGCAAACGGAAATGAAGAAGCGGCTTTTGCAGCAAAAACCGATGAGATTGAAGAAAAGTTTAAAGAAGCGCTTAATGTCATAAAAGAAAAGAAAGCCGTGTTGCTTGCTGCTCAAGAAACTGAACGCCAAAACAACTTTGAACAAAAATCTAAAATTCTTGACGAAATCAAGGCATTGGCTGCCGATACCGATAACGTAAATCGCACATTCAATCGTTTCAAAGAATTGCAACAAGAGTTTAAAAATGTGGGCGAAGTGCCTCCTACTGTTGCAACCGACCAATGGAAACAATATCAAGATGCAGTTGAAGCATACTACGACCAACTCAAAATCAACAAAGAGTTGCGCGACTATGACTTCAAGAAAAACCTTGAAATAAAACAACTCATATGTGAAGAGGCTGAAAAATTAAGCGAAGAAGCTGATGTTATCGTAGCCTTCAAACGCCTTCAAGACCTCCACGAAAAGTGGCGCGAAGTGGGTCCTGTAGCAAAAGACATTCGCGAAGAAATATGGGGTCGTTTCAAAGATGCATCGGCTATAATCAATAAAAAATATCAAGCATTCTTTGAAGAGCGCAAAAATCGTGAGCAAGAAAACGAAAATGCTAAAACTGCTATATGCGAACGCATTGAGGCTCTCGACTTTGAGTCACTTAAAAGCTATTCGGCTTGGGACGAAATGACCAAAGTGATTCTTGAGGCTCAAGAAGATTGGAAAAAACTTGGCTTTGCTTCAAAGAAAATGAACAATGTATTGTTTGCTCGTTTCCGTGAAACATGCGACAAGTTCTTTGAAATGAAAGCCAACTATTTCAAGAATATCAAAGATGACCTTGCCTCAAATCTTGAAAAGAAAATCGCTCTCTGCGAGAAGGCCGAGGCTCTAAAAGACAGCACTGACTGGAAAAAAACTACCGACGAATTTGTAGCCCTACAAAAAGAGTGGAAAACGATAGGTGCTGTAGCAAAGAAACATAGCGAAGTGGTGTGGCGTCGATTCCTTGCTGCTTGCGACTATTTCTTTGAAGAAAAGAAAAAGAAAACATCGGGTGTGCGTCAAACCGAGCAAGCCAACCTCAAACTCAAAAAAGAAGTTATCGCTAAACTTGGTGCAATCGCCGAAGACACCCCTCGCGAAGATGCTATCAAGCAAGTGAAAGAGTTGATGGCTCAATGGCAAGAGATTGGTCATGTTCCTTATCGCGAAAAAGATAAAGTTTATGAAACTTATCGCGCAAAGGTTGATGAATTATATAAACGCTTTGACATGCGTGGCTCTCAAGCACGAATGAACAACTTTGAAGATAGCGTCAACGAAATGAGCGGTGACGAAAATAAGTTGTATCGTGAGCGTGAACGCTTGATGCGCAACTATGAGCAAAAACGCAATGAGTTGAACACCTATGAAAACAACATGGGCTTCTTTAACTCTAAGTCAAAATCGGGCGACTCAATGTTGCGTGAACTTGAACGCAAAATTCAACGCATCAAAGAAGAAATTGCTACATTAGAACAAAAAATTAAGGTTATCGACAGCCACTTATAATACAACACTTATCTCATTAATTAGTAATGACTACCGTAAATCAAAAAGGAAAATACGGACGTTATATCTATGGATTATTGACCATGTCGGACTTGGCATTGGTCAATGTCCTGTTTTGGGTGGTGACACTCATCGACCCCGAAATCCATCTATTTGACCAAAAGATTTTGTGGTTGATGCTCAATGTGTCGTTTGGCCCGGTGGTTTTGCTCACCTACAACACACACAAGCATCGTGCATTATACATGGAGCATGTGTTTCGCCGTGCAATCTTGTCGGTGATAATCCATGCATTGTGTTTCGTGTCGTTACTCTCATTCTTGAATCAAAACATTCCATTCCGCACCTATGCAACGCTTTATGGCGCATGTGTCATACTTCAACCCACATGGTGGCTCATAGCACGCCAAATCGTAAAGCGCTATCGCAAAAAGGGATACAACTTCAGCCGTGTAATCATAGTAGGCACCAACGCCACAGCGCTTCGTCTATATGAAGAATTGAAGTCGGATGCGGGATTTGGCTACAAGTTTAAGGGATTTTTTGGAAAATGGCGTCCGGTTGATTTTCCAGGTGAATACAAAGGAAACATTGAAGATATCGATGCTTATGTGAAGTCACATAGTATTGATGAAATATTTTTCACACTATCGGGCGAAGATGAAGAAACATTGAGCAAGGTTACTAAAATAGCCGACGACAATGTAGTTCAATTCTATTATGTGCCACAAATAAGCCGATATGTGAATCGCGTATTTGAGCTGCACAATGTGGGTGCTGTGTCAATGCTCACAACTCGCAACAACCCATTGAAGAATGCATTTAACCGAGCAATAAAACGCACATTTGATATTTTATTTTCGTCGTGTGTGTTACTATTCCTTTTCCCATTGGTATTTATCCCGGTGGCAATAATCATAAAGATTACATCTCCAGGACCAATATTTTTCAAACAATTGCGCACAGGTTATCGTGGACGCGACTTTATGTGCTGGAAATTCCGCACAATGCATGTTAATGCCGATAGCGACAAGGTGCAAGCAACCAAAGATGACCCTCGCAAAACCAAGTTTGGCGACTTCTTGCGTCGCTCGAGCATTGATGAATTGCCTCAATTTATTAATGTCTTAAAAGGCGATATGTCGATAGTGGGTCCACGCCCTCATATGCTCAAACACACTGCCGACTATAGCAAACTCATTGATAAATACATGGTGCGCCACTTGATAAAACCAGGCATTACTGGTTGGGCTCAAGTGAATGGTTATAGAGGTCAAACCGAGGCATTATGGCAAATGGAACGACGAGTAGAATATGATGTGTGGTATATCGAAAACTGGACATTTATTCTCGACTTAAAGATTATTGTGCGCACAGTGCTCAATGCTGTTCAAGGCGAAAAAAACGCATTCTAACGAATAAATTTTGATAAAATAGCAAAGGCGTGAATTCATTTAGATTCACGCCTTTATTTATTTGTAATGTAATATGAATTAGAATGGGAATATTAATGGCAATACAAGTATCATCACTATTCCTAAAATGAGTTGCAACGGAATCCCAACTTTGATATAATCCATAAAGGAGTATTGACCAGCTGGCATTACAAGTGCATTAGGGGGAGTAGAGAATGGCGAAGCAAAGCACAAACTTGCACCAAATGATACAGCAAACAAGAATGGCACCGGATTTACCCCCAATGAGATTGCACTTTGCAATGCAATAGGTGCGAGCAACACAGCAGTTGCCGTGTTGCTGATAAACATGGTCATCAGTGAGGTAGTGAAGTATATCCCAGCCATCAAAGCCAATGGCCCCCAATTGCCAAGACTATCAACGAGAGATTGAGACACAAGATGCGAAACTCCTGTTTTTTCGAGAGCCAACGAAAGAGGCATCATTGCACCAATGAGCACTACGCTTTCCCAGTTAATCGTTTTATAGGCAGCCTCCACATTTCGGAAACAACCAGTGAGCACCATTAATGTGGCAGCAGTAACAACTGAAACGACAGGCGAAACCGGTATAAAGTCAAATACCATTGTAACAATCATTGCCAACATGATTATAGCAGCAATGGGGGCTTTGTGATTGAGGGTGACTTTAGAGGCTTCTTCGAGAGGTTGTCCGAGTACTACCCAGTCGGTAGTTTCCTTTGACAATTCGCTAATGCTTTGCCAAGAACCTTGAACCAATAGCACATCTTCGGGGTGAATTGTTTCATTGGCAAGGTTGCCTCGTAGATATTGCGATTTGCGACGCACTCCCACCACATTAACATTGTAGTGGTTGCGAAATCCTATGTCGGCAATAGTGCGATTCACCATGCGCGACGATGGCATCAACACAATCTCGGCAATCCCTATGTCGTAAAAGGCCAATTCGTTATGATTATCTTCGTTCTCATAGTGTTTTAGAGCAAAATCGCTAATAAATCGATCGATGTTATCTCTTTCGCCCGAAAGGAATATGATGTCATTTTCATGAATAACAGTGTCGGCATCGGCAACTTTTTGCGAAATATTGCGTAAAATTTTGTTTTGAGCGTTATCATTACGCACCTCAAAGGCTACTAAATTATATAGTCCTCGAAGATGAAGTTGACCTATAGTTTTGCCAATAGCACTCGACCCACGAGGCACTAATATACGCTCCATGTTAGCGTGGAGGTCATATTCGTCAACCAATTGAGATATTGACTTATAGCCCGATTGTGATGTTTGCTTCGAGTTATCTTTTCGCAAGAACCATTTACTTAAAGGAATGAGCAACAGTGTACCTATTGTCAAACAAATAACACCTGCGGGAAGAAAGGAGAAGAATGAAAGCCTTTCATATCCGGCATTGGCGAGAGTTTCTTCAATAACGAGGTTGGGTGGAGTACCAATAAGCGTCATCATGCCACCCATACTACTCGCAAATGCCAATGGCATGAGAAATCGCGATGTGCCTATGCGTGCACTCGTTGCTATACTTACAACGATAGGCAACATCAAAGCCACTGTGCCAGTGTTACTCACAAAAGCCCCAATGATAGATGTAACTCCTACTACGAGAAGAAATAATCGCAGTTCGCTATCACCTGCAAGCTTGAGCAATCTCGCACCAATCATTTTAGCGAGTCCTGTTTGAAAAATCGCACCACCAACGACAAACAGACCAATCATCATAATGACGATTGAATTAGAAAATCCCGAAAGAGATTCTTCGGTGGTGAGTATTCCTGAAATAGATAATACAATAAGTCCAATAAGAGCAACAACATCGGAGCGAATTTTGCCCCAAGCAAAAAATGTTGCAGTAAATATAAGTGTGAGAATTGTTATAAGCATATAGTATTTTTTATGGATGTTATTACAAAGATACTTAAAAGCAATAAGATTAAAAAATAGAGGTGCTTGTTGTGGTGAATATTAAATATTTTTTTGTAAAAAATGCGTTATAGTTAAAAAATTAATTACTAATTTTGTGTTATAACACTATTAAAATTTGAATTTTATGTTAAGCAAATCTATTGAAACCGCTATTAATGCGCAAATTAATGCTGAATTGTGGTCGGCATATCTTTATCTCTCAATGGCTCATAATTTTGAGGCTGATGGCAAACCTGGTATTGCAAACTGGTTTAAAGTGCAATTTAAAGAAGAACAAGCACATGCCGAAATTTTTATGAATTATGTAAATTCACGTGGTGGTCGTGTATTGTTGCAACCCATTGAAGCAGTTGAAACTGAATGGGCTACTCCACTCGATGCATTCAAGGCTACACTCACTCACGAGCAAAAAGTTACTTCGTTGATTAACAACCTATATGCATTGGCCGAAGCTGAACACGATTATGCTACTCGTGAAATGCTCAACTGGTTTGTTGCCGAACAAGTTGAAGAGGAAGACAATGCTCAACAACTCATCGACAAATTCACTCTCATCGGTAACGATGGTATGGGTATCTATATGCTCGACCAAGAACTTGCAGCTCGCACTTATACCGACCCTTCTCCATTGGCAGCAGGCGAATAATTTTAATTACCCTATATAGCAAAAAGGCGATGCTCACCTATGAGCATCGCCTTTATTAGTTTAAGAGGGTTGTGAGGTTGATTTTGCGTTAATCCTCTTGATTGCGATTCTTGGTTTTTGACTTGTTTTTGGTCGATGATGTTTCCAAGTCTTTCTCCTCTTTGAGGTCGAGTTCGTTACCATTTTTGTCTATCACGCGATATTGAAGATAAGCGAGAGATTGGTCGGGAATAATTTTAAATCTGAATCCGAGTTTCAATCTCCAGCGGCGATAAATCGAGAGGATTCCTTTCTTAATGTAGGCATCAACAAATGGATGCACATACATTTTAAATCCTTTCACTTTGAGGTCTTTGATTAGATACTCGATTTTTTCGTGAAGGGTGTCGGTAAACAATAATGAGGGTTGCACTTCTCCTTTGCCATAGCACGATGGGCACGACTCGGTGGTGGTAATATCCATTGCCGGACGCACGCGTTGTCGAGTGATTTGCATAAGCCCAAATTTGCTCAACTGCAATATGTTATGACGAGCGCGGTCGTTGGCCATCACCTCTTTCATGTGCTCATATAGGCGTTGTCGATGCTCGGCTTTATTCATATCGATGAAGTCGATAACGATAATGCCACCAATGTCGCGTAGTCGTAATTGACGGGCTATCTCATCGGCTGCACGCATGTTTACATCGAGAGCATTTGATTCTTGATCAGAGCCGGCTTTGGTGCGATTACCCGAGTTTACATCGATAACAGTTAGTGCTTCGGTGTGCTCAATAATGATGTATGCTCCCGACTTGAACGAAACGGTTTTCCCAAACGATGACTTAATTTGCTTGGTGATATTGAAATTGTCAAAAATGGGCACCTCATCTTCATATAGTTTCACTATATCTTTACGCTCGGGCGCAATGAGGCTCACATATTTTGAAATTTGAGCAAATGTGTCGGCATCGTTTACATACACATTTTCAAAAGTGGGGCTAAAAATGTCGCGAAGCACACCCACAATGCGGCTTTCTTCTTCAAAAAGAAGCGATGGAGCTTCGACTTTTTGAGCTTTAGCGATAGTATCCTCCCAACATTTTAGTAATGTTTTTAACTCATGATTGAGTTCGGCAACTCTTTTACCCTCGGCCGATGTGCGAACGATTACACCGAAGTTTTTAGGCTTGATGCTCCCAATGAGCTGGCGTAGGCGAAGTTTTTCTTCGGTCGATTTAATTTTTTGCGATATTGAGATTTTGTCGCAAAAAGGAATCAACACCAAGTATCGCCCCGTAAATGTTATTTCGGTAGTGAGTCGTGGCCCCTTGGTAGAGATGGGCTCTTTCACAATTTGCACCAATAACACTGTTCCTGGTTGAATCACATCGGCAATTGAGCCATGTTTATCAATATCGGGCAAGAGTTTCATTTTAGAAATCGCAGGCACATGCTTTTTGTCGTCGAGCAGTTGCTTGACAAATTGGAAGTAGGAAGAGAAATGGGAACCAAGATCTAAATAATGAAGAAACGCGTCTTTCTCATGCCCCACATTGACAAAGGAGGCATTTAATCCGGGCATAAGTTTTTTCACTTTAGCCAGATAAATGTCGCCAACAGCATACGAGACATTCCTCGACTCCTTTTGCAATGAAACGAGTCGTGAATCTTCGAGCAGTGCTATTGACACTTCGCTCGGTTGGACATTTACTACGAGTTCACTTTTCATTTTAGATTCAAACAAAGGGGAATTTACATTTCCCCAAAAAACACACAAAGAACAAACCATCATGCGTTGTGCCACATCAAGTTTGTTCTTCGTATAGCGTTTTCTAATTACAGAAAGAAACGTTCTATATTATTTCTTTTTGTGACGATTCTTTCTTAGACGTTTTTTGCGCTTGTGAGTGGCCATTTTATGACCTTTTCTTTTCTTTCCGCTTGGCATTTTACGCTAATTTATAGGGTTAAAAAATAAAGTTTATTGTCTCTTATATATTATTTAACTTCTTCCATGAACACTTTAGCAGGCTTGAAAGCTGGGATTTTGTGTTCAGGAATGATGATTGTTTCGTTTTTAGAGATGTTGCGAGCGGTTTTTTGTGAGCGAGTTTTTACGATAAAGCTACCAAAACCTCTCAAATATACGTTTTCTCCATTTGCAAGAGAGTCTTTAACGACTTCCATGAATTTCTCTACTGTTTCAAGTACATTAGCTTTTTCAATGCCAGTTGACTTTGAAATTTCGTTTACGATTTGAGCTTTAGTCATTGTAGTTATTTTTTAATTAGTTAATTTCGTTGATTTGCAAATCGTTATACCGTTTTTTCGATGTATTTCCGAATTTTGCAACTGCAAATATCGTACTTTTTTTTGAATTACCCACAATTTTAACACAAATAATTGACAAAAAAGCGCTAAAAAAGAGAGTTTTTGAGTTTTTTGATGTTGAAATTGACAAAAATTAGGGGTATTTTTTCACATATTCTTGATTGTAATAAATTTGCCACTGGGTGAGTCGAGCCTTCGAGCTCCAAAGTCGCTAAGGTTTAAGCCTCCTAATGTTACCAATTCTTTTCCTCCGTAACGATATGGTTGCGACGAGACATTGTAACCCTCGCCCATCAATGAACCGTAAGGATAATAATGATTAATTTGTTGAACAACACCGTTTTGATTCAAAACTACGCAATTATTCCCCTGATAATCTTTCAGGTAATAATATCGCATAGCCACAATTTTAGAGAATAATAATTACACACTCTACACTATACTATAAGATTTTGGAGATTTGCCAATCTTCTTGATAACAATCTCTTTTTGCATAAAAGCCGGGAGCCATTGCAGATAATTCATTAATAGATGAATTTATTAATAAAATCTCATCTAATGAAACGACTTTATAGTCTCCCTCTTTAACATCTTCGGCACTAACGAATTCCCATAATCCATCGTTCTCATAATGAAAAGCTAAAATTATTTGAGACCCAGAAAGCACAAACGATGTCGTTATTACAGCCATGTTTTTATCTTCAAAATAATTCATAACTATATATTCTTCTTTTTAATTTTTCATACGTCTCATGAGTTCTTTAGTTTTCAAAATAACTTAGCATCAGATTTATTAAATTTCTTAAATTTTCCATAAAGTTTTTTCCACATTCACCTTTATAAGAAATATTGGTCGCATTATTATTTTCATATAAATTATGGCAATTGGCATCATATACCTCTAAAAAAATCCTTAAAACGGTGTCGTCTGTATTTTTCACACTATCCACTTCTAAAAAGGTTACTTCAGCAGGAAGATTTTCCAATCCCCATTGTATTATTTTATTCTTACCACCTACCTTATCCACTTCATTTAATTTACCATTAGATCTACCTTGATGTTTCTCATAACATCCAGAATACACTTTATAGCAATCCATTTCTTCTTGAATAATGAGCCAATTCACATTTGAGTCCTTTATCAATCCCAAAAACAGAAATGGAAACTGGTTGCTTGCCACATTTAAAACGACATCAAGACTTGCAAGATCTGCAACAGCCCGCCCTCTTAACCAGAGATAACTTTTATTTTTCAACTCCCCTTTGGTTAAAATATTATTATACGCATGATTAATATTATTTATCGAATACAATGTATCATTTTTATATAGTAATGTATCGTTATCATATAACCCATTAAATGAATATGTCCATATGGCATCTTCTGGTGGAACTTCATCATAAAATAACACTATCGTATCATTATGCAAAGTCCATTCGCCTCCAAGAGTTTTCATTGGAGTTTTCATTGAATAAAAAGTCCCATCTTGACTTAATTCCAATATAAATTCTCTTCTACCATACAAAAACGACTCCGACAGATACAATCCATCAATCGAGGCATATACACTAAATACAGTTAATAGTAGAGATGCACTAATTAGGCCAATATGTTTTCCCATGGATTCTAAATACATGTTTTATTGATTTTGAAATATTCTGAAGACTATTATTTTTTTTTATTATAGGGCCTCTGATTATTTTTTTATGTTAGGATGACGCGTCGCATTCATCTTTTTATTATGGTAATTACTATATTTAGCAGGAAGTGATTGTATTGTTGGAAACTCGGGGCCTCCAAATATCGCCCCTCTACCATAAGCCTCTATTTCGTCATATTGGTCATAGAAAAAATTACAGGGTTCAGAAGACAACTTTGGCCCAATACTATAATCGCTTGTCTCAAATTGATATAGGTGTTTAAATTCGTGTGCGATTAAATCTATTGAGACATCCTTATCTCCTAATGCAATTTCAATTCTTTTATTTCTATAGTTCGCCCTAGTAGTTGCATAATTAGCACCTAAACTGCGATCTTCAACTACATCATACTCTTGGCTTGAGTTTTTTAATGCTATTACTTCATTTATGGTACTGGATGCTTGACTTACAACATTCCAGTCAACATCTTTATTTGTTATCGCTCCAACAATTTTTAGTACTGCTTCAGTTATTAATTTATTTGCATATTGTTGAGCCACATCAGTAAATACCATTCCACTCGGATCAATGTATTTAATGGGGTTGCCGGCACAGTAGAGGTATGGAGAGAGATGTTGGAAGTCTTCACACAATGGATCCATGGTGGTAAATGTGCCACTGGGGGAGTCTAGCCAACGAGCTCCAAAGTCGCTAAGGTTTAAGCCCTCTACAATTCCTTGCCACCATAACGATAGGGTTGCGATGAGGCATTGAATCCCTCTCCCATCAATGAGCCCACAACAATAACACAAAACAAGATAAGCATCTTTAATCTTGTTATTTTCATGGTGCTTTTTAGTTTAAGGAATTATCACCTTTATTTTTACAAATATCTATAATTTATATGGAATATTCAATAAAATATCCTCCTTTTTGAGTTTTTTAACAATGGAATCTTTCTTGTAATTGCATGATTTTGAAATTGAGTATTTTGGGAAAGGTGTTGTATTTTTGCCAAAATATCAAGAAAATGGCTTGAATGCTCGAATTAATAAAGTAAAAAAGCGTGAAATGGGCAAATAGTTGAAGAAAAGTTTGCTAAATTGGAAAAAAATTGCGAATTTCGTAGATTAATACCTTAACACTAAACATCTAACAATAAAATACTAATAATGAGTTATCTTAAGTTTGATAAAAACCTTATGATTAACTTGGAGCAATCTCTTCCCAAAGAGATGCTTCGCACCAACCAATCGGGTGCATATCACTGTACGAGTGTTGTGGGTTGTAACACCCGTAAACAACATGGACTTCTGGTGATTCCCATTGCAGAGATGGGAAATAAGCCTCATGTGTTGTTGTCGTCGCTCGATGAAACAGTGATACAACATGGTGCTCCATTTAATCTCGGTTTACATCGTTATCAAGGTGGGGTTTATAGCCCCAATGGGCACAAGTATATTCGCGAGTTTGACTGCGAAAGTGTGCCTCGCACTACATATCGTGTAGGTGGTGTAATTCTTACAAAAGAGAAGATTTTCATTTCACACGAAAACCGCATTTTAATTCGCTACACATTGGTTGAAGCGCATTCGCCCACTACATTGCAGTTCCGTCCGTTCTTGGCGTTCCGCGAGTCTAACGAGTTGTGTATTGCCAATTCAAGCCTCAACACAGCTTGCAATGAAGTCCCCAATGGCATAGCAAGTTGTCTATACAACGGCTACCCCACTCTCTACATGCAATTTAGCCACAAAGCCAAATGGGTCAACGACCCTCATTGGTATAAAGACATTGAATATGTAAAAGACCTTGAGCGAGGAGTGCCCTACACCGAAGACCTTTGGGTGCCAGGCTATTTCGAAGTCCCCATTAAGAAGGGCGAATCAATCATCTTCTCGGCTGGGGTTGAAGAGGTATCGCCTCGTTCGCTCAACAAAATGTATGAAAAAGAAATCGCATCGCGCACATGCCGTTCAAGTTTCTTCAATTGTTTGAAAAATGCGGCAAAACAGTTCTATCTAAAAGAGAACGAGGGCGATTTCATCCTTTCGGGTTATCCATGGGGCACAGTGTTGGCTCGAAACACTTTCATGTCGCTCCCTGGCACTACACTCGCCATTGACCACAAAGATGACTTTGAGTCAATCATGGCTACAGCAAGTGCCGAGCTCATAAAATTCATGGAAACTGGCGAATTGAGCGCCCGCATTCATGGCATTGACCTTCCCGATATCCCTCTATGGGCTATATGGGCTATACAACAATATGCTAAAAGCATTAGCACCGATGCCGCTCACGAGGTGTATATGGAATTGGTTGAAAAAATTATCAACTATATCCTCGACAACAATCACCCCAACTTGCAAGTCGATGAAAACTGCATGGTGTCAACTATAGGCACCTCAACACCTGTGTCGTGGATGAACTCAATGATGTGGGGCAAGCCCGTAGTTCCTCGCACAGGCTATCTCGTAGAGTTTAATGCTTTGTGGTATAACGCATTGCGCTTTGCTGCAACATTATGCGAAAACGATGAGACTCGCCAAGAATTCCACGACAAGTGCATGGCTCAAGTTGAGAAAATCAGTCAACCATTTATTGACACATTCCTCAACGACTATGGCTACCTATATGACTATGTAAACGGCACATATGCCGACCCATCGGTGCGTCCCAACATGGTAATTGCTATAGGTCTTGACTATTCACCACTTGATCGTCGTCAACGCAAACGCGTGCTCGATGTTGCTACTCGCGAATTGCTCACTCCAAAGGGTTTGCGCACACTTTCGCCTCGCAGCTATGGATATCGTCCTTTCTACCTTGGCTCTCCCGAGGATCGCGAAATCTCACTCCACAATGGCCCTGCCCGTCCATGGTTGATGGGATTCTATGCCGATGCTTATCTCCGTGTCTTCGGCATGAGCGGTGTATCATATATCGACCGCATGCTCATAGGCTTTGAAGATGAAATGTCGCAAGGATGTATCGGCTCGTTGTCGCAATTATACGACGGCAACCCACCATTTGCCGGCCGTGGCGCGATATCGCATGCAACTAATGTAGCCGAAGTGCTTCGCACATTGCGCACTCTAAAAAAATTAACTATTTAATCACTCAACATATTACCGACGTAAAGATTATGAAAGCATTAATGTTTGGGTGGGAATTTCCACCTCACATCCTCGGCGGTCTTGGAACTGCCAGCTATGGTCTCACCAAGGGTATGTGGGAGTGTGGCGATATGGATATCACGTTTGTCATCCCCAAACCTCATGGCGATGAAGAACGTACATTTGCAAAAATCGTTGGCGCATCACAAGTGCCAGTTGCATGGCGTGATGTAAATCGCGAATATGTCGAAGGTCGCATTGGGCATCTTATGGATCCCGACTATTATTTCCGTTTGAGAGATAATATCTATGCCGACTTTAACTATATGCGCACCAACGACCTTGGATGTATTGAATTCTCGGGACGCTACCCCGAAAATCTACTCGAAGAGATTAATAATTACTCTACAATGGCAGGTGTGATTGCTCGCGCCGAAGAGTTTGACATCATTCACTCTCACGACTGGCTCACCTACCCTGCCGGAATTCACGCAAAGCAAGTAACAGGCAAACCATTGGTGATTCATGTTCACGCAACCGACTTTGACCGCTCGCGTGGCAATGTAAACCCCACTGTGTTTGGCATCGAGCTTGATGGTATGCACCACGCCGACCATATCATCACCGTGAGCGACCTCACTCGTCGCACCGTAATTGAAAAATATGGCATCGACCCAGCAAAGGTTACCACCGTACACAACGCCGTTGAGCCATTAAGTCCCGAATTACTTGCCGTAACAGCCAATAAGCCTAAAGAAAAAGTGGTTACCTTCCTCGGTCGTATCACTATGCAGAAAGGTCCCGAATACTTTGTGGAAGCAGCCGCAAAGGTATTGAAAAACAACCACAATGTGCGTTTCGTAATGGCTGGTAGTGGCGACATGATGGATAAAATGATAGCACTTGCTGCCGAACGTGGTATCTCTGACCGATTCCACTTCCCCGGATTCCAAAAAGGCAAACAAGTATATGAAATGCTTAAAGCATCGGATGTGTACATCATGCCATCGGTGTCAGAGCCATTTGGCATCTCGCCTCTCGAAGCAATGCAGATGGGTGTGCCATCGATTATATCAAAACAATCGGGCTGTGCCGAAATCCTCAGCAATGTAATCAAAACCGACTATTGGGATATTGACGCAATGGCCGATGCCATCAACTCGATTGTAACCTATCCAGCAATGTATGAACAACTTCGCGAAGATGGCCTTTATGAAGTGAACCAAATCACTTGGGATAAAGCCGGAGCCAAAGTTATCGACATATATCGCAAGGTATTAAGCTATTACAATTATTAATCAACACAGTAAATACATAACAAAACAATATAGATTATGAAAGCAATCTGTTTTTATTTCCAGATTCATCAGCCATTTCGCTTGAAACGCTATCGTTTCTTTGACATTGGCAACGACCACTACTATTATGACGATTTTGCTAACGATGACATCATCTCTCGCATAGCATATCGTAGCTATATGCCTGCCGCTGAAACATTGCTCAATATGATTCAAGAAGGTAAAGGCAAATTTAAATGTGCTATCTCAATCACAGGTGTGGCTCTCGAACAATGCGAGCAATATGTGCCCGAATTTATCGACCTACTCAAGAAACTCGCCGACACTGGCAAAGTTGAGTTCCTCGCCGAAACCTACGCTCACTCTCTTTCATCTCTCACCGAGCCCGAAGAATTTATGGCGCAAGTGAAAGACCACGAAAAGAAACTCAACGACCTATTTGGTGTTAAACCCAAAGTATTCCGCAACACCGAGTTGATTTATTGCGACGACCTCGCTCCTCAAATCGCTGCTATGGGATATAAAGGTGTTATCACCGAAGGTGCTAAACACATCCTTGGTTGGAAATCGCCCAACTATGTATATTCAGCAGCTTCGGCTCCTAAACTCAAAATGTTGTTGAAAAACTCTAAACTCAGCGATGATATCGCATTCCGTTTCAGCAATTTTGAGTGGGATGCTTACCCATTGACTGCCGAAAAATATATCAATTGGATTGCCGAAACTCCTCAAGAAGAACAAATCATAAACTTGTTTATGAACCTTGAGACATTTGGCGAAATGCAAGGTCGCGAAACAGGCATCTTCCAATTCCTCGAAGCACTTCCTCGCTTTGCTGCCGAGGCTGGCATTGACTTCATTACTCCAAGCGAAGCAATATCAAAAATCAAGCCTGTAGGCGAATTGAGCGTAATGCACCCAATCTCTTGGGCCGACGAAGCTCGCGACACATCGGCTTGGCTTGGTAACAAATTGCAAAATGAAGCGTTCAACAAACTTTATTCGGTAGCCGAACGCGTGCGCCTTTGCGATGACCGTCGCATTAAGCAAGATTGGAACTACCTCCAAGCAAGCGACCACTTCTTCTATATGTCAACTCGCCATGGTAGCGACGGCGCTGTGCATAGCCACTTCTCTCCCTATGAAACTCCATTCCAAGCGTTCACTAACTACATGAATGTGCTTGCCGACTTCATCGTGCGTGTAGAAGAACAATATCCTCTTTCAATCGAAAACGAAGAGTTGAACGCATTGCTTACAACTATTCGCAACCAAGCACGAGAAATTGAAGCACTCAACAAAGAGTTGACCTCAATGCGCAAAAACATTGAGCACTTCAACGAAGAGCACAAATTGCGCGAAGCATTGGCAAAAGCCGAAGCCGAAGAAGCAACTCCTGCTCCTGCCAAAAAACCTGCAGCAAAAAAATGTGCAACAAAGAAAGCCAAACCTGCCGAAAAACCAGCAGCTAAAGCTCCTGCAAAGAAAAAAGCAGCAACAAAGAAATAAATTCGCAATAGAATAATATTTCACCATTCACGCCCGATAGCCTCGCTCTCGGGCGTGAGTCGTTTATTGGGGATTTAAAATAAAATTAGTATATTTGTATATCGTTATTTAATCACAACCTTTTAAATTATGAAAAAGATATTTTTAATTCTATTTGCTACTGTTTCATTTATCGCAAACGCACAAATTCCAGGTATAAATGATTCTATTTACGCAGAAAGCAACGAAAGTGAAAATTATAACATGTTTTTAAAATCATTACCCGATTCAATTCAAGAATCACCAATGGTTACTAAAGTATTCTCAGAAATAGGCTCAATTGGCAACATCAATATTTCACTTTTTGAGCATTACCCGTTAAATAGTCCTTCAAAAGACTATTATCTTAAATTAAACATTTCAGATGCTATTTCCTCTCTAGGAATATCTATGTCTTATGATGATGTAAAATCAATAATAAATATACTCGAAGATATCCATAAAAACACCTCAAAATTACGATTAAGTAAAGAAAATGAATATATCTCTTATAAAAAATTAATTTCTTCTAGAAGTCTTTTTGCCATAACATTAAGTTACAATCCTCAAAAAGACAAATGGAGCTGCCAAATCGATATATCAATCATTAATCCCACTAATTATATAGGGAAATCAGTCATAATTTATCAAGATTTAGACTACACAAAAAGTTCAAAACTCAAAGACCCACAAAAAAACATCCCTAAATTAATCAACCTACTAAATCAAGGGTTATCTAATATTTATAATAGAAAATATAATTATTTTGAGCCCCAACTCAAAACCGAATATATCAAAGATAGTCGCGTAAAATATTATATCGATAAAGGAGATAATCTTAACGAAAAATACGCGAATACTAGCACCAACGCGATTTATTCTGATGAAATACTTAAAGAAAATTACATTACAGATTTAAATCTTAAAATAAACAAATGCATTGACAATTCGGTTTTAATTCTAAATAAATTAGATAATTTTGGAGTTGCCGAAATTGTAGTTGACAAATCAGGACAAGTAATATGTTCAAATCTCATATTAACAAAGATTGCATCTGACGCACTCAATGAAAAGACTATTGCAAAAATTCTATCAACTATTAATGACTATAAACTAAAAAAAATAGGGAATTCTTACACCGGAATTAACTTTATAAAAGTTTTCATTCCATTAAAGGGTAATCCTCAATTTTGATGAATAAGGAACACTAATCATTAAACATAAAAACGCCCGAGGGGAAGTTCCTTCTCGGGCGCTGTTATGGTAAGAGAATTTCTATTTACCTATTTAATCAATATTGCAAGAGTTATTATTTTTTATTGGCAATCATATAGAGTGCGATTTGCACTGCATTGAGTGCTGCACCTTTCTTGATTTGGTCGCCTACGACCCAGAATGATAGTCCGTTTTCGTTGGTAATATCCTTGCGAATGCGTCCCACATACACAGGGTCTTGATTAGCGATTTCGAGTGGCATAGGATATTTCTTGTTGGCAGGATCATCTACCACAACAAGACCTTCGCCCTTTGCAAATGCTTCGCGAGCTTGCTCTACCGAGATAGGAGCTTCGGTTTCAATCCATATCGCCTCAGAGTGAGCACGCATTACAGGCACACGCACACATGTAGCGCTCACATCAAGGTCGGGACAGTGCATAATTTTCTTTGTTTCGTGATACATCTTCATTTCCTCTTTGGTGTAACCATTGTCGAGGAACACATCTACATGAGGTATCACATTGTAAGCCAACTGATATGCAAATTTTTCTACTGTAGGCTCTTCGCCATTTTGGAGTTGAGCATATTGTTTTACCAACTCATCCATAGCAGCCGCACCTGCTCCACTTGCTGCTTGATAGGTAGCAACATGAACGCGTTTGATAGGAGAAATATCGTTGAGTGGTTTAAGAGCCACAACCATTTGGATGGTAGTACAGTTGGGGTTAGCAATAATATTGCGAGGAGTATTGAATGCGTCATCACCATTCACTTCGGGCACAACCAAGGGCACATCTTCATCCATGCGAAATGCGCTTGAATTATCAATCATTATTGTGCCATATTTGGTGATAGTTTCGGCAAACTCTTTAGATGTTCCTGCACCAGCCGATGTAAAGGCTATGTCAATATCCTTAAAATCATCGTTATGCTTAAGTTCTTTTACCGTGATTTCCTTGCCACGGAATGTATATGTTTTACCTGCGCTACGGCTTGAGCCGAAAAGCACTAATTCATCAAGAGGGAAATTTTGCTCGTCAAGAACTCGTAAAAACTCTTGACCTACTGCGCCACTTGCGCCAACAATTGCTACTTTCATTTTTCTAATAAAATCATTAAATTCTGCGCAAAATTACAACAATATCACAAAAAACACAAAAAAATCGGCACTAAAATGCGATTTTTAATAACTTTTAGTTGTTTTTGCCTATAATTCCAATGTTAATATATCATAAAATAAGACTTTTTTTATTTATAAATAAAAGTAAATATTGTAATTTTACTCAATAATATACTAATCACAAAAACATTAACCTTATATGAAAAGACTTTACCGTTTTCTATCGGTCGTTGCAATACTTGCTACATGTGGCGCATTTGCATCGGCACAAAACACAATGTATGTCAATGGCAAAGACTATGTTATTGACACTATCATTCCAAAACATAGTGTTGGTCCAGGTTGCGAATACGCATTCTACCGTCTTCCCGATCGTCCGATGACCATCCATGTGCTTGAGATGGATCTCACAAATCCCTATGTGGATATGCAGGTGGTGAATGGTGGCGAAGCTGCTGTTGCTACCGAACGCCCTTCAAGCATGTATGCTCGTTTCAACTCTCCAGGTCACGACATGATTGCTGCTCACAATGGTGACTTCTTCACTACTACTGTAAATCAAACAGGTATATCTCGCATGGGACTTTATTGCGATGGCGAAATCGTGTTCAATCCAGTGAGCCACCCATTGTTGGTTCTCACCCCCGATCGTGTGCCTTACATTGACCATGTTCACTTCAACAGTTTTGTGACTCATAAAGGCAACACAACTCGCCTTCACACACTCAACATGCTCACTCTTGAGTTTACTACCGACCCCACTGCTAACCCCAACTTGCTTTCACTTTTCACCAATGCATTTGGTAAAAACATGAACATGTATTCGACTGGTGGCAAAATAGCAGTTATAAAAGCTAAAGATGGCTCTAACCTCAGTTACAAATCAAATTGCACACTTGAGTGTGTAATTGAAAGCGTGAGCGATAACCCCGGACAAGCAGCCATCCCTCAAAATGCTGCAATTCTTCACGGCGTGGGCACATCGGCCGACTTCCTTGCCGCTATGGCTCCTGGTGATGAAATCTCTATCCAACTACGCACCTCTACCAACGAATTCCCCGACCATATCGATGTTGATGAAGCTATAGGTGGTAGTGGTCATATAATACTCAAAAATGGCGAAATCACCAACATCGGCAACCCCGAGTGTCACCCTCGCACATTTATGGGTATCAATAAAGAAAAAACTAAAATCTATTCGGTTGTTATCGATGGTCGCTCATCAATCTCGGCAGGTATCACTCTCGACGACCAAGGTCTTGTGTTGAAAGCCCTTGGAGCATGGGATGGTATCAACCTCGACGGTGGAGGCTCTTCATGTATGTATATCAACGAAGAAATCAAAAACCATGTATCGGATGGCACTGAACGCTATGTAGGAAATGGTGTTATCTTCTTCTCAAAAGCGCCTGTTGATGACACATTTGCAACTCTCGCATTTGAGCCTCGCGCCTACAAAGTTCCTATCACAGCAACATTCCGCCCTGTAATTTATGCCTATAACCAATATGGGCTACTCAAGAGCAAAGATGTGGCTGAAGCTGTTGTCACTTGCGACCCTCACATCGGAACAATGAAAGATGGCATCTTTACCGCTACTCATGAACAAGCCACAGGTTACCTTTATGCCGAATATAATGGCATTCAAACCAAACAACTCGTTACAACCGTAAAATCAGATGTAAATCTTATCTCTGACTCTTACATCGTTGACGACCGTCGTGGTTATCCTATCCAAATGAACGCGACTATTGGCAATTTCACTTATGAAGTAAATGCAGCTTCGGTTGATTGGGCTTCAAGCGATGCCAATATTGCAAATGTTGAGGACGGCCTTGTATATGGCTACAAAAACGGTAGCGTTACACTTTCAGGAACATCGCCCAATTTTACCGACGAGGTAAATATCACCGTCGAAATACCCGAAGACGAAAGTCAAGCAATTTTCCCATCAATCGTTACCGATGATTGGAAATTGAAACAATCGGGTGGCAAAAACATCGCTATGACTCCTAACGGAACTGGCTTTAACCTAACATATACCGGTGTTAATGCCCGCTCTAACTATATCACTGCAACAAGCACAGCTACCACCTACAGCTTGCCTTATGGTGTGCGTGTTGACATCAACCCTGGCGATGCTCCTATCACAAAAATGCAAATCGCTATTGCCGACAAACTTGGCAACCGCGGAAACCTCATCATTACCGACCAAGATATCCCTAAAAACAAATTGACATCATTTGTTGTTCCTTTCACAAGCATTGTTGATGTAGAAAATAACGCAAGTTATCCTATTACCATCTCTAACATTCGTTTCGATATGGGCACTTCAACTACTGGCACTGAATACAATATTCAAATCCCTGTTCTTGAACAACTCTATGGCGACCCAACAGGCGTGGAACACATCATCAATAGCCCAACAAATGAGGTTAAACTCTACCCCAACCCTGCCGAAGCTGGCGCTCCTGTAACCATCGAATGCGAAGGTGCTGCACAAGTTGAGATCTACAACATTGGTGGTGCAATGGTTGAATCAGTCGCTATCGAAGGTACAACTGCTATCGAAACTGCCAACCTTAACCAAGGTATCTACATCGTGCGCGTTATCACCGAAAACGCAACTTCTGTAGGCAAACTTATCATTAAGTAATTCCTTCCCTATTATACAAGATGTGAGTCCGTGTGATTGGACTCACATCTTTATTTTATTAACCAAAAACAAGTTTACACCATGAAAAAACATTCTCTACTCAAAAAAATCACTTATGCATGGTTGATAGTCGCAACCATTTTTGCATTTTCGCCACAACTCTCGGCTCAAGACCTGGATAGTCCCGACATTGTGCGTCATCACATAAAGCTGGCATATACGCAACCAAGTTTCACCTATGGTAGCAAAGATTTCACTACGATGACTATCAAAGAATTTGATGATATCGTAAATAAAAAAACCTATGGCGAACTTGAAATAATCACACAAAAAGACAAATCGGTTGTTTATGATTTCATCGACGATCCCGGCTATCCACACATCTTTGGGTATAGTCCGATGTTTAACCTTCGACAAGTAATTTTCAAGCCCAACGACGACCGAAGCATCACTTATGTGCGAGGGTTTGACAATACGACCGATGCCAAAACTACATTTAACAATATTATTATAACATTCATGAATGCCGGGGGGAAAAGCATTGGCAAGGTAAAAGGCTATGCCACATCTGCTGCTTTCACATTTAAAGAATTTCCTGGCCTAACCATCAGAATGATACTCAACAACATACATGTATCATTAAACTTTTGGTATGATAAATCTTCATCGGCAAAAAATATCTTAGCCCAAATTGAAAATATCATAAAACGCCCACTCGCAAATATGCAAAACTCCGTTGACATTCTTTCATGGGATAAGCAACAAGTCATCAACCATCTTGAGCAACTCAAATCTAATAGAGTAATAACTAATTATAAAGATAATATTTTTGCCAACGAAAAAGAGCACTTTTGTTATAGATTCAACGACAATGAGATGTTTCATACAATCGGTGATATTAGATTCACAATCTGCAATGTGAGCAGAGTAGATGTTAGTTATCGCAAATCATCATACGAACTCTATGCTCGCATTCCTAAAGACAATGAACGCCTAGCTAAGGTAATTGAGCTCCGCGACATGTTTGTTGCAGTAGGCGGAAAATACCAAAAACTTGATGATAATAAATTCTACGATGAATATAAGATTACATTCCCAAAGAAAAAAGAACTTGAAATCAACATCAAACAATCGTCTCTTGGTATTATGTTTTATATAGACTTCACTCAACAAAAAAAGCAAACACCCCAAAAAAAGAAAGCAAGTAAAAAGAGGAAAAAATAACATTTTTGGCACATGGATTCTTTCAACAATTAACATCAATACTCCTCAACAAGACGCATTTAGCCAAAGACTATCCCATCATAAACAACCCAAGGCGAGCCGATTGGCTCGCCTTGGGTTATATATTTGTTTAATATCAATCTCTAAAATTTCTAATCTTCCCTTTCTCAACCCCTAACGAGTCGTTCTCGTTTGCCGAGTTGGCGCATTTCCCACCATATCATTAGGGCTGCAGTTGTGGTTGAAAACACATCGGCCGTGGGGAATGAAGCCCACACTCCATCAAGGCCAAACGACTTGGGCAATATCATCAAGAAGGGAATGAGAAATATCACTTGGCGTACAAGGCTGAGGAAAATTGATTTCCCTGCCAATCCTATTGATTGAAGGAATGTTGTGGAAACGATTTGAAATCCCACCACATAGAATAATGTCAACGATATTGATAGTGCGTTGATTGTGGCCGATATCAACTCTTGATCAACAGTAAATGCACGAGCAATCAATCCTGGGAACAATTGTCCAAACGCAGCACCTACAACTGTAATCAACACACTCGCACCCGTTGCCAACCAAAATGCGCGTTTGAGCCTATCCAAGCGTCCAGCGCCATAGTTATACCCTATAATAGGTTGCAATCCTTGACACATACCCACCACAACCGTTGTGAGCAATGAGGTATATGTGACGAATATCCCAGCTGCACCAACTGCTACATCGCCACCATATCTATATAAAGTAGTGTTGATAATGGCTGTGATGGCGCTACTTGCAGCACTCACAAGGCTTGGAGCAGCCCCTATGGCAATGATGGGCCACACAATGCGCCATCGCAAGCGATAAGTGCCTGGCACAAAGTGTAGCGTTTTTGTTTTGTCAAAGAAGTGAACCATCACAAATGCCCCCGATATTGCCATTGAAATGTCGGTTGCTATTGCAGCACCTTTGATTCCCATATCAAAAACAAAGAGGAATATAGGTGCGAGAATAACATTCGCAACAGCCCCTATCATCATCGTTATCATCGCTTTAGTAGGATAGCCCGAACTGCGCATGATGCTATTGAAACTGTATGTGATGTTGGTCAACAACATGCCCGGCAGCATCCACAACATAAAGTCGTGAGCATAGGGCAAAGTGGCTTCACTTGCACCAAATAGCATTAATATCTCATCGATAAAAATTCCAAAAAGGGAGGTATAAACCAATCCGTTTATCACAATCAATACCAATGTGTTACCCAGCACATTATCGGCGCCATGATAATCTTTAGCGCCCAATAATATTGAAATGCGAGCGGCAGCACCTGCTCCAATGAGAATACCTATCGCTGCCGAAATATTCATCACTGGGAAAGTGATAGCCAGCCCAGCAATAGCATCGGCCCCCACCCCTTGTCCTATAAATATGCGATCAATAACGCTATATAACGACATCACAAGCATTCCCACCACTGCCGGAACGCTATATTTCCATAGGAGTTGCCCCACTGGGCTTGTTTCAAGTTCGTTGATGTTATTTTGTGTTTTACTCATAAAAATATGGCTTATAATTGAGCCCGACCAAGATTAATTCTAAAAAAAGTGGAACACATGATTTTGCGTTCCACCTTTCCAAACTATTATGAAAACAAATTTTATTTCTTTTCTACAAGAGCTTTAGCACGTTCGATAAATTTATCGATGTCCATTCCTGAATATTTAGGATAGTCATTCTTAATTGATTCATAAATTTCAAGTTCTTTAGCATGCTCTTTCTTTTCGTTATACACGCGAGCTTGTTTTGACATGAAATAAGGAGTCAATTGAGGATTTTCGTTTGAGGTAGAGATAGCTTTACCAAATGCGCTGATAGCTTCGTCATATTTTTTCAAATTCACAAAGCAGTCACCTTTCAATGAATAAGCAGCAGCATCGATTATTGCACCAGTTGATGAATATGCATCGAGATATTCAAGACATTTTTGATAGTCACCTTTTTCGTAAAGACCGATAGCAGCCATCAAATTAGCACGATTACCTGCAGCTTGACCATGATTTTGAGCTACAGCTTCATATTTTTTAAGCACTTCGGCCATTTTAGCTGAGTCGCCATTAGCTTCCATCAAAGCAAAGTCGGCTTGACCGATAGCTTCGTTTCCACCTTCAATAGCTGGATTGCGAACTGCATAAATATATACCAACACAACAGCCACAATTGCTCCTACTACGATAGAAGCATATTTCACTGCTTTAATCATTTGCGCTTTCTTTTGCGCTGCAGCTTGTTCAGCTGCTTCATTAACCTGATTTTTAGGTTCTTTTGTTTCCATTTTATTTAATATTTTCTTATTTATACTATTTAAAACCAGCTAACTACTACGCGAGTAGCCATATTCCGAATTGCAAAATTAATAGTTATTCCTCACATAGAAAAATTTTTACCGATAATTCTTTATTAATGTGTTGTTTTTACCAATAAAAAAGCTCGCATAATAAATTATTTATTACCTTTGTATTTTGTATAATACATACTATACATGCGTAAAAACAACTAAATTTTAGTTCTTAAATAGAATTGTTATGTTAGAGAAAACCAATGTTAAAGTTCTCGACAAAGTAGTCGTGAGATTTTCGGGCGACTCGGGCGATGGCATGCAACTTGCTGGAAATATTTTCACCAATATTTCGGCTGGCATAGGCAACCAAGTTTCCACTTTCCCCGACTACCCAGCCGAAATTCGTGCTCCACAAGGTTCATTAAGTGGTGTTTCGGGATTCCAAGTGAGTGTAGGTACTGGCGTATATACCCCAGGTGACCAAGCCGATGTTCTTATCGCCATGAACCCTGCCGCTCTTAAGCAAAATGTAAAATTTCTTAAGCCTAACGGCGTTATAATCGTAGATATCGACTCGTTCAAAGAATCGGACCTCAAAAAGGCGTTATTTGAAACCGACGAGCCTTTCAAAGAACTTGGCATCACTGCTCAAGTGCTTGAAGTGCCCGTAACATCTATGACAAAAAATGCACTTGCCGACAGCGGACTCGACAACAAATCGATGCTCAAGTGTCGCAACATCTTTGCCCTTGGCCTCGTGTGTTGGTTATTTGACCGTCCTCTCGAAAGTGCCCTTCACCACTTGAAGACTAAATTTGCCAAAAAAACCGCCATTTTTGAAGCCAATGCAAAGGTTATCCAAGCTGGCTACGACTATGGTCACAATATTCACGCATCGGTTTCGACCTATCGCATCGAATCGGACGAAATCAAACCAGGCGTATATACCGACATCAATGGCAACACAGCAACTGCATGGGGATTGATTATGGCCTCTGAAAAAGCTGGTCGTCCTCTATTCCTTGGCAGCTACCCTATCACTCCTGCAACCGACATTCTACACGAACTTGCTAAACGCAAAGATCTCGGCGTGAAAGCATGTCAAATGGAAGACGAAATTGCTGGTGTTTGTTCGGCTATCGGTGCCTCTTTTGCAGGCAATCTCGCTGTAACATCTACCTCGGGTCCTGGTCTTGCACTTAAGAGCGAAGGTATTGGTCTTGCAGTAATGGCCGAACTCCCTCTCGTTGTAATCGATGTGCAACGCGGTGGACCATCAACTGGTCTTCCTACCAAAACCGAGCAAACCGACTTGATGCAAGCGCTCTATGGTCGCAATGGCGAGTGTCCATTGGCTGTTGTTGCTCCAGCAACTCCTACCGACTGCTTTACTATGGCATTTGAGGCTTGCCGCATCGCAGTTGAGCACATGACTCCCGTGGTATTGCTCACCGACGCATTTATCGGTAACGGCTCATCGGCATGGCGCATTCCTGAAGCCGACGAGTTCCCCGAAATCAAGCCCAACTATGTTCCCGAAGAACTTAAAGGCAACTGGAAACCATATATTCGCGACGAGAAAACCAAAGTGCGCTATTGGGCAATCCCCGGCACCGAAGGTTTTGCACATCGTCTTGGTGGTCTTGAAAAAGATGCTGTTACAAGCGCAATCTCTACCGACCCTATCAACCACGAAAAGATGGTTTACATTCGCAAAGAAAAAATTGAGCGTATTGCCGACAATATCCCTGCCCTCGAAGTTAGCCACAATGCCGATGCCGACACATTGTTAGTTGGTTGGGGTGGCACATTCGGACACCTATACACTGCAGCCGAAGAACTCAACAAAGATGGCAAACCTGTTGCTTTCGCTCATTTCCGCTATATCAATCCACTCCCCGCTAATACTGCCGAAGTATTCAGCAAATACAAACGAGTGATTGTTGCCGAACTCAACACCGGTCAATTTGCCGACTTCTTACAAAGCAAATTCCCCGAAGTGAAATTTGAACGCATCAACAAAGTTCAAGGTCAACCATTCCTCGTGAAAGAAGTAATCGATGGAGTAACTAAAATTATGGAGGGCAAATAATCATGGAAGAAACTAAATATACAGCAGCCAATTATAAGAGCGACCAATCGGTGCGTTGGTGTCCTGGTTGTGGCGACCACGCGATTCTCAACTCGCTCCACAAAGCAATGGCAACAGTAGGCGTTGCTCCTCACATGACAGCCGTTATCTCGGGTATCGGTTGTAGCTCTCGCCTACCTTATTACATGAACACTTATGGGTTCCACACTATCCATGGCCGTGCAGCAGCTATCGCTACAGGCTTCAAGGTTGCCAACCCCGAAATGACCGTTTGGCAAATATCGGGCGACGGCGACGGATTGGCTATCGGTGGTAACCACTTTATCCACGCAGTGCGCCGCAACATCGACCTCAACATCATGTTGCTCAACAATAAGATTTATGGTTTGACCAAAGGCCAATACTCACCTACAAGCGATCGCGGCTTCGTGTCAAAATCATCGCCCTACGGCACTACCGAAGACCCATTTATCCCAGCCGAATTAGTGTTTGGCGCTCGTGGTAACTTCTTTGCTCGTAGCATCGATATTGAACTCGCCACTACACAAGAGGTGATGGTAGCTGCCGCTCAACACAAAGGCACATCGGTAGTTGAAATACTTCAAAACTGCGTAATCTTCAACCACGGCATTCACAACTATATCACCGAAAAAGAATTCCGTGCCGACCGCACTATCCACCTTCGTCATGGCGAAAAGATGATTTTCGGTAAAGAGCAAAACATGGGTATCGTGCAAGACGGATTTCTTTTGAAAGCCGTTGAAATAGGCAAAGATGGCTATACTATCGACGATGTGCTCGTTCACGACGCACATTGCCAAAGCAATTTCTTGCACCAACAATTGGCCATGATGGACGGCTACGACTTGCCATTGGCTGTGGGTGTAATTCGCGATGTTGATGCGTTGGTTTACAACGAAGAAATCGACAAACAAATCGCCGAAGTGCGCGCCAAGAAAAACTTCTCATCACTCCGCGACATGATTCTCGCCGGCGAAACCTGGGAAGTGAAATAAATAGGAAAAAGGAAAGAGGAGAAAGGAAAAATTTCTCACATAATACGAGCAAGCATTGCCAAATGGCAATGCTTGCTCGTATTATGGTTATTTCAAAAAGTCCTCTATCATTTTTTTTGTATTATTAGGCAAATCTGTACTATGAATTTCATATCTAGAAACACCCATTTCTTTTAGCCAATTGCTAATTAATTCTTTTATCTTGTCATTCTTTTTGGGGTCATCATCGATTTCAAGAATTAAGACTTCTAAATCTTCTAGCCCTTTGGTTTTACAAATTAGTTCAGGGTTTGAGCTTGTCAATACACTCGGCAATATATAAGATGTTTTATTCCCCTCAACAATTTTACTTGTATCGTGATATATATAGCCATCTGTCAAAATTATAAGCACATTTCGAAAATCTTTTTTTATGCATAATGGCTTTACTTTATCCTTAAAAAAGCCCCATATATCACAACCAGGCCATTTGTTATTCTCAATAGTGGCAGTGTATATCTCATTTAAATTAGCATTAATTACTCCTTTCATAGCTTCCAACTCATGCTTTTTTAGTTTCATTTCCATTTTTGCAAAGTCGTACTCCATTTTTGTTGCCAATTCATTTATTTTGCCATCTTTTGGTTGTGGATAAAAAAACACCTTAAAACAATCGCTACTGCCTATAATCTTGTTTCCTAGAACACGTTCCACGAACAAGTCTACAATATTATTCACAATTGCAGTATCTTTTTCGCTTTGTTTCATCCCTGATGTCTCATTTTTCAAACGATCAGACAAATCTAAAAACACCGAAATATTTAAAGGTTTTTTAGCAATGCTCTTTGTTTCATTGTTAGTGCTATCACATCCATGAGTAAAAGCAATGAACATTATAGCACCCAAAAGTACTCCCATAAAAATTATATACTTTTTCATGTCTAAAATCTATTTTGTTAATTCTTTACATAAATCATCAAAAGTCTCTCTTGATCTTAAAATTTCCTCATTTGGTTTGTTTACCAACGTCATATAGCCTAGCCAGCCTTGATAAAAATTGTTCAGCTCTTGTTTTATTGCATCCCAATTAATGGAAACGGTGTTGTTAATGCGAGAATTAAGGCCGCTGATGTTATTGCTTAGTCTAGTTATTTCTTGATCAATTGTTTGTATCTTGGTTTTAATTGTATCTAATTTAGCTTCTTTTCGATCTATAACTTTTTTCAATTCCTCAATATGAGATTTGTTTGAAATTGAATCTGCATATGCCCCCATGGTGAAGTCAAAAACGAGGCCCCAAATAATATATGCAATAAAGCCAGCAAAGATGATAATCCAGAATTCAGGAGACATAAAAGCCATCCCTACTGAATATTCGGGGAACTCTCCTAATTTTGTCAAAATCTCAATTTCATATATTTTTTTTGAAATTTCATAAGCTAACAATCCATCGAATATAAAGGTTACGGCATAAATTGCAAATGTTTTAAAATATTTTTCAATCCCTTTCTTTTGAGTGTATTGATGTACTAAATAGCCTAAGCCTAGAAAAACTATAGGCATGAGGATTATTAACATTAACTCTAGAAACGATGTGTTAAATGCATCAGTTATTGCATGAGGATAAAAGATTGCATTACCAATATCGTCAGCAGTTATGGAACTTGAACTTCTGAAAAATGCAGAATAACTAGCAGAGCTATAAAAGACAAATAAATATATAGCAAGGAATAATGTTATTGTAATGCCAATATCAAAATTAATTTTGGCTAAGTGATTTCTTCCATTTTGTGTTTTTAGTTCAGAAATTTCACGATTCTTGTCATTTATTTTCTCTTGCAAATTGTCGACTTTATCTTGCTCGATTTTTTTGTCATTTTGTTTTTGCTTGATGTCATTTTCTAATTGCTCAATTTGAGATCTTAGTTTGTTTTTCTCTAGTTCTTGCAATTCAGTGTTCTCTGCTTGTTCTTTTTTCTGTTGACATATGACAACTTGTAATGCAGGTGTAAGAGCTTCCAATGTTGCATTTGTTTGTCCAGCCCATCTAGTTCCCCATTGTTTATATGTTTCTCCTGTTTTTTTAATATTGCCATTTGTTGATTCCGTTGGCAAAGAAGGTGGATTTGAATCCTTAATAGAGAATAGATGCTTTAATCCAAACTTTGTGTTTTTTTCTTGCATATGACTAATTATTTAATTTGTTAAACAAATCTTCTATTTTGGTTTTTGATAGCGCTTCGTTCAATAAAAGGTCTGAAATTTTTAATAGGTTTTCTTCTTGAAACCCTAGTTTTAGCGCATATTTTTCTAATAAGATCTTTTCTTCCGGTTGTATTTCCCCGTCAGCAGCTGCAATTAATGCCATTTGGTACAAGTACGAAATTTTATCTTCTAATTTCTCTGGATTATAAAATGCTTGCCCTTCTGAGAGTATCGCTGAATTTATCTCCATGTCAGTCAATCCATAATACTCATGACCTATACGATACAATTCTTGTAGCTCTAATGGCGACACATCATTATCAGCTACAACCATGCAATAAAGACTTAAAAAGTGTGCTTTTAAATAATCTTTTTGTTTTTCCATTTTATTTAAGATAACAATTATTGGTACAGCCTTCTAATACCAATTAAAAACAAAAAAGCGTGAAGGCTATTGATTATTATCCAATTTGAGGTTCTGGACTACCCACACTAAAATAATAAACAATAGCCCACGCCTTGTATTTATATTAACACTTTCACAAGTGTATATACTCAAGACGTGAGCATTATTGCCTATCATCCCTTAGTGTTGAAATTGTCCAGATTTCAAATTGGGGATAATATCGTAACGCTCCTAATATCTCACTAAAAATATGAACCTCTGTTCATTTTTGCAAATGTATATAATTTTATTTAGATTGTCAAATTTTATTATCTAAACTATTTTTTATTGCATTGCGTAAAATGTAACGACAAGAGTAAAATGACTGATATTCACACACTAACGATTCTTTCAGAATTGAGCCACTTTCTCTTTCGGGCCTTGACATATCCACTTTGCGACTATGCCCGGCTACGGAAAAATCAATCTTTCGGATTGCTTATTTTAATACTTAACAAAATTTATGGCGATACCCTTAATTTATAATTTTTCACCATCTATCGCACAAAAGTGTGAAATTTCTCACACAAACATGGGGATAGATGGTGATTTTGTCTTACCAAATATCAAACATTCCATATAGATACACTGCGACGGCGACCGATTGGGGGACGTTGCTCACGCGACCTATCAGTGAGCCACTACGATTGTAGATATAACTGCCCGATACTCGGCCAATAAATGAGCCAGAACGGTCATAATATCTATCACCACTACCATAACCCAGATAACTGCCACTACGATCATAATATCGGCCTCCACTCACATATCCCATATAACTACCACTGCGGTCATAAAATCTATCGCCATTGACATTACCCACGTATGAACCCGACCGATTATATAATCGTCCATTCTCATATCGGCCCATCAAAGAGCCCGAACTATTATACATCTGTTGTGCAAGCCCCTCAGTAGGCAACCACATCATCAACAATGTAAAAATTGTTACAATGCACTTATTAAAGATTCCTTTTTTCATAGCAAACTTTTTTGATTTATCTATCACAAAGATATTTAATTAAGTCGATTTTCACAAAAGATTTTCCTACATTCAAAATCGAAGTGCAAAATTTGCGGTAAAAAAAATAATAACATGAAAAACACCGCAGGTTTGCCAAACGGCTGGGGCGCGTAGCCCCAAAGAGTGAATTTGTAGATAAACAAGCAATACAAAAAAAGGAGAC